>NZ_JAMDHB010000004.1:0-382750 GCF_028656895.1 Pseudomonas sp. TNT2022 ID1044 | reverse complement strand
GTCCCGCCCGACCACAGGAATGGCCGCACTGTCAGTTTTCGGCCCCACCCAGTCATGCTCGCCGGCATGCACAATGGCCTTGCCCTGCGTACCGATTTCGACCCCGCCGCCGATCCTGATGTAGCTGCCGTCATCGGCCACCAGGCGGATGGTGGGGGCGGTGATGAGCACTTCGCCTTCGGCTGCTGACAGGTGCAGGTTCTTTTGCGCGTTGTGCACCATGTCGTCGTCCTGGGCCTGTACCAGCACCTTGCCGCGATTGGCGATGGCGCTGATGCCCTCATCCTGGGCGAAGGCGCTGATCCCTTTACCGGCTTGCAGGCGCATGGCCGCGCCGCTGCTCAACTGCAAGTGATCCTGCGCCGTGGTGTCGTGGTTCTCGCCGGCGTAATGCAGTTGTGAACGCGGCGTGGCGCTGACGATGCCCGCCTCAGACGCTACCGCGACCACCGGTTCCCCCGGACTATTGCTGGTCGGTGCAGGCCATTGACTCAACGACTGGCGCAACACTTCGATGCCCTGGGCATCGACATGCCGGCTGCCTCGGGCAGCGGCGGTCTGGCCGAGGGACTGGAACAGCTCGCCACACTCACTCAACAACTTGAGCAGCTCTTCGCGGTCCAGTTGTGAACCTTGCGCACCCTGGCGAGCGTAGGTGGTCAACAACAGCCCTTGGGCTGCCCGCAGGGCAATCGCCGCATCGCTACGCAACTCGGCCCCCTGACCGCGTGCCTGAGCCTGACCATCGGTTCGCGGCGTGACGAGCTTGCCCAGGTTCAGCGCCGTGGCCTGATGGGTCGTGGCCAGCCGAGCGCGCAGCGCGCCGGGCGTATCGTCGAAGAGCAGCTCGTTGAAGCCTTTGCCTTGATGCTCCTGGGTCTGGATCCCCGACAATGTTCGATTGCCCGGCAACCCCGTCGCGTTACTGAAACGCGGGGGGAAATGATCGGCGTTGTAGAGCACTGAAGTGACAAGGGGCCGGTCGATGTCACCACCGAGGAACGTCACCAGTACTTCCTGGCCGATGCGCGGCAAAAACTGATGGCCGAAGCCGGCGCCAGCACTGGGCATGGCGACCCTTAGCCAGGTCGTCGCCTGGGCTGGATCCTGCTCACGCTGCCAATGGAAGCGCACTTGTACGCGCGCCATCTCGTCGGTAAAAACGTCCTCACCTTCCGGGCCGACGACAATGGCGGTGAGCGCTCCGGCAATCGTCGGGCGCGGGGTCATGATCGGCGGGCGAAAGGCAATTTTGCGGCGGATGCAGGTGAAACGGTTGTCGTAGTTCGCCGGTTGGTCCGTCAGGTAATTGTTTTGGCCTTGGTGCTCAACCTTGAGCAGGAGGAACTGGCGATCATCCACGGGATCACGATCGTGATCGAAGTGCTGAGTCAGTTCGAAGGTGTAACCCGGCAGCATGGCGCGACAGTTGCTGGCACCCTCGAACGTCTTGCCCTGTACCTCCAGGGCTTCAAGTCGATGCCGCACCAGCGCTTCGCCATCTGCGGGTGTACCGTGGCTGTAATGACCGGGAAAGTCGTAGATCTCGTAGGCGGGGACATCGCCTTGGGCGTTGAGGCTGGGCATGCCGACCGGCAGTGGATTGCGCGGTTGCCGGTAATCGAATGTCTGGATGGCCATCCTGCCGGACTGCAAAACCCGATGGCTGCTCCATCGGGTGATCGAGTCGGCGGTCTCGGTGACAGACGCGCTGTGGTAGCGGATCCGCGGTTGTTGTATCAACGGCTCAAGGTGGCGGGAGTGGTCGCAGATGATCAGGCGGTGTTCTTCCTTCGTATGAGCGAAATAGAAGAACAGCCCTTCATGCTCCAGCAGGCGCAAGACGAAATCCAGATCGCTCTCACGGTATTGCGTGATGTAGCTGTGGCGCTTGAGCGGCTGTTCCAGTCGGAAATCAAACGTGGGCAGCACGCCATAGTGGGCGAACACCGTGCGCAGGATGTCTTCGCTCGTCTGGTCTTGAAAGATCCGCGAATCGAAACGACGCGACAGCATCCACAGCCAGGGGCTCAAGGTGGCCGAATAGCAGGCCAGGCCGCCGTCACTTTTCTGCAAGCTGAATCGGCTGATAAAACCGTGAATGTAACGCGACTCGCCGCTCGCCAATTCAATGTCGAGTGACGCCGGTTGCCCTATCAGTGACTTGAGTTCCAGGCGAGCATCCTGACTGATCAGTGACAACTCGAAACTGAATAACGTCGACAAACCCTCCGAGCCGGAAAATCGCTCGAGCAGCAGCTCCTGCTGGCTTGCGATCGGGGAGGTGAATTTGATCAAACGCCGGTTCTGTGGCGAAAATATTTTTGTTAGTTCCATTAACAAGCTTCCTGCGGCATAAGCAACCGTGGTCATCCCAGGACCTGCACATCCATGCGCCTGGCGAAACCCGAAGATGGCAATTAAGTCGCTTATGAAACAGCTTGTATGTAGGAGGCTTCCTTTTTTAGATGCAGATTTGTCCGCACAATCGCGATCGACTGGGTGGCTCTGAAAGTTTGAGGGGGGGCGACGCTAGATACGTGGGTACTGGGGGCGAGTCCTGAAACAGGCGTAGACCTGTTCAGGACTCGACATCACGGTTTGGGCGCTTCAGCCGGTTTCGGCGCAGGATCATCAAACAGGTTCAGGCGCTCGCGAAGTTCGTGGGCCGGTAGCGGTTCCTTGTCCGCCGGCAGCGCATTCGGGTCGACCGGTGCAGCCGGTGTGGCGCTTGGCGCGGCCGAACCCTGCGGTGCATCAGGAGCAGACTCCGCACCTTGCGAACCCTCAATGGCACGCTGGGCTTTCTTGGTCAGCACCACGATGTCGATGCGACGGTTGACCGGGTTGAACGGGTGCTCGCGGTCGAACAGGGCCGACGAGGCATAACCGACCACCCGCGCCACTTGAGCATCCGGATAGCTGCCCGCCACCAAGGCTCGACGAGCGGCGTTGGCACGGTTGGCCGAGAGTTCCCAGTTACCGAAATCGCCCTGCCCGGTGTACGGCTTGGCGTCGGTGTGGCCGCTGATGCTGATCTTGTTCGGCACCGCTTTGATGGTGTCAGCCATGGCCAGCAGGATGTCTTCGAAATACGACTTCAGCCGCGCAGAACCCGAGTCAAACATCGGCCGGTTTTCCGCGTCCACGATCTGGATGCGCAAGCCGTCCGGGGTGATCTCGAACATGATCTGGTCTTTGAATTTCTGCAGCTGCGGGTTCTCTTCGACCTTGTTCTGCAGTTCTTGCAGCAACAGTTCCAGGCGTTCCTTCTCGACCATTTCGGCCATGCCTTCGACCTGTTCGACATCGACCGTCACCTTGTCCGGCTGCGGCTGGGACTTCACCTCGGGGTTGAGGGTGTTTTCCGGCGCCAGGGTCGGCGTACCGCCCAGGTCGATGATGTACGGCGTACCGCTTTCGGAGAAGCCGATCGGATCCTTGAAGTAACCGGCGATGGCGATCTTCTGTTCTGGCGTTGCCGTGGACAGCAGCCACAACACCAGGAAGAACGCCATCATCGCCGTGGCGAAGTCGGCGAAGGCGATTTTCCAGGCGCCCCCGTGATGCCCACCGGCGATGCGCTTGACGCGCTTGATGATTATCGGCTGGTTATTTTCCATAACTTAACGACCGCGAACCGCTTGTTCCAGCTCGGCGAAGCTAGGACGGTGCGCCGGGTAAAGAACCTTGCGCCCGAACTCCACGGCCAGCGATGGCGGCATGCCGGAAGCCGAAGCGACCAGCGAAGCCTTGATGGCTTCGTAGACGTTCAGTTCTTCCTTGGCATCGTGGGCCAGGGAATGGGCCAGCGGGCCGAAGAAACCGTAGGCAGCCAGAATACCGAAGAAGGTACCCACCAGTGCCGCCCCCACGTGCAGGCCGATGGACGCCTGGTCGCCTTCGCCCAGGGAAGCCATGGTCACCACGATACCCAGTACCGCCGCGACGATACCGAAACCGGGCATGCCGTCGGCGATGCCGTTCACCGCGTGGGACGGGTGCTCGAGGTCTTCCTTGAGGCTGTACAGTTCCATGTCGAACAGGCCTTCCAGCTCGTGGGGAGCCATGTTGCCGGAGGACATGATGCGCAGGTAATCGCAGACGAACGCGGTCATGCGCTCGTCTTTGAGGACCGTCGGGTACTTGGCGAAGATCGGGCTCGCGGCGGCATCTTCGATGTCGCCTTCGATGGCCATCATGCCTTCGCGACGACTTTTGTTGAGGATCTCGTAAATCAGACCGAGCACTTCAAGGTAGAAGCCGTGGGTGAAACGCGAACCGAACATGCTCAGGGACTTCTTGAGCACGTGCATGGTCATGTAGCCGGGGTTGGCCTGCAGGAATGCACCGAGGGCCGCACCACCGATGATCAGCACTTCGAAAGGCTGGATCAGGGCGGCAATTTTGCCGTGGGAGAGCACGTATCCGCCGAGCACGCTCGCGAATACGACGATGATGCCGATTATTTTAGCCATAGGTAGGAGAGCACTTACTGAGTCGGGTTCAAGGTCATATTCGGAAGTTAAAAAATCTCTTCTTCTACTTATCGGCAAAACTGCGCCAGACTATAGCCAGTTCAGGCGAAAAGCCAATTTGACCCATTCCGGGCGTAGGTAATGCAGACGATGATCGCCTCCAGACATGGTTAACGAAACGAACGTCCCGACCGCAAAACCAACCACTCTCCAAGGCTGGGTCAAGCTTCTGGATGGCGTGCGCCTGCCGGTTCCGCAGGCCAGTCACGACCGTGTCTGCCGGGCGCTGCGTGACAATCGCAGCTCCCTGCGTGACATCGCCGACTTGATGCAGGACAGCCCGGCCCTGGCCTTGAGCGTGATCCGCGAAGCCAACCGCCACACCCACGGCAGCATGACCGAGCCGGCGGAAAACCTGGAGGTGGCGATCAATCGCCTCGGTTTGAAACGCACCGAAGCATTGCTCGAGCGCTTGCCCGCCAAGCCCATGGCCGAGATTCCCAAGGCGCTGCGTCAACTGCAGATGATCAGCCAGCACGCGACGCAACAGGCCAACGGTTTTTTCGCCAGCCGCCTCGCACGCCTGTGGCAGGACATTCATTGGGGCAGCCTGCTGTTTCTGTCGCCGCTTTGGCCGCTGGCACTGACCCACCCGCAACTGCTCGAAGAGTGGGAACTGCGGGTCATCCATAAAGGTGAGTCGGCGCGCAACGTCGAAAAGCAGTTGTTTGGCGCACGGCTGCTGGAAATCGGCCTGGCCCTCGTGGATGCCTGGCGCCTGCCGATCTGGGTGCAGCAAGGCTATAAACTGTTACTCACCGAGCAGCGGGAACTGGTCAAAGTCCTGCGCATTGCCCGCGACAGCGAGCATCCGTTGCGCCAGCAAAATCGCCTCGATGACGATCCGACCTTGCGCCGCTGGCTCAACCAGCCGGCCAACACGGTGCTGCTGGCCAACGGGCTGGCGCTCTCGGCGCAACAGGCCTGGGACAGCCCGCACAGCGAGCGCTGGCAGTACCTCACCAGCCTCTACCTGCAAATACCCATGGATGAGGTGCAACAACAATTGCACCAGCAGGCCGCCAACAGTGCCCGCCATCACGCCATGCCCGACCTCTGGCACCCTGCCGTTGCGTTGCTCTGGCCGTGGGGCACGAACCGCGTTCACGCCGGACTGCTTCCGGCCCCGGCGCCAACCGCTGAAGACCTGGCCCAGTGGCGCCGGCAATGTGCCGAACTGCTGGTCGAGCCAAGTCGCTTCACCAACGCCATGCACCTGACTACCTCGGCCCGTGACGCGCTGGTCGCGTGCGGCATGCGCCGGGTCATGATCCTGATGGCCGATCGCACCCACGCCAACCTGCGGGTGCACCAGACCGCCGGGTTGCCGAAAGAAGTGGCCGGGCTGAATTTCGTGGTCAGTCAGAGCAGCGTTCTGCAACGACTGCTCACGCAACAGGCTCAGGTGCGCCTGACACCCGACAACAACGCACAATTTTCCGCCCTGTTGCCCAACAGCCTGCGCTCACAGTTCAGCGGCGAACACCTGATGCTGCGCTCACTGGTCAACAATGGCCGGGTGATCATGATTGTCGTGGCGGATCAGGGCGGCGGACCCTTTTCGGAAATTACCGTGCAAGCCTTTGGCAAAACCGCGCAATGCATCGAGAAAGCCCTGCACAGCTTTAGCCACCGCGGCCAGTAAGGCTGCGTTACAATCTTCCCTTTTTGTGCCCTGGAGACCTCACATGTCTGACTTCTCTGGCTTGCCGCTGGTGATCGAGCCGAGCGACTTGCTCCCTCGCCTCGACGCCCGCGAACTGATTCTGGTGGACCTGACCAGCAGCGCCCGCTACACCGAAGGGCACATTCCCGGTGCGCGGTTTGTCGACCCCAAGCGCACGCAACTCGGTCAGGCACCTGCGCCGGGCCTGATGCCGCCGCAAGCGGCGCTGGAAGCGTTGTTCGGTGAACTGGGCCATAACCCCGACGCGATCTACGTGGTGTATGACGACGAAGGCGGCGGTTGGGCCGGTCGCTTTATCTGGCTGCTGGATGTCATCGGCCACCGCAAGTACCACTATATAGACGGCGGCCTGCCGGCCTGGCTGGCTGAAGGCCTGCCGATGTCGATCCAGATCCCGCCAGCCGTGGGCGGCCCGGTTGCCCTGAGGTTGCACGACGAACCCACCGCTACTCGCGAGTACCTGCAAAGCCGTCTCGGCGCCGCTGACCTGGCAATCTGGGATGCCCGCGGACCGCTGGAGTATTCCGGTGAGAAAGTGCTCGCGGCCAAGGCCGGGCATATCCCCGGCGCGGTCAACTTCGAATGGACGGCGGGCATGGATCAGGCGCGCCAGTTGCGTATTCGCACTGACATGCCGCAGATCCTCGAAAAACTCGGCATCACGCCGGACAAAGAAATCATTACCCACTGCCAGACCCATCACCGGTCGGGCTTCACTTATCTGGTGGCCAAGTCCCTCGGTTATCCGCGGGTCAAAGGCTACGCCGGTTCCTGGGGCGAATGGGGCAATCACCCTGACACGCCTGTCGAGCTTTAAGGTTTTTAAGGACACCCAATGAAAGAGCGTTTGTTTATCCTCAGCCAGTACCTGCTGCCCCATCACTTGCTCTCGCGACTGGCCGGCTGCATCGCCGAATGCCGCGTTCGCTGGTTCAAGAATGCCTTTACCGCCTGGTTCGCCAAGCGCTATCAGGTGGACATGTCCCAGGCACTGGTCGAAGACCTGACCGCCTATGAGCATTTCAACGATTTCTTCACCCGCGCCTTGAAAGACGGCGCCCGCCCGCTCGATGAAACTCCGGGTGCGATCCTCAGCCCGGCCGACGGCGCGATCAGCCAACTCGGCCCGATCGAACACGGTCGCGTGTTCCAGGCCAAGGGCCACAGTTTCAGCGTGCTGGAACTGCTGGGTGGCGACGCGGCCAATGCTGCGCCGTTCATGGGCGGTGATTTCGCGACTATTTACCTGTCGCCGAAAGACTACCACCGTGTGCACATGCCGCTGGCCGGCACCCTGCGCGAAATGGTCTACATCCCGGGTCGCCTGTTTTCGGTGAACCAGTCCACCGCTGAAAACGTACCGGAACTGTTCGCCCGCAACGAGCGTGTAGCGTGCATTTTCGACACCGAGCGCGGGCCGATGGCCGTGGTTCTGGTGGGCGCGATGATCGTTGCGTCGATCGAAACCGTATGGGCCGGCCTGGTTACGCCGCCGAAACGCGAGCTGAAAACCTTCCGCTACGACGAAGCCGCACGTGCGCCGATCCACCTGGAAAAAGGTGCGGAGCTGGGTCGCTTCAAGCTGGGTTCGACCGCTGTCGTGCTGTTCGGACCTGATCAGGTGAAATGGGCTGAAGACATGACTGCCGGCGTGGCCGTGCAAATGGGCCAGGGTATGGGCCTGCCAAAGGCATAAATTCTTTGTTGTACTCAAACCTGTAGGAGCCGGCTTGCTGGCGATGGCATCCCTGAGGGCCCCATCGCTGGCAAGCCAGCTCCTACAGTGGTTTTGCGGTGCTGTTAGAGCTGACCGTCGCGATCGCGGAAGCCCAGCAGATACAGCACACCATCCAGTCCCAGGGTGGAGATCGCTTGCTTGGCCGACTGCTTGACCAGCGGCTTGGCACGGAACGCCACGCCCAACCCGGCAATCGCCAGCATCGGCAAGTCATTCGCGCCGTCGCCGACCGCAATGGTCTGCTCCAGACGCAAACCTTCCTTGTGTGCCAGCTCTTTCAGCAGATCCGCTTTGCGCTGCGCGTCGACAATCGGCTCGACCGCCACGCCAGTCACCTTGCCGTCGACCACTTCCAGTTCGTTGGCGAACACGTAATCGATACCGAGCCTGGCCTGCAATTGCTTGGCGAAGTAGGTAAAGCCGCCCGACAGAATGGCGGTCTTGTACCCCAGGCGCTTGAGTTCGGCGAACAGGGTTTCAGCACCTTCGGTCAAACGCAGCGAAGCGCCGATGGAGTCCAGCACGCCGACATCCAGGCCTTTGAGCAACGCCAGGCGCTCTTTGAAGCTGGCGCGGAAATCCAGTTCACCGGCCATCGCCCGCTCGGTGATTTCCGAAACCTTGTCACCCACGCCGGCGGCCTTGGCCAGTTCGTCGATCACCTCGGCTTCGATCAGGGTCGAATCCATGTCGAACACCGCCAGACGACGGTTACGGCGGAACAGCGAGTCTTCCTGGAAGGCGATGTCGACGTTCAGTTCCTGGGCGACGCTGAGGAATTCAGCCCGCAGCGCCTGCGGATCGGCCGCTTCGCCACGCACGGAAAACTCGATGCAACCCTTGCCTTTATCAGCCGGGGTATCCAGCGGCATGCGCCCGGACAGGCGATCAATGTGATCGATGTTCAGGCCATATTTGGCGGTGATCGAACTCACGGCCTGCAATTGCCCGGCGGTTACCTTGCGGGTCAGCAGCGTCACGATGTGGCGCTTTTTGCCCTGGTTGCCGACCCACTGCTGGTAATCCTCTTCGGAAACCGGCGTGAAACGCACCTGTTGATCGAGCTCGTAACCCTTGAACAGGATGTCCTTGAGCACGGACTTGCCTTGCTCGGTGTCGGGAATTTCAACCAGGATGCCAAACGACAGCGTGTCGTGGATCACCGCCTGACCGATGTCGAGAATGTTCACACCACCCTGGGCCAGAACGCCGGTAATGGCCGCAGTCAGACCCGGACGGTCGACTCCCGTGATGTTTATCAGGACGATTTCGCGCAAGGCGCACCCCCGCAGGTGGAAAAAAACCGCATTCTACCCACTTTCAGTGACCATCGGGCACCGTGAGCGCTTTGACGGTCTAGGGCCTGTCGCTATACTGCGCGTCAACTTCACGGACAAAGAGCCGAGCTCAAGTGAACCGGCCCACGCCAGTAAAAACCGATAACTTCTTCCTGCTGATCTTCCGGGCACTGCGTCACCGCCGTGTACCGATTGCATTGCGCATTGCCAGCCATAACGTGATCCTGGTCGCACTGGCCCTGGTGATCTACGCCTGTGTGATGGGCTTGCAGTTCAAGCAGGCCATGCACGAGCAGGCAGATGCGCTCGGCGAAAGCCTGACCACGCAGACCGCCACCTCGGCCACCGAACTGCTGGTGTCAAACGACATCCTCAGCCTCAACGTGCTGCTCAACAACCTGACCAAGAACAAGCTGGTGGCCCACGCCGCCATCTATAGCGTGGATAACCGTACCCTCGCCGAAGCCGGTCAGCGTCCCAAGCACGGCCTGTTGGGCGAAGCCGAGGGGATGTACCAGAGCAAGATCACCTTCCAGGACGTGACTGCCGGGCAGCTGCGCATCAGCCTGGACATGGATCAGTTCCAGCAACCGATGACCATCAGCCTGCAAAGCATGGGCATCCTGAGCGCGATCCTGCTGGCCTTGTCCCTGGCCTTGAGCCTGCGTCTGGGCCGGCACATCTCCACACCGCTCCTGCAACTGCGCGTGTGGCTGCGCAATATCGACGAATACACTCCGGCCACCGAACGTCAGGACGAGATTGGTGATCTGGCGCGTCAACTGCACGCCAACTTCGCACCAGAACCGGCCGAGCCGGAACCCGTGCCGGAGCCGGAGCTCGACGACAGCGATTACGACGATGCCGAACCCGAGTTCGAAGTGCGCAACCTGCGCGATCCAAGCTTCGATGAAAGCCGCCCGATGGCAGCGATGAAGGCAGCGCCACGACGCGTTGTCAGCACTGTCGAAGACGATGACGACGATGCGTTTGCCGATTTGCTCGATGACTCGGACAGCACCGCAAAACCATTAGCCCGCCCTGCTCCCTCGAACGTGCCGCAGCACAGCGCCGTTCTGGCCGTGCAGCTGGGCTCCCAGGAGCAATTGCGTCGCTTGCCGCGCACCCGCCTGGAAGAACTGCTCAAACGCTACCGCGACTGCCTCGATCAGGCGGCTTCGCTGTACCAAAGCGAACTGCACACGTTGAACGACGGCAGTACGCTGATGCTGTTCCACACCGAAGACAGCGGCGACGACTATCTGACCAATGCCATTTGCTGCGGCGAGTTGCTGCGCGCACTCGGTCATCAGTTGCAGATCGAAGTCGCCGACAGCGGCATCACCCTGCAATTGCAGCTGGGCCTGACCCTGGGCGACGATTTGTTCGGCCTGAGCCAGATCGACCTGCTGCTGACCGATTCCGCCCAGGACGCCCTGGCCCTGTCGCAACACAGCCGCAACCTGCTGCTGGTGGAGCGCAAGATCAGTGACGACGCGCTGATCCGCCAACGTGCGCGAATCCGCCCGATCGCCAGCCCTGAAGGCGCTTGCTGTGTGGAGCGGCTGATGGAGCCTTATCCGTCGATGCTGGAACGGCAACTGGCGCGGATGCATGAGCGCCGGGCGTAAGCCTTAAGCCCGGTTGCGAAGAAGCCCGCAGACGATCACTCGTCTGCGGGTTTTTTGTTGCCTGTACTGCCGCTATCGCTGGCAAGCCAGCTCCTACAGTGGTTGATGTCGTACACACAATCTGCGATCAACAGATCCCACAGTGATTGATGTCGTACACACAATCTGCGATCAACAGATACTTTTGTGGGAGCTGGCTTGCCAGCGATGAGGCCATCAGCCGCACTGGAAGTCTCCAATCCGCAGAAACAACAAAGCCCGCACAAGGCGGGCTTTGGTTTGACTCGATCCAGACTTAGAAGCGGAACACTTCCATATCGGTACGAATCGGTGCAGCCATTGGGATCTTCGGCTGTTTTTCTTGCTCCGCCGCAGGCGCCACAGGCTTGGACGACCCTTTCTTTGGTGCTTCGGCAATCGGAGGCTGATTGGCCAGCGGCTTGAGCGCAACAGATAGCTGTTCGGCCAGCTTCTGCAACAACACACCCTGAGCCTGAACCTGCGCCGCCGTGGTGCCGGCGTGCAGCTCTTGCAAATGAATGATGCGGTTGTCGCGCACTTGCCCACGACGGTCGATCAGGCGCCATTGCGCATCAAGGATCGCCGGCTGCTTCTCACCCGAATCCAGGCGAGTAATGGTCAGCAGCACTTGAACGTCCGGGGTGAAGCCCACGGTTGCCGGTGCCAACACCACGCGCTGGCTGTCCAGATGACCGGCGACCTGACGCAGCAACAGCTGATCGATATCGGAAGACAGGCTGCCAGCCCAACGACCGTCGGTCGCGGCTTGCAGGCTGCCATCGGGTTGACGCTGCAGCAGGGTTTCGCGTTGCAGATAGTCGGCAACGGTCACCGGGCCCAGCAACACCGCCATGCCCGCGCTTTGCGCAGGCGAAACCGGACTTCCGCTGTCCAGTTGATACAGCGACACCGGCTGGTGAACGCTGCAACCCGCCAGGCCAAGAACGCCGGCGAGCATCAGAATAAAAGGAAGGCGCAGAGCAGTCATCGTCCCATCCAGGTGATTGCCACAAGGCTAACCACAGTGAAAATACTCAATAAATATGAAGAACGCTCGGCCACGCCGGCGCTTGAAAGGCCATATCATCCGTGAATATGCGTTCCGACTCCAGCGCGAAAGCGTCGATCTACGCGTTAAATCGTAGATCGACGCCTCTAGCACGCCTAATTGAGGTTTTCGACGAGCAGCGCATCTACCCTCTGGAAGCCACGTGGCAGTTTGTTACCACGGCGCCCACGCTCACCCTTGTAGTGTTCGAGGTCGTCCGCTTTCAGTGACAAGGTACGTTTTCCGGCCTGCAACACCAAGGTTGCGCCTTCCGGGATAACGGCGATGTCCGTGACATATTCTTCGCGACTGGCCACACGCTCACCGGAAATACCGATGATCTTGTTGCCTTTGCCCTTACCTAATTGTGGCAGATCGCTGATCTTGAAGATCAGCAGGCGACCTTCGGTGGTCACCGACGCCAACCAGTTGTGTTCACGATCGGCGACAGGCCGCGGCAGGATGACCTTGGCGTTGTTCGGCAGGCTCAACAGCGCCTTGCCCGCCTTGTTCTTGGCCTGCAGGTCTTCGCCCTTGACCACGAAACCGTAACCGGCGTCGGAGGCGATCACGTAGAGCGCGTCATCTTCCGGCATCAGCACGCATTCGAAGCTTGCACCCGGCGGTGGTGTCAGACGACCGGTCAGCGGTTCGCCCTGGCCACGGGCCGATGGCAACGTATGCGCGGCCACCGAATAGCTGCGACCGGTGGAGTCGATGAACACCGCAAACTGGTTGGAACGCCCGGCGGCCAAGGCCTTGAAGCCGTCACCGGCCTTATAGGAAAGCCCCGTAGCGTCGATGTCGTGGCCTTTGGCCGAGCGAATCCAGCCTTTTTCCGACAGCACGACTGTCACTTTCTCGTTCGGCAGCAGATCGTGTTCGGTCAGGGCCTTGGCTTCAGCCCGCTCGACGATTGGCGACCGGCGGTCATCGCCATAGGTTTCAGCGTCCTTGATCAGCTCGGAACGCACCAGCTTCTTCAGCTTGGCTTCGCTGCTCAACAAGGCTTGCAGCTTGGCTTGTTCCTTGAGCAGTTCATCCTGCTCGGCGCGCAGCTTCATTTCTTCCAGTCGCGCCAACTGACGCAGACGGGTGTCGAGGATGTAGTCGGCCTGGATTTCGCTCAGGGCGAAACGCTCGATCAGCGCGGCTTTTGGATGCTCCTCGGTGCGGATGATATGGATCACTTCATCCAGGTTGAGGTAGGCAATCAGCAAGCCGTCCAACAGGTGCAGGCGACGTTCGACTTTATCGAGGCGGAATTGCAGACGACGACGAACGGTCTGCACCCGGAACTCCAGCCACTCGACCAGCAAGGCGCGCAGGTTTTTCAGCTGCGGTTTGCCATCCAGGCCAATGATGTTGACGTTGACCCGGTAGCTCGACTCCAGCTCGGTGCTGGCGAACAGATGCTGCATCAGCGCATCGTGGTCGAAGTTTTTCCGCGCCCCCGGAATGATCACGATCCGGCACGGGTTCTCGTGGTCGGATTCGTCGCGCAGGTCGGCGATTTGCGGGGCCTTGGACGGCTTGGCCTGCATCATGGCCGCGATCTGTTCCAGCACCTTGGCGCCTGAAACCTGATGCGGCAGCGCGGTGACGATGATGTCGCCGTCTTCGATGTGGTACACAGCGCGCATGCGCACCGAGCCCTTGCCGGTTTCGTAGATTTTCAGCAGGTCGGCGCGCGGGGTGATGATTTCCGCTTCGGTCGGGTAATCCGGGCCCTGGATGTGTTCACAGAGCTGTTCGACCGTAGCTTTTGGCTCGTCGAGCAAACGCACGCACGCCGATGCGACTTCGCGCAGGTTGTGCGGCGGCACGTCGGTGGCCATGCCCACGGCGATGCCGGTGGTGCCATTGAGCAGGATATTCGGCAATCGTGCCGGCAGCACCAGCGGTTCGTCGAGGGTGCCGTCGAAGTTAGGCCCCCAGTCCGCCGTGCCCTGGCCCAGTTCGCTGAGCAGCACTTCGGAATAGCGCGACAGCCGTGCCTCGGTGTATCGCATGGCGGCGAAGGATTTGGGATCATCCGGCGCACCCCAGTTGCCCTGGCCGTCGACCAGCGTGTAACGGTAGCTGAACGGCTGGGCCATCAGCACCATGGCTTCGTAGCAGGCCGAATCACCGTGGGGGTGGAACTTGCCGAGCACGTCACCGACGGTACGCGCCGATTTCTTGTGCTTGGAATCGGCGTCCAGCCCCAACTCGCTCATGGCGTAGATGATGCGCCGCTGCACGGGCTTCAGGCCGTCGCCGATATGCGGCAAGGCACGGTCCATGATCACGTACATGGAGTAGTTGAGGTAGGCATTTTCGGTGAAGTCAGCCAGCGATCGGCGTTCTACGCCATCTAAGCTGTCTGCAAGGATGTCGCTCATGCGGGCCTCATCGGTTCGTTGTCTGGCGCAGCAGCATGGTGCCACCGCGCTGGGTAAATTCAAGTTTGTTCAGTGCGCTCATGCCGAGCAGCACCTGGTCGCCATGCAGGCCGGGCGCCACCAGTGCGCGGACATCCCGCAGCATGATGTCGCCCAGTTGCAGGCGTTCAATACGGGTGCGATAGCCCTGGCTCAGGCCATTGGCCGTGCTCAGGGTCACACCGAAACCTTGTTCGAGCTTCAATCGCCTGGCCAGATCGGCCGGAATCGCCACATCGGTCGCCCCGGTGTCGAGCATGAAATCCACCGGCTGCCCGTTGATATGACCGCTGGCGACGAAATGCCCCTGGGCATTGCTGGCCAGTTTCACCTCGATAAAACCGTCGCCCTGTTCCGAGCTCACGACAACATTCGGGTTTTGCTGACGCTCTTCCCATTGGCCGAAAAACCGCGTTGCCAGAAACAGCGCCGCGCACCAGGCCAGCACCATCAACACCCGACCGGCGCGCTTGCCCGGGGTTTGCTGACTCACGGCTTGGCGCTCCAGCCACCGTCAGGCGCGGCAAAGCGCCACACGATCGGACGAACTTCTCCATCGGCGCGCGCACCGGTGTTGTTGTCGATACCGATCCAGGCACCGTCAGCATCCACGACCAGCGCCTCTGCGAGGCCATAGTCCTGTGGATAACGGCGGTTTTCCTGCAAGGCTTCATCAGCAAACGACCAGCAACGCTCAACCTTGGCGGTCTGCGCATCCCGGCGGCAGATTTCGAACGCATTGCGCTCCAGGGTGAACAGCTTGCCGTTGAACAATGACAGATCGGCAAAATCCCGGGGCATCGCTCTGGCATGAGGAAATTGTGCTGGCTGCATTTCTTTTCCGGCTTCACTCAGCAGCACGCAACCACCCTCGCAGTCCCACACCGACTGCTTGCGCTTGATCAGCAGCAAGCCGCGACTCTCACGCTCGGCGGCCAACCACAGCTGATCACCCTCAGGATTGATCGCCAGGCCTTCGAACAGCGCATTGAAGCGCAACAACAGACCACTGGCCCGGGCTTCACGCACCATGAGCGGCGAAATCTTCAGCCAGGACGCGGGACCGGTTGGCGGTACTTGCAATACCGCTGCATGGGCTTCGCTGACCACATAGCGATTGCCGGCACTGTCGCAGGTGATACCTTCGAAATCCAGGTTGCCGCCACGCACGAACGAAGCGGCCCAGGCCCGTGAACGCAACCCCCAGGGCAACCCGCTGTCCGGCACTTCAGGCACGCCGATGCCCACGGCTTCGGCTTGCCAGACACTGGCCTGGGTATCGAGGCGGTAGATCTGATCGTCGTCGCGGTCGGAGACTGTCCACAACTCCTTGCCGCACTGAGCCAGCCCGGACAGATTGCCGCCGCGCATGCCATCGACGGCATGCTCGGACAACAGACGCAGTTGCGCAGTCGGCTCGGCAGACACCGTCATCGAGGTCAGCAGCAACGCACACGCCAGGGCAAAGCCCAAGCGCATCAGCCCAGCACCTCCGCCAGATTGCCTTTGGACTCCAGCCAGGTCTTGCGGTCGCCAGCGCGTTTTTTCGCCAGCAACATGTCCATCATTTCCGAGGTCGCCTCGAAATCATCGCCCAGTGTCAGTTGCACCAGGCGCCGGGTGTTCGGGTCCATGGTGGTTTCGCGCAGCTGCGGCGGGTTCATTTCGCCCAGACCCTTGAATCGCGTGACCTGCGGCTTGCCGCGTTTCTTCTCGGCCACCAGGCGATCGAGAATGCCATCGCGCTCGGCTTCGTCGAGGGCGTAGTAAATCTCTTTGCCCAGGTCGATGCGGTACAACGGCGGCATGGCGACATAGACGTGACCGGCATCGACCAGCGCGCGGAAATGCTGGACGAACAAGGCACAGAGCAAGGTTGCGATGTGCAGGCCGTCGGAGTCGGCGTCGGCGAGGATGCAGATCTTGCCATAGCGCAACTGGGTCAAGTCCGCGGCGCCCGGATCGACGCCGATGGCCACGGCAATGTTGTGCACTTCCTGACTGGCCAGTACTTCGCTGCCGTCGACTTCCCAGGTGTTGAGGATCTTGCCGCGCAACGGCAGGATCGCCTGGAACTCTTTGTCCCGCGCCTGCTTGGCCGAGCCGCCGGCGGAATCACCTTCCACCAGGAACAGTTCGGAACGCATCGGGTCCTGCCCGGCGCAGTCGGCCAGTTTGCCCGGCAATGCCGGCCCTTGGGTGATGCGCTTGCGCTCGACTTTCTTGCTCGCCTTCAGGCGACGGCCGGCGTTGTTGATTGCCAACTCGGCCAGCGCCAGACCGGTTTCCGGATGGGCATTGAGCCACAGGCTGAACGCATCCTTGACCACACCGGACACGAACGCCGCCGCTTCCCGGGACGACAGGCGCTCTTTGGTCTGGCCGGAGAATTGCGGTTCCTGCATTTTCATCGACAGCACGAAAGCGATGCGTTCCCAAACGTCTTCCGGCGCCAGCTTCACGCCGCGCGGCAGCAGGCTGCGGAACTCACAGAACTCACGCATGGCGTCGAGCAAGCCCTGGCGCAGACCGTTGACGTGTGTGCCGCCCTGGGCGGTCGGAATCAGGTTGACGTAGCTTTCCTGCACCGCGTCGCCACCTTCCGGCAGCCACAGCAGCGCCCAATCCACGGCTTCCTTGTTACCGGCCAGGCTGCCGCAGAACGGCTCGTCCGGCAGGCGCTCGAATTCGCTGACCGCGTCCACCAGATAGGAACGCAGGCCGTCTTCGTAATGCCATTCGACTTTCTCGCCGGTGGCCTTGTCCTCAAAACTGACCAGCAGCCCCGGGCACAGAACGGCCTTGGCCTTGAGCACGTGCTTGAGGCGGCTGATGGAGAATTTTGGTGAATCGAAGTACTTCGGGTCCGGCGCGAAGAACACGCTGGTGCCGGTGTTGCGCTTGCCGACCGTACCGACGATTTCCAGCTCGGTGGCTTTGTAGCCATCCTTGAAGGTCATCTGGTATTCGTTGCCGTCACGCTTTACACGCACGCGGACTTCGTTCGACAAGGCGTTGACCACGGAAATACCCACCCCGTGCAGACCGCCGGAGAACTGGTAGTTCTTGTTGGAAAACTTGCCGCCCGCATGGAGCTTGGTGAGGATCAGTTCGACGCCCGACACGCCCTCTTCGGGGTGAATATCCACCGGCATGCCACGGCCGTCATCACTGACTTCCAGCGAGTGATCGGCGTGCAGGATGACCTGCACCGATTTGGCGTGCCCGGCCAAGGCTTCGTCGACACTGTTGTCGATGACTTCCTGGGCGAGGTGGTTCGGCCGACTGGTGTCGGTGTACATGCCGGGGCGTTTGCGCACCGGGTCGAGGCCCGAGAGGACTTCGATGGCGTCGGCGTTATAAGAGCTAGCGCTGGGAGTGGCCATGGGGTCTCGTCGTCAGTCGTTCATTGAAAATAGGGGGCGAGATTTCACAATGCCGTGAAATCTATCGCCTGATACAAATCGGCGCCAATGCCGGCAAAACTCAGCATGGCTGGAAGCTGTGCGGCAAAACCCTGGAAACTATGGTCACCGCCGGCCTGGATACGCAAGGCACAGGCCCGGTAATACTGCTGCGCCAGGCGATAGTCCAGCGTTTCATCACCCGTCTGCAACCACACTTGATACCGCTGCGGGTCCTGAGGTGCCGGCACTTCCAGCTCGGCCAGGGCCGTTACGTGGTCGAGGGTCAATTCCCAGGTCTCATCGGTATACAGGTTTTTCTGCGTCCCCAGGAATCCGTCGAACATCCGGTGCGGACTGACGGCAGGGTTGATCAGCAGGGCTTTCAGGCCATGGCGCTCAGCCAGGTGAGTCGCATAGTAGCCGCCGAGTGAGCTGCCGACCAGCAGTGGCCGTCCGAGCGCTTCAATCGCCTGTTCGAGCTGACCGATGGCTTCGCGGGGATGGTGATGCAGGGCGGGTACGCGCAATTTTTCGCTCAAACCCAGGCGGTCCATCACGTCGATCAACTGGTACGCCTTCTTTGACGACGGCGAACTGTTGAAACCGTGGATATAGAGGATCGAACCGGACATTTGAACTCCCTGCGCGTCGGGTAAAGAAGCGGAGTTTACAGGGAGACTGGGGAATGGGGGATATCCGTGGAATTCACGTCGCCTGAGCGGACGCCATCGCGAGCAAGCTTGCACACAGGGGATTTGTGAACGCCTCGAATCCCTGTGGGAGCGAGCCTGCTCGCGATGGCCGCGCTTCGGTATGTGGAGACGACAAACAACTCAGTAGCCGTCGGAGCCGTAATCGACCTGAAAGTCGAAGCCCGTCACGCGCTCTACCCCGGTGTCCAGCTGGCCATCCGGCAACAGCCGCAACCATCGGTACCCCGGCGCCTGCTCGCCAACCTTGAAGTCCTCGCTGCCTGGCTCGAACTGAATGCAGGTCGACGGCGAGGCGATCAGACGCACGTTGTTACGCAATTGATCGATTTCCTGATGCACATGCCCCCACAGCACGGCACGCACTTGTGGAAAACGATCGAGCACTTCAAAAAACGCTTCGGGATTGCGCAAGCCTATCGGCTCCATCCACGCACAACCAATGGATACCGGATGATGGTGAAAGCACACCAGATGATGGCGTTCCGGCGCCTCGCTCAGCGCGCGGGCCAGCAACTGCAATTGGTCGTCCTGCAGAAAGCCCGGCACCGAGCCCGGCACCGCCGAATCCAGCAGCGTGACCCGCCAGTTACCGATATCCACCACCGGCTCCAGCAAGGCGCTTTGCACCGCGGCCTTGGCCATGCTCTGCGGTTCGTCGTGGTTGCCAGGAATCCAGCGCGCCGGCGCATCGAGCTGTCGGGTCAGATCGCGAAATTGCTGATATGACTCCAGCGTGCCGTCCTGGGACAGGTCGCCGGTGGCCAGGATCAGATCGATCTGCGGCTGTTGCGCCTGCACCAGCTCAATGACTTTTTGCAGGCTGTCGCGGGTGTTCATGCCCAGTAGCGTACTGTCCGCCTCGGCGAACAGATGGCTGTCGGAAATTTGTACCAGCAGTGCCGGCTCGGCGGAGCTCAAGGTGGATACGCTCGGCAAGGTGTTCTCCCAGGGCGTGATCACGGGATTGGATGATTGGCGCAATTATGCTGGGGGACGATCGAAAGAAGAAACCTGTGAACCTGACGCAGTTCACAACTGCGACGGAAGTTAACGTACCACTTCGTACTCATGCCCCAATGCCAGGCAATGGCTCAGCCACTCGCCCAGAAACATATTCAGCTGGGCCTTTTCGTCAGGCTGGTGCATCGAGGCATTCGGGTAAGGATAGATGCCGCGAAAGCGTCGCGCATGTTCGGCGCTGACCACTTCGGCCATGCAGGCGTCATGATAGACCTGCACTTCCAGTTGCGGCACCGGCAGCCACGGCAGGCTGTGTTCCTGACGCACTTGCAGGGTGGTGGTGTAAGGACAGACCTGCAGCACCTCCAGCGCCAGCACGCCGAGCATCTGGTCGCCGTGGGTCACGGCGATGCGCCGCGCGGCGGGCTCGCTGCGCATGTCCGGCAACAGTCGCATCAAGCGCGCGTAGTTCGCCTCGCAGGACGCTTGCAGCCCCACGAGGTCCACCCGATAGCGATCGCGCAGCTTGTTTACGACCATAACCCCCTCACTTCAATGCGGTTCAAAGCCAACCATTGCAAGGCAATGATGCTTGGCGCATTGGCAATACGTCCGTCACGTACGGCTTGCAGGGCATCTTCAAAGGCCCACACCGTAACGCGGATATCTTCTGCCTCTTCCTCCAGCCCATGCAGGCCGCCAACTCCGGTGGTGTCGCAACGCCCCAGGTACAAATGCACGAATTCGTTGCTGCCGCCCGGCGATGGAAAATATTTGGTCATCGGCCAGAGCGCCCTGATTTCAAGCCCAGCTTCCTCCTGCGCTTCGCGGTGAGCAACTTCTTCCGGTTGTTCATCCTTGTCGATCAGACCGGCAACCAGTTCTACCAGCCACGGATTGTCGGTCTTGCCCATGGCGCCGACACGAAACTGCTCGATCAGTACCACCTCGTCACGCTGTGGATCGTACGGCAGCATGCACACCGCATCATGACGAACGAACAGTTCACGGCTGATTTCGCGGCTCATGCCGCCGGCGAACAATTCGTGGCGCAAGTGCACGCGATCAAGCTTGTAGAAGCCTTCGAAGCACTTTTCGCGCCGAACGATCTCTACGGCGGTCGGAATGGCGTTGGCAAAATCCGTCATGACTATCCTCTTACTTCAAACCGATACGAGCCTCCATATCCTGGAACCTCGACTTCGCGCCATCCTAACGCGCCCGTGAGGTTTGATGCAGCCCCTTTCCCGTCAGCGGGATAGACGGTGAGGGCGAAACCCACTCTAATTAGCTTAGTGGCGAACTGACTGCTCCGTTGATAGTCGAAGCGGGTAACTTTTTGCCTTTCCCTGATTTATGAAGGACACCCATGTCGCTTTTTAAAATCGCCTCCGTGGCCGCCGTCGCCCTGACCCTGGGCGCCTGCCAGAGTTTGTTCCAGCCCAATTATCGCGCGCCGCTGGAAACAACCCGCGACGCCACCGAACAGCTCCAGCCGGGTTGCAAGGATCAGGATTGCCCACTGGTAAACATCGACACTCTGCATTTTCCTGCCGAGCCCGCGCTGGACGGCATCATCGAAAAACGCCTGCTGCAAATGACCCGCACCTCGCCCGACGCCCCGGTGGCGCCGACGCTGGCGGCTTACCGCGAGCAGTTCTTGCGTACCGCCGGTCCGCGCAACAGCAGCTACCTGCAAGCGAAAGTACGCGAGCAGCATGACGGCTTGGTGATCATCGAATTGTCCAGCTACCTGGACACAGGCGGTGCCCATGGCACGCCGGGTCGTGGCTTCATCAACTATTCCCGCCAGCAGCATAAGGTACTGACGCTGTCGGACATGCTGGTGCCGGGACAGGAAGACGCCTTCTGGAAAGCCGCGCAGGTGGCGCACAACAGCTGGTTGATCAGCACCAAGCTCGATCAGGAACCGGAGTTCGTCAAGAGCTGGCCGTTCCAGAAGACCCAGAACGTGGCGCTGACCTACGGCGGGGTGATCCTCAAATACGAAACCAGCAGCATCGCGCCTTACGCGCTGGGCCATGTCGAACTGAAGATCCCCTACCCTCGCCTGAACGGCATCCTCAAGCCCGAGCTGTTTCCCGGCCGTAGCTGAAGGCCCGGCCCAGCACCAGCTGCAGCAGCCCTGCCACTACCAGCGCCGGCAGGGTTGCGCCGATATCCGGATAGAGATTGGCCAGCAGATGATAAGTGCTGACCCCGCCCAGCCAGGCGAGCAGCGCCGGCCAGCGCAAGGCGGCTGACGCCACCTGGCCGCTGCGTTTGCGCAGGATGAAGTGATCCACCAGCACCACGCCGAACAACGGCGCAAACACCGAGCCGATCAGCAGCAGGAAATTCTGGTACTGAGCCAATGGCGCCAGCAAGGCGATCAAGGTGCAGACGACGCCAATGGCCAACGCCAGGTGCTCGACTTTCAAGCGCAGCAGAATCCCGCTCGACACCGCCGCCGAGTGAATATCGGCAAAGGCGTTTTCCGATTCGTCCAGCAGAATCAGCAGCAGCGGAATCCCCAGGCCGGCACCGGCCAGCGCCAACAGCAAGGCATTGACCTCACCGCTCGGCGCGAACGCCAGGGTATAAGCCACGCCCAGGCTCATCAGCCAGAAATTACCGATGAAGAAACCGATGGCAGTGCCACCGAAAACGTTTTTCGCCCGCTTGCCGAAACGCGAGTAGTCGGCAATCAGCGGCAGCCACGACAGCGGCATGGCGATGGCAATGTCGAAGCCCACGGCGAACGGCATCGAGCCATCGCCGGCCTGCGTCCAAAGCGCGGCCAGGTCCGCTTTGGCGAACAGGTTCCAGGTCAGCCAGATGCACGCCGCCAACAGCAGCCAGATGCCCCACTTACGCAGGATCTGGCGTACGAAGGTCAACGGCCCGCTGACCGCGAGCAAGGTTGCCAGGGCGCCGAAAAACAGCGTCCACAGGATCGGATTGGACATCAGGCTGCCTTCGCTGAAAGCCTTTGCGCCCAACAGGCTGGCAGCATCGCGCATGACGATGATTTCGAACGAACCCCAACCGATCAGTTGCAGCAGGTTCAGCACCGCCGGCAGGCTCGCGCCTTTGGCACCGAGGCTGAGTTTGAGCGCGGCCATCGATGACAGGCCGGTGTCGCTGCCGATCACGCCGACCGCCGCCAGCAGCAGAACGCCGACCAGCGTGCCCAGGAAAATTGCCAGCAACGAGCCGGACAGGCCCAGGCCCGGCGCGAGCAGTGCACCGGTCTGCAGAACCATCAGGCCGATGCCGAGGGAGAACCACAGGGAAAACAGATCGCGACCGCCGAAGACACGTTTGTCGATCGGCACCGCGAGATCAGGTGAGTAAGTGCTGGGTTGAATGCTCAAGGGTGTTATCTCAGAGGGACATTTGTTGTTGTGGTCTTCGCGGTCCTGCAGGAGCTGGCTTGCCAGCGATCAAAGGCGACGCGGTGCATCAGATGCACCGCCATCGCCAGCAAGCCGGCTCCCGCAGTGGGCATCAAACTTTCTGGTAAAGCTGACTGCCTTCCTGTTTGAAGCGCTCAGCCTGTTCCGCCATGCCTTGGGCGACGTCCACGTCCACCGCTTCGATCCGCTGGTTGGCCGCATACTCGCGGACTTCCTGGGTGATTTTCATCGAGCAGAACTTCGGCCCGCACATCGAGCAGAAATGCGCGACCTTGGCCGAATCCTTCGGCAGGGTTTCATCGTGATACGAGCGAGCGGTGTCCGGATCGAGACCCAGGTTGAACTGGTCTTCCCAACGGAATTCGAAGCGCGCCTTGCTCAAGGCGTTGTCACGAATCTGCGCGCCCGGATGCCCCTTCGCAAGGTCGGCGGCATGAGCGGCGATCTTGTAGGTGATGATCCCGGTCTTCACGTCATCCTTGTTCGGCAAGCCCAAGTGTTCCTTCGGC
Organism: Pseudomonas sp. TNT2022 ID1044; assembly: GCF_028656895.1. Lineage (NCBI taxonomy): Bacteria > Pseudomonadati > Pseudomonadota > Gammaproteobacteria > Pseudomonadales > Pseudomonadaceae > Pseudomonas > Pseudomonas sp. TNT2022 ID1044. The sequence continues at coordinate 359,358 of NZ_JAMDHB010000004.1, read as the reverse complement.
GTCACGTAGCAGAGCATGGCGCAACCGAACCAGCCGATCATCGCCGCCCCGATACCCGAGGTGATGTGGTCGTAGCCCGGTGCGATATCGGTGGTCAGCGGGCCGAGGGTGTAGAACGGCGCCTCGTCGCAGCACTCGAGCTGCTTGTCCATGTTCTCTTTGATCAACTGCATCGGCACGTGGCCCGGGCCTTCGATCATGCACTGCACGTCGTGCTTCCAGGCAATCTTGGTCAGCTCGCCGAGGGTCTCCAGTTCGCCGAACTGCGCTTCATCGTTGGCATCGGCAATCGAGCCCGGACGCAGGCCATCGCCCAGCGAGAAGCTGACGTCGTAGGCCTTCATGATTTCGCAGATGTCTTCGAAATGGGTGTAGAGGAAGTTTTCTTTGTGGTGCGCCAGGCACCACTTGGCCATGATCGAACCGCCACGGGAAACGATGCCGGTCACGCGCTTGGCGGTCATCGGCACATAGCGCAACAGCACGCCGGCGTGGATGGTGAAGTAGTCGACGCCCTGCTCCGCCTGCTCGATCAGCGTGTCGCGGAACAGCTCCCAGGTCAGGTCTTCGGCGACGCCGCCGACTTTTTCCAGGGCCTGGTAAATCGGCACGGTACCGATCGGCACCGGTGAGTTGCGGATGATCCACTCGCGGGTTTCGTGGATGTGCTTGCCGGTGGACAGGTCCATGACCGTGTCCGAACCCCAGCGAATGCCCCACGTCAGTTTCGCCACTTCTTCTTCAATGGACGAACCCAGGGCGCTGTTGCCGATGTTGCCGTTGATCTTCACCAGGAAGTTACGGCCAATGATCATCGGTTCCAGTTCGGTGTGGTTGATGTTGGCCGGAATGATCGCGCGGCCACGGGCGATTTCGTCACGGACAAATTCGGGGGTAATGACTTTCGGCACGCTGGCGCCGAAGCTGTGGCCGGCGTGTTGCTGGTCCAGCAGGCCGGCGGCGCGAGCTACTTCCAGCTTCATGTTTTCGCGGATGGCAACGTATTCCATCTCGGCGGTGATGATGCCTTGGCGCGCGTAGTGCATCTGGCTGACGTTGGCGCCTGGTTTGGCACGACGTGGATTGTTGACATGGGCGAAACGCAGTTTGGTCAACTCGGGATCGGCGAGACGTTCCTGGCCGAAATTCGAGCTCAGGCCAGCGAGACGTTCGGTGTCGCCACGGGCTTCGATCCACGGCGAACGCACGTCGCCCAGGCCTTTGCGCACGTCGATGATGACGTTGGGATCGGTGTACGGGCCTGAAGTGTCATACACCACGACCGGTGCGTTGACCTCGCCGCCGAAGTCGGTTGGCGTCACATCGAGGCTGATTTCACGCATCGGCACGAGAATGTCCGGGCGAGTGCCCTGGACGTAAATTTTTTGCGAGCGGGTAAACGGCTGCACCGACTGCTGATCGACCTTGGCCGAGTCACTCAGGTTGGTGGCGATTTTTGCTTTTGTAGTCATCACGGGCTCTCCAGACACTCATCCAGGCAGTGGATTTTTGTCGGAGCGAACCTGTAAACGAATGGACGCACGTGCGCTGGGAAATCCAGCTGTGCTGTGCTCAGTGCTCGAGGGGTGTTCGATTGTCGAACAACATCCCGGACGAAGCACAAGAGGACTCGCCGGGTGACGAGAAATCTTGTTCCCTACGCAGGCGCTAACCTGATCAGGTTCAACGGGATCCGAAATTATTCGATCTCAGCCTCATAGCAAGGCACCCCGACAAGAACCCGGCCAGTCTAGACACAACTGACAAAGAACGCCAACACCGCTGTAAACACCATGATGAATGGCGCAATTACAAGGGCAGGCAGGATTGTTGCCGCTCGAATGCACAACTACACTCGCTACGCCGAGCTGCGCATTGACGCTGCACCTGTAGCGCCTTAGCCTTGGCGTTCAAATTACTTGTGTAATATTTCTACTAGGGATCGCCTATGCTGCGCAAACTCTCACTGGCCGTTGCCGTGTCATGTGCGTCCAATGGAATGGCCTGGGCAGCAGAAGCGCCCTTGTCGACAAAGAACGATCTGGTCAGCGTCTATCAGGAGGCGGTGGACAACAACGCCGACCTTGCGGCTGCCATCGCTCAATATGGCGCCCAGAAAGAAGTCGTGCCCCAGGCCCGCGCCGGGCTGCTGCCGAATCTGTCGGGCGGCGCGGATGTTTCCAGTGTCCGCACCTCGATCGATCAGCCGTCGGCCACGGCCAACCGCAATGCCCACTCCTACCAGGCCACCCTGGCGCAGCCGCTGTTCCGTGCCGATCGCTGGTTCCAGTTCCAGGCCGCCAAGGACGTCAACGAACAGGCCGCCCTGCAACTCTCGGCGACCGAGCAAAACCTGATCCTGCAAACCGCCGACAGTTACTTCAACGTGTTGCGCAGCCAGGACAACCTGGCTTCGACCAAGGCCGAAGAAGCCGCATTCAAGCGCCAGCTGGACCAATCCAACGAACGCTTCGATGTCGGCCTTTCGGACAAGACCGACGTGCTGAACTCACAGGCCAGCTACGACACCGCACGCGCCAACCGCATCGTTGCCCAGCGCCAGGTGGATGATGCGTTCGAAGCCCTGGTGACCCTGACCAACCGTCAGTACAACGCCATCTGGGGCATTTCCCATAACTTGCCGATCCTGCCGCCAGTGCCGAACGATGCCAAGGCATGGGTCGAAACCGCCGCCAGACAGAACCTCAATCTGCTGGCCAGCAACTACGCCGTCAGCGCCGCCGAGCAGACCCTCAAGCAACGCAAGGCCGGCCATGCGCCGACCGTCGACGCCGTGGCCCGATACGAAAAGGGCGACAACGACGCCCTGGGTTTCAGCAACCCCAACGCCTTTGGCCAGCCGTACAAGGGTGATGTCGAGCAATCCACGATCGGCCTGCAACTGAACATCCCGATCTACAGCGGCGGGTTGATCAACTCTCAGGTCCGTCAGTCGTACGCACAACTGGACCAGACCGAACAACAGCGCGAATCCCTGCGCCGGCAAATCGTCGAAAACACCCGCGACCTGCATCGTGCGGTGAACACCGATGTCGAGCAGGTACAGGCACGCAAACAGTCGATCATCTCCAACCAGAGCGCGGTGGAAGCGACCGAAATCGGTTATCAGGTCGGGACGCGAAACATCGTCGACGTGCTCGATGCGCAACGCCAGCTGTACACCTCGGTGCGCGACTACAACAACACCCGCTACGACTACATCCTCGACAACCTGCGCCTCAAGCAACAGGCCGGTACGTTGAACCCGGGGGATTTGCAGGACCTGGCTCGCTGGCTGAAAGCCGACTACAACCCGGACAAGGACTTCCTGCCACCGGATCTGGCCAAGGCTGCGGCTGAGCAGTTGAAGGCAAGACCGGGTCAGTAAAAGTTCAAGATCGCAGCCTGCGGCCGCTCCTTCAGGGGAACGCAAATCCTGTAGGGGCCGGCTTGCTGGCGATAGCGGTTTCAAGGACGCCATCGCCAGCAAGCCGATACCCACCCATTAACGGTCGATCAACCGGCCCAGCCCATCCAGCAACCGCTGCAACGCACCCTGATTGCGGCGCATTACCTTCAAGCCCGCCTCCGCCATCCGCTGCGCATCCCGCGGCAGTTCGAACAGCCGCTGCACCGCCAGCGCCAGCCCTTCGGCATCCTCCACTTCCTGCAACGCCCCGGCGCTGCGTAACTGCGCGGCGATCTCGAGGAAGTTGAACAGATGCGGACCGCTCAATACCGGTTTGGCCAGGGCCGCCGGCTCCAGCAGGTTATGCCCGCCGTTCGGCACCAGGCTGCCGCCGACAAATGCACTGTCGGCCAGGGCATAGAGAAACAGCAGTTCGCCCATGGTGTCGCCGAGCAGCACCGACGTGGCAGCGGTGACCGGCTCGCCGCTGGAACGCCGCACCGTGGCAAACCCTTGCTGCTGGCACAACCCGTAGACCGAATTGAATCGCTCCGGGTGACGCGGCACCAGAATCAGCAACGCATCAGGGTGATTGGCCAGTAACCGACGATGCGCCGCCAGCACCACTTCATCTTCGCCGTCATGGGTACTGGCGGCGATCCACACCGGGCGTTCCTGCGCCTGCCACTGACCACGCAACTCGCTGGCGCGCTGCAACAGTTGCGGGTCGATGGTCAGGTCGAATTTGATCGAACCCGTGACTTCGATGGTTTCGGATCGAGCGCCCAGATCACGGAAGCGCTGGGCCTCGGCTTCGGTCTGCACGGCGAACAGGCTCATCTCGGCGAGCATCGGCCCGGTCAATTTACCGAAGCGGCCGTAGCCCCTGGCGGATCGTTCGGACAATCGCGCATTGGCCAGCGCCACGGGAATCCCGCGCCTGGCACATTGATGAATGTGGTTGGGCCACAATTCCGTCTCCATGATCACCGCCAGTTTTGGCCGGACCCGATCAAGGAAGCGTTTTGCAGCGCACGGCAAGTCATAAGGCAAATAGCAGTGCTGGATGCGCGGCTCATTGGCAAACAACGCCTGGATGCGCTCCGAACCGGTCGGCGTCATGCAGGTCACGGTGATCGGCAGGTCTGGATAACGTTGCAGCAAGGCGCGAATCATCGGCGCGGCAGCGATGCTCTCGCCTACCGACACCGCGTGCACCCAGATGCCGCCCGGCTTCATCGCCGGCATTGCGCAGGAGAAACGCTCGCCGATGCGCTTGGCATAGGCCGGCGCCTTGCGCGCGCGAAGCCACAGCCGAATCGCTACCAATGGCAGCCCCAGATAAAACAGCGCGGTGTAGAAAGTTCTATTCATGGCGGCGGAGTTTATCGGCTTTTTTCGCCGATCGCCTGCAAGTGCACGGCAAAACGTTCGGCGAGCCAGCGCGCCGCCGGACCGAGGGGTTCGTCGCGGCGCCAGACCAGCTCCACCACCAGTGCCGGTGGCGTCCACTCGCTGACCAGTTCAACCATCTGATTCTGATACGTCGGGTACTGCACCACATGGCGCGGCAGCCAGGCCCAACCGAGACCGCGCACCAGCCATTCGGCCATCACGTAGAAACTGTCGGCTCGCCAGACTTGCGGGCTGGCCGGCTCGCTGCCGGGGTAGATGCTGGACTCGGTCGACATCAACAACTGACGGTGCTGCGCCAATTGCTGGCAATCCACCACGCCCTTGGCCGCCAGCGGATGACCCTTGCCACACACCGTGACCATTTCAACGCTGCCCAGCACCCGGCGCTCAAGCGCCTCGGGGATCTGGTCATGAAAGAACAACAACCCCAGATCGGCCCGCCGCTCCACCAGCTTGCGCGCCACATCGCCCTGGGCGGCGCTGGTCAATTGCACCTCGACACTGGGGAATTTTTCCGCCAGGGCCGCGAAGCTTTCGATGATCGGCTGGTAAGGCATTGCCTCGTCCTGGGCCACCCGCAAACGGGCCTCCTGCCCGCGCATCATCGCCAGCGCCCGACCATTGAGCCGTTCGCACTGGCGCAGCACTTCGCGGGCCTCTTCCAGCAACGCGGTGCCGGCCTCGGTGAGTGTCGGCTGACGCCCGCTACTGCGGTCGAACAGACTGACGCCCAGGTCTTCCTCCAGCAGTGCAATCGAACTGCTGACCGCCGATTGCGCCTTGCGCTGATCCCGCGCCACGGCGGAAAACGATCGCTGCTCCGCTACGCTGACAAACAGGCGCAACTGCTCCAGATCCCATTGGGTGTTCATGCTCAACCTATCTCCCATGCAGATAGGTAATGACTTTACCGCATCTGGGTAATCACTAGAATGCCGACCTCAGAAAGCAACACTTCACACGAGGATTGAACCATGACCGCTTACTACTACCTGGCCATCGCCATCTGCGCCGAAGTGATTGCCACTGTTTCGATGAAAGCGGTCAAAGGCTTCAGCACGCCGTTGCCACTGCTGCTGGTCATCGTCGGCTACGGTATCGCCTTCTGGATGCTGACCCTGGTGGTGCGCAGCGTTCCCGTGGGTGTCGCTTACGCCGTGTGGGCCGGCATGGGCATCGTGATGGTCAGTGTGGCGGCGCTGTTTATCTATGGGCAAAAGCTCGATGTGCCGGCGATGCTGGGCATGGCGTTGATTGTGCTGGGTGTCGTTGTCATCCAGCTGTTCTCCAAAACCGCCGGGCACTGACACACTCTGTAGGAGCCGGCTTGCCGGCGATGGCGGTGTATCTGATGCACCGCTATCGCCAGCAAGCCGGCTCCTGCAGGTCACCCGCAACAGATCCTGAAGATGCCTTGTATACTGCGCCCTCGTCTTGAACACTGAGGTCGCCGAATGCCATCCGTTATTTCCACCGACGTTCTGATTGTCGGCGCTGGTGTCGCCGGCCTCTGGCTGAATGCGCGCCTGCGCCGCCAGGGTTTTTCGACCGTGCTGGTGGAAAGCGCCACCCTCGGTGGCGGGCAGAGCGTGAAGTCCCAGGGCATCATCCACGGCGGCGCCAAGTACGCACTGCATGGCGCGCTGACCGGAGCCTCCGAAGCCATTGCCGATATGCCGCGTCGCTGGCGCGAAGCGCTGGCCGGTGACGGCGAGCTGGACCTGTCCGGCGTGCGCCTGTTGTCCGAAGCCCACTATCTCTGGTCCCCAGGCACGATCGCGGGCAACCTCACCAGTTTCTTCGCCAGCAAAGCCGTGCGCGGCCGAGTCGATCAGGTCAAGGGCGATCAACTGCCACCGGCCCTGCAAGACAAACGTTTCAAAGGCAAAGTCTATCGCCTGGCCGAATTGGTCATCGACGTGCCGAGCCTGATCCAGCGCCTGGCCGATCTGGCAGGCGATGGCCTGCTCGCCGGCCAGAAAATCGAACCGTTGCTGGAAGGCGGCGTGCTGGTCGGCCTGAAAGTGGACGAACGCGAGATCCGCGCGCAACGCATCGTCTTGAGCGCTGGCGGCGGGACCGCTGCGCTGCTCGAAACATTGGGGTTGAGCCAACCGGCCATGCAACGTCGCCCGCTGCACATGATCATCGCCAAAGGACCGAGCCTTAAACCGCTCTACGCCCACTGCCTGGGTGGCGGCACCAAACCGCGCATTACCGTGACCACGCATCCGGCTGCCGATGGCCAGTGGGTCTGGTACATGGGTGGCGATATCGCCGAAAGCGAAGGCGTGGCCCGCGAGCCCGCCGAACAGATCGCCACCGCGCAAAAAGAAATCGGCCAGTTGTTGCCCTGGATCGACCTGAGCACGGTGCAATGGGCAACCTTGCGCGTGGATCGCGCCGAACCCTTGCAATCAGGCCTGACCCGCCCCGACAACGCATTCCTCGCCGAGGAAGGTCGACTGCTGGTCGGCTGGCCTACCAAGCTGGCATTGGCGCCTGACTTTGCCGACCGGGTGATCGACAGCCTTGCCCGCGACGGCATTCAACCGGGTCCGGTATCGGCGTTGCCGTCGCTGCCAAAACCACCGATGGGCGTTCCGGCCTGGGAGCAACTTCTGCCATGAGCCAGCCCACCCTGCACGACTTGCATCGCCCGCTGGGCAGCACCGGCCTGCTGGTTTCGCCGCTGGGCCTGGGCACGGTGAAACTCGGCCGTGACCAAGGGGTGAAGTATCCCAGTGGCTTCCAGATTCCCGATGACGACGAAGCGCGGATGCTGCTCAAATTGGCCCGCGACCTTGGCATCAATCTGATCGACACGGCCCCCGCCTATGGCCGCAGCGAAGAACGCCTCGGCCCACTCCTGCGCGGCCAGCGTCAGGACTGGGTAATCGTCAGCAAGGTTGGCGAAGAGTTTGCCGACGGGCAATCGCGCCACGACTTCAGCGCTGCGCATACCCGGCTCTCCGTGGAGCGCAGCCTGCAACGCCTGGAAACAGACTTCATCGACCTGGTGCTGGTGCACTCCGATGGCAACGATCTAGCGATCCTCGACGATAGCGAAGTCTACGCAACCCTCGCCGCGCTCAAGGCCGAGGGCAAGATTCGCGGGTTCGGCTTTTCCGGCAAAACCGTCGAGGGTGGCTTGAAGGCTCTGGAACAAGGTGACTGCGCGATGGTCACTTACAATCTGAACGAACAAACCGAAAAAGCCGTGATTGACTATGCTGCTGCTCACGGCAAAGCCATTCTGGTCAAAAAAGCCCTCGCCAGTGGTCACGTATGCCTGAGTCCCGGGGTGGACCCGGTGCGCGCCAGTTTCGAGTTGTTGTTTGAACATCCGGGGGTGGCCAGTGCTATTGTCGGGACAATCAACCCGCTGCACCTCGCCCATAACGTCGCGACCGTTGCCCAGGTCCTACGTAGCCACTGATGCCGCCCCACGCGGCCAAAAGCAGGAGCCGACATGCCGCGTACGCTCATAAGAAAGAACCCGAGCAACTTCAAGACCCTGCCATTATTCGTCGAAGCGACTCCCGAAGGCCTGAGTTACCAGAGCGTCGGGAGGCCGCTGAATTTCTCCCAGACCTTGCAACGCCGCCGCCCCGTGACCGTCGCCGACACCGAGCGTTTTTCCCTGGAACTGGCCAACCTCGGGGTGTCGGTGCGCCTGACGCTGCATTGGCAGAATCGAGATTACTGGGTACTGGTGCGTCAACGCCGGCAGGATCGCGGGGACGTGGTGCTCAAGCTGATTTCCGGGTACGTGCCGGCCCACGAACTGAACCTGCCGCTGCACACGGCGATCCAGGAGATTGCCGAAGAATGTCTGCTGGAAACCCCGGAAGGCTGGCTCGGCGGGCGCTTCAATGACACCTGGCTGCCAGCGCCCTACTCGTCCGCCCTGCATTACCGCGAAGCCCTGCCGTTTCGCCTGTCGCCGCTGTCCGGCTCGGCACGACCGGTGCGTTGCGCCAACCTGCAGCTGATCGAACGACCACGGGCCTATGTGCACTTGCCGACGGCCTCATTGCAGTTGATCTATGACTTGCGCCTCGACGTGCCCAAGGAGGCCAAGTCCCTGAGCCTGTTCCACGTCGACGAACGGCTCGAAGGCGATCAACTGGTGGCGCGCCTGGATCGCAAACGTCCCGACCTGTATTTGATGCCTTTACAGGACGGTCACCCGATGGCCGAGCTGTATACCTTGAAGAAGGATCAGCTGTACCCGGCGAGCACGCGCGGGCTGTTTCTGGCCGAGAGTTTTGCCCGGCAGGAAGGCTGGCTGGTGCGCGATGAGCGGATTCGCTGGAAGGATTGGGTGAGGCAGCAAGGATTGAACCCGCCGGACAAGGACAGCGGCCTGGCGCGGTTGCGAGGGAAGGCCAAGCTGCTGCTGAAGAAAATCGTGCCACGCAAGGCTGCACGATAGGCTGATCAGGACGCTGTTGTGGCGAGGGCGCTTGCTCCCTCGCCACAATCATCACGCGTCACTCGGACTTGCGGATCTTCTCGACAATCGCGGTCGTGGAGCTGTTTTCCACCAGCCCCAGCACTTTCACGGTACCGCCGTAAGCGGTGACGATGTCCGCGCCGACGACTTGGTCGATCCCGTAATCCCCGCCCTTGACCAGGACGTCCGGCTTGACCTCGCGCAGCAGGTTCTCCGGCGTGCCTTCCGCGAAACTGATCACCCAGTCCACCGCGCCCAAACCGGCCAGTACCGCCATGCGCCGGTCGACACTGTTGATCGGACGACCCGGCCCTTTCAGGCGGCTGACCGACGCATCGTCGTTGACCGCAACGATCAGACGATCGCCTTGCGCCCTTGCCTGCTCCAGGTAGGTCACGTGGCCGGCATGCAGGATGTCGAAGCAACCGTTGGTGAACACGATCTTCTCGTTGTGCGCACGGGCGTCATCGACGGCCAGCAGCAACTGCTCGAGACCCAGCACACCGCGCTCCGAACCTTCTTCACGCTGGATGGCGCGACGCAGTTCCGGTGCACTGATCGCCGCCGTACCCAGTTTGCCGACCACGATGCCCGCCGCCAGGTTGGCCAGGCCCACCGCATGCGGCAGTTCCTCGCCTGCAGCAATCGCCGCCGCCAGGGTAGAAATCACCGTATCACCGGCACCGGTGACGTCGAACACTTCACGGGCGCGGGCCGGCAGGTGCAAGGCCGGATGATCCGGACGCAACAACGTCATGCCGTGTTCGCCACGGGTCACCAGCAACGCGCCGAGGTCGAGGTCGTGCATCAACTGCGCGCCCTTGCTCACCAGCTCGTGCTCATCGGCGCAACCACCGACGATGGTTTCGAATTCGCTGAGGTTCGGCGTGATCAGGCTCGCACCACGGTAGATCGAAAAATCCTTGCCCTTGGGGTCGGCCAGCACCGGAATGCCACGGGCACGGGCGGCCTGGATCAGCACCTGGTGGTTTTTCAGTGCGCCTTTGCCGTAGTCAGACAAGACCAGCACCTTGATGCCTTCGAGCAGTTCGTCGACTTGCACCGACAACGCCAGCGAGTCGGTGGCGAACGGTTCTTCGAAGTCGATACGCAGCAATTGCTGGTGCCGACTCATGACCCGCAGCTTGACGATGGTTGGCTGGTGCGCGATGCGCTGGAACAGCGCCCGCACGCCTGCACCCTTGAGGCTATTGACCAGACTGTCGGCGGCTTCATCGTCGCCGGTCACGCCGACCAGCGAGGCTGGGGCGCCGAGGGCGGCAATGTTCAACGCAACGTTGGCGGCACCGCCGGGGCGGTCCTCGATGTGCTCGACCTTGACTACCGGTACTGGCGCCTCAGGGGAAATCCGTGAGGTACCACCATGCCAGTAACGGTCGAGCATGACATCGCCGACCACCAAGACAGGGGCTTGATCGAATCGCGGCATGGACAACTTCATGGAGCAACCCACATACAAAATGAACAGGGGCGCGATATTAACACAGGGCAGCCGCAGGCTTGTGCGACGGCTGCAACGGATAAATTCGCGAAGACGACTATAGCTGCCGAGAGCAACGAGGCTGCGATCTCTTGAGCTTCGTTAAAAACAAAGTCAAAAGATTGCAGCCTGCGGCAGCTTCTGCAAAAGAGGGTTTCAGGCGATGTCTTCGGCCGGCGCGTCCAGTCCCATCGCGTGCAGGCGCGAGTAATAACCGTTTTGCGCCAGCAATTGAGCGTGGGTGCCGCGCTCGACGATCTGGCCCTGGTCCATCACCAGAATCAGGTCGGCTTTTTCGATCGTCGACAGGCGGTGAGCGATGACCAGCGTGGTGCGACCTTTCATGACCTGGTCCAGCGCCGCCTGAATATGGCGCTCGGATTCGGTGTCGAGGGCCGAGGTGGCCTCGTCGAGGATCAGCAATGGCGCGTTTTTCAACAGTGCCCGCGCGATCGCCAGGCGCTGACGCTGACCGCCAGAGAGCAACACGCCGTTTTCCCCGACCTGGGTATCCAGGCCTTCGGGCATCTGCGAGATGAAGTCCATCGCATAAGCATCGGTGGCAGCCTTTTCAATGTCTTCGCGAGGCGCGCCAGCCAGATCGCCATAAGCGATGTTGTTGGCGATGCTGTCGTTGAACAGAGTCACATGCTGGGTCACTTGGGCCACATGCCGGCGCAGGTTACGCAGGCGATAGTCTTCGATCTCAACGTCATCGAGCAGAATTTCGCCGATGTCGTGATGATAGAAACGCGGAATCAGGCTGGCCAGGGTCGACTTGCCGCTACCGGAACGGCCGACCAGTGCCACCATCTGCCCCGGCGCCGCCGTGAAGCTGATGTTTTTCAGCACTTCACGCTCGGTCCCCGGATACGTGAAGCTGAGGTTACGCACCTCCAGATGACCCTGGACCCGATCACGCTCGACCGTGCCGTTGTCGACTTCAGGCTCGACGTCCAGTTGCTCGAAAATGCTTTCGGCACCGGCGACGCCTTTCTGGATGGTCGAACTGACTTCCGACAACTGGCGAATCGGCTTTGGCAACAGGCCGGCGGCGGTAATGTAGGCCACCAGATCACCGGCAGTGGCATCACCGCGCAGGAACAGCACCAGGAACATCAACACGGCCATGGCGGTGTAGATCACCAGCTGCAGCATCGGCGTGTAGACCGCACCGGTCTTGGTCATGCGCAATTGCTTGTCGGTGTTGCCCTGGCTGGCGGCGGCAAAGCGACGCTCTTCATAGGTCTCGCCGCCGAAGCTGCGCACCACGCGATAGCCCTGAATGGTTTCGGAGGCCACGTGGGTCACATCGCCCATGGCCACCTGAATCTTCTTGCTCTGTTTGCGGAATTTCTTGCTGGTGCTGCTGACCATGATTGCGATCAGCGGCAGGATCGCCAGCATCACCAGGGTCAGTTTCCAGTTCATCCACAGCAGGTAACCGAACAGGAACACCACCGTCAGGCCTTCTCGGATCACCACTTTGATGGCATCGGTGGCGGCACCGGTGACCATGGTCACGTTGAAGGTGATGCGCGAAATCAGGTGCCCGGAGTTATGCGTATCAAAGTAGCGGTTGGGCAGTACCAGCAGCTTGTTGAACAGCTCGACACGCAGGTCATGGACCAGGCCGAGGGACACCTTGGCCAGGTAGTAGTTGCCCAGAAAAGACCCAAGGCCCTGCCACGCGGCAATCAATACGATCAGCAGCGGCACGGCCTGCAACAGCTGCAAATCGCGCAAATAAGGAACAGTGGGGAACAGCACCGCTTCAGGATTGCTCAACCCGTCCACAAAATATTTGAGGATCCCGGCGAGCATTGGCTGAGTCGAGGCGAAAATCACGAAGCCGACAATACTGAGTGCAAACATGCCCCAATACGGGCGTACATACGACAGCAGGCGCAGGTAAATCTTCAAGCTCGACGGCGCAGGCGAATCAGGGCTAGTCATGAGAACCCGTTGTATGAGAAAAGAGCCCGCGAGTGTAACACAGGCCATTTTAGTCGCTGAGCTGCGGTAACATGGCCGGCTATCCATGCCTTACGGCGTCGAACTCCGGAGTATTGATGCAAGCGCTTGATCACACCCGATACCTCGCCCTGCGCGAGGGAGCACAGGTCCTTGAAGCGGATGGTTCGGGGGACAAGGTGTTGCGACTGACGGACGGCTCGATCCTCAAGCTGTTTCGCCGCAAGCGCCTGCTGACGTCGGCGGCCTGGTATCCGTACGCCCGGCGTTTTGCCGACAATTGCACAGCGCTGCGTGAGCGGCAGATTCCCTGCCCGACGATCCGGGACGTCTATCGAATTGCGAGTATCGAACGTGATGCCGTGCATTACGACCCGCTACCGGGACAAACCCTGCGCCAACTGCTCGATAACCAGGGCGATGCCGATCCGTTGCGCGGCCAGTTGGGGGTGTTCATGGCCACGCTGCATGAACGGGGGATTTACTTCCGCTCGGCGCACCTGGGCAACATCGTGCTCACGCCGGAACACCAGCTGGGCCTGATCGACATTGCCGATCTACGGGTTTATCGCCGCCCGCTGCGTAAATCCCTGCGACTGCGCAACTTCAAGCACATGGTGCGTTACCCGCAGGATCGCCAGTGGCTGCTCGACCGACACGGCGAAGTCTTCATGCAGAATTACGGCCGGACCCAGAACATCTGTTCGCCCGAAGAACTGAACAGCGCCCTGCAGAAGTGATTTGAATCGCTTCGCCTCCGGGGAGGAGGCGAAGCGCCAGCTTATGCCTGCGTGGCGCGCTGCGCGTTGAGCGCTCGCCCCAAAACCATTGCCGCCGGCAGCAACACCAGCGGCCACAGTTCGTCAGGGTTGCCGATCAGCAAGCTGCCATCGAAGTTCAGCATGACCAGCGCGCAGGCCAGGTACATGCCCCATATATCGCGCAGGCGCCAGGCCTGCCATAGCGTGGCCAGCATCAACCCGATGAACAGCACCAGGCCCACGGCTCCGGTGTACAACCCCAAGGCGACAAAAATATTGTGCGGATGCTGGATTGGCATCCAGCCATCGAGCACCTGGGCGGTATGGAAGTCGATCCCGCACCCTAGCAACCAACCGCAGTTGTGCCACTCACCGACCATGATGTTGAAGATTTCGATGCGATAGGAATCGCCCCGGGTCCAGAGCGATTGGTACCAGGCTTCGTTATGCACGACCGCATACAACACCCCCAGAACGACCAGTGTGATTACCACTGCACTGCCAACCAGCCGCGGCCTGTGGTACAGGCCGTAAAGCAGCCAGATACCCATCAGGAACGCAACACCGACCAGCGCTGTGCGGGTCTGCAGAACAAAGACAACCGCGAAGATCGACAGGACAATGGCCAGCCCGGCTTCAACCCATCGACGCGTCCTGAACCAGAATGGCAACGCCAATGCCAGCGAACACAACAACCAGACACTGGCATAGATGACGTTCTGCAGGCGCGATGGCAGCAACGCTACCCGCGTCCCGACGGCATATTCACCAGTCACCCAGCTATAGAGCGCACAACAGAAGATGTACAACGCCAGGACCCAGAATTGCGCTCGAACAAACCCTGGGCTACGGAAAAACTGCGGATCACTGAAAGCACTGACCACCATGATAAACATCATCACGTAGAAGATATGCTTGAAGAACTGCAACTCTCCGGCAATCGTAGCCGGCACCAGGAACCACAGAATGAATGCCATCCACCCCAGCGCCAGAGGCTGATTGAACAGACCCGCACCACGCTCCTTGATCAGGAACACCAGGCCCGGCAATACCATCAGTCCATAGAACAGATTGTTGGTCCACTTCGAGGACCAGCCGATGACAAAGCTCAACAGGAACAGGCAAAGCGCTGTTCCGAAGTAAGCTGAAACGGTGAATTTTCCGCTTTTCATACCGCTAGATACCATGAAGCACCCAACCCGCCAGCAGCCCGACAACGAGTGCCGTAACAAGCTTGATTCGATCCAGACGCTTGCGCCGCTTCTTGTTCACCCGTTCTTCGGGAACGACAACGTGCTCACCGAAGCCCGTGTGCAACACCGCATCATTCTCCAGGATCAACGCGTAGCGGTTTTTCGCCGCATACAATCGCGACAATTCTTTTTCACCGGAGAACCCGGAGTACGGCGCATGCAGCAAATAGTCGGCACGACGACGCAAACCCGGGTTAAAGGAAAACCCCTGCCACTCAGCCTTGTGCGAGCCGAGCACATAAAAAGGGATGCCGTGGCTGACTTTCCGCTCGTTCAGGAACACATAAGGGCTGTGAACCATCAGATCGTGGTTGAAGCTGCGTAGCCATACTTGCAGGGCCTGCGGATCTTCTTCCAGCAGGCATTGGGATTCTTCGATAAACCCTTCACGGTAGAAGTCCCAGTCATCTTCGCAATGGAAAATCCACGAAGTCTCGACCTGTGCATAGGCGGCGTCGATGGACTTCAACTGCCCCAGGCGCGGGTTGTTGATGAAGAATTGCGTATGCGCCCGCCAGTGTTCCGGGATACAGGCTTCGACAGCGCTATCGCCGGAATCCTCGGTGATGAACACTTTACGGATGGGAGCCGTGTTGAAGCGGTCAAACGTCTCCAGGGTTCGCTTCAAAAGATCGAAGCGACCGCAACTGGTGATGACGACCGAAATGTCGCTAGTCTCGCTGAACAGCATTTATTTACACCGCACCCTTGGTTGTTGAGTCACCCGGCCTTAAAGCCCCAGCGACAAGCGTAATTTTTCTTTCCAGCTCAACGGAGCCCGTTCGCGCAGCGGCGCACGCATCGCCTCGACAATTGCATGCCCCACTGCACGGAAGGTGTAACGCTGCTCGACCAGTGCCTGCCCGGCCAATGAAATGGCTTCGGTCAGCTCTGGTGATTCACGTAGTACCGCCAGCTTCTCCTGGAGCTCTTCTCGAGTCCGATACAACACAATGTTCTGCATGTCGACAAAGCCCAGCGCGCGATTTTCGTCTTCTCCCTGGTCGTACGCAAAGAGAACGCAACCGCAGGCCATGGCCTCGAAGTTCTTGATCATGTATTCGCCCATGCCCACGTCGGCACTGACGAAACAACGGATCCGGCTCAACGTTTCGCAGTATTCCTCACCCGACTTGGTGCGGGTGATCAGCAGGTTTTCGACCTCTGCCACCGATTCGAGCATGGCCTTGCGTCCGGCATAAGCCACGCTATTGAGGCTGCCGACAAAGCCCAACTCGATATCACGCTCGCGCTGGCGGTTCTGCAACAGTGCCTGGTCGTAGCCCTTGGGCACGAAATGGGCATCAAAACCCTCTTCGCGCAAACGCTGGCTGACCATGTACCCGGAACTGATCACGCGCGCCCAGGGCAATTTACGGTAGTGCGCACTGAACTTGCCGGTGTATTTGCACGGGATGTAATTCTGATACGCATCGTGCTCAAGGATAACCAGATTGGGCAGGGTCTGTATGAACGCAACCTGTCTGATCTCCTTTTTGAAGCGCAGGAAAAAAACGATGCGATCGTAAAGGCTCACGTCGACGTGCTTGCGGAAATAGCCACGCAAGTCGTCCTGCTCCGCACTGGTCAGTTCCCGCTTGTCGCAGTCGCACTGCTCGGCGATCCCGTCATACAGCCGATCAAGGATCGCTCGCTGCTCTTTCTGCACCAGAAACAGAACTTTCAATTGGTCTCTCTCTTGCCAGCCAGCTCTTGAACCCAGAACAACTCGTGGCGTCGCACTGTTTTACGGAAGAACTCGTTTTCCCCGAAAACCGGCCAACGCCGGGCCGCGAGGCACCGTTGAATCCCTCGGCGAAGCAGACGCTTGAACGGCATCCGGGGTTGAAGGTCGTGCATCATGCCCAACGACATGGCCTTGCGCCACTGCATTTCAGACGACAGGCAAGGTGTCCACGGCCGCAGCGGTGCATTTGCGCCGATTTGCGGAGGCAGTGCCACACCCGTGCCGGCGTCGCCCATCGGCCAGCGATCGTTGTCGTGTAAATGGTTGGCGTAATGCAACAGCGTTTCCGGCTGCCAGGCAGTGCCGTTCAATGCCTGCATCACAGCTTGCTGGGAGCATAGATGGTCTGGATGCGGATCAAAGGTCGGATGTGGCAAAACAATGACCTGAGGCTGGATTCGCTCGATTAATTCACTCAAGTCGGCCAGCAAGTTGTTCCAGGACGGCACCCCGTCGGCATCGCTGGCCAGGGAAAATGGATTGAAGCGGCGGAAGTAACGGGTGTCGCCAAGCTGCGCTTCACGGGAGGCCACGGGCTCCTTTGGCGCGCTCTGCATGGCGGGCAGTTGCAGGCAGAAATACCCCAACTGAATGCAACGCTCCTGGGGAACGCCACCCCACAACGGCACGCTGACACTGTCCCAGGCCCGCAGCGAACCTTTCAGGCGTGACGCCTCAATGCCGTCGAGGCCCATCTGCTGGTAGTGCTCGGCTTCGATCTCCCCTGCGGTCAGGGTCACGATCCAGCTTTCGCGGGCGCGGCTGTACAAACCGAAGGCGGCCAGTTCCGCGTCATCGGCGTGGGGCGCGATGACCAGCACCCGTTGACGACTGTAATCCGGGTGTTCAAACGCCCACAGCACCGGTTCGCCGAGCAGGCGGCAAAAGCGAGCGCGCAAGCGCAACTCGCCTTTGGACAGCACCTGCGCCTGACCGCTGAGGTTGAGGTAACGCAAGCCATTTACGCCGCGTTCGAAGGTCTGCCGATCCGGGTTGTCACCGCCGGTCAATTCGACCACCGGATCAAGGAAACGCCCCAGCCAGGTGCTTTTGATCCGCAACGCCAACACCAGCGTCGCGTCTTCGACCAGCATGACGCCGTCGTCCAGCCGCAGGCGTTCGCCGTTCAAGTGCACCTTCGGTTGAGGCGTGTACGGCGGGAAGCTGTATTGGTAATCGTCTTTGGGCGAATAGAACAAATGGTCGGCAAACCAGGCCTCATGGGCGATCCAGCCCAGGACCGCGAGCACCAGTGGCAGCCACCAGGCCACCAGCAGGCCCAGAACAATCAACAACCCCAGCGCGACCAGCAAGCCGATGCGCTTGTTGCGCCGGTGGCGCTTGAGCAGTTGTTGTTTGCGGCTCATGGGTTGGCTCATACGGTGAAGACCGGCACAGGGTTGCACCAGCGATCCTTGTATTCCCGGTCGGCGCGGCCGAAGGAAAAGCGCAAGGGCTTGTCCAGCGCCCGGGCGTGTTCCCAGGCACTTTGGGTGTTGAGGAAGCTCAACACGCTGCCAGGGCTGAACGCCCGGGTTTCAGGGTCGACGCCGCCATTGATGTATTCGACGCTGATCCACTGGGGCGTTACGACGCGGTACACCAGCTGGATGGCAATCGGTGCATCGTTGAGGAAAATCACCGAGCCGATCAGCAACTCGCGCAACAGTTCGATGACCTCAGCCATGCGCTCGGCGCCGGTCGCTGGAAAGCCCCAGCGGCGCTGGAACAGGTCGCAGTAAATGGCGGCCAGCTCGCTGCTGGAAAACTCCGAAACCGGTCGAACCACACCACCCGCCTCTTCCAGCAAGCGGAGTTCACGGCGCTGGTTATAGCGAAACTTTTTCGACAACTCTTCAGGCGTGCGGGCCATCGCCAGCTGTTCGGCCTGTAGCTTGATGCCCGTGAAACGGTTTTCGTTCAGGGCCGACAGGTAACGCCCGCGATGGCGCAGAGGTGCCTGGGCATCGGCGGCGGCCGGCAGGATGATCTCGGCATTGCCAAGGTCGAACAGGCCTTTTTTGCCGCTGCGCTTGAGCACATCCTTGGACAGGGCGAGATCGCGTCCCCAGGTCGGGATCGCGGCTTTGACTTCGCCCTCATGCTCCCAGGCGAGGTAACGCACCGGAATATCGGCCAACTGCGCCAGCCGCTCAACCACCATCGGGTGGGTGGCGACGCTGCCGCCGTAACGCTGCCAGGCCTCGGCATATATCGAAGCATCGGCTACCGACCAGCCACGTTCGCGCCAGCCTTGAAATCTGTTGAGCATCAGCCCCTCGGTGCCAGTTCGATAACGTGTGGCAATTGCCAGAAAGCATCCTGCACCGCGCGGTCGGAAAAGCGTTCACGCAAGCGGTCCAGCATCAGCTCGGCGCACTGATGACGCTGTTGATCGTCCATCGCGGCCAAGTGTTGCAGCCCTTGCGCCAGATGTTCGGCATCGCCCAGCGGGAACAAAATACCTACGCCTTCGACCACTTCCCTGGCCCCGCCACATGCAGTGGCCAGCAAGGGTACACCAGCCGCCATGGCTTCGAGCAGCACCATGCCGAAGGGTTCGTGATCGGAACTCAAGGCAAAGACGTCGAAGGCACGAAAATAACGTCGGGCCTCGGGTACCTGACCGAGGAACAGCACGCGATCGCCGATCCCCAATTCGCGCGCCTGCGCCTTGAGGTCCTCTTCCAGTCGTCCGCTGCCAAGAATCACCAGCTGACTGTGGGCGGGCAAGCCCGGCAGCGCCGCGGCGAAGCCATCAAGCAACGTGGCCTGATCCTTGTCCGGGTGCAATCGCCCGACGTTGCCGACAATCCAGGCATCCGCCGACAGCCCCAGAATCTCCCGCGCCTCGCGCGCCGACACCTGGCTGGCCTGCAAGGCCGGCACATCGATACGGTTATAAAGTGTCTGGATTCGCGCCGCCGGCCACTTCGGCAGGCAACGTCGCATGTCATCGCGCACGGCGTCGGAAACCCCGAGCAGACTCAGGCGCTTGCGGAAAATATGAGCGAACAGCTTGCGAGTGCCGCGCTTGTAATCGTCAAACGCGTGGTGCACGCCAATCACCGGCAACGAAGTGCCCAGCAAGGCGATGTAAATGGGTTTGAAGCGATGGGCAATACAGAAACTGAAATTGCGCGAAGCGGCGATCTTGCGCAGATCGCCGATGGCACCCAGCTTCAGGCCACGAATGGCCTTGGAGCTGTATTCCATGAACAACACTTCGTCGGAGGCGCATCCGGCGGCGACTTCGGCGTCTGCGACCCCGGTGAGAAACACCGTGGTCACCCGATAACCGGTCCCCGCGAACAGGCTGGCGTATTGCCGGGCGCAGTCCAGAAACGGCCCGTCATAGCCGTGGCAGAACTGCAACACATGGCGTTCAGCCGAGCGTGTCATATGCGTTCGCGCCCTCTTTGACCACCAGGATGTCTTCCATGATCAGATACTGTAGATCGGAACCGAAGAACATGTTCAGGGCGTCCGTCGGCGAGCAGATCATCGGCTCGCCGCGACGGTTGAGCGAAGTGTTCAGCGACACACCGTTGCCGGTCAGCACTTCCAGCGCCTTCATCATGTCGTAGTAGCGCGGGTTGTATTCGCGCTTGAGCACCTGGGCGCGGGAGGTGCCATCTTCATGGACGACTTCCGGCACGCGGGTTTTCCACTCTTCAGCCACTTCGAAAGTGAAGGTCATGAACGGTGCCGGGTGATCGATCTTGATCATCTGTGGCGCGACGGTGTCGAGCATCGACGGGCAGAAAGGCCTCCAGCGCTCGCGGAACTTGATCTGGTGGTTGATGCGATCTGCCACGCCCGGCACGCTCGGGCAACCGATGATCGAACGACCGCCGAGTGCACGCGGACCAAACTCCATGCGACCCTGGAACCAGGCCACCGGGTTGCCGTCGACCATGATCCTGGCGATCTGCTCCGGCATGTTGTCGAGCTTGCGCCACGCGGGTTTGTTCTCATGACGGGCACAGGCGGCGATCACGTCTTCATTGCTGTACGACGGGCCGAGGTAGACGTGTTCCATCTTCTCGACCGGTACGCCACGGGCGTGGGACACATACGCCGCGGCGCCGACGGCGGTGCCGGCATCGCCGGACGCAGGCTGTACGAACAGCTCTTTAATATCGTCGCGGGCGATGATTTTCTGGTTCAGCTTGACGTTCAACGCACAGCCGCCAGCGAAGGCCAGCTTGCCGGTTTCCTTGAGCACGTCGCCCAGGTAGTGGTCGATCATTTGCAGCGCCAGTTTCTCGAACAGCGCCTGCATGCTCGCGGCATAGTGGATGTACGGCTCGTCGGCGATGTCGCCTTCGCGCTTCGGACCCAGCCACTCGATCAGCTTTGGCGAGAAGTAGAAACCCTTGCCCTTCTCTTTATAGCGACGCAGGCCGATGACGTTGGCGTAATCGGTGTTGATCACCAGTTCGCCGTTTTCGAAAGAGGCCAGGCGCGAGAAATCGTATTTGCTGGCGTCGCCGTAAGGCGCCATGCCCATGACCTTGAACTCGCCGTCGAGCATCTCGAAACCGAGGAACTCGGTGATCGCACCGTACAGGCCGCCGAGGGAGTCAGGATCGAAGAATTCCTTGATCTTGTGGATTTTGCCGTTTTCGCCGTAACCGAAGAAGGTCGTGGCGTACTCGCCCTTGCCGTCGATGCCCAGAATCGCGGTTTTTTCTTTGAAACCGGAGCAGTGGTAGGCGCTGGAGGCGTGGGCCAGGTGGTGCTCGACCGGCTCGATCTTGATTTTCTTCGGATCGAAACCCAGTTGCTCGAGGCACCAGACAATCTTGTTGCGATAGCGCTTGTAGCGGCGGTTGCCCATCAGGATCGCGTCGAGGGCGCGGTCCGGGGCGTACCAGTAACGCTTGGCGTAGTGCCAGCGGGCCTTGCCGAACAGGCTGATCGGTGCGAATGGAATCGCCACCACGTCAACGTCGGAAGGTTTGATGCCGGCCTGTTCCAGGCAGAACTTCGCCGATTCATAAGGCATGCGGTTCTTTGCATGTTTATCGCGCACGAAGCGCTCTTCTTCAGCCGCCGCGACCAGCTTGCCGTCGATGTACAGGGCTGCGGAAGGATCATGGCTAAGGGCGCCGGACAGGCCAAGAATCGTCAATGCCACAGGGGTCTAGCCTCTTTAGTCTGCGTGCAGGCGCAATGCGCCTCAAAAATTTATGTGCCCTCGCAAGGGGCGAGAGACAGCTAAAGGGCGGGATTATAGCGTAAAAGCAGCGGCAAGCCTCTAGCGGCAAGCGGCAAGCTCTTTCGCCCCCTGTTTAACCTCGCGCCGGTCGCCAGTAGATCTGGATATTGCCGTCCACACCCTGCCGGTAAATCGTGTAGGGCAAGGCAACGGTATCCAGTGCGCAAGACAGGGTCAGGTCCAGCAGAACGAGCGGTACGAGGATACCGGTGGGATCGGGTGGTGCGTTCAAGATGCAAAAATCATAAGCCAGGCCGCTATAGACTCGCGGGATGGACTGGCAATAGGTTTTTTGCTTTCGCAGCCCTTGAGCGGCGTCGGCGTCATCCTGAAGTACCGTAGAGACGCTCCCGCACCCTGCCAACGCCAGCGAAATCGCGCCTGATGCAACTGCCATTTTTATCGTCAAAATCTGCCCTCCGTGAACGTCAGGGCAAACTAGCATCGCGCTCATTCAGGCCACAGTTCATGGCTTCCCAAGATCATGTAGGACAGCTCTTAAAAGAATGTCCCTAATCTTCGCTGGCAGTTCGGGCCTCATCGCGAGCAGGCTCGCTTCCACAGGGGTTCTCGAGCGAACACAATATTTGCGTACGATCAAGATTCGATGTGGAAGCGAGCCTGCTCGCGATAGCGCTTCAAGCCGCGCTGGAGATGTCTTTGGGCAAACGCTGATCGATGACTTGGTAAAGCGCACTATTCTGCGGCCAATTACGCATGAACCGCGCGCGATCCCGCGCATACGCCGGTGCAAAACTGGCGAGCGAGGCGTGCTGGCACATCGAATCGAGATCGATCAACGCCCAGCGATCCTGCTGCCAGAACAGGTTGTGGCCCTTGAAGTCACCATGGCTGATGCGCTCTCGGATCAATTCGGCAAACAGGTGATCCAGCGCCGCCAGCTCGGACTCCGGTGCATCGCCGCTGTCCACGTAGGGCGCAAAGCGCTCGATGATGTCCGGTCCCGGCAGATGCTCGGTGATGAGATAGGCGCGACCGCGCAGCCAGAGAAAACGTTTTTCCAGAAGCGCCAGCGGCTTGGGCGTGGCGATGCCGAGAAACGCCAGGCGATTGCCTTCGCGCCAGGAATGCCAGGCCCGGCTCGGGCGCCAGAAGCGCTTGAGCCAGTGCGCGAACCCCTTGATGTTGTAGCGCTTGATCACCAGCGTGCGGCCATTGACCTCGACCTTGCCGACGCTCGCCGCGCCGCCGGTCTTGTACAGGTGCCCCTGATCAAGCAAGTCATCGGCCCGCTCCAGCACCGGCAACATGGCCGCTTCTTCCTCGCGGCGAATCGCACGCAAGCCGAACGCCCCGCGCTGCACGCTGAACAGCGTGCACTCACGGCCGACCTTGTCCAGATAATCCTTGAGACGCCAGCTGCGGACCTTGTCGATCTGCTTCTGCAGCGCTTCCATGGGCAAGGCATGCTCGCCATTGCTCAGCAGGTAGTACACCAGCAACTCTTCGGTGAACGGCTGCAGGGATTGCGGCAACTGGGCGAAAAACACCCCGAGATTTTCCAGGACTTTCTGCCGCGACAACGGCTGGCCTGGCGTTTCGCTGCAGATTCCGGCGCCGTCGATCAAATACAGCCGACGACCCTGGCGCAACAGGTTGTCCAGGTGCAGGTCTTCCTGCCACAAGCCTTTGCGGTGCATTTGGCCAATGGCACCCAAGGCCTCGGCCAAAACCGCTGATTGCTCGTCGGCCAGCACGGGCAAGTGTTCAACCTGCTGCCACGCATCGCCGAGGCTTTCAGCGCCTTCCAGAAACTCGAACAACAGCCAGCCACCCTCGCCGTCCTTGAGGCCATCGGCCAACAGCAGCGGTGTGGTCAGGCCTTGAGCAGCGAGCAAGCGCACGCCGTCCAGCTCACGTTGAAAATGCCGCGCAGCCTTGCTGCCCACCAGCAATTTTGCCAGCACCGGCCGGCCACGCCAGACACCCGCACCGACGTAACGCTGCCCCGGCAACACCCGCAGCAGGCTGAGCAATTGCAGATCGGCCGGCCCGGCAGCATCGGCCAGGGAAAGGCTTAATGGCAACGCCGGACTGCGACCCGCGTTTTTCAGTTCGGACAAACGCATCAGCCTTTCCCCTTATGGCTACGCCGGGCAATCAAGCGTGTCAGCCAACTGTCGATCAACGAACTGTCCTGTGCCTGATCCAGATACGCGGCCAACAGCACCCGCAACTGCGCTTCGCTCCACTCGGGCGCGCGACGCAGCAACGGTTCCAGATCCTTGACCCGGTCACGTTGACCGAACAACAGCGGCCGGGTCTTTTCCAGGTCGATCAACTGCGCCTGATAACCGTCGCCGGTGGCGCGCAGGAAAATGTGCTTGGGATAAAAGCAGCCGTGCACCTGACGCATGCCATGCAGGCGCCGCGCCAGTTGACCACAGGCTTGCAGAATAGCCACGTGCTGCGCCTCGCCGAGGTCCGACCAGCGCCGCAGCAGCGAATCCAGGTCATCCCAACCATCCAGCGCCCGGGTCAGCAGCACGGCGCGGACTTCGCCATCAACCTTGCGCTCGCCGAAGAACGCGGCTTTCAGCGCCGGAATTCCGAGCTCTTCATAGCGGCTGATGTTGCGAAACTCACGGGCAAAACTCGGCTCGCCGAACGGCGCGTGCAAGGTGCGCATCTGGTAGTTGCTCTGGCGCTTGAGATAGAAGCCATGACCTTCCAGATCCAGCCGAAACACGCTGCTCCAGCCACCGCGAACGGTGTTGGGTTCGTCCACGGCGTCGAGTTGCCGTGCCCAAAGCGCTTCGAACGTGCCGAGGCCATGGCGCTCAAGCAGCGCACGGTCTTCAGCGGCCAGAAAATCAGTCATTCGCGTCCCTCGAAAAATCTCACCACGTGCCGGATCCGTTTTTTATCGGCGGCATTGAGCCGGTCCCGCTGGCGGTATTGCAGGTAAAAGCGCAGGCGCTGGGTCGCCGAGAGTTGATACTTGGCGACCTTGTCCAGGCACGCCAGGTCCTTGGTGATGCGGTACTTGAGCCAGAAACCGCTCCAGAAATCACCATTGGGACAGTCGATCAGAAACAGCCGGGGCTGATCGTCGACCAGCAGGTTGCGCCACTTCAAATCGTTGTGGGTAAAACGGTGCTCGTGCATGGTCCGGGTGTGGCTGGCCAGCTGGCGGCTGACGTTATCGACCCACGCGCGATCCGCGAGCTTGGGGTCGTGTCGCTCGGCCAGGGCCGACAAGTCTTCGGTATGCGGCAGTTCACGGGTGATCATCGCCCCGCGATCATAAGCCATGCCGCGACGCTCCAACCCCCAGGCCACCACTTCGGCGGTAGGAATCCCCCACTTGGCGAAGCGCTTGAGGTTCTGCCACTCCATTTTCACCCGAGGCTTGCCCAGGTAACGGCGCAAGCCCTTGCCTGCGCCCACATAGCGCTTGACGTAATAGTTGACGCCCTTGCGCTGAACGCGGATGACTTCGGACAGCGGGTCACGGGTCAAGCGCTCGCCTTGAAGCGCAAACACCGCCTCGAGGCTGCCAAAGTCTTCCGCCAGATCGCTGTACTCAGGTTCCAGTGTCCAACCCGCCATCAGAGCGCATCCCCGTATCGCTGTTTGCGGTCGTAGAGTTTGTTGGCCTTGCCTTCGAGCCAGCTCAGCAGCCCGGCTTCCTCGATGAGGATTTGCCGCAGCGGTTGCTGGAAATAACCCTTGAGGAAGCGCAGTTTGTCGCGTCGGGTCAGGCCGATATCCAGGGCGGAAAAGTACAGCGCCGCCAGATCCTTGTTGCGCCAGCGCGCGGTGATCTTCGGGCGGGTCTGGGCGCGGTGCAGGTCGATCACCGACAATTTGAAGTCATCGGCCGTCACCGGCTTGTCGGTGTGCAGCAGGAAGTGGCAGATGTAGCAGTCGCGGTGGTTGACCCCGGCGCGGTGCATCATGCCGGTCATGCGCGCCACTTCTGCGATCAGGGCGCGCTTGAGCTTCGGCTCGGGCGGCTGCTTGATCCAGTTGATGCTGAAATCTTCGAGACTGACCGTCGGCGCCAGCTCTTCGGTGACAATGAAGGAGTGCTGATCCGCCGGGTTGCTGCCCTTCTCGCCGTAAGCGACGGCCGTCATGGACGGCACGCCGACTTCCTGCAAGCGCTGGATCGCTTTCCACTCTTGCCCCGCACCGAGTACCGGCAATTTGGCGGTGAGCAGGTTCTTGAAGATCTCGCCCCAGCCAATGCCACGGTGGATTTTCACAAAAAACCCGTTGCCGTTCACTTCGGTGCGTAAGGTCCGGCGCGCTTCAAGCTCGCGGTACACCTCGCCCTGCAAGCCCTCGACCTCGGCGAACGGATCGCGTCCGGCCCAGAGGCTTTTGAACGGTTCAGCCAGCATCAACTTCATTTAGCGTGCTCCGCCAGAATCACATCGGCCGCGTGCTGCGGCATGCTGTAGAGGTCGGCCGTCTCGGCGAAGGCCAGACCGTTGCGGCTCCAGGCCGCCCGTGCTTGAGCGTCGTTCAGCATTCCGGTCAGGTACTGCGTCAGTTGCGCCTGCTCGAAGGGTTCGTCCAGCACCAGGCCGGCATCGGCCTCGGCGATGTAATGAGCGTAACCGCACACCGCACTGACCAGCACCGGCAACCCGGCGACCAGCGCTTCAAGCAGCACGGTACCGGTGTTTTCGTTGTATGCCGG
Organism: Pseudomonas sp. TNT2022 ID1044; assembly: GCF_028656895.1. Classification (NCBI taxonomy): domain Bacteria; kingdom Pseudomonadati; phylum Pseudomonadota; class Gammaproteobacteria; order Pseudomonadales; family Pseudomonadaceae; genus Pseudomonas; species Pseudomonas sp. TNT2022 ID1044. The sequence goes on along the minus strand of NZ_JAMDHB010000004.1, from coordinate 332,942 downwards.
GTGGATCAACAGATCGGCACCCAGCAGGAAACGCGGGATATCGCTGCGGCCCTTGAGGAACGTCACGTTATCGCCAAGCCCCAGCGTCGCGCTCTGCATCTGGAATAATTTGGGGTCGTCCTGGCCGATTACAAACAGCCGGGTGCGTTTCTTCAGATCAGCGGGCAATGCCGCCAGCGCCTTGAGGCTGCGATCCACGCCTTTGGTCTTGAACCCGGAGCCGATCTGCACCAGCAGCAGCTCATCGTCCTTGAGGTTGAATTCGGCACGAAACCCGGCACGAATGTCGTCGGCATCGGCCGGGCGGCGACGATCCTGGGCGATGCCCGGCGGCAACAGATGGAAGCGCTCCAGCGGCGTGTCGTAATGCTTGATGAACAGTGGCTGCTGGACTTCGGAGATCATCAACACTTCAGTCTTCGCGTCTTTGGCGAACACCGCGCGCTCGTATTCGGCGAAGTGGCGATAGCGGCCCCAGCGGCGATACAGCGAGTTGCGCAGGTTCTGCGCCTTGTCTTCGAAGCAGCCGTCGGCGGCGTAGTAGACGTCCAGGCCGGGCATCTTGTTGAAGCCGATCAGACGGTCGACCGGACGCTTGGCCAGGTCCGCTTCCATCCACTCGCTGAGTTTTTCATTGCGGCGATGGTTGAAGAATGCCTTGACCGGCGCCACCAGCACTTCAAAACCCGGCGGCACGTCGCCTTCCCAGATCAGCGTATAGACGCGGATCTGGTGACCGCGCTTCTGGCACTCCAGGGCAATGCGCATGAAATCGCGCTGCAAGCCACCGAAGGGAAAGTACTTGTACAGGACAAATGCCAATTGCATCAGCGCAGCTCCTCAGCCAGTAACAACGTGCTCAGTCGGCTGGCGACACGCTCGGGATTCAGGCGCGTGAAGCACAATGGCCACTCGCGTTTAAGGTCGAACTGACGGGCGTCTTCGGCCGTCGGTTGGTAGGTGCATTTCTTCTGCAGGCACGGTGCGCAAGGGAAATCGCTGGCCAGGTGAATCTGTGATTTGCCGTAGGCGCCGGTCAGGCCCGGGTTGGTCGGGCCGAACAGCGACAGCGTCGGCACATCCAGTGCGGCGGCCAAATGACCGAGACCGGTGTCCACCGCCACGCACGCCTGAGCCCCCGCCAGTACCTTGCCGACCCCGGCCAGGTTCAGTTTCGGCAGTACTTCGGCGTGCTTGAAACCGGCAGCGATGCGCTCGGCGCGAGCCTTCTCCACCGCATTGCCCCACGGCAGTTTCACCCCGACGCCGAGATAACCGACCCGCTCGGTCAGCTCGCGCCAATAGGCTTCAGGCCAGTGCTTGGTGTCCCAGGTGGTGCCGTGCAGGAACAACACGTAAGGATTCTTGCGCGGCAATTCCACCAGGCGCTCGATGTTCAAGCCATAGTCGCCCAGGCCTTTGGGCAAGTCGTAACCCAGGGCAATGGCGAACAGCTGACGCACTCGCTCCACCGCGTGCTGGCCACGGGCAACCGCCAGGCGTCGATTGTAGAAACGGGCAGCGATCGGTTCGCGTGCCGACGCTTTATCGAGACCCGCGACCGGGGCTTTGACGTAGCGAGTCAACCACGCGCTTTTCAGCAGGCCCTGGGCATCGATGACCAGATCGTATTTCGTGGCGCGAAGGCTTTGCTTGAAGCGCTTCCACTCGCCGCTCTTGATGGTTTGCCAGAGGTTTTTGCGCCAGCGACGGATCGCCACCGGAATCACCTTGCCCACCGCCGGATGCCAGGTCGGGATCTCGGCGAAGCCTTCTTCCACCACCCAGTCGAACGTGATGCCGGGGATCGCCCGCGCCGCATCGGTCAGCGCCGGCAACGCATGAATCACGTCGCCCAGCGATGAGGTCTTGATCAGCAGTACCCGCAAACTATTTGACCTCGACCGCTGTGCCCTGCAAACGCTGCAGAGCTTCGTTCACCGCTTGCGGCATGAGTTGGCGCAGGCAGTTGTAATGGCCGAAACGGCAGGTGCGATCGAAGCACGGGCTGCACTCGATGCCCAGGCGCACGATCTCGACATGCTCGGCCAGCGGTGGCGTGAAACCCGGCGATGTCGAACCGTAGACCGCCACCAGCGGACGATTCAACGCGGCAGCAACGTGCATCAGCCCGGAATCGTTGGACACCACCGAATCGGCGCAGGAGAGCAGGTCGATGGCCTCGGCCAGCGAAGTGCCGCCGCTGAGGTTCACCGACTCTTCGCGCAAGCCGGGAATCAACCGGGAACGGATGTCTTCACCGACGGCGTGATCGTTTTTCGAGCCAAACAGCCAGACTTGCCAACCGTCACGGATCTTCGCCTCGGCCACCTTGGCGTAATGCTCGGACGGCCAGCGTTTGGATTCGCCGAACTCTGCACCGGGGCACAGCGCCAACACCGGGCGATCGAGGGTCAGGCCGAACCTGGCCAGCGCCGCCTCTCGAGTGACCGGGTCGATCTGCAGGCTTGGCCGTGGATACGGTTCCGGCAGCTCAACACCCGGCTCGAAGGCCAGCGCCATGAAGCGCTCGATCATCAGCGGGTAACGATCCTTGTCCAGCGTGCGCACATCGTTGAGCAGGCCATAGCGGAACTCGCCACGCCAGCCGGTGCGCTTGGGGATGCCGGCAAAGAACGGCACCAGCGCCGACTTCAGGGAATTGGGCAACAGGATCGCCTGGTCGTATTGCCCGGCCAGGGATTTGCCGATGCGCCGACGGGTCGCCAGCTCCAGTGCACCGTGGCCGAGCGGGAAGCTCAAGGCCTGGCGAACTTCGGGCATGCGCTCAAGAATCGGCCGGCTCCACTCGGGGGCCAGCACGTCGATTTCGCACTGTGGGTGGCGCTGCTTGAGACACTGAAACAGTGTCTGCGCCATCACCATGTCACCGACCCAACTGGGCCCAACGATCAGAATTTTCATGTGGTTTCCATAAACGAACCGGGGAGGCCTACGCCTCCCCGCCTCGTGAATCTCTGCGGGAGCATGGCGGCTTGCGATGGGTCATCACCTTCAACATTGCTGTCGACTGTCACTCCGCTATCGCGAGCAGGCTCGCTCCCACATTGGGTAATGGTGTACATCAATCTGCCTGACGCTGCAGATCTACTGTGGGAGCGGGCTTGCCCGCGATGAGGTCGTCACCTCCAGCATTGATGGTGACTGATACACCGCTATCGCGAGCAAGCCCGCTCCCACAGGGACATTCAGTGCTGCAAATCCCGTTTCAGCTTAGCCCCAGCTCACGCCAGATCCGCATGACCTGTTGCCGTTCGTCCGCGAACTGATCGCCCGGTATCACTCCGGGATCCTTCTGCAAGGCCTGCCGGTGGGCGGCGGAGCGGTAAGCTTTATAAGCTTCGCGCAACAGACTGGCATCTTCGACGGGCATCAGCCCTTCGTGTTCCAGCTCTTCCAGAATGCGGATGTTATCGGTCCAGCGCAGCAATGGCGGGTGCGTTTGCGACCACGCCAGGGCCGCGTATTGCACCATAAATTCAATATCGACGATACCTCCGGCGTCCTGCTTGAGGTCGAAGGGCGCCGTGGGCTCGAAGGCATTTGCCCCGGTACCGGCCGCGGTGCTCTTGGTGCCGAGGTTATCGCGCATCTTGGCGCGCATCTCGCTGACCTCCTGGCGCAGGGTCGGCAAGTCACGCGGTTTGCCCAGTATCGCGGCACGGACTTTTTCGAAAGCCTGGCCGACATCCTGACTGCCCACCAACACCCGCGCCCGCACCAGTGCTTGATGCTCCCACGTCCAGGCTTCATTTTCCTGATAACGGGAAAACGCCCCCAGTGAACTGACCAAAAGCCCCGACGCACCGGACGGTCGCAGGCGCATATCCACTTCGTACAGCTGGCCCGAGTTGGTCTGGGCCGTGAGCAAGTGGATGATCCGCTGCCCAAGCCGGGTGAAAAACTGCGCGCCATCGATCGGCTTCGGTCCGTCGGTTTCTGCCTGCGGATCACCGTCATGGATGAACACCAGATCGAGGTCCGAACCATGCCCGAGTTCCAGGCCGCCGACTTTCCCATAACCGACAATGATGAAGCCGGGGTCGCATAAAGAGCCGTCGGTACGCAACGGCGTGCCGTACTTGGCCACCGTTTGCCGCCAGGCCAGGGCCAGTACTTGCTCAAGGATCGCTTCGGCGAGCCAGGTCAGATAATCACTGACCTTCATCAGCGGCAGGCTGCCGGCGATTTCCGACGCGGCGACGCGCAAGCGGTGCGCCAGTTTGAAATGGCGCAGGGCTTCCATCTGCTGCTCGAGATCGTCCTCGGGAATCCGCGTAAGGCGCTCACGCAATTCAGCGGCCAGTTCCGGGGCCAACGGCGGCTTGAACAGTCGGCCTTCGTTGAGCAATTCATCGAGCAACAACGGGAAACGCGTAATCTGTTCAGCGATCCACGGGCTCGCGGCGCACAAGGTCAGCAAGCGACGCAACGCCCCGGGGTTTTCGGTCAACAACACCAGATAGGCAGAACGGCGCGCCACGGCTTCCACCAAGGGCAGCACACGCTCCAGCACCAGATCCGGGTTGACGTGCTCCACAGCCTGGGCAAGCAGTCGCGGAATAAAGGCATCCAGTCGCTCGCGCCCCAGACGCTGCATGGCGCGCAACTGCGGACTACTACGCAGGCCGGCCAACGCCCTCAACGCTTTGGGCGCATCGGCGAAACCACCTTCTTCCAGCTGGCGACACGCGGCTTCTTCGTCCTGGGCTTCTTCCCACAGCGGCAGCCATTCACCGCCGACCACCACTTCACTTTCGCTGCCTTCTTCCTCGTCAGGGTCCGCGATGACCTGACCGAAGTGCCACGCCACCCGACCTCGCCAGTACATCAACTGCTCATGGAACGACGCCCAATCGGCAAAGCCCAACATAAAGGCAATGCGCGCCTGATCCTGAGCGCCATCCGGCAGCATCTGGGTCTGGCGGTCGGCGATCGCCTGGATCGCATGTTCGGTGTAACGCAGGAATTCGTAGCCTTCACGCAGCTCGCTGATCACCGCTGGCGGCAGATAGCCCTGCCCTTCCAGAGTGCTCAGTACTTTTAATAGAGGACGCTGTTGCAAGCTGAGGTCGCGGCCACCGTGGATGAGCTGGAACGCCTGGGCGATGAACTCCACTTCACGGATGCCACCGGAACCGAGCTTGATATTGTCGGCCATGCCCTTGCGCCGCACTTCCTGCTGGATCAGCTGCTTCATGGTGCGCAGCGCTTCGATGGCGGAGAAATCCAGGTAGCGCCGGTACACGAAGGGTCGCAGCATCTCTTGCAGTTGCGCGCCGGCGACTTGATCGCCCGCCACCACACGCGACTTGATCATGGCGTAGCGTTCCCAGTCGCGCCCCTGATCCTGATAGTACTGTTCCAGCGCATTGAAGCTCAGCACCAGCGCACCGGCCGAGCCGTAAGGACGCAAACGCATGTCGACCCGGAACACGAAACCGTCGACGGTCATCGGGTCCAGCGCCTTGATCAGGCGCTGCCCGAGCCGGATGAAAAATTCCTGGTTGTCCAGCGGACGTTTGACGCCGACGGTTTCGCCGCCTTCGGGGTACGCGAATATCAGGTCAATGTCGGACGACAGGTTCAATTCCACCGCACCGAGCTTGCCCATGCCCAGCACCACCATCTGCTGCGGCTCGCCGCTGCGGCGGCCGGTGGGCACGCCGAACTGCTGGCAATGGCGCGTGTACAACCATTGATAAGCCTGGTCGATGCTGGCGTCGGCCATGTCCGACAGATCGCGGCAGGTCTGGACCAGATCGGCCTGGCGGGTCAGGTCGCGCCAGATGATCCGCACCTGGTGACGCGCACGTTGGCGGCGCAAGGCGCGGGCCAGTTGATCATCGGTTTCTGCCAATCCCGCGGCGGCGGCAATCTGCGCGCACATCTCACCGACGGCGAAGCGGCGGTCCAGTTCACCGGACTGCGCCAGCTCCAGCAACATCAAAGGGTCACGCACGCTCTGTTCAATGACAAAGTCGCTGGCGGCGGTCACTCGGGCAAATTGAGCCCAGCGCTCCGGGGTCCAGGTGGACAACCCATGATCGTCATCCAGGGCAGCGACCGCCGCCCGGAACGACTGCTCGGCGCGAGTGACAAGCGGCAATAGAATGGCGGGCAGTTCGGCAAGCGAAGGGAGGCTCATGGTCTATCCTTGATCGGCGTGTATCGGGCTGCATGTAGTGAATCTTCATATTGCACTACCTGAAGGACTGTCGAACAAAAGTTAGAAATAGCTGAAATTTCTTTATTTTTGGCAGCCAGCATCAAGCTTTCACCTTTTCTGGTTGGTAAAAGACCAACCTTAACGATTATTCTCACAACGCAGCCGGGGGCCACAAGCCGCTCATCTGTAGTTTTACTACTCGTATATACATTAGGAAGGCTGAAATGCCGGATGATTTGTAGTAAAACTACACACCGCCGGAACAACCTATCGGCAATCCAAGAATTCATAACGTCTGCCCACAAGGCCAGTCGCTAACTCAGGCAACCGATTCTGGTAGCCTTTCCGCCCTGGAGCAAGCCATGCAAGACCTCGATCCCGTCGAAACCCAGGAATGGCTGGACGCCCTGGAATCGGTTCTCGACAAAGAAGGCGAAGACCGTGCTCACTATCTGATGACCCGTATGGGTGAACTCGCAACCCGCAGCGGTTCGCAGTTGCCTTACGCCATCACCACGCCTTACCGCAACACCATCCCTGTTACCCACGAAGCACGCATGCCTGGCGACCTGTTCATGGAACGCCGCATTCGCTCGCTGGTACGCTGGAACGCGATGGCCATGGTAATGCGTACGAACCTGAAAGATTCTGACCTCGGCGGTCACATCTCCAGCTTCGCTTCCAGTGCGACCCTGTATGACATCGGCTTCAACTACTTCTTCCAGGCCCCGACCGACGAACACGGCGGCGACCTGATCTACTTCCAGGGCCACACCTCGCCAGGCGTTTACGCCCGTGCATTCATGGAAGGCCGCATCACCGAAGACCAGATGAACAACTTCCGCCAGGAAGTCGACGGTCAGGGCCTCTCGTCCTACCCGCACCCTTGGCTGATGCCTGACTTCTGGCAGTTCCCGACTGTATCCATGGGCCTGGGCCCGATCCAGGCGATCTACCAGGCACGCTTCATGAAGTACCTGGAAGCCCGTGGCTTCATTCCTGCCGGCAAGCAAAAAGTCTGGTGCTTCCTGGGCGACGGCGAGTGCGACGAGCCGGAATCCCTGGGCGCGATCTCCCTGGCTGGCCGCGAAAAGCTGGACAACCTGATCTTCGTCATCAACTGCAACCTGCAGCGCCTCGACGGCCCGGTTCGCGGCAACGGCAAGATCATCCAGGAACTCGAAGGCGTGTTCCGCGGTGCTCAGTGGAACGTGACCAAAGTCATCTGGGGCCGTTTCTGGGACCCACTGCTGGCCAAGGACGTCGACGGCATCCTGCAACGTCGCATGGACGAAGTCATCGACGGCGAGTATCAGAACTACAAAGCCAAAGACGGCGCGTTCGTGCGTGAACACTTCTTCAACTCGCCAGAACTCAAGGCGATGGTTGCAGACCTGTCCGACGACGAGATCTGGAAACTCAACCGTGGCGGCCACGACCCGTACAAGGTCTACGCGGCGTACCACGAAGCGGTCAACCACAAAGAACAACCTACCGTCATCCTGGCCAAGACCATCAAGGGTTATGGCACCGGTGCCGGCGAAGCGAAAAACACCGCGCACAACACCAAGAAGGTTGATGTTGAAAGCCTGAAGCTGTTCCGCGATCGTTTCGACATTCCGGTCAAGGACGAAGAACTGGAGAACCTGCCGTTCTTCAAGCCAGAGCCAAACAGCGCCGAAGCCCGCTACCTGAGCGAGCGCCGCACTGCACTGGGCGGTTTCGTGCCTCAGCGTCGCGCGCAGAGCTTCAGCGTACCGACCCCGGACCTGGACACCCTCAAGGCCATCCTCGACGGCTCGGGCGACCGTGAAATTTCCACCACCATGGCTTTCGTGCGCATCCTGGCGCAGCTGGTCAAGGACAAGGAAATCGGTCCGCGCATCGTCCCGATCATTCCTGACGAAGCCCGTACCTTCGGTATGGAAGGCATGTTCCGTCAGTTGGGCATCTACTCGTCCGTCGGCCAGCTCTACGAGCCAGTCGATAAAGACCAGGTGATGTTCTACAAGGAAGACAAGAAGGGCCAGATCCTCGAAGAAGGCATCAACGAAGCGGGCGCCATGAGCTCCTTCATCGCTGCCGGTACTTCGTACTCCAGCCACAACCAGCCGATGCTGCCGTTCTACATCTTCTACTCGATGTTCGGCTTCCAGCGTATCGGTGACCTGGCCTGGGCCGCTGGCGACAGCCGTACCCGTGGTTTCCTGATCGGCGGCACCGCCGGCCGTACCACCCTCAACGGTGAAGGCCTGCAGCACGAAGACGGTCACAGCCACCTGCTGGCCGCGACCATCCCGAACTGCCGCACCTACGATCCAACCTACGGCTACGAGCTGGCGGTGATCATTCAGGACGGCATGAAGAAGATGACCGAAGAGCAACAGGACGTCTTCTACTACATTACCGTGATGAACGAGTCGTACCAGCAGCCAGCCATGCCGGCCGGTGCCGAAGAAGGCATCAAGAAAGGCATGTACCTGCTCGAAGAAGACACCCGCGAAGCGGCGCACCACGTTCAGCTGATGGGCTCCGGCACCATCCTGCGTGAAGTCCGTGAAGCAGCGAAGATCCTGCGTGAAGAGTTCAACGTCGGCGCTGACGTGTGGAGCGTTACCAGCTTCAACGAACTGCGTCGCGATGGCCTGGCCGTAGAGCGCAGCAACCGTCTGCACCCTGGCCAGAAGCCTAAGCTGAGCTATGTGGAAGAGTGCCTGAACGGCCGTAAAGGTCCGGTCATCGCCTCGACCGACTACATGAAACTGTTCGCCGAGCAGATCCGTCAGTGGGTACCGTCCAAGGAATTCAAAGTCCTGGGCACCGACGGTTTCGGCCGCAGCGACAGCCGCAAGAAACTGCGTCATTTCTTCGAAGTTGACCGTCATTTCGTGGTGTTGGCAGCCCTGGAAGCACTGGCTGACCGTGGTGACATCGAACCTAAGGTTGTGGCTGAAGCCATCGCCAAGTTCGGTATCAACCCGGAAAAACTCAACCCACTGGACTGCTGAGGAGAGATTCTGTGAGCGAACTCATTCGCGTACCTGACATCGGCAGCGGTGAAGGTGAAGTAATTGAACTGTTTGTGAAGGTCGGCGACCGTATCGAAGCCGAGCAGAGCATCCTGACGCTGGAATCGGACAAGGCGAGCATGGAAGTGCCTGCGCCGAAGGCCGGTATCGTCAAAAGCCTGAAAGTGAAGCTGGGCGATCGCCTGAAAGAAGGCGACGAACTGCTGGAGCTGGAAGTCGAAGGTGCCGCTGATGCGGCCCCTGCGGCTGCCGCTGCGCCAGCGGCAAAAGCAGAAGCCAAACCGGCTGCTGCAGCGCCTGCCGCCGCTGCTCCTGCTGCTGCGCCGGCCGCCGCCAGCGTTCAGCAAGTGCACGTACCGGACATCGGCTCGTCGGGCAAGGCCCAGATCATCGAGATCCAGGTCAAGGTCGGCGACACCGTCGAGGCTGATCAGTCGCTGATCACCCTGGAATCCGACAAGGCCAGCATGGAAATCCCGTCGCCTGCCGCTGGCGTGGTCAAGGCCATCAGCGTCAAGCTCAACGACGAAGTCGGCACGGGCGACCTGATTCTGGATCTGGAAGTGGCGGGTGCTGCGGCACCGGCTGCTGCCGCTCCGGCCCAGGCGGCTGCACCTGCCGCCGCCGCTCCTGCGCCAGCCGCTGCCGCTCCGGCTGCACCGGTAGCCGACAGCGTCCAGGACATCCACGTTCCGGATATCGGTTCGGCGGGCAAGGCCAAGATCATCGAAGTCCTGGTCAAGGCCGGCGACACCGTTGAAGCAGACCAGTCGCTGATCACCCTGGAATCCGACAAGGCCAGCATGGAAATCCCGTCGCCCGCCGCTGGCGTGGTGGAAAGCGTTTCCATCAAGCTCGATGACGAAGTCGGTACCGGCGACCTGATCCTCAAACTGAAAGTCAAAGGCGCCGCCCCGGCTGCTGCTCCGGCACCTGCCGCTGCCGCACCGAGCGCCGCTCCTGCTGCTGCCACCGCTGCTGCTCCAGCCGCTGCACCTGCTGCCGCTCCGGCCGCTGCTCCAGCCAAGCCGGGCGCCAAGGTTCACGCCGGCCCGGCCGTGCGTCAACTGGCCCGTGAATTCGGTGTCGAGCTGAGCGCTGTTGGCGCCAGCGGTCCACACGGTCGCATCCTGAAAGAAGACGTGCAGGTTTACGTCAAAGCCATGATGCAGAAGGCCAAGGAAGCTCCGGCCGCTGCTGCTGGCGCAACCGGTGGCGCGGGCATCCCGCCGATCCCGGTCGTCGACTTCAGCCGTTTTGGCGAAATCGAAGAAGTGCCGATGACTCGCCTGATGCAAATCGGCGCGTCGAGCCTGCACCGCAGCTGGTTGAACATTCCGCACGTGACTCAGTTCGATTCGGCTGATATCACCGAGCTGGAAGCCTTCCGTGTTGCGCAGAAAGCCGTTGCAGAGAAGGCCGGCGTCAAGCTGACCATCCTGCCGCTGCTGCTCAAGTCGTGCGCACACATGCTCAAGGAACTGCCGGACTTCAACAGTTCGCTGGCACCAAGCGGCAAGGCGATCATCCGCAAGAAATACGTCAACATCGGCTTCGCCGTCGACACCCCGGATGGCCTGCTGGTACCGGTCATCAAGAACGTCGACCAGAAGAGCCTGTTGCAACTGGCTGCCGAAGCCGCCGCGCTGGCCGCCAAGGCTCGCGACAAGAAGCTCACCGCTGACGACATGCAAGGCGCCTGCTTCACCATTTCCAGCCTCGGCCACATTGGCGGCACCGGCTTCGCGCCGATCGTCAACGCGCCGGAAGTGGCGATCCTCGGTGTTTCCAAGGCAACCATCCAGCCAGTCTGGGACGGCAAAGCCTTCCAGCCGAAACTGATGCTGCCGCTGTCGCTGTCCTACGATCACCGTGTGATCAACGGCGCCGCTGCCGCACGCTTCACCCAGCGTCTGGGCAGCCTGCTGGCGGACATCCGCACCATACTGCTGTAAGACCGGCGGGCCCTCCTTCAGCGGAGGGCCCGTCGCGTTCCAAGTTTTCCGAGCGCCACGCTCGTACCTCAACCCCGCCAATTTGGCGGGGCTTTTTTTGCCTTCGATAAAGCATATTCCTACATTCGCGGCTTAAATCGCCCACAACTTCGGTCCACTTTCGCTCGATATTTTTTCCGCCCGACTATTTAGGCTGAGTTCAATAGCCGCCAACAGTGCAGGCAACCCATACAACATCATTTCGAATGGACTCGAATATGTTAAAACCTACTATCGGCCCAATAGTCGGGCATACAACAACTGAGCACGCCCGCATTTTTTTGCGTGGCGCATGGCAAACAGACCAACTTGTATTTGCAGGCATCCGTTATCGCCGGGTTGGCGACGAATACTGGAGCAAAGGCGTATTTATTCAACTGACGCCGTCACGCGACATGTCAGGCGTCATCGTTCTGCATGATCTGGCCGCCGACACCGAGTACGAATATCAGGCCGGCTGGATCAGCCCCATGTACCCGATGCACACCCCGGAAACTGTCCAGGAACTGCCACTGCAATGGCCACGGGATGTTTATCGCTTGCGCACGCAATCCAGCGAGACCACAACGCCACGGGCCTATATTGTTGGCTCCTGCCGCTATTTGCGCATGACTGCAGGCCGACCCTCCAGCCCGCACCTGGGTGACCGGATCTTCGCCTCCATCGACCATCTGGCACAACGCGCGACACCGCCGATCAACGCATTGCTGATGACGGGCGACCAGGTGTATGTCGACGATTTGAACTTCATCGCGCCGGACAGGGAATACAAGGAGATACTTGCCAAGTATCGTGCTGCGTTCTCACAACCGCACATTGCGAAATTAATGTCAGGCATTGCGACTTACATGATTCTCGATGACCATGAAATTGAAGATAACTGGCCAGCCAACAAAAACAGTACTGATGAATATTTATATAACAATGCTCTGGCGGCTTATGAACTTTATCAAGCCAGCCACAGCCCGGCCCATGAACTTAATTCCCAAGGACAAATAAGCCAAGCGCTGGTGCGCTATTGGTACCCGTTCTCCAATGGTGATATCGAGTGGTTTGTCACCGACAGTCGAACCCGACGCAATCTCACGGCCAACGACCGGCGCATCCTCGATATCGAGCAGGAGCAGGCTTTGTGCGACTGGCTGATCCACAGCCCGGCACGGGTCAAGTTCGTGGTCACCAGCGTGATGTTCTACCCGGACCGCAAACGACTGGGCGACGACGCCTGGCAAGCCTTTCCCGAGCAACGCCTGCGGCTGCTGGAGACGATTCGCACCCATGGCATCAAGAACGTGGTGTTCATTTGCGGCGATGTACACGGTTCCCTCACCAGTCGACTGACCCACAGCGAAGACCCGGACTTTGAAGTCCACACCATCGTCTCGTCGCCGCTGTGCAACAGCAAACTGCTGCCCTATGCGAAAGCTTCCACCTTCATGCTCGATCAACCTTTGGCCCGGACCGCTGCCGGCGATTATCAGCATGAGTTGACCAGCGACGTGATCAGCCGGGATAACTTTGCCCACCTGATCGTCGATTCGCAACGGATTCAGGTTCGTTATCACGATCGGGATGGCCAGCTTCTAGAGTCGGTCAGGATTTTGTTGCGTTAAACGCATTACTTTTGACTTCAATTGAAGAAATCTTCGCGCCTGCCGACACATTCTTATAGCACTTGGCCTTCATGTCTCTTGTCAGTCGGTGTGGCAATGATGCAACCTTGCCGCAGGCAACAATAAAGAGGGCGAGAGCCCCGGCGCGTTCAGCAAATTCGAAGCGAGTTCCCTCCATGAAAAGCCAACCCGATGCCGCCAGCCGTATGGTGGCCGAGGTAGTGACGCAGTTGCCTGTGCCCTCGCGGCTCGGCATGCTGCGTTTCGAACGGCTGAATGAACCTAGCTGGGCGCTGCTGTTTCTTGATCCCAATTGCGAACGCCAGTTCGGCCTGCCGGCCGTGGAACTGTGTGCTCTGGTCGGCTCGCCCTACGCCAGCCTGATGGAACCTGAGGCGCGCTATCAGTTGCATGACGCCGTCCAACAGCAACTGAGCGAAAGCACCCATTACCTGATCCGCTACACCCTGCACACAGCTTCAGGTTCCCTGAGCCTGCTGGAGCTGGGTGAAGCCTACAAACAACACAATCGACACCTGCTGCGTGGCTACCTGTTGGTGATCGACGGTCTGTTCGATGATGACCCGTTGCTGCCGGCCCTTGACCTGGAAACCCAGAATTCACGCCTGCAGATCGCCCTGGAGCTCAACCAGCGCGCGCAACAGGAACAACTGCTGCACCTGGACCGCGTCCGCGCCCAGCAAGACCTGATCCTGCTACTGACCCGCCAACGCTACAGCAGCAACAACTCCCTGCAAGAAGCTGCCGAACTGATCACTCGCAGCGCCTGCGACATTTATGAAATCGACTGCGCCAGCCTGTGGCATCTGGAAGGCTCGCAGTTGGTGCCGATCTCGGCCTATTACCGTACGACCCAGGAATACCTGCTGCCGGAGCCGATTGACGTCAGCGTGTTCCCCGACTATCTCGACGCCTTGCACACCGGCCGCGCCATCGACGCGCACAATGCCATGCACGACCCGCGCACCCGGGAAATGGCCGAGAGCCTGCGCCCGCGCGATGTCAACGCGATGCTCGATGCCAGTATCCGGGTCGACGGCCAAGTGGTCGGCGTGCTGTGTCTGGAGCAAACCGGGGCAACCCGTGCCTGGCAGTCGGATGAAATCGCCTTCGCCGGCGAACTGGCGGACCAGTTCGCCCAGGTCATCAGCAATCACAACCGACGCACCGCCACCAGCGCCCTGCACTTGTTCCAGCGCGCGGTGGAACAAAGCGCCAACGCCTTTTTGCTGGTCAACTGCGACGGCGTGGTGGAGTACGTCAACCCAAGCTTTACCGCAATCACCCAGTACAGCACCGAAGAAGTCCACGGCCAACGCCTGTCGGAACTGCCGGCCCTGGAAAACCTCAGTGAGCTATTGTTCGACGCGCCGTCGGCACTGGCCAAGAGCAACAGCTGGCAGGGTGAGTTCAAAAGCCGTCGCAAAAACCTCGAACCCTATTGGGGTCAGCTGTCGATCTCCAAGGTTTACGGGGACAACCGCGAGCTGACCCACTACATCGGCATTTACGAAGACATCACCCAGACCAAGCTCGCTCAGCAACGCATCGAGCGCCTGGCCTACACCGACAACCTGACCAACCTCGGCAACCGTCCGGCGTTCATCCGCAACCTCGACGAGCGCTTCGCCCGCGACAGCGATACGCCCATCAGCCTGCTGTTGGTCGACATCGACAACTTCAAGCGGATCAACGACAGCCTCGGCCATCAAACCGGCGACAAGCTGCTGATCAGCCTGGCCCGGCGCCTGCGCAACAGCCTCAGCCCGAGCGGTAGCCTGGCGCGGTTCGCCAGCAACGAGTTTGCAGTGCTGCTGGACAACACCAATCTTGAAACCGGCCAGCAGATCGCCAGCCAATTGTTGACGACCCTCGACAAACCGATGTTCGTCGACAATCAGTTGATCAGCGTGACCGGCTCCGTCGGCCTGGCCTGCGCGCCGCTGCACGGGCGCGATCCGCAAACCCTGATGCGTAACGCCGGGTTGGCGCTGCACAAGGCCAAGGCCAACGGCAAACATCAGGTGCAGGTGTTCACCGAAGCCTTGAACGCCGAAGCCAGTTACAAGCTGTTCGTCGAGAACAACCTGCGTCGTGCCTTGACCCAGAACGAGCTGGACGTGTTCTACCAGCCCAAGCTGTGCCTGCGCAGCGGTCGGCTGCTGGGCATGGAAGCGCTGCTGCGCTGGAACCATCCGGAAAAAGGCATGATCCGCCCGGACCAGTTCATCAGCGTCGCGGAAGAAACCGGGCTGATCATCCCGATCGGCAAATGGATCGCCCGTCAGGCCTGCCGCATGAGCAAAACGTTGACCGCCGCCGGGCTGGGCAATCTTCAGGTAGCGATCAACCTGTCACCGAAGCAGTTTTCCGACCCGGACCTGGTGGCCTCCATCGCCAATATCCTCAAGGAAGAAGCACTGCCGGCGCACCTGCTGGAACTGGAACTGACCGAAGGCTTGCTGCTCGAAGCCACCGAAGACACCCACTTGCAACTCGACCAGCTCAAGCGCCTGGGTCTGACCCTGGCGATGGACGACTTCGGTACCGGTTACTCGTCGCTCAGTTACCTGAAAAAATTCCCCATCGACATCATCAAGATCGATCGAAGCTTCATCCACGAAATCCCGGACAACCAGGACGACATGGAAATCACCTCCGCGGTGATCGCCATGGCGCACAACCTGAAGCTCAAAGTCGTGGCTGAAGGCATCGAGACGGCCGAACAACTGGCTTTCCTGCGTCGCCACCGCTGTGACGTAGGCCAGGGCTACCTGTTCGACCAGCCGATCCCCGGCGTCGAGCTGATTGAAAAGCTCAAGCGCTACCCGCGTGGCCCAATCGCCTGACAGCGAGCCAAGACTCGGGCAAACTGCATCTCTATACATTCCAACGACTGAGAGGACTGATGATGGTTCTGCGCTCGGAAATTCTGGTGAACAAAAACGTGCTCCCTACCAAAGAACAAGCTTTGCCTGGCCGTGAAACCCCGATCAAGGTTCCGGACGAACACTTCGTCAACAAAACCCCATTGCTCGGCCCGTTCCCCGGCAACGTCGAGTTCGCCATCTTCGGCCTCGGTTGCTTCTGGGGCGCGGAACGCCGCTTCTGGCAGCGTGAAGGCGTGTACAGCAGCGCCGTGGGTTACGCCGGCGGCTACACGCCAAACCCGACCTACGAAGAAGTCTGCTCGGGCCTGACCGGCCACACTGAAGTGGTGCTGGTGGTTTATGAGCCGGAGAAAGTCAGCTACGAAGAGCTGCTGAAGATGTTCTGGGAGCTGCACAACCCGACCCAGGGCATGCGCCAGGGCAACGATATTGGCACCCAGTACCGTTCGGTGATCTACGCCACCAAACCGGAACAACTGGAAGCAGCGAAGAAGAGCGCGCAGGTGTTTCAGGTCGAACTGACCAAGGCCGGCAAAGGCATCATCACCACCGAAATCGACGAAGCCCCGACCTTCTACTACGCCGAGGCGTATCACCAACAATACCTGGCCAAGAATCCGGAAGGTTATTGCGGAATTGGCGGTACAGGCGTGACCTGCCCGATCTGATTAAACACCGACAATGTGGCGAGCGAGCTTGCTCCCTCGCCACATGTTATTCGGCAATCAACCAATCCATCTGCCACCCACCCTGGGTCTGCCCCAGCTTCTCGGACAACCACGGCAGCAGCTCACGCAATTCTTCCTCAAGCCCCCACGGCGGATTGGCAATCGCCAGCCCGGAGCCATTGAGGGTGTTCGGCGTATCCAGCGGATGCACCAGCAACTCGACGCGCAACAACTTCGGTGCGCCGGTGCCGGCCAGGTCCTGATAGAAACGACGCAAGGCGCGCTGATCCTTCACCGGATACCAGATCGCCGCCACGGTTTGACGCATGCGGCCAACCGCCTCTTTCAACGACGCCGCGCAACGCTGCATCTCGTCAAGCTTTTCGAACGGCGGGTCGATCAACATCACCGCACGCTTCTCCGGCACAGGCAGCAAGGCACGCGGCACATGCCAACCTTCGCCCAAGTGCACCTTCACGCGACGATCACCGGCCATGTTGTCCTTGAGCAGCAGGCCGTCTTCCGGATGCTTTTCATTGAGCAACACGCGGTCCTGCTTGCGCGTCAGACGCCGCGCCAATTCCGGCGAGCCCGGGTAATAACGCAACTGGCCATCCGGGTTCATCTCGTGCAGCACCTGCATGTAATCAGCAGTCAGGATCGGCAGATCCGGCTGATCCCACAAACGTGCGATGCCTTCCAGGTACTCACCGGTACGGCTGGCCTGATCACCCTGCAGGTCATACAGACCAATGCCGGCGTGGGTATCGAGATAGGCAAACGGCTGCTCCTTGCGCGACATCAGGGCGATGAGGCGGGTCAAGGTCAGGTGTTTGAACACATCGGCGTGATTGCCGGCATGGAAGGCGTGACGATAATTCATGGCTGCTCCTGCGAAGGCCGGGAAGTTTACCTTTTACCAGCCGGCAAGTCAGGGGTTCACGGCTGAGCGGCCTCCACCCCCCTGTAGGAGCTGCCGAAGGTTACGATCTTTTGCCCTTGCTTCTGCTCTTGTGGCGAGGGAGCTTGCCCGGAAATGCCCTGGGACCTACTGCATTTCCTCCATCAGGTACGCCAACAACTGCTCTTTCGGCACGGGCGGTAAATCAGGGTCTTTGAGAAAAATCGCAACCTTGCTGCGCAATACGCCCTCTGAAAACACCTCGAAAACGTCCGGCCGCTGTTCACTCAGCCACTGCAACAGGTTGTTGATCAGGGTTGTAGCTTCGTCGGCACCCAGCTGTTGCAACAGCGCCTCAGGCACCCTCCACCACGGGAAGACCTTCGATGTTTTCTGCGCAATGCCCCCCGTCTCGACTGCCTGCCCATTAATCCAGCATCGCCCGATCACCGGCAGAAGCTCAGCCGGATCCACCTCCGCACTTTGCAGGATCGGCATCAAAAAACGCCCATCCCAGAAGCGGAAAAATACCGCGTTGCCATTGGGCAGCAGAACCTGCGTGAGGCTGCACAGGTGTTCGGCCAGCAACTCTTGGCTCGCAGAAGAAACCGCCAGCCACCCCCAATCGCGGGACGCCGTGGTCGCCACCCACTTTAGAAACCCACTGTCCGCCGCGATGGGTGCGACGAAGGGCATCACCGCGTCCCACTCCGCATAGGCGGTGTCGGCCCAGATTGGGTTCGCCTTGCTGATTGGCATGGAACCTCGCCAGGCTTCGAAGGGTTTGGCGGCGCTGACGTTGCTGAAGACCGCGAACAGTTGTTCCGACGCTTGCATCGGCTGGCGCTCAAGCCAGTCGTGGGGGGAGAGAAAGTCAGACAGCACAGGCACCGTCCTTGCAGCATTCGCATTCTTCACAAAATGGCGCAGCGCCTTGCAAACTCAGCATCTGCGCCATGCTCAGCGCCACACCCTGCACAGCCGCGTCCAATGCTCCGGATGCCGCCATTGGCGCTCCACCGACCTCAATCGGCACACTGCTGAAAATCCCGCCAGGACCTATATTGATCCAGTGCCCGCCCGCCTGAATCGTGGCGTTGGTGCCGCCGTCGATCACCACCTGGCTGGCAGCACTGAGCTGAAACTGCCCGCTGGCCGTGACGGTCTGGCTGCTGACGCGAATGTGCCGGTCGCCGGTGACGTGCAAGTACTCGTTTTGCCCAACCTGAACGTGCATGTCATGCAACACCTGCTGGCTCCAGTTGCGCTGGGCGCGCAAGTAGATTTCCTCGGCCCCTTTGCGGTCCTCGATGCGTATTTCGTTGTAGCCGCCGCCACCGGGACTGCTGCGCGTACGGAAAATGCTGCGGGTCTTGTCGGCCGGTAGATTCAGCGGCACCGGGTTCACGGTGTTGGGCAGGCAGCCCATCACCAGCGGTTTGTCGGCATCGCCATCAACAAACCCGACCAACACTTCCATGCCGACACGCGGGATCAACACACTGCCATAGCTATCGTGCGCCCAACCGCTGGCCACGCGCAGCCAGCAACTGGAATGCTCATCCAGTTGACCATGGCGGTCCCACATCAAGCGGACCTTGACCCTGCCGAACTCGTCGCAATGGATTTCACTGTCTTTCGGACCGCTCACCACGGCGGCTTGATACCCGGCAACCTGAGGCTTGGCGACTAACTGCGGACGGTAAAAGACATCCCACGGCGTTGCCAGAAAGCTATTGCGATAGCCCTGAAAACTGTCCGCACTGTCGCTCCCCGCCGACTCTTCAAGCACTTGCGGCTGTCGGCCATGGTGTTCGATCTCAGTCAGCAGCCACAGGTTGTTCCACTCCCTCTGCGGATGCTCGGCAAGCTGCAGGAAATGCCCACTGAGCAGGGCCGATTGATCACTGCGGCCTTGTGCCTGACGGTAATCCGCGCGATGGCGCTCCAACGCCCGCCGAGCCAGGTGCCTGCCAACTTCCCGATCATTGAATCGCCCCGGAAAACCGTAGTCTTCCAACACCGGCAATTGCTCGCTGTCGAGACGGCTTTCCAGCTCGAGACGGGGTTGATGGAAGTCGTAATCGCGGCGTGTCACCACGGTGGGCCGGGTTTCCAGGCGGACGTTGAACCGGTTGATCACCGCCTCATCCACCGCCATGCCACTGCCCGGTCGGTAAGGTGTCGGGTCAGGCAAACGCGGAAAAACCGTCTGGTCATCGCCGAACACTAACAGGTGCCCGTCGCAGCTATGGTGGAAGTGGTAGTGAATCCCCTGTTCGGCGCACAGCCGCTGGATAAATGCCAGGTCACTTTCCGCGTATTGCACACAGTATTCGCGCTCGGGGTAATCGCCGCCGAGCTGAAACGCAAAGGCATCACCCAGGATGCCGTGGTCCTTGAAGATCTGCGTGATGATGGCCGGCACACTTTGGTGCTGGAACACCCGCTGGTTGATGCGCTGCCCCAGGTAGGTCAAGCGCGGTACCAGACTGACTTGATAGCGGGTCAGACGCCTGCCCGAATCGCCCTGGCCAACACGGAAAATCTGACCATGAACACCGGCACCCTGCGCATCGAAACTCAGAAACGCCTGGCGGTGCAGCAGGCTTTCGAGATCGATGTCCGGTCGCTCGCTGACCAGTTCGACGTCAAAACGGTATGGCTGGCTGATGGCCTCCCTGCCGGAGAACTCAAGCACGTTGAGTTCACTGTCGACGCCGTCGACGATCAGCGAGAAGCGTGGTTGATTAGCAGAAGCGACCATCCGATGTGTCTCTGCAGAATGAAAGCGAGCGATTCTGCATCAGCACCATGAAGCCCTGATCAGAAGGCAGAAAATTCAGATTTGCCCTACTTCCTCTGAAGCATTGGCCTTCAAAAAACGGTTTATCCGACTACAGACAACTTTGCAAAACACCACCAAACCCCGTGGTTTTTTGAGTTTCGAAGGCACAAAAAAACGGCCCGTCTCCAAAAGAAGAGGGCCGTTTTCATTCAAGCAGTGGCTCAGCGCATGCGCTCAACCCATCACTTGTTCAGGCGGAAATCACTCTCGGCAGCAGCGAAACGCTGCAGCATGCCGGCAGTCGGCGCGCCCATTTTGCTGACCAGGTAGATCGCCAGGCTGGCGAAGATGAAACCAGGGATGATTTCGTACAGGCCCAGCAGTTCGAAGTGTTTCCAGACGATCACGGTGATCGCGCCGACCAGGATACCGGCCAGTGCGCCGTTGCGGGTCATGTCTTTCCAGATCACGGAGATCAGCACAACAGGACCGAACGCGGCACCGAAACCAGCCCAGGCGTAGCTCACCAGACCCAGTACACGGTTTTCCGGGTTGGCCGCCATCGCGATAGCGATCAAGGCAACCAGCAGCACCATGACGCGGCCGACCCAGACCAGTTCAACCTGGGAAGCGGACTTGCGCAGGAAGGCTTTGTAGAAGTCTTCGGTCAGGGCGCTCGAGCACACCAGCAATTGGCAGCTCAAAGTACTCATCACCGCAGCCAGAATGGCCGACAGCAGGACACCAGCCACCCATGGATTAAACAGGATCTTGGCCAGTTCAATGAACACACGCTCCGGGTTCTCGGTGACCGCACCGGCCACATCAGGATGTGCCGAGAAGTAAGCGATACCAAAGAAGCCCACAGCCACGGTGCCGCCCAGGCACAGGATCATCCAGGCCATGGAGATGCGACGGGCCTTGGCAATCGACTTCACCGAATCAGCCGCCATGAAGCGTGCGAGGATGTGCGGCTGACCGAAGTAACCCAGACCCCAGCCCATCAGCGAGATGATGCCGATGAAAGTGGTGCCCTTGAGCATGTCGAAGTTGCTTGGATCTTGCGCTTCGATAGCCAGGAACGTGGTATCGACGCCACCGGTGGCCAGCAGCACGATAACCGGCGTCAGGATCAACGCGAAAATCATCAGGGTGGCTTGTACGGTATCGGTCCAGCTCACAGCCAGGAAACCACCGATAAAGGTGTAGGCAATCGTTGCCGCAGCACCGGCCCACAACGCGGTCTCGTAGGACATGCCGAAGGTGCTTTCGAACAGACGGGCACCGGCCACGATGCCGGAAGCACAGTAGATGGTGAAGAACACCAGGATCACGACTGCCGAGATGATCCGCAGCAGACCGCTTTTGTCTTCAAAGCGGCTGGCGAAGTAATCCGGCAGGGTCAGGGCATCACCGTTGTGCTCGGTTTGCACGCGCAGACGACCGGCGACAAACAGCCAGTTCAGGTAAGCACCGATCACCAGGCCGATGGCGATCCAGCTTTCAGACAGACCGGACATGTAGATGGCGCCCGGCAGGCCCATCAACAACCAGCCACTCATGTCGGAAGCACCGGCGGACAGTGCGGTCACGACGCTGCCCAGGCTGCGGCCACCCAGAATATAGTCAGAAAGGTTGTTGGTGGAGCGATAGGCCATCAAGCCGATCAGCACCATTGCTGCGATGTAGATCACGAACGTGATCAGTGTTGGATTGCTTACGCTCATTATGTGACGCCCTGGCTTTGTTTTTATGTAGCGGCGGCTGGTGAACTGCTCGCAAACGGTGACGTTTGACAGACGATCCGGGATCCCGCGCATTTATGACTGATGTTTCCCCAGGAAAGCCATCAGCCGGTACACCGGTCTCTTCGACGGTTGCACCTTGGGCGCGAATGCTATTCAACAAAGCAAATAAGGTGCAACCCATTTCGTCCGAATAAGTTGCACCCAGTCGGAAATATAATTCCAAAGGCCGTTTTTGCTCCTTTTCGGAGCAAGAATCACCGCCGACCAAACCAAAAAGCACCAAGTGAATGCAGCACTGGCGTACCAGAAATTATTTCCTGACGAGCTGCGTATTATTCCGACAAAAAAAGGGTTGCACCCGGTTGCACCTCTTCGGTCGCGCGGCTAATCTTGCCGCCAGCTGATGCCACGCGGTCGTGGCAAATATGAGGATAAAAACATGGCTACCACCACCCTTGGCGTCAAACTTGACGACCCGACCCGCGAACGCCTCAAGGCCGCCGCGACCTCGATTGATCGCACGCCGCACTGGCTGATCAAGCAGGCAATTTTCAATTACCTGGAAAAACTCGAGGGTGGTGCAACCCTGACCGAGCTGAACGGTTTGACCAAGGATTCCGACGACGCCGTCGATGCGCCTCTGGATCATGCCCACCAGTGCTTCCTCGAATTCGCCGAAAGCATCCTGCCGCAATCGGTCCTGCGTGCTTCGATCACCGCCGCTTACCGTCGCCCGGAGCCGGAAGTCGTGCCGATGCTGATCGAGCAGGCGCGCCTGCCGGCCCCGATGGCCGAAGCCACCAATAAACTGGCCGCATCCATCGCGGAAAAACTGCGCAACCAGAAGAGCGCTGGCGGCCGTGCCGGCATCGTTCAGGGCCTGCTGCAGGAATTCTCCCTGTCGTCCCAGGAAGGCGTGGCGCTGATGTGCCTGGCTGAAGCGCTGCTGCGCATCCCGGACAAAGGTACTCGCGACGCGCTGATCCGCGACAAGATCAGCACCGGCAACTGGCATCCGCACCTGGGCAACAGCCCTTCGCTGTTCGTCAACGCCGCGACCTGGGGCCTGCTGCTGACCGGCAAACTGGTGTCCACGCACAATGAAGCCGGTTTGACGTCGTCCCTGAGCCGCATCATCGGCAAGAGCGGTGAGCCGATGATCCGCAAGGGCGTCGACATGGCCATGCGCCTGATGGGCGAGCAGTTCGTCACCGGTGAAACCATCGCCGAAGCCCTGGCCAATGCGAGCAAGTTCGAAGCCAAGGGCTTCCGCTACTCCTACGACATGCTCGGCGAAGCGGCACTGACCGAACACGACGCGCAGAAGTACCTGGCCTCGTACGAACAAGCGATCCACTCGATCGGCAAAGCGTCCCACGGTCGTGGGATTTACGAAGGCCCGGGTATCTCCATCAAGCTGTCGGCCTTGCACCCGCGCTACAGCCGCGCCCAGTACGAGCGCGTGATGGATGAGCTGTATCCGCGCCTGCTGTCGCTGACCCTGTTGGCCAAGCAGTACGACATCGGCCTGAACATCGACGCCGAAGAAGCCGACCGCCTCGAGCTGTCGCTGGATCTGCTCGAACGCCTGTGCTTCGAGCCGCAACTGACTGGCTGGAACGGCATCGGTTTCGTCATCCAGGCTTACCAGAAGCGTTGCCCGTATGTGATCGACTACGTGATCGACCTGGCTCGCCGCAGCCGTCATCGCCTGATGATTCGCCTGGTGAAAGGCGCGTACTGGGACAGCGAAATCAAGCGCGCCCAAGTCGAAGGCCTGGAAGGCTATCCGGTCTACACCCGCAAGGTGTACACCGACGTTTCCTACATCGCTTGCGCCCGCAAATTGCTGTCGGTTCCAGAAGTCATCTACCCGCAGTTCGCCACGCACAACGCCCACACCCTTTCCGCCATTTACCACATTGCCGGTCAGAACTATTACCCGGGCCAGTACGAGTTCCAGTGCCTGCACGGCATGGGTGAACCGCTGTACGAGCAAGTTGTAGGCAAAGTTTCCGAAGGCAAGCTGAACCGTCCGTGCCGCGTGTACGCTCCGGTCGGCACCCACGAAACCCTGCTGGCCTATCTGGTTCGTCGCCTGCTGGAAAACGGCGCGAACACCTCGTTCGTTAACCGTATCGCCGATCAGTCGATCTCCATCCAGGAACTGGTAGCCGATCCGGTAGCCAGCATCGAGCAGATGGCGACCGTGGAAGGTGGCTTCGGCCTGCCGCACCCGCGTATTCCGCTGCCGCGTGACCTGTACGGTTCCGAACGCGCCAACTCCAGCGGCATCGACATGGCCAACGAACATCGTCTGGCATCGCTGTCCTGCGCCCTGCTCGCTACCGCGCACAACCACTGGAAAGCCGCGCCGATGCTCGGTTGCGCTTCCAGCAACGAAGCGCCGGCGCCGGTGCTGAACCCGTCCGACCTGCGTGACGTGGTCGGCCACGTGCAGGAAGCCACCGTTGAAGACGTCGACAACGCCATTCAGTGCGCCCTCAACGCCGCACCGATCTGGCAGGCCACTCCGCCAGCCGAGCGCGCCGCGATTCTGGAACGCGCCGCTGATTTGATGGAAGGCGAGATCCAGCCATTGATGGGCCTGCTGGCTCGCGAAGCCGGCAAGACCTTCGCCAACGCCATCGCCGAAGTGCGCGAAGCCGTGGACTTCCTGCGTTATTACGCGGTGCAGGCCCGCAACGACTTCACCAACGACGCTCACCGTCCGCTGGGCCCTGTGGTGTGCATCAGCCCGTGGAACTTCCCGCTGGCGATCTTCAGTGGTCAAGTGGCTGCCGCATTGGCCGCCGGTAACCCGGTACTGGCCAAACCCGCCGAGCAGACTCCGCTGGTTGCGGCTCAGGCCGTGCGCCTGCTGCTCGAAGCCGGCATTCCGGAAGGCGTGCTGCAACTGCTGCCGGGCCGTGGCGAAACCGTCGGCGCAGGCCTGGTGGGTGATGATCGCGTCAAAGGCGTGATGTTTACCGGCTCCACCGAAGTCGCTCGCTTGCTGCAACGCAACATCGCCGGCCGCCTGGACAGCCAGGGTCGTCCGATCCCGCTGATCGCCGAAACCGGTGGCCAGAACGCAATGATCGTCGACTCCTCGGCCCTGACCGAACAAGTGGTGATCGACGTGGTTTCGTCGGCCTTCGACAGCGCCGGTCAACGCTGCTCGGCATTGCGCGTCCTGTGCTTGCAGGAAGATTCCGCCGAGCGCGTCATCGAAATGCTCAAAGGTGCGATGGCTGAAAGCCGTCTCGGCAATCCTGAGCGCCTGTCCGTGGACATCGGCCCGGTGATCGACGCCGAAGCCAAGGCTGGCATCGAGAAGCACATCCAGGCCATGCGCGACAAAGGTCGCAGCGTGTACCAGGTGGCCATCGCCGACGCCGAAGAAGTCAAACGCGGTACCTTCGTGATGCCGACCCTGATCGAACTGGAAAGCTTCGACGAACTGCAACGTGAAATCTTCGGCCCGGTGCTGCACGTGGTTCGCTACAAGCGCAAAGACATCGACCAATTGATCGCTCAGATCAATGCTTCCGGCTACGGCCTGACCCTGGGCGTGCACACCCGCATTGACGAGACCATCGCCAAGGTGATCGACAACGTCAACGCCGGTAACGTGTACGTGAACCGCAACATCGTGGGTGCCGTGGTCGGCGTGCAACCGTTTGGCGGCGAAGGCTTGTCGGGTACTGGCCCGAAAGCCGGTGGTCCGCTGTACCTGTACCGCCTGCTGTCGACGCGTCCTACCGACGCGATCGAACAATCCTTCGTTCGCGGTGATGCCATCGCAGCACCGGACGTTCGCCTGCGTGACGCCATGAGCAAGCCGCTGACCGCCCTGAAAGCCTGGGCCGACAGCAACAAGTTTGCCGATCTGAGCGCCCTGTGCGCGCAGTTCGCCGCGCAATCGCAAAGCGGGATCACCCGCGTTCTGGCCGGCCCGACCGGCGAGCGCAACAGCTATGCGATCCTGCCGCGCGAACACGTGCTGTGCCTGGCGGAAGTCGAAGGCGACTTGCTGACGCAACTGGCTGCGGTATTGGCTGTCGGCGGTTCGGCCGTATGGCCGGAAGCCGACCTGAGCAAGGCTTCGTTCGCACGCTTGCCGAAGGACGTTCAGGCGCGCATCAAGCTGGTTTCCGACTGGAACAAGGACGAAGTGGTGTTCGATGCGGTTCTGCATCACGGCCATTCCGATCAGTTGCGCGCGGTGTGCCAGCAGATTGCCAAGCGTGCCGGCGCCATCGTTGGCGTGCAGGGCCTGTCGCAAGGTGAAACCAACATTGCGCTGGAGCGTCTGGTGATTGAGCGCGCATTGAGCGTCAACACGGCGGCGGCGGGTGGTAATGCCAGTTTGATGACCATCGGTTAAATAACGATGCAGTCACTGTAAAAATGGGCGCCATCATCGGCGCCCATTTTTTTGCCTTGTAGGAGCCGGCTTGCTGGCGATCAATACACCACGGTGCGTCTGATGCACCGCCATCGCCAGCAAGCCGGCTCCTACAGGTCGATGTTTTGCCCTTCCATCACCGATATCAATCATCCTGTTCAGCGTTTATTCCCGCGCCTAGACTCGGCCCATCCCAATAAAAGGTAGGCCGCCATGTCCGAGACGTTGCTCAGTTCCCGCAATCTGGCTTTCGAGCTGTATGAAGTCCTTGATGCCGAGGGCCTGACCCAGCGTGAGCGTTTCGCCGAGCACAACCGCGAAACATTCGATGCGGCCATTGGCACTGCCCGCAACATCGCCGAAAAGTTCTTCGCCCCGCATAACCGCAAGGGCGACGAGAACGAGCCGCGCTACGAGAACGGTCAGGCCATTCTGATTCCGGAAGTGAAACCGGCGGTGGATGCGTTCCTCGAAGCCGGTTTCCTCAACGCCGCGCGCAGTTTCGAGGCGGGTGGCATGCAACTTCCGACACTCCTGTCCCAAGCTTGCTTCGCGCATTTCCAGTCGGCCAACGCTGCTTCAACGTCCTATCCGTTCCTGACCATGGGCGCGGCGAACCTGATTGAGAGCTTCGGCACCGAAGAGCAGAAGCGCCGCTTCCTGCAACCGATGATCGACGGTCGCTTCTTCGGCACCATGGCCTTGACCGAGCCCCACGCCGGTTCATCGCTGTCGGATATTCGTACCCGCGCCGAGCCGGCGTCTGACGGCACTTATCGCCTCAAAGGCAACAAGATCTTCATTTCCGGTGGTGATCACCCGCTGTCGGAAAACATCGTGCACATGGTGCTGGCCAAGCTGCCGGACGCGCCGGCCGGGGTGAAGGGTATTTCGCTGTTCATCGTGCCCAAATTCCTGGTCAACGATGACGGCAGCCTCGGTAAGCGCAATGACGTGCTGCTGGCCGGACTGTTCCACAAGATGGGCTGGCGCGGCACCACCTCCACCGCGCTGAACTTCGGCGATAACGGGGAGTGTGTCGGCTATCTGGTGGGCAAGCCGCACCATGGCCTGAGCTACATGTTCCAAATGATGAACGAAGCGCGGATTGGCGTCGGCATGGGCGCGGTGATGCTCGGCTACGCCGGTTACCTGTACTCGCTGGAGTACGCCCGCGAACGTCCGCAGGGTCGCGTGCCGGACAGCAAAGACCCGAACACCGCGCCGGTAGCGATCATTCAACACGCTGACGTGAAACGCATGCTGCTGACGCAAAAGGCCTACGTCGAAGGTTCGTTCGACCTCGGCTTGTACGCGGCACGACTGTTCGATGACACCACCACGCTTGCGACCGAAGCCGAACGCAAGCAGGCCCATGAGCTGCTGGATTTGCTGACACCTATCGTCAAATCCTGGCCGTCGGAGTTTTGCCTGAAGGCCAACGAACTGGCGATCCAGATCCTTGGCGGTCACGGCTACACCCGCGAATACCCGGTGGAACAGTACTATCGCGACAACCGCCTGAACCCGATCCACGAGGGCACCCACGGCATCCAGTCGCTGGACTTGCTGGGGCGCAAACTGGCGCAGAACGGTGGTGCCGGGCTCAAGCAACTGATCCGCCTGATCGCCGACACCGCCGAACGCGCGCAGGCCCATGATTCACTGACCGCACTGCGCGAGCCGCTGGAAAAACTGGTGGCCCGCCTGCAAACCGTGACCATCGGCCTGCTGACCGATCTGGCCCAAGGCAAGGTCAACAGCAGCCTGGCAAATTCGGCGCTGTATCTGAAGGTGTTCGGCCACACGGTGATCGGCTGGCGCTGGCTGGAACAGGCGATCCGTGCCGAGGAAGGTTTGGCCAAGGGTAATGCAGCGGATGTGAGTTTCTATAAAGGCAAGCTGCAGGCAGCCCGGTATTTCCTGACGTGGGAAGTGCCGGCTTGCCATCATGAATTGGCGATTCTTGAGACCCGGGATGATGTGTGCCTGAACATGCAGGATGAGTGGTTCTGATCCCGGCCTTGCGTAGCCTTTGAAATCCAATCGCTGGCAAGCCAGCTCCCACAGGTTTGAAGTTGAATACCACATTGGTGAACAACAAAAAAACCTGTGGGAGCGGGCTTGCCCGCGATGGCGTCAGCACAGCCAGCACATCACTTCAGCTTGAAGCCACCCATCTGCCGCGCCAAATCATCCGCCAACCGCTGTAACGTCTGGCAATCCTCACGGCAAGCCCTGACCTCCCCCGCCGTCGCCCGGGCCAAATCGGAAATCCCCTGCACGTTGCGGTTGATCTCTTCGGTCACCGCCGACTGCTCTTCCGTCGCCGTCGCCACCTGATGGTTCATGTCGCTGATGCGCTCGACCTGTCCGGTAATCGCCGTCAACGAAGCCCCGGTCCGCTGGCTCGATTCGACGCCGGTCCCCGTCGCTGCTTGCCCGGAATGCATCGATGACACAGCATTTTCCGCACCCTGCTTGAGGCTGCCGATCATCTGCTGAATCTCGTCGGTGGACGATTGCGTGCGCCGCGCCAAGGTGCGCACTTCATCGGCAACCACCGCAAACCCGCGCCCCATGTCACCGGCCCGCGCGGCTTCGATGGCGGCGTTGAGCGCCAACAGGTTGGTTTGTTCGGAAATCCCGCGAATCACTGCCAACACTTGGTCGATGGATGCAACCTGATGGGCCAGCGCCCCTACCGCAGTGGCGGCAACGCCGATTTCGTCGGACATGCTCTCAATATGCCGGATCGAACCACCGACCACTTCCCGCGCCTGCATTGCCTCATCCCGAGCGGTTTGTGAAGCGACTGCCGCATTGCCCGCGTTCTGGGCAATCTCCTGCACCGTCAGGCCCATTTCGTGGACGGCCGTCGCGACCATGTCGGTCATTTCCTGTTGGCGACCCGAGCGCTCGGCAGTGTTATCCACAACCTTGGCTACCTGGCCCACCGCCGTGCGCAGACGCTCACTGGTGGTCAGTACTTCGCCAATCATGTCTCGCTGACTATCAAGGAACCGATTGAACCCGCGCGCCAGATCGCCGAGTTCATCGGCGCGGCTGGAATCCAGCCGATGGGTCAAATCTCCACCTCCGCTACCAATGGCCACCAGCGCCGCTGTTACCTGACGAATCGGTCGCACCAGTCCTCGGGCCAGCAACACCACCAGCAACAGGCACACCAGCGCCACCGCCAGGCCGATGCCACTGCTGATCCACATCGCGCGACGGGCTTCGGCGTAGATTTGCGACTGCGGCACTTCGGCCACCAACGTCCAGCCCAGATCGCGCAATGGCAGGCTGAGGGCGAGAAAATCTTCTCCGTCGCGCTGGAAGCCGCTGCTGATGGCAGTTTTTTGACCCATGACCGCTTGTGCGGCATCGGCGCCGATTTGCTCGGCCAAGGTACGTTTACCGCTGAACTGCGCTTCAGGATGGACCTGGATCAAACCGTCGGAACGCACGAGATAGACCTTGCCGCGCTCCCCGAAGCTGAAGTTGTGAATCAGCTCCGACAGCTCTTTCATACTCAAGCCAAGGCCCGCAACGCCCACGACTTTGCCGGCCTTCTCGACTTTAAGGTCGATGAAAAGCGCCAATTCTCCGGTGGCCGTGTCGTTGTCGATATTGAGGGTGCGCGGCTGGTTGCTGTCCAGAAACGCATAGAACCAGGCGTCCTTGGGGTTGGAGCGACTCAGGGTGCGGTCCAGGCCTTTCTCGGTGAAGTAATGGTTGGATGCGGTGCCGACGATCAGCGCGGTAAAGGCTTTGTGCTCGGCGCGGATGCCTTCGAGGTAAGTGGTGAACGTAGCGGTCTGGGCACTGTTTTCACCCTCGGCCAGCCAGTCGCGCACCATGCTGTTGCTGGCGATGTCCTTGGCGGCGGTGAGCGGTTGAACGAGGATGCGCTCGATGTCGTTGCGCATCGCTTCGATGCTCGACGGTAGCGCCTGCTCGACCAGATAGCGCTGGGCGAGGCGGTTGACCACGAGGGTATAAATGCCAACCACGATCAGGATACTGACCAGCAGGGCGGTACCCATGCTCAGGATCAACTGCCACTGAATACTGCGTCGCCAGAACTGCATGGAGCACCCCCAAAGAATAAGAGGCTGAAACACTGCAACAGCCGTGCCGATTGTATACAACGTAACCGACAATTTATTCTTTGGTTGTGCGCAAAGCCGATCAGGCTTGATTGATCGTCTTGGAGATCACTTCAACCGTGGCGCTGACTTGCTCTTGGTAACGGTCGAGTTCGAGCTTGTGCTGCTTCTGCATTTCGATCTGCTGGGAGCACAGATTCATCGCGGCCAGTACCAGCAGGCGGTCACCGATCAGCGTCGGGTACTTTCGTTTGGTGTCGGCCAGGGCAGCTTTCAACATTAATGCAGCGTCCAGCAGGGTCTGCTCTTCCCCTTCCGGGGCCTTGATCGAGTAGTCCTCTCCCAGGATCGAGACGACTTTTACACCCGGGCCGTAACTCATGCGCTGACGGGACCGGCGCTGACGCGCTCAACCAGGGCTTGGATGCGTGCAGCGGTGGCGCCTTGTTTCTCTTCCTGTTCCATCAGGCTCAGTTGCAGGCTTTCGTTTTCATCCTTGGCCTGGGCCAGTTCGGCGCTCAGGGTCTGGTTGGTGCCGAGCAGGGTCTGGTTCTGTTGTACCAGGTCGCTGACCAGTTGTTCCAATTGGCTTAGGGATGCTTCCAACATTTTGATTTTCCAGGCATTTTCAAAGGGCGCGTACGATAAAGAAAAGTCACGGTGGACGCCAGGGTTATACGGGCGCAAGGCCTTGATTTTCCTGGCGACTGACCTTTCTCGCGAACTGTAGAGACTGTGATTGGCCGATCTGGTTCCTGCACTTCGTCGCCATGGCGTTTGTGCGGCAAAACCGCGCAGGGACTCAAGACTTTAGTCGTATGACCGATAAGTCATCCATACGTCAGCCTCGGCACCCCTCAGGTGCGCTCATCCCGGTAAACACCATGTCCCTTCGAAATATGAATATTGCGCCGCGAGCGTTCCTCGGTTTTGCCCTGATTGGCGGCTTGATGCTGCTGCTGGGTGTGTTTGCCCTGAACCAGATGAGCAAGATCCGCGACGCCGCCGAAGACATCACCGTCACCAGCGTGCCGAGCATCAAGAGCCTCGACGAGTTCACCCAATTGACCCTGCGTTTGCGCGTGCTGTCCTACCGCTTACTGGTCAACCGCGAGCCAGACGTGCAGCAAAAAACCATGGAGCTGCTGGAGATGCGCAACCAGCAGATCCGCACCGCCCAGGCCACCTACGAAAAGCTGATCAGCAGCCCGCAGGAACGTGCGGCCTACGATCAATACGTGCAGTTGCTCGGGCAGTACCGCCAGATCGAAGACCGGATGAAGACCCTGTCGCGCAACAATCAGGTCGACGAACTGCGCAGCCTGCTCAACGCCGATCTGCTGAGTAACTCCGAAGCCGTCAATGGGGTGCTGAGCACGCTGCTGGAGATCAACACCCAGCAGACCCTCGACACCAACCAGCAAGCTGTCGATCAGTACGAATCGGCCTTCAACCTGGTGATCACCCTGCTGGTGATTGCCACCGGCCTGACCATCCTGTTCGCCTGGTTGTTGACCAATAGCATCACCAAACCCATCGCCAACGCCCTGGACGCCGCCGAACAGATCGCCGAAGGCAACCTGACGCGCCCGATCACCGTCGATGGCGAAGACGAGGCCGGTCGCTTGTTGCTGGCGATGTCGAAGATGCAGGACAAGCTGCGCGATACCCTGCAACGGATCTCCGGCTCGGCCACGCAACTGGCGTCGGCTGCAGAAGAGCTCAACAGCGTCACCGACGAAAGTGCACGCGGCCTGACCCAGCAGAACAACGAAATCGAACAGGCCGCCACGGCGGTCAATGAAATGACCAGTGCCGTGGAAGAAGTCGCGCGCAACGCGGTGAGCACGTCCGAAGCCTCGAAGAACGCCACCACTTCCGCCGGCGATGGCCGTGATCTGGTACAGGAAACCGTCAGCGCCATCGAACGCATGAGCGCCGATGTGCAGAGCACCGCGACCCTGATCGGCGACCTGGCCAATGAGTCCCGTGACATCGGCAAGGTGCTGGACGTGATTCGCGGCCTGGCCGACCAGACCAACCTGCTGGCCCTGAACGCAGCCATCGAAGCCGCTCGTGCCGGTGAGGCCGGTCGTGGTTTTGCCGTGGTTGCGGACGAAGTGCGGGCACTGGCCCATCGCACCCAGCAGTCGACCAGCGAAATCGAACGCATGATCGGCAGCATCCAGAGCGGCACCGAACACGCCGTGGATTCGATGCGCAACAGCACCGAACGCGCCGAGTCGACCCTGAACATCGCCCGCGGCGCCGGGATGTCGCTGGATACGATCAACAGTGCGATTGTCGAGATCAATGAACGCAACCTGGTGATCGCCAGCGCCGCCGAAGAGCAGGCGCAAGTGGCCCGGGAAGTGGACCGCAACCTGGTGAACATCCGCGACCTGTCGGTGCAATCGGCCACCGGCGCCAATCAGACCAGCGCCGCGAGCAATGAGTTGTCGCGGTTGGCGGTGGACCTGAACACCATGGTCGGGCGGTTCAGCCTCTAATCCATAGACGCCCCCGATCTGCAGGAACCGGCTTGCTGGCGATGGCGCCAGTGAAATCGCTATCGCCAGCAAGCCGGCGCCTGCAAGGATCGCGCGGGGCTGAAACCCGCACCGGGCTTTTGATCTGCAAAAAGCTTTTTGACAGCATCACATTTCAACAGGTTAGAATCGCTGGCACGCAGACTGCATGGTCAGTTTGTGCCCGCCTTTCAGCTTTCTGGAGTATTGCCTTTGAATGCGACGACCATCAACAGCCTGTTCTTGATCGGCGCGTTGCTGGTAGGTGCAAGCATTCTGGTGAGTTCACTTTCGTCCCGCCTCGGCATCCCGATTCTGGTGATCATCCTGGCCGTGGGCATGGCGGCCGGCGTCGACGGCGGCGGCATCATCTTCGATAACTACCCAACGGCGTATCTGGTCGGCAACCTCGCGTTGGCGGTGATCCTGCTCGACGGCGGTTTGCGCACGCGGGTGTCGAGTTTCCGCGTGGCGTTATGGCCGGCGTTGTCGCTGGCCACAGTCGGGGTGTTGATTACCACCGGGTTGACCGGCATGGCCGCTGCGTGGCTGTTCGACCTCAATATGATTCAGGGTTTGCTGATCGGCGCCATCGTCGGCTCCACCGACGCCGCGGCAGTGTTCTCGCTGCTGGGCGGCAAAGGCCTGAACGAGCGGGTGACCGCCACTCTGGAAATCGAATCCGGCAGCAACGACCCGATGGCGGTGTTCCTCACCGTCACGCTGATCGACATGCTCGCCAGCGGCCAGACCGGCCTGCACTGGAGCCTGCTGACCCATCTTCTGCGCGAGTTCGGCATCGGTGGCGTGATTGGTCTGGGTGGCGGCTGGCTGATGCTGCAACTGGTCAACCGGATCAATCTGGCCACCGGCCTGTACCCGATCCTGGTCATCGCCGGTGGCCTGGTAGTGTTTGCCCTGACCAACGCCCTGCACGGCAGCGGCTTCCTCGCGGTGTACCTGTGCGGCCTGGTGATCGGCAACCGCCCGGTGCGCAGCCGTCACGGCATTCTGCACATGCTCGACGGCATGGCCTGGCTGGCACAGATCGGCATGTTCCTGGTGCTGGGGCTGCTGGTCACGCCCCACGACTTACTGCCAATTGCCCTGCCCGCCCTCGCCCTCGCGCTGTGGATGATTCTGTTTGCCCGGCCACTGTCGGTAGTGGTTGGTTTGCTGCCGTTCAAGGCGTTCCATGGCCGTGAGAAAGTCTTCATTTCCTGGGTCGGCCTGCGCGGCGCGGTCCCGATCATTCTGGCGGTGTTCCCGCTGATGGCCGGCCTCCCCAATGCCCAGCTGTACTTCAACCTGGCCTTCTTTATCGTGCTGGTGTCGCTGCTGGTGCAGGGCACAAGCCTGCCGTGGGTCGCCAAACTGTTGAAAGTAACCGTGCCACCGGATCCCGCGCCGATCTCCCGATCAGCGCTGGAAGTGCACGTCACCAGCGAGTGGGAGCTGTTCGTTTATCGCCTCGGCGCCGAAAAATGGTGCATCGGTTCACCCCTGCGTGAACTGAAAATGCCCGAAGGCACCCGTATCGCGGCCCTGTTTCGTGGCCAGCAACTGCTCCATCCGTCGGGTAGTACGGTGCTGGAAGTCGACGATTTACTGTGCGTAATCGGCCATGAACACAACCTTGCAGCCCTCGGAAAACTCTTCAGTCAGGCACCGCAACGGGGCCTCGATTTGCGCTTCTTCGGCGACTTCGTACTCGAAGGAGATGCCCAGCTGGCCGCAGTTGCTGCCTTGTACGGGTTGAAAGTCGAAGGCATCGATCCGGAGATGTCACTGGGCAGGTTCATTGCCCAGAAAGTGGGGGGTGCTCCTGTGGTCGGGGACCAGGTGGAATGGAACAACACCATCTGGACCGTCGCGGTCATGGACGGGAACAAGATTGGCAAAGTGGGCGTCAGATTCCCCGAAGGAAGTCGCCCGGGTCCGGGACTCTTCCTCTAAACTCCATTCTTCGCCTCGTATTTGATCGGTCTCTATGTCAAGCCTGCGCTCATTGTTGTTCATGGTCCTTGTGGGCCTGAGTCTTTCTGTCGGCCCTTTGCAAGCCGCCGAACCACCCTCCCGCGAATCCGTACAGACGAGTCTGGACAAGATCGCCGACCGCAAACTGCCGGAAGCCGAGCAAAAGGCCCTGCAGTCCGTCTTGCAAGGCACGCTGACGCAGCTCAACAACCAGCGTGATTACGAGCAGAAACTCAGCGATCTCAAGCAGCAACTGGCCACCGCCCCCAAGCAAACCATCGAGAACCAGCGTGAGCTGACGCGCCTCAAGGCCAGCGCCGTGGTGCCGGTGTCGCAGCGCTTCGCCAAAGAGTCGATCCAGCAACTCGAGCAAATGCTCACCGAGCGCTCGACCCAGCAAAGCGATCTGCAAAAAGCCCTGGCGGACGCCAACAGTCTGATCATCACCGCCCAGACGCGCCCCGAGCGCGCCCAGGCCGAAATCTCCGCCAGCCAGACGCGCATCCAGCAGATCAACAACATCCTCAAGACCGGCAAAGACGCCGGCAAGACGCTGAGCGGCGAACAGCGCGACCAGCTCAACGCCGAGCTCGCAGCCCTCAATGCCCTGATCCCGCTGCGTCGCCAGGAACTGGCCGGCAATACCCAGCTGCAAGACCTGGGCAACAGCCAGCATGACTTGCTATCGGAAAAGTCCGATCGCCTGGACCAGGAAATCCAGGACCTGCAAAGCCTGATCAACCAGAAGCGTCTGGCCCAGTCCCAGGAGACCGTGACGCAGCAATCGATCGAAGCGCAGAAAGCCGGCGGCAGCAGCCTGTTGGCGACGGAAAGCGCGGCCAACCTGAAGCTCTCGGACTACCTGCTCAAAAGCACGGACCGCCTCAACGAAGTCACCCAGCAAAACCTGCAGACCAAGCAACAACTCGACAGCGTGACCCAGAGCGATGCGGCGCTGGACGAACAGATCAACGTGCTCAAGGGCAGCCTGCTGCTCTCCAAGATTCTCTACAAGCAGAAGCAGGCACTGCCGCGCCTCAAACTCGACCGCGACCTGGCCGACCAGATCGCCGACATTCGCCTGTATCAGTTCGAAGTCAGCCAGCAACGGGAATTGCTCAGCAACCCGGCTACCTACGTCGACAATTTGCTCTCGACCCAACCACCCGAGCAAGTCACCCCGCAGTTGCGCAAGAGCCTGCTGGAACTGGCGACTACCCGCGCCGACCTGCTGGAGCGGCTGAACCGCGAATTGAGCGCAGTGCTCAACGAATCCATCACCCTGCAACTGAACCAGAAGCAATTGCTCAGTACCGCGCAGAGCCTGCGCGCGACGCTCGACGAGCAGATGTTCTGGATTCCCAGCAACAAGCCACTGGACCTGGAATGGATACGCGCCGTGCCGGATCGCCTGCAACGCCAGGTCGATACCCTGCCGCTGGCCTCAAGCCTGAGCGAACTGACTGATGGCCTGACCCAGCGACCGTTGCTGTTCCTGCCGCTGGCCCTGTTGATCAGTGCCCTGTTGTGGCGTCGCAAGCAACTGTATGCCCGCCTGAACAAGGTTCACCAGGACGTCGGCCACTTCAAGCGCGACAGCCAGTGGCACACGCCGCAGGCGATCCTGATCAATATCCTGTTGGCGATGCCCGTCTCGCTGGGTCTGGCCCTTTGCGGTCTGGCCCTGCAGATCGACGCCCGCGGGCAAAACGCCAACATGGGCGCAGCGTTGCTGCAAATGGCCCAGGCGTGGCTGGTGTTCTACACCGCCTACCGGATCCTTGCACCGGGCGGCGTGGCTGAGCTGCATTTCCGTTGGGAAAAGCCCCAGGTCGAGTTCCTCCGCGGTTGGGTACGCCGCCTCGGGATGGTGGTGATGGCCCTGGTGGCGGTGGTGGCCGTTGCCGAACTGCAACCGGCCGGGCTGGCCGACGACGTGATCGGCATGCCGGTGGTGCTCACCTGCTACGCCTTGATGACCTTGCTGCTCAGCCGCCTGCTGATCAGCAGCCCGACCCACGAAAACGCCTCGCTGTTCCGCAAGGTCGTCGGTATTTTGTTCACCGCCCTGCCCGTCGCACTGTTTGTG
Organism: Pseudomonas sp. TNT2022 ID1044; assembly: GCF_028656895.1. NCBI lineage: Bacteria > Pseudomonadati > Pseudomonadota > Gammaproteobacteria > Pseudomonadales > Pseudomonadaceae > Pseudomonas > Pseudomonas sp. TNT2022 ID1044. Next base: position 295,982 of record NZ_JAMDHB010000004.1, on the reverse strand, counting down.
GCGGTGTGCTTCGGCTACTACTACACCGCGCTGAAACTCAGCGACCGGTTGATCAACACCTTGTACCTGCTGATGTTCTGGCTGGTGATCGAAGCCACCTTCGTCCGTGGCCTGAGCGTCGCGGCCCGCCGCCTGGCTTACCAGCGCGCCCTGGCCAAACGTCAGGCGGCCAAAGAGGCCGGCGACGGCGAAGCGGTGATCGAAGAACCGACCCTGGACATCGAGAAGGTCAACGAACAGTCCCTGCGCCTGATTCGCCTGGCCTTGCTCGGCGGCTTCATCGCGTTGCTGTACTGGGTCTGGGCCGACCTGATCACGGTGTTCTCGTACCTCGACAACATCACCCTCTACGAATACACCAGCGGTACCGGCGCCAACATGAGCATGGTGCCAATCAGCATCGGCGACATGCTCGGTGCGCTGATCATCATCGGCATCACCTTTGCCCTGGCGCGCAACCTGCCCGGCCTGCTGGAAGTGTTCGTGCTGTCCAAGCTCAATCTGGCCCAGGGCAGCGCCTACGCTACGACAACGTTACTGTCCTACGTGATCGCCGGTGTCGGTTTCGTCTCGACCCTGTCGACCCTCGGCGTGAGCTGGGACAAGTTGCAGTGGCTGGTGGCGGCGCTATCGGTGGGCCTCGGTTTCGGCATGCAGGAGATTTTTGCGAACTTCATCTCCGGGATCATGATCCTGTTCGAACGTCCGGTACGGATCGGCGACACCATCACCATCGGTAACCTGTCGGGCACGGTGAGCAAGATCCGCATTCGCGCCACCACCATCACCGACTTCGACCGCAAGGACATCATTGTCCCGAACAAAACGTTCATTACCGGGCAACTGATCAACTGGTCCCTGACCGACACCATCACCCGAGTGACGCTCAAGCTCGGGGTCGATTACGGCTCGGACCTGGACCTGGTGAAAGAGCTGCTGCTCAAAGCCGCGCGGGAAAACCCACGGGTACTCAAAGAACCCGAGCCGCTGGTGTACTTCCTGAACTTCGGCGAAAGCACCCTCGACCACGAGTTACGCATGCACGTGCGTGACCTCGGTGACCGTAACCCGGTGCTCGATGAGGTCAATCGCTTCATCAACCGCGAGTTCAAGAAGCAGCACATCAACATCTCGTTCCGGCAGATGGAGATTTACCTGAAGAACCTGCACGGCCAGGAATACAAGATGGTACCGATCGAGCCGGAGGCGAAAACCATCGCCCCGCCGCCGGATGGCAAACAGCCGCCCCCCATGCCGCCCGCCGCCAAACTCGACTAACCGGACTTTCCCCAGCAGAATGCTCGGACATTCTGCTGGAGTTGGCCCTTGAAAGCCCTCGACGAACTGACCTTCGATAATCGCTTCGACCGCCTGGGCGATACGTTTTCCGCCCACGTGCTGCCCGAGCCCATCGACAACCCGCGCCTCGTAGTCGCCAGTCCTGCCGCCATGGCGCTGCTGGACCTCGACCCGGCCGTGGCCGAAACCCCGGAGTTCGCCGAGCTGTTCAGCGGCCACAAGCTGTGGGCCGACGCGGTTCCTCGGGCGATGGTCTATTCCGGGCATCAGTTCGGTTCATACAACCCGCAACTGGGCGACGGCCGTGGCCTGTTGCTGGGCGAGGTGTACAACGAGGCCGGCGAGCACTGGGACCTGCACCTCAAGGGTGCCGGCCAGACACCGTTTTCACGCATGGGCGATGGCCGCGCGGTGCTGCGCTCTTCGATCCGCGAGTTCCTCGCCTCTGAAGCCCTGCACGCGCTGAACATTCCGACGACGCGGGCATTGTGCGTGATCGGCTCGGATACACCGGTCTGGCGCGAAAAACAGGAACGCGCCGCCATGGTCCTGCGCCTGGCACCGAGCCACGTGCGCTTCGGGCACTTCGAATATTTCTACTACACCAAACGCCCCGAAAAGCAGAAAGAACTCGGCGAACACGTGCTGACCATGCATTTCCCGGAATGCCTGGAGCAACCCGAGCCCTACCTGGCGATGTTCCGCGAGATCGTCGAGCGCAATGCCGAACTGATCGCCAAGTGGCAAGCCTATGGTTTCTGCCACGGCGTGATGAACACCGACAACATGTCGATCCTCGGCATCACCTTCGACTTTGGCCCATTCGCCTTCCTGGACGACTTCGACGCCAACTTCATCTGCAACCACTCCGATGACCAGGGCCGCTATTCCTTCAGCAACCAGGTGCCGATCGGCCAGTGGAACCTCAGCGCCCTGGCCCAGGCCCTGACGCCGTTCATCAGCGTCGAAGCCCTGCGCGAAACCCTCGGGCTGTATTTGCCGCTGTTCCAGGCCCATTACCTGGACCTGATGCGCCGCCGCCTCGGCCTGACCACCGCTGAAGAAGACGACCAGAAACTGCTGGAACACCTGCTGCAACTGATGCAAAACAGCGGCGTCGATTACAGCCTGTTCTTCCGCCGACTGGGCGAGGAGTCGCCCTGCGCGGCCGTCGCTCGCTTGCGCGACGACTTCGTCGACATCAAGGGCTTCGATGCGTGGGGCGAGCTCTACGTGGCCCGGGTCGCCCGTGAAGGCGAGCTGAACCAGGAGCAACGTCGCGAGCGGATGCACGCGGTCAATCCGCTGTACATCCTGCGCAACTATCTGGCGCAAAAAGCCATCGATGCGGCAGAGAACGGCGACTACTCAGAAGTGCGTCGCCTGCATGCCGTACTGAGCAAGCCGTTCGAAGAACAACCGGGGATGGAACGCTACGCCGAGCGGCCGCCGGAATGGGGCAAGCATCTGGAGATCAGTTGTTCGTCGTGAAGCCGGTCATATGAAGGTTTCCACCGACACACCAAAGCGCTCGGCCAACCAGCGGATCTGCCGCAGGTTGAGCTGACGCTTGCCACTCAGGATTTCCGAAACAACCGATTGAGTACCAACACCGGGAAGGTCGCTCTGGGTCAGGCCGTGTTCGCGCATCAAGTAGCCAAGAACATCGACCCCACTGGCCTTCGGCATAGGGTGATGCTTGTGATCCCATTCCTCAATCCAGTCACCGATGATATCTACCAAGCTCATAAGCGGATGAGACTCATCATCGCCGGTCATCTCGAGCAACTCGTCCAGCGCCTGCGCCAGCGCATCATAGTCGTCTTCGTTTTTCGGTTTTCGAAGCAACGGCGAGACGAACTCCCAATGCTCGGCAGCTCTTTTGATCAGGACACTCATACTCTTTCCTCCTTCCATTTACCGCGGTCATATTCGCGGTGATCCAGCACATGCTTGATATATAGCTTTTGCGATCGATACCTCACGAAAGCGATCAGCCGCAGCTTGTTGCCACCGATATCAAAAACATGAAACTCACCCACCTTGTCTACGGCAGGAAATGAGGCCCTCATCGCCGCAAAATCCGATGGCTTGCTTCCTTTGACCAATTGATACCAATGATCCAATGATCCAATGATCCAATGATCCAATGCAGTAGCTGCCCTTGGCCATTTGGTTGCAGCTTCACGTATTCGTTTTTCGGTGATGACATGCATGCAACATCCTTATCGCATTCTGCTATGGGGAGTTAATCACAAATACAATATATCGCAAGATGCGATACTCACGACAAGACCAGTGGCCTGACTGAGTACGACTCAGCCTAGTTTTATCGCCGCTCCCTGCTCGATTGAAAATGTCAGCAGACGTCTCCAAATAGAGGTAACCGGATTCTTCACAGGACCACCTAAATGTCTGACCCACTTCTGATTCCCTGCCCCCACTGCAACGGCCTCAACCGCATCCCCGCCGAGCGCCTGGGCGACCAGCCAAAATGCGGGCGCTGCAAGGCCGAAGTCCTGCTGAACAAGCCTTTCGAATTGAAACAGGGCGACTACGCCAGCCAGATCAAGGGCGATCTGCCGTTGCTGGTGGACGTGTGGGCGGACTGGTGTGGGCCGTGCAAGTCGTTTGCGCCGGTGTTTGAACAGGCCGCTGCGCAATTGGCCGGCAAATGCCGGCTAGCCAAGCTGGACAGTGAGGCTAATCAGCAATTGTCGGCTCAGTTGGGGATTCGCTCGATTCCGAGCCTGATTCTGTTCAAGAACGGTCGGGAAGTCGCCCGCCAGAGCGGGGCCTTCCCGTTACCGCAGTTGATGAGTTGGTTACGCAGCCAGGGGATTTGACAGCAACCTTGAACCCCGTGGGAGCAAGCTCCCACAGTTTTTTCAGGCGTTTTCCAGCAGGTTATGCAACTCAACAAACTGCTGCGTCAACTTGTGCCGCGGGTCGAGATGGATCAGCGGCGTGTTGGCTTGGTGGGATTCGCGCATGCGCACCGAACTGGCCAGGTACACCGGCAACACTGGCAGGCCTTCGGCGATCAGTTCATCAAGGATTTGCTGCGGCAGACTGGCCCGGGCCTGGAACTGGTTGACGACAATGCCTTCCACTTCAAGACCCTCGTTATGGTCTTCCTTCAACTCTTCGATTTCCACCAACAGGCCGTACAGCGCCTGACGTGAGAAGCTGTCGCAATCGAAGGGAATCAGCACCCGATCAGCGGCGATCAGCGCTGAAACCGCATAAAAGTTGAGTGCGGGCGGGGTATCGAGGTAAATCCGGTCATAGTCTTCGCTCAGCTCTTCAAGCAACTTTCTGAGCTTGTTGATCTTGTGCTTGGCCTCAAGCTTGGGCTGCAGGTCGGCCAGTTCAGCCGTGGCAGTGACAACGTGGAGGTTATCGAACGGGGTTTCGTAAATATCGACCTGGTTCTTCTTGGAGAACGGCCCGGAAGACAGGGTCTGCTTGAAAAAATCGGCAATCCCCATCGGAATGTCGTTGCCGGTGAGCCCCGTCAGGTATTGAGTGGAGTTGGCCTGGGCATCGAGATCCACCAACAGGGTACGAAAACCCTCGCTGGCGCTGACCGCCGCCAAATTGCAGGCAATGCTGGATTTGCCTACGCCACCTTTCTGATTGAACACCACGCGCCGCATGTCAAAACCTCCGTGTATCAAAGAATGATCGAGTGTAGTGGTCGATGGCGTTGCTTAGCTACCTCGCAGGCGAGGGACTACACAGTCAGTCGTCATCTCTTGCTGAAAAACCGGCAAAACTCCGGGCCAAACGAAGCCAGAGCCGACAGACGGGGCTTATGAAAATGTGAATAAATACCCAATGTTCAGATTTCGCGAACTAACCGGTACATCTCACTGAGCAAAATGTAACCAGCATTTGCTACACGTTCGTCGCACCGGGATAATGCGCACCACTCGGCGCCAGGCGCCACGTAGGGTGTGCCGTGCCTTTGCGCCACTCAGCGCGTCAAGAAAGCCCTCAGGGGCGGGATGAATGTCTGTGATCAATTTCAACATCGCCCAGTGGCGCGCGTGGGCCCCGGGGCTCGAAAGCGTGGACGACTGGCAGGCCTGGAGCCGACGACCGGTCGTGCTTCCGGGCAGCGATGCGGCCCCGGACGTCTCGTTTCTGCCGGCCATGCAGCGTCGGCGCCTCAGCCGGCTGGCGCGAATGGCGTTCAGCGTCGGCTGGCCCCTGGCCGAAGGTCGCCAGGACTTGCCGCTGGTCTTTGTTTCCCGTCATGGCGAAACCCCGCGCACTTTCGACATTCTCAGCGAGCTGGCCACTGAACAGCCGCTATCCCCGACCCAATTCAGCCTGTCGGTGCACAACGCGATCATCGGTCTGTGGTCGATCATGCGCGGTGAAACCAGCGAGATGACCGCCCTTGCCGCAGCCGGCGACGGACTGGAGAACGGCATGCTGGAGGCCGCGGCATTGCTGAACGAAGGTGTGCCGGCCGTGTTGGTGGTGGTGACCGAAGAGCAGCCGCCCGAAGCCTATTCGACGTGGATCGATGACGTGCCGTTTCCGTACGCCCTCGGCCTGCTGATCACGCCTGGCAATGACTGGCAGCTGTCCCTGAACAGCCCACCGCAAGCGTTGTCCAAAGCTGGCTGGCCCCATGCACTGAATCTGTTGCGTGCGCTGTTGGGTGAGCAAACCACCTGCCAACATGCCTGGAAAAATCGCGTATGGACGTGGCAACGCAACCCATGACCGAGAAAAACCGCGACGCCTACTACTGGCGCCTGCTGGCCACGGCTGCAAGCTTCACCCTGTTCGGACTGGGCGGGCTGTGCCTGCGCCTGGTCGTTTTCCCGGTGCTCGGCTGCCTGCCGGGCGATGCCCGCACCCACCGGCTGCGCGCAAGGCGCATGGTCAGCCGCTGCTTCTGGTTTTTCGTGCAGTTCATGGCCCGCGCCGGCGTGCTGACTTATGACATTCAGGGCGCGGAGAAACTCGGGCGTCCGGGGCAGATGATCATCGCCAATCATCCCTCGTTGATCGACGTGGTATTCCTGATCGGCCTGGTGCGCCACACCAACTGCGTAGTCAAGCAAAGCCTCTGGGAAAACCCCTTCACCCGCGGCCCGCTGCGCCGCACCGATTACATCAGCAACGACGGCAGCATGGACATGCTCGATGCCGCCGCCGACGCCTTGAAAGAAGGGCAAACCCTGATCATCTTTCCCGAAGGCACCCGCACCCAGCCGGGTCAGGCGCCAGCCTTTCATCGGGGGGGAGCGGCAATTGCCCTGCGGGGTGCGAAAATCCTCACCCCCGTGGTGATCAAGGTCACCCCGACCACTTTGACCAAGGCGGAGCCCTGGTATCGGATCCCAAAGCGTCGCGTGCACTTCAGTTTCCGCGTCGGGGCCGATATAGACCCACAGGCCTTCGCCGCAATGGGCGCGGCCCCTCAGGCCTCGCGCAAGCTCAACGATTATCTACATTCTTACTTTATTAAGGAGCTCGCCGAAGATGAGCGATCTGCACCGTGATATCAAAATACTGATCATCGACGCCCTCGGCCTCGAAGACATCAGTGCCGACGACATCGGCGATGACCAGACGCTCTTCGGCGAAGGCCTGGGCCTGGACTCCGTAGATGCCCTGGAACTCGGCCTGGCCATCCAGAAAAAGTACGGCATCAAAATCGATGCCGACGCCAAGGACACGCGTAATCACTTCAGCAACGTGGCGAGCCTTGCAGCGTTCGTCACCGCAAAACAGGCAGCTTGAGACCGGACCATGCAAACTCGTGACGACATTTTCAACACCCTGCGCGATGCCTTGGTCGAGCTGTTTGAACTGGACCCCGAGCGCGTCAGCCTCGAATCCAATCTGTATCAGGATCTGGAAATCGACAGCATCGACGCGGTCGACCTGATCGACCACATCAAACGTCAGACCGGCAAGAAAATCGCCGCCGAAGAATTCAAGTCGGTACGTACCGTCAGCGACGTCGTCGAGGCGGTCTACCGTCTGGTTCAACCGGCCGCATGAGCCGACTGATCGGCCTTGGCCTGCTGCTGGCAGGCTTGCTGTACCCCTTTGCGGTGTATTTCGGCATGGAGCACTTCGCGCCGTGGCAGTTCGGGCTGCTGCTGGGCAGCCTGTGGCTGGCTCGCGCGTTGACCGGCCGACACAAGCCCGGCAGCCAATGGATGGCGGCGGCAGCCATCGGGTTTTGCCTGTTGCTTGCGCTGTTCGACAGCCCGGCGCTGCTGCGCTGGTATCCGGTGTTGATCAGCGCTTTCATGCTGGCGCTGTTCGGCTTGAGTCTGAAGTACGGGCCACCAATGGTCGAACGCCTGGCCCGCTTGCGCGAACCGTACCTGCCCGCCAAGGCTATTCGCTATACCCGCCAGGTGACGATCGCCTGGAGTGTGTTTTTTCTTTGCAACGGTTTGTGCGCCGCCGCCCTGACGCTGTGGGCGCCGCTGAGCTGGTGGATGTTGTACACCGGCCTGATTTCCTACGGATTGATAGGCCTGATGTTTGCCATTGAATGGCTGATACGACAACGGGTACGAGGCCACCCATGAATTGGATAAAACTTGAGCAGTTGCTGCTCAAGGCCGAGCCGGAGCGTGCCGTCACGGCCGAGCCGTCGCTCGATCACGCACACCTGTGCGCACAGGCCCTGAACCTGGCCGCCGGCCTGCAAGCCCTGGGCGTGCAGCGCATTGCCGTGCACCTTGAAGACGCCGCCGATCTGGCGATTGCCCTGCTGGGCGCCTGGCGTGCCGGGGCCAGCGTGTTATTGCCGGCCGACCTGCAAGCGCAAACGCGCCAGCGCTGGTCGAACGAGGTGGACCTGTGGCTGACCGATCAGCCCGACGATGCGCACATCAGCGATTATCGGCATTCGCCGCTCAGTCCCGCCTCGCTGGATTTGGATCAATGCCGGCTGAGCCTGTGTACGTCCGGCTCCAGTGGCGAGCCCAAGCGCATCGAAAAAAGCCTGCGGCAACTGGCCAACGAGGTCGAAGCCCTGGAACAGCTGTGGGGTGCCGATCTCGGTCCGGCATGCATCATCGGCAGCGTTGCCACCCAACACATCTATGGCCTGCTGTTCCGGGTGCTCTGGCCGTTGTGCGCCGGGCGTCCGTTCATGCGCAGGCAACTGGCCTTTCCCGAAGACCTGCAACGCGCCAGTCGCGAGCATCCGGCGTTTGCCTGGGTCGCCAGCCCGGCGCTGCTCAAGCGCATGGGCGACAACCTCGACTGGCCGGCCCTGAGCGCAGTGCGCCGGGTATTTTCTTCTGGCGGTGCGTTACCGGCCGAGGCCGCGCAAAGCCTGCAACAACGCCTGCATCAATGGCCGACCGAGATTTTCGGCAGCTCGGAAACCGGCGGCATTGCCTGGCGACAAGGGCATGCACCCTGGCAGCCGTTTGCCGGCATCAAGCTCAGCCAGGACGACGACGGCGCACTGCTCATCGCCTCGCCATACTTGCCCGCCGGCCATATCGAACAGACCGCCGATGCCGCGCGAATCGCCGCTGACGGCCGTTTCGAGCTACTGGGACGGCTGGACCGGATCGTTAAACTGGAAGAAAAACGCATCTCGCTGCCGATGCTGGAGCAAGCGCTGATGACCCACGCCTGGGTGGCCGAAGCGCGCCTTGGCGTCGTCCAGGAAAACCGCGCGTCGCTGGGGGCACTGCTGGTTCTGACAGAGGCGGGCCTGCATGCCCTGCGCAATCAAGGTCGACGCACGCTCACCGAGCAGTTGCGCCATCACTTGAGCGAGCATTGCGAAGCGCTGGCCCTGCCACGACGCTGGCGCTTGTTGCGGCAAATGCCGTTGAACAGCCAAGGCAAACTGCCCCAGACCACAGTCGAAGCCCTGCTGCTGGCACCACGCCCCAAGGCACCGGAAGTATTGGAACAGTCCGAAACCGAGGGCGAGTGGAGCCTGCAACTGGCCGTGCCGCCGGATCTTGCCTATTTCAGCGGCCACTTCCCCACGGCGCCGGTACTGCCTGGCGTAGTGCAGGTCGAATGGGCGCTGAACCTGGGCCAGCACTTGATGAACCTGCCGGCAACGTTCGCCGGCATGGAGGTACTGAAGTTTCAGCAACTGGTGCGCCCGGGGGATGAAGTCCAGTTGCACCTGCGTTTCGACCCGGTGCGCAGCAAGCTGTATTTCGCCTATCGCAACGAAACCGCGACCTGCTCCAGCGGGCGCATTTTGCTGGAGGCGGTGCATGCATAGCCCCTGCGCAATCATCCCGGTCTACAACCATGAAAGCGCAATCACCGCCGTGGTCGATGCGCTGATTGCCAGCAATCTGCCGTGCATTCTGGTGGACGATGCCAGCAGCCCGGCCTGCGCCCGGGTGCTTGATCGACTGGCCCAACGGGAAATGGTCTACCTGATCCGCCTCGCGGCCAATCAGGGCAAGGGCGGCGCGGTGATGACCGGCTTGCGTGAAGCATCGCGCCTGGGCTTCAGCCATGCCATGCAGGTGGACGCCGACGGCCAGCATGACTTGCAAGACGTACAACGTTTTATCGAGCTGTCACGCACCCATCCGCATGCGGTGATCTGCGGCTATCCGCAATACGATGACAGCGTGCCCAAGGGCCGCTTGTACGCCCGCTACCTGACCCACGTCATGGTCTGGATCAACACCCTGTCGCTGCAGATCCGCGACTCCATGTGCGGCTTCCGTGTCTACCCGTTGCCACCGGTCCTGGCGCTGATCGACACCGCGAAAATCGGCAAGCGCATGGATTTCGACTCCGACATTCTGGTGCGCCTGGCCTGGCGCAATCAGCCGATGAAATGGCTGCAAACCCGAGTCCATTACCCGCTGGACGGCGTTTCGCATTTCCGCATGTTCCACGACAACGTACTGATTACGAGCATGCACACCCGGTTGTTCTTCGGCATGTTGTTGCGCTCGCCCGTGATCCTCTGGCGACGGTGGCGAGCATGAGCACCGACAAACAACACTGGGCCGATCGCGAAGAGCGCGGCAGTTTCTGGCTGATGAAATTCACCGCGCTCGCCGCCAAAGTGCTTGGCCGTCGACTGCTAAGCCCGTTGCTGTACGGCATCGTCCTGTATTTTTTCCTGTTTGGCCGCAGCGCCCGCCACAGCGCCTGGCAATACCAGCAACGCCTGGCCGACTGGAGCGGTCGCCGCGAATTGCGCCCGACCCATTGGCGAGTGTTCGGTCAGTTCATGGCGTTCGCCGATTCCATGCTCGACAAACTCGACGTGTGGAACGGTAAATTGAGCATCGAGCAGATCGAAATCATCGACCCGGCGCTGCTGCGTAATCAGCTGCGCGGTACACGCGGACAGATGCTGGTCGGGGCGCACCTGGGCAATCTCGAAGTCTGCCGCGCACTGGCCGAGATCGGCGAGAAAGTGACGATGAACGTGCTGGTGCACACCAAACACGCCGAGCAGTTCAACCGCTTGCTGGGCGAAGCCGGCGCGACCAATCTGCGCCTGATCCAGGTCAGCGAACTGGATCCGGTGATCATGCTGCAACTGCACGAACGCCTGGAGCGCGGCGAGTGGCTGGCGATTGCCGGCGATCGCGTACCGTTGCATGGCGGACGCAGCGTGACGGTGGATTTCCTCGGTCACCCGGCCAGGTTTCCGCAAGGGCCCTGGTTGTTGGCCGGTTTGTTGAAATGCCCGGTCAACCTGTTGCTGTGCCTGAAGAAACCCGACGGTGATTATCGCCTGACCATTGAACCGTTCGCCGATTCGATCATCTGGAAACGCACTGATCGCGAGCAGGTCATTCATCAGTGGGCCTCCCGCTACGCCGAGCGCCTGAGTCACTATTGCCTCGATGCGCCTCAACAATGGTTCAACTTTTTCCCTTTCTGGAAGACCGATGACGACGCCAACGCTTGAGCCGGTAACCTTCGGCGAACTCCCATTGCGCATCGAAGACGTGCTGGCCCTGGCCAACCGCCAGGCACCGACGCAGTTGCAGAGCGATCCTGCGTACCGCGAGCGCATCGCCAAGGGCGCGCGCTTCCTCGACTCCCTGCTGGACAAGGAAGGCGTGATCTACGGTGTGACCACCGGTTACGGCGATTCCTGCGTGGTGGCGGTGCCGCTGCATCACGTCGAAGCGTTGCCGCAGCACCTGTACACCTTCCATGGCTGCGGGCTGGGCAAACTGCTCGACGCTCAAGCCACCCGTGCGGTGCTCGCGGCGCGGTTGCAGTCGCTGTGCCACGGCGTATCCGGAGTGCGCGTTGAGCTGCTGGAACGCCTGCAAGCCTTCCTTGAGCACGACATCCTGCCGCTGATTCCGGAAGAAGGCTCGGTCGGCGCCAGCGGTGATTTGACGCCGCTGTCCTATGTCGCTGCCACGTTGTCCGGCGAACGCGAAGTGATGTTCCGAGGCGAACGCCGGCAGGCCGCCGACGTGCATCGCGAACTCGGCTGGCAGCCGTTGGTGCTGCGTCCGAAAGAAGCCCTGGCGTTGATGAACGGCACCGCGGTGATGACGGGCCTCGCCTGTCTGGCCTTCGCCCGCGCCGATTACCTGCTGCAACTGGCCACGCGCATCACCGCGTTGAACGTGGTCGCCCTGCAAGGCAACCCGGAGCATTTCGACGAGCGCCTGTTCGCGGCCAAGCCGCATCCGGGGCAAATGCAGGTCGCCGCATGGCTGCGCAAGGATCTGGCGATCGACGCGCCAACCGCGCCGCTGCATCGCCTGCAAGACCGTTACTCCCTGCGTTGCGCGCCCCACGTCCTCGGCGTGCTGGCCGACAGCCTGAACTGGCTGCGTTCGTTCATCGAGATCGAACTCAACAGCGCCAACGACAACCCGATCATCGATGCCGAAGCCGAACGCGTTTTGCACGGTGGTCATTTCTATGGCGGGCACATCGCGTTCGCCATGGACAGCTTGAAAAACCTCGTGGCCAACGTCGCCGACCTGCTGGACCGGCAACTCGCCCTGCTGGTGGATGAGCGTTACAACCACGGCTTGCCGAGCAACCTGTCCGGTGCCACGGCCGACCGCGCGATGCTCAACCATGGCTTCAAGGCCGTGCAGATCGGCACCAGTGCCTGGACCGCCGAAGCGCTGAAAAACACCATGCCGGCCAGCGTGTTCTCGCGCTCCACCGAGTGCCACAACCAGGACAAGGTGAGCATGGGCACCATCGCCGCCCGCGATGCGATCCGTGTTTTGGAACTGACCGAGCAGGTCGCCGCCGCCACGCTGCTCGCCGCCAATCAAGGGGTATGGCTGCGCGGCCAGGCCGAGGATGCGCGACCGCTGCCGCCAGCGCTCGCGGCCATGCATGAAGCGTTGGGTAAAGACTTCCCGCCAGTCATCGAAGACCGCGCGCTGGAAGGCGAATTGCGCCTGTGCCTGAAACGTATCGCCGAACAACACTGGAGGCTGCATGCGTAGCAAGGGAGTGCTGCACACCGATACGGAAATCCTCGTGCCGTTCTTTGACGTCGACAGCATGAACGTCGTCTGGCACGGCCATTACGTCAAATACCTGGAGGTCGCCCGCTGCGCGCTGCTGGACAGGATCGGCCACAACTACAACGCCATGTGCGAGTCGGGATACGCGTGGCCGGTGATCGACCTGCAATTGCGCTATGTCCGCGGTGCGGTGTTCGGTCAGAAACTCAACGTGCGCGCCAATCTGGTGGAGTGGGAGAACCGGCTGAAGATCAACTACCTGATCAGCGATGCGCAAACCGGCGAACGCCTGACCCGCGCGGTGTCCGTGCAGGTCGCGGTCGACATGAGCAACCGCGAGATGCTGCTGGCTTCGCCGAAGGTGTTCACCGATGCTGTCGAAAGGATGCTGACATGACCACAGGAATCGACATTCGCCAAATTCCCCGTGGCGAGCGAGCTTGCTCGCGCTTGAGTGCGCAGCACTCACCACTTCCGTTTTGGGGCCGCTTCGCGGCCCAGCGCGAGCAAGCTCGCTCGCCACATTCGTCGGTGTTCCAATGCCTTGCTGCGCTGGTACTGCTCGGTTTGTCGGGGCTGGCCCACGCCTTCGACCTGCAACAGCTCAGCGATCAACTGGCCAAACCCGACGTCGTCCACGGCAACTTCGTCCAGGAAAAGCACCTGCGTGCCCTGCCCCAGCCACTGACCAGCAAAGGCACCTTCGTCCTGGCAAAAAACCACGGCTTGCTGTGGCTACTGAAAACCCCGTTGCAACAGGATTACCGCATCACCGCCCAAGGCATTGCCCGACGCGACGCCAACGGCTGGCAGATGCTACCGGGCAAGAGCGCTGGCGCCGAGCAGAACCGCTTGTTCCTCGCCGTGTTGCAAGGCGACAGCAGCGGCCTGCAACGGGATTTCGAACTGTCGCTGAGCGGCGATGCCCAGAGCTGGAAACTGACACTGCTACCGCGCTCGATGCTGCTCAAGCAGGTATTCAACCAGATCAACATTGCCGGCGGTGAACTGGTGCACAGCATCGAACTGCTGGAAACCCAGGGCGACAGCACCCTGCTGCGCATGCAGGACAGCACCAGCGCGCAACCGTTGAGCGACGCGGAGCAACATGACTTTGCCCAGTGAACGCAGGCTGCCATGGCTGTTCCTGATTCTGCTGCTGGCCGTGCTGGCACTCGCCGGGTGGCAATGGCGTGACGGTGCGCCGCTGTCGGCAAACCTGATGGAGCTGGTGCCGGGCACTGCGCCCGATGCCCTGGAACTGCGTGCCGAACAGCGCATGCAGGAACCGCTGAACCGCGAAATGCTGGTACTGGTCGGCCATGAAAATCGCGAGCAGGCCATATCCATGGCGCAAAAACTGGGCGATCAATGGCAAGCCAGCGGCCTGTTCGAAAAGGTCCAGTGGACCCTGCAAGCCGACTTGCCGGCGCTGCGCACGCAGTTGCTGCAAGGTCGATTGGCCATGCTGTCCGCTGACGACCGACAACAATTGATCGAGCATCCCGACGCCTTCATTCAACAACGGGTGCAGGCGTTGTTCGACCCCTTCACCGGCTTCAGTCTGGTGCCAAGCCAGGACGACTGGCTGGGCCTGACCGGGCGCATCCAGAACAGTCAGCCGCAACACGGTGCGGTGCAACTGGATATCGGCAGCGGCGCGTTGATTGCCGATGCCGACGGCAAGAGCTGGGTCTTGCTGCGCGCCCGAACCACCGGCAACGCCTTCGACATGAGCCTGCCGCTGCAAGTGGCCGACCTGCTCCAGCACAGTCGCGAAGAAGCGGCCAGGTCCGACGTGCAATTGCTGGCCGCCAGCGGTCTGCTCTATGCGGCCAGTGGTCAGAAACAAGCGTCCCGTGAAATGACCTGGGTCGGCGGGGGGGCCACCGTCGGCATCTTGCTGCTACTGCTTCTGGCCTTCCGCCGCTGGCGCGTCTTGCTGGCGTTTGTCCCGGTGCTGGTGGGCATGCTGTTCGGCGCAGTGGCTTGCGTGGCGCTGTTCGGTCATATGCACGTGATGACTCTGGTGCTGGGCTCGAGCCTGATCGGCGTCGCGGTCGATTACCCGCTGCACTACCTGTCCAAGAGCTGGAGCCTGAAACCCTGGCAGAGCTGGCCGGCGCTGCGCCTGACCTTGCCGGGCCTGACCCTTAGCCTGATCACCAGCGCCATCGGCTATCTGGCGCTGGCCTGGACACCGTTCCCGGCGCTGACCCAGATTGCGCTGTTCTCAGCGGCCGGCCTGCTCGGTGCTTATCTGTGCGCCGTGTGCCTGTTGCCGGCTCTGCTCAAGGGTGTGGAACTGCGCCCGGCGCAATGGCCGCTACGGGTTTCCGCGTTTTTGCTGGCGCGTCGCGAAGACCTGCTCAAACACCTGAGTACACCGGTATTGCTGGCGCTGCTGATCGCGTTCTGTGTCGGTGGCCTGCTGCGCCTGGAAACGAAAAACGACATCCGCCAATGGGTTGGTACCCCGCAACAATTGACTGACGAAGCACAAGCCATCGCCAGGATTACCGGCCATCAGCCCACCAGCCAGTTCTTCCTGGTGCGCGCTGCCAACCAGGAGCAACTACTCGAACGCTCGAGTGCGTTGAGCGAACGTCTGGATCAGTTGGTCAATCTGGAAAAGCTTCAGGGCTATCTGTCGCTGGACCAATTGGTCAGCCAGCCCGGCGACCAGCAACAGGTGCGCGAAGCCTTGGGCAAACTGCCGCAGTTCTGGCAGCCGCTGCTGGATGTCGGCGTGCCGGTCGAGGCGCTGCAAGCGGAGCTGACCCAGCTACAAGCACTGCCCGTCGAAGACATTGACGCCGCACTGGCCGGCCCCCTGGCGGAACCTTATCGCTTGTTGTGGCTGGGACCGACCGACGACGGCGTGGCGGCGATGGTCAGCCTGCAAGGCGTGAACAATCCGATGTTGCTGCAGGTCCAGACCGAGGACTTATCGGGAGTGGTGCTGGTGGATCGTCTGGGTGAATTGAACATAGTGTTCGCGGCCACGCAAATCAGCGCCGCCGAACTGAAACTCGCCTCTTGCGTGCTGATCGTGCTGGTGTTGGTCCTGCCGTTCGGTTTCGGTGGCGCGCTGCGCATTGTTTCCCTGCCGCTGCTGGCCGCCCTGTGCAGCCTGGCCAGCCTTGGTTGGCTGGGGCAGCCGCTGACGCTGTTCAGCCTGTTCGGCCTGCTGCTGGTGACGGCGATCAGCGTCGACTACGCGATTCTCATGCGCGAACAGGTCGGCGGCGCCGCCGTGAGCCTGCTGGGCACTTTGCTGGCCGCGTTGACCACCTGGCTGTCGTTCGGCCTGCTGGCGGTGTCGAGTACGCCGGCGGTGAGCAATTTCGGTTTGTCGGTGAGCCTGGGGCTGATCTTCAGTTTCCTGCTCGCCCCTTGGGCCGGGCGTCATGTGCATGCCGTGCCTGTCACGGAGCCCGCAGCATGATGATCGCTGTGTTCTGGGCAATGGCCCTGGCGCTGTTCGCCGTGGCGACCCGGGTCGGCCGCCACTTCGGCCTGATTCCGATCGTCAGCCAGTTGTTGCTCGCGACCATTGGCCTGCCGCTGCTGATGTACTTCTGGATCGAGCCGCATTGGCAACTGAGCGGCGCGGCGCTGGTGTCGCCGACCTGGCTGAAGAACCTCTACAGCCTGAGTTTCGCGCTGCTGCTGGGCTATATCCTCAGCGATGTGATCGACCTGCAACTGGACCGCCAGAGCCTGAAAATCGCCCTGCCGAGTTTCTGCATTCCGTTTGTCTGCGGCCTCGTCACCGCCATTTCGCTGTTACCACCGCAACCATGGATCAGCTCGCTGGCGGTCGGCCTGCTGTTCGCCATTACCGCGATCCCGGTGCTGTACCTGTACCTGCGACACATCAATTACCCGCCCGCCGCTACCCGGCGCCTGGTGCAGACCGCGATCCTGATCGACCTCGCCTGCTGGACCCTGTTCGCCATCGCCCAAGGCAGCCTGCACCTGAGCAGTCTGCTGCTGCCTTTGGCCGGCGCGTGCCTGCCGTTGCTGCTGCGGCTGCTCGGCCTGCGCCAGTTGTGGCTGTACAGCCTGGGCTTTTTTGCGCTGTTGGTGGTGGCCGAGCACTACAGGCTCAATGCGCTGATCTTCGGCATCGGCTATGTGCTCATCATGGCCGCGCTGAAGGCGCCGCTGGTGCTGCCGCTGCCGGCGATCTGGATGAGCCGTCTGCAGACGTACATTGCCATTCCGCTGATCCTCACGTTCGGCATCGTGCAGATCAACGTGCACAGCGCGATGGACGGCTTCGGCTGGCTGCAACTGGCGGCGCTGCTGCTGTTGCCGATTGCCAGCAAACTGCTGGGCAACTGGATCGGCCTCGGCTGGGCCGGCGCCTCGTTCCAGGGCGCCAGCCGCTGGCGCGAAAGCGTACTGCTGAACATTCGCGGCTTGAGCGAGATCGTCTTTCTCAACTTGCTGCTGCAACAACAGCTGATCAGCCCGGCGCTTTACTTTGCGTTGATGCTGATGGGCCTGATCGCGACACTGCTGCCGGCACTCGCCGGCATGCACCGGATTCCCCTTAACGCTGCCGCCCCGGCAAGGAGCCCCCATGTCAACCGTTGAATTGCAACGTCGCACGATCGTGGTCATTGGGGCCGGCCCTTCCGGCGCCATCGCTGCCGCGCTGCTCAAGCGCAAAGGCCATGACGTGCTGGTGATCGAGCGACAGCATTTCCCCCGTTTTTCCATCGGTGAAAGCCTGCTGTCCCACTGCCTGGATTTCGTCGAAGAAGCGGGCATGCTCGATGCGGTCAACGCGGCCGGTTTCCAACTGAAAACCGGGGCGGCGTTTGCCTGGGGCGAGCGTTACAGCACCTTCGATTTCGGCGACACGTTCACCCAAGGCAAGCCGACGACTTTTCAGGTCCAGCGCGCCGACTTCGACAAGCTGCTGGCCGATCAGGCCGCGCTGCAAGGCGTAGAAATCCGCTACGGCGAAACCATCGTCAGCGTAGAGATCGATCAGGCCAAACCGCTGCTCGGCGTCAGGCGTGAAGACGGCAGCGAGTACCGCATCGAAGCCGGGTTCATGCTCGATGCCAGCGGTTATGGTCGCGTCCTGCCTCGCTTGCTCGACCTTGAGGCACCGTCGAATTTCCCGGTGCGCCAGGCCGTGTTCACCCATGTCGAAGACCATATCGACAACCCGAATTTCGACCGCACAAAAATTCTCGTCACCACTCACCCGACCCAGCGCGACATCTGGTTCTGGACCATCCCGTTCAGTAACGGACGCTGCTCGGTGGGCGTGGTCGCGGCCGCCGAACATTTTGAAGGCCGCACCGACAATCTGGACGATTGCCTGCGTGGCTTCATCGCCGAAACGCCGAGCCTGGCCGGGGTGCTGAACCATGCTGTCTGGGATACCCCAGCGCGTACCATCGGCGGCTACTCGGCCAACGTCAAAACCCTGCACGGGCCAGGGTTTGCCTTGCTGGGTAATGCGGCGGAGTTCCTCGACCCGGTGTTTTCCTCCGGCGTGACCATCGCCATGCGTTCGGCGAGCATGGCTGCCGGGGTACTGCACCGTCAGCTGCAAGGTGAAACGGTCGACTGGCAACGCGAGTTTGCCGAACCGCTCAAGCGCGGTGTCGATACGTTCCGCTGCTACGTCGAGGGCTGGTACGCCGGGACTTTCCAGGACGTGATTTATTTTCCCGGCGGTGCTCCGGATATCCGCCGCATGATCAGTTCGATCCTCGCCGGTTATGCCTGGGACGAACGCAATCCCTTCGTCACCGAACCCAAACGCCGACTACGGATGCTGTCGGAACTCTGTGCAAGGGATGCCACATGAGCTACCTGAGCAACACTTACGTCGAAGAGACCCGTTTCGGGCTGTGGTTCCTGCGCAGCCACACCTGGCAGCATCACGTGCTACGCGTGGCGATCAATGATCTGCGGAGCCTGTTCAGCGACCCGTTGCCAAGTCATTCGGTGTTGCTCGACGCCGGTTGCGGTCAAGGCAAGTCGTTCCGTTATCTGCACCAAGCCTTCATGCCCGAACGTCTGATCGGCGTGGACGCCGACCCGCACAGCCTGAAACAGAGTCGCGAAGAAGCGGTCAATCAAGGGATGACGGTGGAGTTGATCGGCAACGATTGCGCAAACCTCACCGTGCCCGACGCCAGCATCGACCTGCTGTTCTGTCACCAGACGTTCCATCATCTGGTCGAGCAGGAGCAGGCCCTCGCCGAGTTTTATCGCGTGCTCAAGCCGGGGGGTTACCTGCTGTTCGCCGAGTCCACCGAGGCTTACATTGATACCTGGGTGATTCGCTGGCTGTTCCGCCATCCGATGCACGTGCAAAAAAGTGCCGCGCAGTATCTGGAGATGATCCGCCACCAAGGTTTCCAGTTCAGTGCGCAAAACGTGTCTTATCCGTACTTGTGGTGGAGCCGCGCCAAGGATTTCGGCCTGTTTGAACGCTTGGCCCTGCGCCAGCCGAAACCCTTTGGCCAGCGGGAAGAAACCCTGGTCAATGTGGTGGCGCGCAAACCGTTGGAAGGTGCTGTGTGATGTTTACCATCAGCCGCTTGAAACACTCTCCCCCAGGGTTCATGGTCGCCATGCGATTTCTGTTGTTAGCTGCAGCCCTGCTGCTCGGCGCCTGCGCCAGCCAGGCGCCGCTGCCCGAACAAACCCCAAGCCTGACGTTGCCACTGCAATTGCACATCCAGCGTCTGCAAGCGGACCAACGTCAGGACTGGGTGCTGGTGATCCAGCATGAAGGCCCGGCCATTCGCTGGTCGATGATGGACCTGCTGGGCATTCCGCAGGCACGCCAGAAACTGGTCGACGGAGCGTGGCGTGCCGATGGACTGCTACCGCCCAACCCGGAGGCCCGGGAGCTGTTCGCTGCCTTGCTGTTTGCGCTGACGCCCCGGGATGAACTGTCGGCCAACTACCCCGTCGCCTGGCAACACGGGAAGCAACGCTCCCTGCCCGCGCGCTGGGACGTCCGTTATTCACAACCGTTGAGCTTCGAATTGAACCTGCCCAAAGGCCCGAGTTATAAAATCACGCCCCTGAGCGGTGACACGCCATGACGGCCTACCTGAACGCCCTCGGGGTGATCTGCTCGCTGGGGCGCGGCAAGAAGGAAGTCGCCCGCAACCTGTTCGCCGGCGATTGCTCCGGCATGCGCAGCGAGGCCGGCTGGGTGCCGGAGCGATCGTTGCCGGTGGGCTCGGTGCGCGGCGAGCTGGCGGCGATCCCGGCCGAGCTGAGCCGGCAACGCAGCCGCAACAATCAACTGCTGCTTGAAGCCGCCCTGCAAATTAGCCAGGACATCGATCACGCGATCCAGACATACGGCCGCCATCGGATCGGCGTGGTGCTGGGCACCAGCACGTCGGGCATCGACGAAGCCAGTCAAGGGCTGGCCGACTACATCCGCGATCAGCGCTTTCCAGACGCGTATGACTATCAGCAACAGGAGCTCGGCGCACCGGCAAATTTCCTCGCCGAGTGGCTGCAACTGAGCGGCCCCGCCTATGTGATTTCCACCGCGTGCACCTCCAGCGCCCGCGCGTTGATGAGCGCCCGGCGCCTGCTCGATCTGGGGGTGTGCGATGTGGTGCTGTGCGGTGGCGTCGACACGCTGTGCAAGCTGACCCTCAACGGTTTTTCCGCGCTGGAGGCGGTGTCCGGCGAACGCTGCAACCCGTTTTCGGTGAACCGCAAGGGCATCAATATCGGCGAAGCGGCGGTGCTGTTCCTGATGAGCAAACAGTCCGCTGACAGCCAACCGATCGCCTTGCTGGGCAGCGGCGCCAGCTCCGATGCGCACCACATTTCCGCGCCGGAGCCGTCCGGCCGGGGTGCCCAACAGGCGATGCGCAAGGCTTTGAACCAGGCCAGGCTGCAACCTGAGCAGATCGGCTACCTGAACCTGCACGGCACCGCGACCCAGCATAACGACGCCATGGAAAGCCAGGCCGTGACCGCACTGTTTGCGCAAGGTGTCCCTTGCTCATCGACCAAACCCATGACCGGACATACCCTCGGCGCCGCCGGGGCACTGGAAGCAGCGTTCTGCTGGTTGAGCCTGCACCCTGACAACCAACAGCACGCCTTGCCGCCCCACCTCTGGGATGGTCAACCGGACCCGGCGTTACCGCCACTGAAATGGGTGACCCCAACCGATCGACTGGCGTCCACTGGACCTCGCTACCTGATGAGCAATTCCTTTGCCTTCGGTGGCAACAACGTCAGCCTGATTATCGGAGACGCTCCATGATTGACTGGCCGCTCGCCGAACTGCTGCCCCACGCTGGCGACATGATCTTTATCGATCAGATCCTGGCGTTCGATGACGAGCAGATTCACACCCGCCTCACCGTCAAGCCCGACGGCCTGTTCAGCCTCCCCGACGGCAGCTTGCCGGCCTGGGTCGGCATCGAACTGATGGCCCAGAGCGTCGCGGCCTTCGCCGGCTGCCATGCACGCCAACGTGGCGATGCGGTGGCTTTGGGCTTTCTGCTCGGCAGCCGTAAATTCGAGTGCAACGTCGAACGTTTCCCGGCCGGCACCGAGTTGACCATCCACGGCATCCGCTCGCTGGAAGACGACAACGGCATGGGCGTGTTCGAATGCCACATCAACGCGCCCGGCATTCACGCCACCGCGCGCCTGAACGTGTATCGCCCGCCGCAGGCGGCTCAATATCTTCATGAATCCGCAGGAGTCCAGTCATGACTGAATCCGTACTGGTCACCGGTTCCAGCCGTGGTATCGGCCGCGCCATCGCCTTGCGCCTGGCCCAGGCCGGGCATGACATCGTGCTGCATTGCCGCAGCGGCCTGACCGAGGCCACGGCCGTGCAAGCCGACATCGAAGCCATGGGGCGCAAGGCGCGTATCCTGCAATTCGACGTCGGTGACCGCGCCGCTTGCAAAGCGACTCTTGAGGCCGACGTCGAAACCCATGGTGCTTATTACGGCGTGGTGCTCAACGCCGGCCTGACCCGTGACGGTGCTTTTCCGGCGCTGAGCGAGGATGATTGGGATGACGTAATGCGCACCAACCTCGACGGTTTCTATAACGTGCTGCACCCGGTGATGATGCCGATGATTCGTCGTCGCGCCGCCGGGCGGATTGTCTGCATCACCTCGGTGTCCGGGCTGATCGGCAACCGGGGCCAGGTCAACTACAGCGCGTCCAAGGCCGGCCTGATTGGCGCGGCAAAGGCATTGGCGATTGAACTGGGCAAGCGCAAAATCACCGTAAACTGTGTCGCCCCCGGCCTGATCGACACAGCCATGCTCGATGAAAACGTGCCGGTGGAAGAGCTGATGAAAATGATCCCCGCACAACGCATGGGCACCCCTGAAGAGGTGGCCGGCGCGGTGAATTTCCTGATGTCGGCGGAAGCCTCGTACATCACCCGGCAGGTTCTGGCCGTCAATGGAGGCCTGTGCTGATGAAGCGCGTCGTCGTCACCGGCATGGCCGGCATCACTTCTCTGGGCAGCGACTGGGAAACCATCGCCGGCCACTTCGCAGCCAACCGCAGCGGCATCCGCAGGATGGACGAGTGGGATCGTTTTACCGAACTCAACACCCGTCTGGCCGGCCCCATCGATGACTTCAAGGTGCCGAGCCACTGGACCCGCAAGCAACTGCGCAGCATGGGCCGCGTTTCTCGGCTGGCGGTGGGTGCAGCGGAACAGGCGTTGACCGACGCCGGATTGCTCGGCGACGAATCGATCAAGGACGGACGCATGGGCGTCGCGTGCGGTTCATCCACGGGCAGCACCGACGAGATCAAGGCTTTCGGCAACATGCTGCTGAATTCGGTGGCCGAGGGCCTGAACGCCAACTCCTACGTGCGGATGATGCCGCACACCACGGCGGCGAACATCAGCATTTTCTTCGGCCTCACCGGTCGGCTGATCCCGACGTCGAGCGCCTGCACCAGCGGTAGCCAGGGCATCGGTTATGCCTACGAGGCCATCAAGTTCGGCCGCCTGCCGCTGATGCTCGCCGGTGGCGCCGAAGAGCTGTGCCCAACCGAAGCCATGGTTTTCGACGCGCTCTACGCCACCAGCCTGAAAAACGGCACTCCGCAACTGTCGCCACGTCCTTACGACAGCGGCCGCGACGGCCTGGTGATCGGTGAAGGTGGCGGCATGCTGGTGCTCGAAGAGCTGGAGCATGCGCTGGCGCGTGGCGCACGCATCCATGCCGAAATCGTTGGTTTCGGCAGCAACGCCGACGGTCAGCACACCACCCGTCCGGAGCAAGTCACCATGCGCCGGGCCATGGAACTCGCGCTGGAAGACGCAGGGCTACAACCGTCGGACATCGGTTACGTCAACGGCCACGGCACCGCCACCGAACAGGGCGACATCGCCGAAACCCTGGCCACCAGCAGCCTGTTTGGCGAACACATGCCGATCAGTTCGCAGAAAAGCTTCCTCGGCCACACTCTCGGCGCCTGCGGTGCACTGGAGTCCTGGTTCAGCATCGAAATGATGAACCGCGACCTTTACGCCCACACCCTCAACCTCGACGAAATCGACCCGCACTGCGGCAAGCTCGATTACCTGCGTGGGGAGTTTCGGCAGATGAGTAACCAGTACGTGATGAATAACAATTTTGCATTTGGCGGGGT
Source organism: Pseudomonas sp. TNT2022 ID1044 (assembly GCF_028656895.1). NCBI lineage: Bacteria > Pseudomonadati > Pseudomonadota > Gammaproteobacteria > Pseudomonadales > Pseudomonadaceae > Pseudomonas > Pseudomonas sp. TNT2022 ID1044. The sequence continues at coordinate 272,565 of NZ_JAMDHB010000004.1, read as the reverse complement.
CAACACCTCGTTGATTTTCCGCCGCTGGTCCTGATCGAATGATTCCGGGTCAAGGAAAACTCGCCAGCCAGCCAACTCCTACAGGCACTTTAAACATAAGAAACTGGGAAAACCCTGACAACAAACACATTTTAAAACAAGTGCGACAAATAATTACTTAAAACAAAGAAGCACTGAACCATTACAAGTAATTACCCGCTATTGACGCTTCCCCATTCCACGCCTATAACTTCCACGCACTGAAGATCGACAACTAAAAGCGAGCGATCAATAAAAAGAAAACATGGGGTTATTCGCATGGATAGAAACAAAATTACGTCCACGTGCCTGCTTCTTGCAGCGTTGCTCAGCCCTGTAAGTAGTTTTGCGCAGCCAACTTCCGCAACCGCCGATATTCGGGCACTGGCGTCCTCACCTCGATGGCTGACAACCAAGGTCTATGTAGAGGGGGCGCCCCAAGTAGATGTAAAAGCAAATTATCCTGGCGTGGTCGGAATATCAACGTGGGATCCCGAGCGCAATCGCTATGAGTTCTTTTACACCGACACGGGAAAATCAAAGTACGACAATGGAGGAGGAGGTTACTTCTTTGTCACTGGCGATCAAAAAAAACATATTTTAGTGCCCGATGTCGGGCCAATCAAAACCGTGACCAGACGATTGGAAACGTTGAATTCAAATGAATTCACCTATTCTCGCGAAGTGCCTCGCGACATGGTAGACACTAACCCTCTGGTGCGCATTTATGTAGTCCATGCCCCTTACACCGGAACAATAGAAACAAAGTCCGCCATTCGACCAGATACAAATACCACTAAGTGATCCAGCCAGTGCTGCTGAAACTGCGTCACCGCTTGAAAACTTTCCTAATAATAAATGGATTTTCACCATGCAGAAATCACTCAAAACATTCCTGGCATCCATGATATTGATAGCCTCGGCTTTCTGCGGTGTTGCCAATGCGCAGTCCACAGCCACTGTTCCTGTAAAAAATGCCGTTGCTACGCCAGATAACGCCGTCATGCTCACCATATTTTTAAAGCATGACCAGTCACGACCCCTGGCTGAACTCAAGGCTCAACTTGCAAAGCAAGGATTCTATAAGGCATTTCCACCTGCGGGCGTAGAGATTGTCAGTTGGAACATAATGATGGGTATCGGACAAGTCGTCACAGTGCGCTTCCCGGCCTCCCGTCTTGCTGAAGTAAATCTCGCACTTGAAAATACAGCGTGGGGGAGTTACAGAACCGAGTTCTATCCAACCTATGACTTCAAGGCGATAGCACTGGCGGAACAAACCAAAGCGCAGCAAACGCAAACTGCACAGTGACGATTAGATGAATGTCATCGGGCGACGATTGCAGGCGCGGGTTTCGCTATAGTGCCCGATAAAGTAAAACGGGTGACCTCAATGGGGTCACCCGAATTACGTCTTCAAAGGTTCAACCTTACGCGTCAGCAACTCCACAAACGCCTTGGCCATCGGTGATTTCTGATCTTTGCGCTGCACCAGCCATACTGCGGATATGGCCGCGGGATCGAGCAATGGCCGATAGACCACGCCATCGATGCGCATCCGCTGATACGACGCCGGCAATACCGATACGCCAAGGCCCGCCGCCACCAACCCAATGATGGTCATCGCCTCACCCGCCTCCTGCGCAAAGTGCGGATTGAAGCCCGCATCCCGGGCCAGACTGAGCAACTGAGCGTACAGACCACTGCCGTAGCTGCGCGGGAAAAACACGAAGGGTTCGTGGGCCAGGGCGGACAGGAACAAGCCCTCTTCACTGTCCTTCGCCAACGGATGCTTGGAGCTGAGCACCGCGACCAGCGGTTCGCGCATCAACTCAACCACATCGAGCGAGTCAGGCAGCCCGAGCGGTCGCATGATCCCGACTTCGATTGACTCATCCACCAACGCGTCTGCCACCTGGGTGCTGCTCATTTCCCGCAGGTTCAGGTGCACCGCCGGGAAGCGCTGGCGAAACGAAAAGATCGCCTGGGGAATGGTCGAATTGAACGGCGCCGACGAAGTGAAACCGATTTTCAGCTCACCCAGCTCGCCTAACTGCGCCCGCCGCGCCACATCCGCCGCTTTGTCGACCTGCGCCAGCACCAACCGCGCCTCCTCGAGGAACAGCCGACCGGCTTCGCTGAGCTCGACCCGACGATTGGTCCGTTCGAACAACCGGGCGCCGACTTCCTGCTCCAGCGCCTGAATCTGCTGACTCAGCGGTGGCTGGGAGATGCCCAACGCCTGTGCGGCGCGGCCGAAGTGCAGTTCTTCGGCGACGGCGATGAAGTAGCGCAAATGGCGCAATTCCATGAAAACCCCATTAGGTCGTAAAAGCTATCAAACAGGTCGAACAATATATTGGATTGAATCAATAGCCAGCGATATGCTTTTTTCATTGCCTGACCGGCTGCGCTCCTTTGAGGTCCATCGTGAAAACTGCTGTCGCCCCACTTGCCCATGAAGTTCCACCTGCCGTACAGGACGATGTCGTCGCTGAACTCAAGGAGATCTACATCGAAAAAGGCACGCCGGCGTTCATGCGCACGGTGCTGGCGCTGTTCTGCGGCGGCTTCGCGACTTTCGCCCTGCTCTACTGCGTGCAGCCGATGATGCCGCTGCTGTCCCACGAATACGCCATCAACGCGGCGCAGAGCAGCCTGATCCTTTCGGTCGCCACCGGCATGCTTGCCATCGGCCTGCTGATTACCGGCCCGATCTCCGACCGCGTCGGGCGCAAACCGGTGATGGTCGCGGCGCTGTTTGCCGCCGCACTGTGCACCATGGCCAGTGCGATGATGCCGAGCTGGCACGGCGTGCTGGCCATGCGTGCGCTGATCGGGCTGTCGTTGAGCGGCTTGGCGGCGGTCGCGATGACCTATTTGAGCGAAGAAATCCATCCGCAGCACATCGGCCTGGCCATGGGTTTGTACATCGGCGGCAACGCCATCGGCGGGATGAGCGGGCGCTTGATCACCGGGGTATTGATCGACTTCGTCAGCTGGCACACGGCGATGCTGGTCATCGGTGGTCTGGCCCTGATTGCGGCGGCAGTGTTCTGGAAGATCCTCCCGGAATCGCGAAACTTCCGCGCCCGCTCATTGCACCCGCGCAGCCTGGTCGATGGCTTCACCATGCACTTTCGCGACGCTGGGCTGCCGTTGCTGTTTCTCGAAGCGTTCGTGCTGATGGGAGCGTTCGTCACGCTGTTCAACTACATCGGCTATCGCTTGCTGGCCGAGCCGTATCACATGGAACAAGCCTTCGTCGGCCTGCTCTCGGTGGTGTACCTGTCGGGCATCTACAGCTCGGCGAAAATCGGTTCGCTGGCAGACAAACTGGGTCGGCGCAAAGTACTCTGGGGCACCATCGTGCTGATGCTCGGCGGCCTGGCCCTGACGATGTTTACCCCGCTGCCACTGGTGATCATCGGCATGCTGATCTTCACCTTCGGCTTCTTCGGCGCCCACTCGGTGGCCAGCAGCTGGATCGGCCGCCGCGCCACCAAGGCCAAAGGCCAGGCGTCGTCGCTGTACCTGTTCAGCTACTACGCCGGATCGAGCATCGCCGGCACGGCGGGCGGCGTGTTCTGGCACCTGGGCGGCTGGAACGGCATCGGTTTGTTCATCGGCACACTGCTGGTGATCGCGCTGCTGATCGCGCTGAAACTGGCGCAGTTGCCGCCGTTGCCAGGCAGCGGCGCCACTATCTGAGCACCAGCCGCGCCTCGAGCAACCCGTCGCGTGTCTCCAGCGTCAGCGATTGCAGCGCGGTGCCGTCGCGCTCGAGGCGGTCCAGCCATGGCAGCAGAGCCATGGCATCGCCGCTGAGCGTCAGGCGTAATTGATCGTTGTCACCGTCCATCTGCTGCAACTCAAGACCCGCAGCTGTGGCGCTGTCGCTGAGGCGCAGAGATAGCGGCGCGTTACCGGATTGAGCAGCGGGGCTACGGGGCCGTGCCTGCTGCAGCTGCGCCGCCAGTGCCCGTTGTTGTTGATACCGGCGCTCGGCAGCACCGAGTCGTTGTTGGGTGGGCTGCCAGACCAGCATGTAGGCCACGACACCCAGAACAAAAATACCCAGTGCCGATAGCAGTCGTTGCTCGCGCAGGGACAGCCGCTGAAACTTCGCGGCCAACGTTTTCAACCCGATCAATGTCATGTTTCTTGCTCCACGGTCAGGGATGCTTGCACTCGATTGCCATCCTTGCTGGAGCTGTCGAGTCGCACCGCAATGCCTTGTTGCCGCCCACGTTCGCGCAGCAATTCCAGTTCGGCAAAGCTGTTGGCGCTCAGCTGGATTCGCCAGCCATCGCCCTCTCGAAACTCAATGCGCCGGACCTCGACATTGCTGGCCCCGATCACTTGCTCGACCAGATTGACCAGTCCCGCAATGCGGCCGCCTTGCGCGGGTGCACCTTGGCTTTGCAGGGCGTGGAGTTGCGCCGCGAGGTCGACGATGCGGATCTGCTCGGGGTATAGCGCCTTGAACTGTTGTTCGCTGCGGCTGTAGAGCTGGTGGCCTGCGTTGTCGAGAAAACGGATGCGCGTTTCACTCGCGCCCCAGCTCAGCAGCGCGAGCAGCAACATCACCGAACCGCCGAAACGCCAGGGAATGCGGATGCGGCGCTGGGCAAACTCACCCTGCAACAGATTGATCGCCTGGCCGTGCCCCTGCATCAGCCATTGGTCAACCTCGGCCTCTTCCTGACGTTCATCGCGCCATTGGATGTCCGATGGCAGGTGCGGCCGTAACAACGCCAATCCGTCGTCGGTCAATGTCAGGCGCGCGGGCAACGCACCGCCCAGCAACCAGCGACCAAACCACCAGACACCGAGCGCCTGATCCCGAGGCATCACGTCGGCATCGATGCACACCGAGCGCACTTCAATTGCGGCCTCGACCAGCAGCGCGAGCACAGCGGTCAATCGCTCGCGGTTGATCACCATCACCGGATAGCGCCCCAGCCCGTCAGGGGGGCCACTGCTCAGGTGCAGGCGTTCCAGTGCTTCGCTCAATTGCTCTTCAATCGCGAACGCAAGGGTTTGTGCATCGGGAGCGCGTCGCGAAGGCCAAGGTTCACTGCGCAGCCAGCTGCACAATTCCATGGGTAGCAGCAGATCGACGGGTTGCCCCTTCAACGTTTGCGTCGCGTGGCTCAGGGTCACGGGTTGGCGTTGACCGGTCTCAGACCACCTGCAACAAGGCCAATCCAACGAGGGTGCAGCCAGGCCTTCCGGGGTCAGGTAGAGCCAGTTTTTCATCGCGCTATCTCATTGCTGTTCGACGGCAGAACACGCCGTTGCAGGATTTTCAGTTGCCGCGTGCGTGGGTCGCGTTCAACATCGGTGGCCAGGCGCAGACGGCTCTGCCCCTGAGTGACCTGGACCGTGATTCGATACCAGCGGCTGTCGATGCCCAGCCCGTGGCTGCTCAAACCCTTGCCTGATAGCAGCGGATCTTGAGTAAAGGCCTGAACGCTCGGCCATGGTGCCGTGGAGCGCTGGCGCAGCAACGCGTCCGCCTCAGCCGTTTCGACGCTTTCCAGCGTGCGCAGGATCAGCGCCGGGGCACTGTTGATGTTCAGCGAAGCGTCTGCGGGCAACAGCGCGACCCAGGGCTCCAGTCGACGCAGTTGTTCACCGACGACATCGGGCAGCAGGCGCAGCTGACTCAGATCCCGCAAGGCACCTACTTGCTCCAGCTGCCAGTCCGGCAGTTCCAGCAGCGCCAGCAAGCGTGCCCAGCGCTTGAGCGTCACCTGATCAATCTGCCCCTGGATCAACACGGCATTGAGATTGAAGCGTCCGGCCAGGTCCTCAATGTCGAGGCTGACCTGCGCGTCGTCGATGTCGAAAACCGGGAGCTGATCAGGTACCCGGTCGCTGACTTTCTGCTGCGCTTTCAGCAGTGACAGCCCCAGGGTTTCCCCGGCCATGCCGAGTTGGCGCAGGTGCAGTTGCTGCAGCTGTTGCCCGGCGCTTTGCAGCAACAGCCGATGACTGCGCAGCACCCCGCCGATGATCACCAGCGCCAGGCTCATGACCAACAACACGCTGATCAGCGCCACACCGCGTTGGCCCTTTCTCATAGCAACGCCCCCGGCAATAACATCACACGACGGATGGCCTGGAAGCGCCCCACCGACACCCGCATTTCCACCGCCAGCGGTGCCTCTGCAGTCGGCCCTGTCGGCCAGTCGTTGCGCCAACCGGTGCGCGCGTCGAACAGACGCCAACGCAAGTCGCGAACATGATCGAGCAGTTTTTGCCTTTGCACGACTGTCGAGCCTTCTGCCCGGCTCTCTCGCCACAACGCGCCATCCTCGAGGCGGTATGTCAGCGCTTGCCGTTCGCTGCGCGGCAGGTCCAGCGGGTTGCGCCAATTGCCGCGCTGCCAATGCAACTGCGTTTGTTGCAGCACCAAAGGCTGGTCCGTGACATGCAGCACGTCACGCTCGATGACGGCGATGGCGCGCTGCAGATTTCGCAACTCACGCTCGTGAGCCACGCTGCCCTGCTGCACCCGCACCACACTATCGAACAGCGCCCAGCTGGCCAGCCCCAACAAGGCGAATATCGCCATGGCGATGACCAGTTCCAACAAGGTGAAACCGGTTTGCTTAATCATCTCGGTTGGAGATCCAGCCGGTGGCCCGATGCAGGGTCTGTTCGCGATCGGCCAGGCTGACGTCAATCTCGACCTTCAGCAGGCCCGGTTCGGCACTGTCGCTGATGCGCTGTCGCAGCAGCCAGTCGCGACTGGCCATGTGCACCGCGTGCTGCGATTGGCCATGGGTTGGCGCAGACTGCAGGCGCAGTTCATTCAATTGGTTGTCCGCCACCCACGCCGCCAGCAGCCGCTCTTCGACAGCAACCGACTGCCTGACCACGTACTGGCTCGCAGACAGCACGGCGCTCGCAAGCGTCGCGAAAATCGCCAGTGCCACCATGATTTCCAGCAGGGTGAAACCGTGCATGCGTGGGGCGAGACGAGGCCTAGCCATCAATGACCACCTCGCCAATGCCATCGCTGGAAAGGCGCGACCAAATCCTGTCCCTGGCCTCGAACGTCAATGTAAAGGTGCTGGTTTCATCACTGCTCAGCATGAGCAGTTGAGGCGGGCCTTCGTCGGTGCCGAGACTGACGGAATACCCATCCTGCTTCAGGCGCAATCGCAGGTGATCGGGCCATCGATAAACAGTCGTCACGGCCTCCCAGCCTCGCACGCCGAGGCGCATCGCCCGGTACCCGTCGGCGCTCAAGCGCACTCCGTATTCCTGGCCATCGATCACCGCTCTTTCGCGTAACTGGCGAATCATCCCGGCGAGGGCGTCGGCCTCGCGTCGGGCTTGCTGCGCCGGGTTCATGCCGGTGGCGAAACTGACCATGCCCGCCAGCACGCCGATCAACACGATCACGATCATCAACTCCAGCAAAGTGAAACCCCGACAAAAACGCCGCATCAGTCAACCGCCCCAGTTGCCGATGTCGGCCGCATGCCCTTCCCCGCCCACCACGCCATCGGAGCCAAGGGAGTACAAATCGTAAGTGCCATCGACCGATTGAATGCCTGGATTGAGGTACTGATACGGTGTATTCCACGGGTCCACGGGCAGGGCTTTCAAGTAACCGTTGGGGTTCCAGTTGCGCGCTGCCGGCAGACCGGACGGCCGTTTGCTCAAGGCTTCCAGCCCCTGTTGCGTCGAGGGATAGTGGAAGTTGTCGAGGCGATACATTTCCAGGGCGGTGGCGATGGCCTGGATGTCGACTTTGGCAGCGGTGACTTTGGCCTGATCGGGGCGACTCATGAACTGCGGGACCACGATGGCCCCCAGAATGCCGATGATGACCACCACCACCATGATTTCGATGAGGGTAAATCCGCGCTGGGAGGTTCTGTGACGTAAAGCATTCATGGGTCAATTCACCAATTGGTTGAGGCTGAGAATCGGAAGCAGGATGGCGAGAACGATCAGCAGTACCACGCCGCCCATCAGCACCAGCATCGCGGGTTCGAACAGGCTCACCACCAGGGCGATGCGTGCGGCCAGGCTGCTTTCCTGTTGTTCGGCGGCACGGCTCAGCATGCGATCGAGCTCGCCGGCCCGTTCGCCGCTGGCGATCATGTGCAGCATCATCGGCGGGATATCGCCGCTGAGTTCCAGACCACGGGTCAGGGTGCCGCCTTCGCGGACCGAGCGGGCAACATCGGCCATGCGTGCACGAATGGTCAGGTTGCCGATCACGGCGGCGGCGATCTCCAGAGCGTCGACCAAGGGCACCGCGCTTTTACCGAGGATCGCCAGGGTGCTGGCGAAACGTGCGGCTTCCATCGCCCGCAGCACCTCACCGACGATCGGCAAATTCAAGACCCACCGATGCCAACGCAGTAGCCACAGCGGCTGACGCAGACTCCAGCGGCAACCACCGACCACCGTTGCCAACGCCGCGAGCAGCAACAAACCATGGCTGCACAGCCCGTCACTGACGCTAATCAAGGCCCGGGTCAGCCACGGCAACGGTTGCCCGCTGTCGACGAAGATTTTCACCACGTCCGGCACCACGTAGCCGAGCAGGAAACCGACAATCACAAGGCTGGCGAGCATCAGGATCAACGGGTACACCAACGCCATCTGAATTTTTTGTCGCGATGCCTGGCGGGCCTGGGTGTACGCCGCCAGCTGCTCCAGCACATGGCCCAAATGGCCCGAACGTTCTCCGGCCGCCACGGTGGCGCGGAACAATTCAGGGAACGCCTTGGGAAATTGCGCCAACGCCGCGGCCAGCGCGTGGCCTTCCATCACTCGGCTTCTGACCGCTGACAGCAGCCCGGCAACCCGGCGTTTGGTACTCTGTTTCGCTACGGCCTCGAGCGCTTCTTCCAGAGGCAAACCCGCCTGGACCAGTGTCGACAACTGCAAGGTCAGCAGCGCCAGATCAGCGGCGTTCAACCGGCCTGCGCCTGGTGTCGCGCTCGTCGTCCGGATCTCATTCAGGTCACGGGTCCACAACCCGCGCTCACGCAACAGTTGCCGAGCGTGGCGAGGGCTGTCGGCCTCCAGCCGACCCTTGCATCGGCGGCCCTTCCCATTGTCTGCGCGGTAATCGAAGGTCGGCATGCCCTAATCCTCCCGCGTCACGCGCAGCAACTCGTCGAGGCTGGTCTGGCCGTCGATCACCCGCTGACGACCATCCTGGAACAAGCTGCGCGACACCTTGCGAGCCTCGTCGGTCAACGACTGCTCACTGGCGCCCTGGTGAATCAACATCGACAAGGCGGGTGTGATGCTGATCAATTCATAGATCCCGATCCGCCCACGATAGCCTTGCTGACACTGCTCACAGCCGACAGCCTTGAACAGCTGCATCGTCGTCGCCGTGCCCAACCCCAGACGCTGGCAGGCCGACGCATCAGCGTTGTACGGTGCCTTGCAATGCGGGCACAACGTGCGCAGCAAGCGCTGGGCCAGCACGCCCACCAGTGACGATGCCAACAGGTACGCATCCACGCCCATATCCACCAGGCGCGTCACAGCACCGACCGCGCTGTTGGTGTGCAACGTCGACAGCACCAGGTGGCCGGTCAGCGAAGCCTGCACGGCAATTTCCGCGGTCTCGCGGTCGCGGATTTCACCGACCATCACCACGTCCGGGTCCTGGCGCAGAATCGCCCGCAAGCCCCGGGCGAAGGTCATGTCGACTTTCGGATTGACCGGCATCTGTCCGACGCCGGGCAGGTGGTACTCAATGGGGTCTTCAACCGTCAGGATGTTGCGTGTCTGATCGTTGAGGCTGCTCAACGCGGCGTACAGGCTGGTGGTTTTTCCCGATCCGGTCGGCCCGGTCACCAGCAAAATGCCGTGGGGTTTGCCCAGCAGTTGCTGGAGGGCCAGGAGGATGTCATCCGGCATCCCCAGACGGGGCAACTCCAGGCGCCCGGCCTGTTTGTCGAGCAGGCGCAACACCACCCGCTCACCGTGGGCCGAAGGCAACGTCGAGACCCGCACATCCACTTCATGCCCGGCCAGTCGCAGCGCCATGCGGCCATCCTGCGGCACGCGTTTTTCAGCGATATCCAGCCGCGCCATGACCTTGATCCGCGACACCAGCAGCGTCGCCAGCTCACGCCGTGGCCGAAGCATTTCGCGCAATTGCCCGTCGATGCGCATCCGCACCGAGAGGTATTGCTCGAAGGTTTCCAGGTGCACATCCGAAGCCTGCTCACGCACCGCTTCACTGAGCAGCGCGTTGATCAGGCGGATGATCGGCGCATCGCCCTGCTGCTCCAACAGGTCGGCGGTTTGCGGCACCTGATCCACCAGGCTCAGCAAATCCAGCTCTTCGTCCAGCCCTTGAGCGACTTGTTCGGCAGCGCTCTGGCCTTCGCGGTAGGCCGTCGCCAGTCGCATCGCAAACTCATCTGGCGACAACAGCTGCAATGACAAGTCCCGACCACAGAGACGACGCACTTCGGCCAGGACCGTCAGCGGTGTATCGCCACGCAGCACAAGACTCGGCTCGCCCTCCTCGCACGCCAGCAGCACGCCGAAACGCCGGGCGAAACCGAAGGGCAGTGGCTGACAGAAATCCCTCGTGCCGGTCATGGCGCAGGCGGCGCCGACTGTCGCAGGTCGAACACCGGCGCCGCGGAAGCCGGTTCAAACAACTGCCGCGCATCGGCCGGCAGCAGCAATGAGTTATTGTCCCGGGTTCCGGGCTGGCTCAAGTCCCGCAGCGCGTTGTAACGCCGCTGACTGACATCAGAGAGATCTTCCTTGCTGCGCACGATGGTCGGCCGCAAGAACACCATCAGATTGCTTTTGGTTTGAGTGTCCCGGGTCCAGCGAAACAACGCCCCAAGGTATGGAATATCGCGCAACAGCGGCACCCCGCTTTGTTGCGTGCGCACGCTGTCGCGGATCAAACCGCCAATGACGATGATTTCGCCGTCGTCCGCCAGAATGGTGCTCTTGAGTGCGCGCTTGTTGGTGATCAAATCCGAGGAATCGACGCCCGAGACCGACGGTGCGATGTCCGAGACTTCCTGCTCGACTTCCAGGCGCAACGTCGAGCCTTCGTTGATGTACGGTTTGATCTTCAGACTGATGCCGACGTCCTTGCGCTCCACCGTAGTGAACGGATTATCCGCACCGCTGCTGTTGGTCGCGTAGGAGCCGGTTTTGAATGGCACGTTCTGGCCGACGATGATTTCCGCTTCCTGATTGTCCAGGGTCAACAGGCTCGGGGTGGACAACAGGTTGCTATGGGTATTGCTGGCCAACGCTGAAATCAACGCGCCGAAACGGTCACTGCCCAGCCGCAGCAATGCGCCTTCCGGTGCGGATTTTTTCTCGTCGAACGTGAGCCCGCCCACGATAGGAATGTCGGTGCCGGGGAAGTTGATGAAGCCTTTTGCATCACCGGTATTCAGGCCCCACTGCACGCCGACGGCTTCGGCGATGTCGCCGGAGATCTCGACGATGGCAGCATGGATCAGCACCTGCGCCCGCGGTTGATCCAGCTGGCGCACGATGCTTTCGATGGTTCGAACCTGTGCCGGCTCGGCGATCAATACCAGCGCATTCTGGCTTTCGTCGGCCTTGATCATGAACGTCGCGCCGGACGAAGTTTCCTTGCCCGCGCCAAGGGCAGGAGCCATTTTTCGGCCCTGCCCCATGCTCTCCAGAATGTCCGCCAGTTGCCTGGCATCGCTGTGCCGCAGGCGGATCACCCGGGCGTTGTCAGGGGTTTCGGTGGCCGGAATATCGAGACCGCGGGCCAACTCGGTCAACCGTTGGCGAACCGCCGGCGGGCCGATGAGAATCAGGCGATTGGTTCTCGTATCAGCCAACACCTGAATGGCGGTATCGGCATTTCGTTTGCCCAGCGACGACTCCATCACCGGCGCGATGTCGCCGGCCTGAGCGTGGCGCAGCTGAACCACCGCATGCATGCTGCTCTGCCCGGAATCGAGTTGCCGCACCACTTGGGCGATTCGCTGCGCATTGGCGGCCGTGTCGGTAATCACCAGCGCATTGGCGGATACCGAAGGCCCGACGTAACCATTGACCGACACCAGCGGCCTGACCAGCCCTGCAATGTCGTTGGCGCTGCTGGTATTCAGCTCGATGACTTGAGTGACGAATTGCGAGGCCGTGGTGTTTTTTGCAGAACCGCTGCCGGCGCGGGTTTTGGCTTCGCTCACAGGGGTGATGAGGATCCGGTCGCCCTCATCGATGACCGTGAAGTGATGGGCATCGAGCACCGAGTAAAACAAGCGACGAACACCCTCACGATCGAGGGCTTGCCGAGACATGACCGTGATGCGCCCGGAGACTCGGGGATCGAGCACCACGGTGGTGCCGAGAATGCCGGAGATCTCTTCAACGATGTCGCGCAGTTCGGCGTTGTTCATCGCCAGTTGCCATTTTTCTTGCGCCGCAGACAGCGCACCGGCAAAGGTCGCGGTCGCCATAGCGGCAAGAAGCAGCGCGCAGCGCAAGGCCGGCGCGCCTGTGAAGCTGTTCATGATTTGATCACTCTGACGGCCCGGAGAGCGGGCGTAAAAAACGCGCAGAAGCAACAGGGTTATGAAGCTCGGTTGGCGATTTGAATGGACGCAGAAATGGCGCTGCAGGTGATTGCAGGGTCAAGCGTTCTTCCCGGCCGTTGTTCCACAACACCACTTGATCGACTTCCACGCGGCGCAGGACACTGCCACCCGGCAAACGCTCGCCAACCTGATACAGGCGCGAGCCTTGTGCATCGACCAGCAATGCTCTGGACAAGCCGCTGCCAACTACAAAACAGGCTTGCAACGTCAGTGGCTCGGTGCTCGCGCGAAGTGTGGTGTCAGGGGACAAGCCAAACACGGTGGCCACGGCGGTCGCATCCAGCGGCACGTGAGCAGGCTCCGTGGTGACCGTGGTCATCGCGGGTAACGCCTGGGCGAATTGTTCGCGAAAAAGCCACTCCTGCCACACCACAAACACGCCACAACTCAACGGCAGAATCAGCAGGCCAACGATGGGGCGCGAAGCGAAACGGGTCATCACCTTCAGTGAAAACTTCACGACAGGTTCACTCGATGTTCAACGGTAAGGCCCTGCCTTCAGGCGACCCTGGTCAGGTCGCCTGAAGTGCTGCGGGAGGGTTTAGAGCTTGTTCCACGCCATGTGCCAATGCGCACCGACACCAGGCTCATAGCCGTTGGCGGTCGGGCTGTATTGCTTGCAATAGCCCGACTCCGGGAACGGCTTGCACTCGAAGACTTCGTTGGTCTTCGGTTGCAGCACTTTGGTACCGGCGGTGTAGCCGCTGATGCCTTGCGGGAATACGAAGTCGTAGTCGGCACCAGCACCTTCACCGGTCAGCTTCGTGGTCTGGGTATCCTGGCGAGTGGTCCGGCCGTCGAGGGTCGTGCCAACCAGGGTCAGGGTATGTGCGCCAGGATTGCTGCGAACATCCATCGCCAGCCAGGTCGCGCCGCTGTCCACTTGGGCAGAGGTAACGCCAACTGGCTTGTTGTTCGCGTCGAACAAGGTCGCTTCGACGTTCATTTTGCGATTGGAAATGATGCTGAAATCGACCTTGGCCAGGCCTTTGTCCAAGACATACTCAGGTTGTTGCGAGGCTACCGAGAGGCGAGCCGCGGCATCTTCCTGCATGTTCAGTTGCACTTCGTAGCGGGTCACGCCGCTTTCTTTCTGGGCGTAAACGCTGTTGTTGCCTTTGACCGGCTCGATGTTGCCGCTTTCATCACGCACGCCTGCGCGAACCAGTTTGTGCGCATTGTTGATGGCTTCTGCCAGCTTGAACGACCAGTTGTTTGGCAGGCCTTCATCGGCCGAGTTGATGGCGATCTCGACGCTGTATTCAGGGTTCTCGCCATTGGCGGAGAACGCCCGGGCCTTGACCTTGTCCCCCACCATCAAAGGAGTCGAAGGCGAAATGCTGCCCACGGAAGTCCAGCCACCCGGAAGCTCGGGTTCCGCCAGGATGTTCACGTCCGCTGCGTTGTAAAACGCGGCGTCAGTGTCACCGACGGTCCAGATGGCCAGGATGACGTGATGACCGGACTTGTCCGCGGGGATGGTGCAGTTGTGCTTGTCGCTGTTCGACGGTTTCTGATTGCCACCGTCGACGGTGCAGAACGGCGTGCTTTCGAACGTGGCACGCTTGAGTGCTTCGTTTGGATTCCAGCCATTACGGGTAATGAAGTATTCGTGCTTGGTGGCTGGGTGAACGGCGGTGTAGTGCCACTGGAAATCGATCGTGCGGTCCTTGATTTCCGTCAGGTGCCAACGGGTGGCGGACTGTGCATCCATGGCGGAGAACAGCGAGTGACCACCGCTTGCAATCTTGCCGTCGACCGGTCCCTGCAAGGGCGCGCCACCGACGCCGGCGGGAAAGCCCTTGAAGGTTTCGCCGACACTTTGTGGTTCGTATTGCGCGCCGCCACATTGGGTATTCAGGCCTTTCTGACAGGCCAGCGCACGGGACGGCGGTACTTCCAGAAAGCCATGGGCGGAAGCACTTTGAGAGGCCAACATTGCCGATAACAGGATCATCGAAGAAGTGCAGGCGGCAAACGCACTTCCTTTGTACGAAGTATTTTTCATCAAATGAGGTCCAGACTACTTATCGAAATTTAAGGCGCGCATTGCTGGCGCTGATGTTTGCGATATTGCTCAGCCGTGGGGCTGAGCAAGGGTCCGAACCTTACTTGGATGAATGCGTTTTCTATGTAGGAAACATCCCTGCTGACAGCAGGAACCGTCTCTAAGGCTCGTTCTCCGACATTGGACGAAAGAATTCTTACAAACAGTGAGCTCAGCTAAACAAGGAAAGCTGCGCATAAAAAAGCCTGTCGGGCACCAGGCCGGACAGGCTTTCGATCACGTCAAAGACAGTTATTCGTGATACTGCGCCGACAGTTCATGCACCGCGCGCAAGAATGCACCGGCATGTTCCGGATCGACTTCCGGCGTGATGCCGTGACCCAGGTTGAACACGTGGCCACTGCCTTTGCCGTAGCTGGCCAGGATGCGTCCGACTTCGGTGCGAATCGCTTCCGGCTTGGCGTAGAGCACGGTCGGGTCCATGTTGCCTTGCAGGGCGACTTTGTCACCGACACGGGCACGGGCATTACCGATGTCGCAGGTCCAATCCAGGCCCAGTGCATCGGCGCCGGCATCGGCGATGCTTTCCAGCCACAGGCCGCCGTTCTTGGTGAACAGGATCACCGGCACCTTGCGGCCATCGTGCTCGCGGATCAGGCCGTTGACGATTTTCTTCATGTAGGCCAGGGAGAATTCCTGATACGCCGCCGCCGACAGGTTGCCGCCCCAGGTATCGAAGATTTGCACCGCTTGGGCACCGGCCATGATCTGGCCGTTGAGGTAGCTGGTGACCGACTGCGCCAGTTTATCCAGCAGCAGGTGCATGGCTTGCGGGTTGTCGTAGAGCATCGCTTTGGTCTTGCGGAAGTCTTTCGACGAGCCGCCTTCAACCATGTAAGTGGCGAGGGTCCATGGGCTGCCGGAGAAGCCGATCAGCGGCACACGGCCGTTCAGCTCGCGACGGATCGTGCTGACGGCGTCCATCACGTAACCGAGGTCTTTGTGTGGATCAGGAATCGGCAGGGCTTCGATGTCAGCCAGGGTGCTGACGACTTTCTTGAAGCGCGGACCTTCGCCGGTTTCGAAGTACAGGCCCTGGCCCATGGCATCGGGGATGGTCAGGATGTCGGAAAAGAGGATCGCCGCGTCCAGTTGTGGATAGCGGTCAAGCGGTTGCATCGTGACTTCGCAAGCGAATTCCGGGTTCATGCACAAGCTCATGAAATCACCGGCCTGGGCACGGCTGGCGCGGTATTCAGGCAGGTAGCGTCCGGCCTGGCGCATCATCCACACGGGGGTGACATCTACAGGTTGCTTGAGCAGGGCGCGCAGGAAACGGTCGTTCTTCAGGGCAGTCATGTCGGCATCCGGAAAAAAAGTGCGGGCATTTTCTCAGAGCCGGAGGCAAAAGGCACGGCAAGCGCCGCACCTTTTGTCTATCGGGTCAATTTGTCGCGGTTGCATGCAGTGTTTGCAGCAGCACAAAACACTGTGGGAGCCGGCTTGCCGGCGATGCAGACACCTCGGTTCGTCAGGTAGACCGAGGTGATGCTATCGCTGGCAAGCCAGCTCCCACAGGTATTGCAGTGCTGTTTTTAACGAAGCTTAAACGCCCAGGTAATCCAGGATCCCTTCGGCGGCATTGCGGCCTTCGAAGATTGCCGTCACCACCAGGTCAGAACCGCGAACCATGTCGCCACCGGCGAAGATTTTCGGGTTGCTGGTCTGGTGCTTGTACTGGCCTTGTTCCGGGGCCACGACGCGGCCCTGGCTGTCGGTCTGGATACTGAACTGTTCGAACCAAGGCGCCGGGCTTGGACGGAAACCGAAAGCGATGACCACGGCGTCGGCCGGGATGATCTCTTCGGAGCCCGGGATCGGCTCGGGGCTGCGACGGCCACGGGCGTCCGGTTCGCCGAGACGGGTCTCGACCACCTTCACGCCTTCGACCTTGTCTTCGCCGACAATAGCGATCGGCTGGCGGTTGTAGAGGAATTTCACGCCTTCTTCCTTGGCGTTCTTCACCTCTTTGCGCGAACCCGGCATGTTGGCTTCGTCACGACGATACGCACAGGTCACCGACTTGGCGCCCTGGCGAATCGAAGTACGGTTGCAGTCCATCGCCGTGTCACCACCACCGAGAACCACGACCTTCTTGCCTTTCATGTCGACGAAATCTTCCGGCGACTTTTCAAAGCCCAGGTTGCGGTTGACGTTGGCGATCAGGAAGTCCAGCGCGTCGTACACGCCCGGCAGGTCTTCACCGGCAAAACCGCCCTTCATGTAGGTGTAGGTGCCCATGCCCATGAATACGGCATCGTATTCTTCGAGCAATTGCTCCATGGTCACGTCCTTGCCCACCTCGGTGTTCAGGCGGAACTCGATGCCCATGCCGGTGAAGACTTCGCGGCGATTGCTCAGCACGGTCTTTTCCAGCTTGAACTCGGGGATGCCGAAGGTCAGCAGGCCACCGATTTCCGGGTTCTTGTCAAACACAACCGGGGTCACGCCACCACGTACCAGCACGTCAGCGCAGCCCAGGCCCGCAGGCCCGGCGCCGATGATCGCGACACGCTTGCCGGTCGGCTTGACCTTGGACATGTCCGGGCGCCAGCCCATGGCGAACGCGGTGTCGGTGATGTACTTCTCCACCGAACCGATGGTCACCGCGCCGAAGCCGTCGTTGAGGGTGCACGCACCCTCGCACAGGCGATCCTGCGGGCACACCCGGCCGCAGACTTCCGGCAAGGTGTTGGTCTGGTGCGACAGCTCGGCAGCCGCGAGGATATTGCCCTCGGCCACCAGTTTCAGCCAGTTGGGAATGAAGTTGTGCACCGGGCACTTCCATTCGCAATACGGGTTACCGCAGCCCAGGCAGCGGTGGGCCTGGTCGGCCGACTGCTGGGGTTTGAAGGGTTCGTAGATTTCCACGAACTCTTTCTTGCGTTGACGCAACAGTTTCTTCTTCGGATCCTTGCGCCCGACCTCGATGAACTGGAAGTCATTATTCAGACGTTCAGCCATTTTAAAACCTCATCAAACTCTTCAGGCGCATATCACTGCGGGTTGGCACGGGTGCTGGAAAGCAACGATTTCAGGTTGGCAGCCTTAGGCTTGACCAGCCAGAAACGACGTACGTAATCATCGAGGTTCTCGGCGAGTTCACGACCCCACTCGCTGTCGGTTTCCTCGACGTACTCGTTCAGCACGCGTTGCAAATGGCTACGGTAGGCTTCCATCGCCTCGCCGCTGATCCGCTGGATTTCCACCAGTTCATGGTTGACCCGGTCAACGAAGGTGTTGTCCTGGTCGAGCACGTAGGCGAAACCGCCGGTCATGCCAGAGCCGAAGTTGTAACCGGTCTTGCCCAGGACGCAGACAAAACCACCAGTCATGTACTCGCAGCAGTGATCGCCAGTGCCTTCCACAACCGTGTGGGCACCCGAGTTACGCACGGCGAAACGCTCGCCCGCGGTGCCGGCGGCGAACAGTTTGCCGCCAGTGGCGCCGTACAGGCAGGTGTTGCCGATGATGGCACTGTCCTGAGTCTTGTAGACGCTGCCCTTCGGCGGAACGATGACCAGCTTGCCGCCGGTCATGCCTTTGCCGACGTAGTCGTTGGCGTCGCCTTCCAGGTACATGTTCAGGCCGCCGGCGTTCCACACGCCGAAGCTCTGACCCGCCGTACCCTTGAAGCGGAAGGTGATTGGCGCGCTGGCCATGCCCTGGTTGCCGTGCTTACGGGCGATTTCGCCGGAGATCCGCGCGCCGATCGAACGGTCGCAGTTGCAGATATCCAGTTCGAATTCAGCGCCGCTCAGGTCGTTGATCGCTGAGGTGGCCATGTCGACCATTTTCTCGGCCAGCAGGCCTTTGTCGAACGGCGGGTTGCGTTCCACGCCGCAGAACTGCGGCTTGTCCGCCGGCACGTGGTCGCTGCCCAGCAACGGCGTCAGGTCCAGGTGATGTTGCTTGGCGGTCTGCCCTTCGAGGACTTCCAGCAGATCGGTACGGCCGATCAGCTCTTCGAGGGAGCGCACGCCCAGCTTGGCCAGCCACTCACGGGTTTCTTCGGCGACGTAGGTGAAGAAATTCACCACCATGTCGACGGTACCGATGTAGTGATCCTTGCGCAGCTTCTCGTTCTGAGTCGCGACGCCGGTGGCGCAGTTGTTCAGGTGGCAGATACGCAGGTATTTGCAGCCCAGGGCGATCATTGGCGCGGTGCCGAAGCCGAAGCTTTCAGCGCCGAGAATGGCGGCCTTGATCACGTCGAGGCCGGTTTTCAGACCGCCGTCGGTTTGTACCCGGACTTTGCCGCGCAGGTCGTTGCCGCGCAGGGTCTGGTGGGTTTCGGCCAGGCCGAGTTCCCACGGCGCGCCCGCGTATTTGATCGAGGTCAGTGGCGATGCACCGGTACCACCGTCGTAGCCGGAGATGGTGATCAGATCCGCATAGGCCTTGGCCACACCGGCGGCAATGGTGCCGACGCCGGCTTCTGCTACCAGCTTCACCGAGACCAGCGCTTTCGGGTTGACTTGTTTCAGGTCGAAAATCAGCTGCGACAAGTCTTCGATCGAGTAAATGTCGTGGTGCGGCGGTGGCGAAATCAGGGTCACGCCCGGCACTGCGTAACGCAGCTTGGCGATCAGACCGTTGACCTTGCCGCCTGGCAGTTGACCGCCCTCGCCCGGCTTGGCGCCTTGGGCAACCTTGATCTGCAGCACTTCAGCGTTGACCAGGTATTCCGGGGTCACACCGAAACGGCCAGTCGCGACTTGTTTGATTTTCGAGCTCTTGATGGTGCCGTAGCGCGCCGGGTCTTCGCCGCCTTCACCGGAGTTGGAACGCGCACCGAGGCGGTTCATGGCTTCGGCCAGGGCTTCGTGCGCTTCCGGCGACAGGGCACCCAGGGAGATGCCGGCGGAGTCGAAGCGCTTGAGCACCGATTCCAGCGGTTCGATCTCGCTGATGTCCAGCGGCGTGTCGAGGGTTTTGACTTTCAGCAGGTCGCGGATCATCGACACCGGGCGGTTATCCACCAGCGACGTGTATTCCTTGAACTTGCTGTAGTCGCCCTGCTGCACGGCGGCTTGCAGGGTGTTGACCACGTCCGGGTTGTACGCGTGATATTCGCCACCGTGGACGAACTTCAGCAAACCACCCTGCTGGATCGGCTTGCGCGGGCTCCAGGCTTCGGTGGCGAGTGCTTTCTGCTCGGCTTCGATGTCGACGAAACGCGCACCTTTGATACGGCTTGGCACGCCACGGAAGCTCAGGTTGCAGACTTCCTCGGACAGGCCGATGGCTTCGAACAGCTGCGCACCACGGTACGAAGTGATGGTCGAGATACCCATCTTCGAGAGGATCTTGAGCAAGCCTTTGGTGATGCCTTTGCGGTAGTTCTTGAACACCTCGTAGAGGTCGCCCAGCACTTCACCGGTACGGATCAGGTCGCCCAGCACTTCGTAAGCCAGGAACGGGTAAACGGCAGAGGCGCCGAAACCGATCAACACGGCGAAGTGGTGCGGATCGCGAGCGGTCGCGGTTTCCACGAGGATGTTGGAGTCGCAACGCAGGCCTTTTTCGGTCAGGCGGTGGTGTACCGCGCCGGTGGCCAGGGAAGCGTGGATCGGCAGCTTGCCCGGAGCGATGTGACGGTCACTCAGCACGACCTGGGTACGACCGGCGCGCACGGCTTCTTCAGCCTGATCGGCCACGTTGCGGATCGCCGCTTCGAGGCCGACGCTTTCGTCGTAGTTGAGGTCGATGATCGTGCGCTCGAAGCCCGGACGATCAAGGTTCATCAGCGAACGCCACTTGGCCGGGGAAATGACCGGCGAGCTGAGGATCACGCGCGAAGCGTGTTCCGGCGACTCCTGGAAGATGTTGCGTTCGGCACCGAGGCAGATCTCCAGCGACATCACGATCGCTTCACGCAGCGGGTCGATCGGCGGGTTGGTCACCTGTGCGAACTGCTGGCGGAAATAGTCGTACGGCGTGCGCACGCGCTGGGACAGCACGGCCATCGGCGTATCGTCGCCCATCGAGCCCACGGCTTCGTAGCCCTGTTCGCCGAGCGGACGCAGCACCTGGTCGCGCTCTTCGAACGTGACCTGGTACATCTTCATGTATTGCTTGAGCTGATCGACGTCGTAGAACGCCGAACCGTGGTCGTTGTCTTCCATGGTCGCCTGGATGCGCAGGGCGTTCTTGCGCAGCCATTGCTTGTACGGATGACGGGACTTCAGGCGGTTGTCGATCGCATCGGTGTCGAGGATCTGCCCTGTTTCGGTGTCCACGGCAAAGATCTGGCCCGGGCCAACGCGACCCTTGGCGAGCACGTCTTCAGGCTGGTAGTTCCAGACACCGATTTCGGACGCCAGGGTGATGAAGCCGTTCTTGGTGGTGACCCAACGCGCCGGACGCAGACCGTTACGGTCGAGCAGGCACACCGCGTAGCGACCGTCGGTCATTACCACGCCGGCCGGGCCGTCCCACGGTTCCATGTGCATCGAGTTGTATTCGTAGAACGCACGCAGATCCGGGTCCATGGTTTCGACGTTCTGCCACGCAGGCGGAATGATCATCCGTACGCCACGGAACAGGTCGATGCCACCGGTGACCATCAACTCGAGCATGTTGTCCATGCTCGAAGAGTCGGAGCCCACGCGGTTGACCAGCGGGCCGAGCTCTTCCAGGTCCATCAAGTCGTTGGTGAACTTGGTGCGACGGGCCACGGCCCAGTTGCGGTTGCCGGTGATGGTGTTGATCTCGCCGTTGTGCGCCAGGAAGCGGAACGGTTGAGCCAGCGGCCATTTCGGCAGGGTATTGGTGGAGAAGCGCTGGTGGAACACGCAAATCGAGGTTTGCAGGCGCTCATCGCTCAGGTCTGGATAGAAGGCGGTCAAATCCGCCGGCATCATCAGGCCTTTATAAATGATGGTCTTGTGCGAAAAGCTGCAGACGTAGTGGTCGGTGTCGGCGGCGTTTGCCACGGACGAGCGACGACGGGAAGTGAAAAGCTTGACGGCCATGTCCTGATCGCTCAGGCCTTCACCGCCGATGAACACCTGCTCGATCTGCGGCAGGCGCTCAAGGGCCAGACGGCCGAGGACGCTGGTATCGATCGGCACTTTGCGCCAGCCGACAAGTTGCAGGCCGGCGGCCAGGATCTCGCGGTTCATGTTCTCGCGAGCGGCTTCGGCTTTGACCGGGTCCTGGTTGAAGAAGACCATGCCCACGGCATATTGCTTGGGCAGTTCTACACCGAAGGTTTCCTGGGCGATGGCTCGCAGGAACACGTCCGGCTTTTGAATCAGCAGACCGCAACCGTCACCGGTCTTGCCGTCGGCATTAATCCCACCGCGGTGGGTCATGCAGGTCAGGGCCTCGATGGCCGTTTGCAAAAGGGTATGACTGGGCTCGCCCTGCATATGGGCTATCAGGCCGAAACCGCAGTTATCCTTGAATTCATCTGGTTGGTACAGACCTGCTTTCATAGACACTTTCTCACCAGGCTGCCTCTGATCGAGGCAAATTTCTTTTCAATTCAACCACTTACCATCCGCGCTGGACGTACGCCAGCTTTGCGGGGGCAAAAGGGAGGTCATTGTACACACCGACACGGAGGCTCACAAATTTGACGACGAAATGTCGCAAATCTATGTCGCATTTGTGAAAGGTTTAAAGCGATCTGCTGTGCTAGTCAAAACTTTTTTAATTCTGACCGCAACGACTCAAAGACTACTGTGACGCAGACACCACAAGGCACGCGGCCTGTAGAGGCGGCATGCCGTGCAGAAATTTTGAGGTGCTTGGAGAGGCGGCCTGGGTAAGGCCGCCGAATCTTCAGCGAGTTGTTGCCAGTTCCTGTTGGACGCTGGCGACAGTGCGAGGCCAAGGTTTACCAGCCTGAACCTTCGCTGGCAAGGCCTTGATGGCGGAAACGGCTGCATCGCGGTTGCTGAAACTGCCGTAGGTGATGACGTAAAGCGGTTTGCCGTTCAGTACTTTCTTGAAGTAACGGTACTCGCCGCCCTGCTCCTTGACGTAGTTTTGCGCAGCCGTTTCGGAGCTGATGCCGAGGATCTGCACCACGTAGTTACCCGGTGCCTGACCGGCATACCAGGTACCACCGGCAGCCTTGGTGGCGGCTGGTTTCTCGGCAGGCTTGGCGGTGGCAACGGCGGGTTTGGCGGGTGCCGGGGCTGGCTTGGCCGCAGGGGCTGTAACCGGCGCTGGCTTGGCGGTAGCGACTTGAGTCGGTGCCGGGACCGGTTTGGCCGCCGGGGTCGGCGCAGGGCCGGCCGGAACGCCCGCTGGCGGCGCGGTGGTGGTGACGGTCGGCGGAGTCTCGCTGGAACCCTCAAGCGGTACGCCATCGTCGCCTTCAGTGATATCTCCGGCCGCTTCGGCCAGAGGACCACGCATGACCGGCTGAGAGTTACCGACCAACGGCAGCGGCATCGGCTGCGTGTTACCGGCGAATTCGACGGCTGGCGCGCCACCGTTCGACTGAGGTGCACCCTGGCCGAGCGGCAATTGCGCCTGTTCGTTGGCCGGAGCACCAGTGGTCGGTGCTTTGCTGCGACCCGGCATCAACCAGGCGGCGGCTACCGCGACCACGACGACGGCGGAAATCGCCAATACGTGTTTCTTCGGCATATTGAACCCCATACTTGGACGCTTCACCGCTGAGCGGCTGGCAATCATGGCTTCGATCATTGCATCGCGGGCAACCTGGTTGATATTGCCAGGCCAACCCTCGGAGCTTTCGTGAATATCAGAGATCTGATCCGCGGTGAAAAGTTCGATACCCCGACCTGCACCTTCGAGGCGCTGGTCCAGGTATTCACGGGTTTCTTCTTCGGTGTAGGGCTGCAGCTCGATGACGTGGAAGCGCTCTTCCTCGAGGCTCAATTGCTCGAGCTGGGCAATCATCGACGATTCGCCAAACAGGAATACATGCGGACGACCTTCCGGCGCACCGGCACCCAGGGCCATCAACGCTTCGAGCGCGGATTCGTCGAGCTGCTCGGCGTCATCCACCAGCAGATAGACCTCCTGACCGGTGAGCGCCAGTTGCACCACCTGATCCAGGATCGCGCCGATCTCGGCCTGGGCAACGTCCAGCGCCTGGGCAACCTGACGCAGCACACCCGCCGAATCGCCGGCGCCACGGGCGGAAACCACCACGCTCTGCACCGACTGTTTATTGGTGCTGGCCACCAAAGCCTGACGCAGCAGGGTTTTGCCGCTGCCCTGTGGACCCGTGACCACCAGCAGCAACTGGCTGTAACGCGCCAGGTGATGCAACTGCCCCAGCACGGGTTTGCGCTGGGCCGGGAAAAACTTGAAGCCAGGCACCCGGGGAGCAAAAGGGTCATGACTCAACTGGTAATGGCCGAGGAAAGCCTCGTCGGCATGCAAACTAGTCATCGCGTTCTTATTAACCTTTAAGCTGAGCCAGGGCGCGGTAATCCGCTCCCAGCGTGGCCTGTAGAACCTCTTTCGGATAATCGTCGGTTACTACTGCTTCGCCCATGTGGCGCAGCAGCACCAGGCGCAAACGACCGTCGATCACTTTTTTATCAATTGCCATATGTTCAAGGAAATCGGCTTCGGTCATCTCTTCAGGCGGGATGACCGGCAGCCCGGCGCGCTGGAACAGCCGGATGCCGCGATCGCGCTCCTGCTCGCTGATCCAGCCAAGGCGCGCGGACATCTCAAGAGCCATTACGGTGCCAGCAGCCACGGCTTCACCGTGAAGCCAGACACCATAGCCCATGTGGGTTTCGATGGCATGACCGAAGGTGTGACCGAGGTTGAGCGTGGCTCGCACACCGGTCTCTTTTTCGTCGGCACCGACCACCGCAGCCTTGGCCGCGCAGGAACGTTCGATGGCGTAAGTCAGGGCCTGTTGATCCAGCTTGCGCAACCGATCGACATTGTCTTCGAGCCATGTCAGAAACGGCTCGTCGCAGATCAGCCCGTACTTGATGACTTCAGCCAGGCCGGCAGACAGTTCGCGGGCCGGCAGGGTATTGAGGGAAGCGGTATCGATCAGCACCACGTTCGGCTGATAGAAAGCGCCTACCATGTTCTTGCCCAACGGATGGTTAATCCCGGTCTTGCCGCCCACGGAAGAGTCGACTTGCGACAACAGCGTGGTCGGGACCTGAATGAAATCAACACCGCGCTGGTAACACGCGGCAGCAAAACCGGCCATGTCACCAATAACACCGCCACCAAGGGCGATCACGGTGGTGCGGCGGTCGTGCCGGGCGGTCAGCAGACCATCAAAAATCAGTTGCAGGGTTTCCCAGGTCTTGAAGGCTTCGCCATCGGGCAACACCACAGAAATCACCGAGAACTGCGCCAGACTGCGGGTCAGACGTTCGAGATAGAGCGGCGCAACGGTTTCGTTGGAGATGATCGCCACTTGCCGTCCGCGAATATGCGGGGCCAGCAGCTCAGGCTGATCCAACAAACCTTCGCCAATGTGAATCGGGTAGCTGCGCTCGCCTAGATCGACCTTGAGTGTCTGCATGTGTCCCCACAGTGAAGATGGAATCAGGCGTCCTGCCTTGAATTAACGAATGTCCACGGCCTCAGCGGGTGTGACGCCGTTCGGTAGCCAGCCGCCACAACCGTGTGCGGTCATGGCGGGACGCCGAGGATAGCGCATTTCACGCGGCGCTTTAACGGGGCGGTAGCTGCTGCAGACGTTCCAGAATATCGAGCACAACCATTCGCGGTGGCCGCTCATCGGTTTCCACCACCAGATCGGCGATTTCCCGATAAAGCGGATCGCGGATCGCCAGCAGATCCCGAAGGGTCTTGGCTGGATCGGCGGTGCGAAGCAAGGGACGATTGCGATCGCGAGAGGTGCGCCCGACCTGCTGCTCGACGGAAGCATGCAGATAGACCACGCGACCGCCGGCGTGCAGTGCCCGACGATTGGCTTCGCGCATGACAGCGCCACCACCGGTCGCCAGCACCACGCCGTCGTAATCGCACAGCTCGGCAATCATGGCCTGCTCGCGATCACGAAAGCCCGGTTCGCCTTCTTTATCGAAGATCCATGGGATATTGGCGCCCGTGCGTAATTCAATTTCCTTATCGGAATCTTTGAATGGCAAGCGCAGCTCTTTGGCCAGCAACCGGCCGATGGTGCTTTTTCCAGCGCCCATCGGTCCTACAAGAATCAAATTTCGCACAGAATCAACGACTCACAGCAATCGCCTGGTTATTCATGATACGCGGAGTGAGAAACACCAACAGCTCGGATTTTTTCTCCGAAACCACGTCACGCCGGAAAAGGCGGCCAAGATACGGCACATCGCCAAGAAATGGCACCTTATCTACAACCTTGCTCTGAGTATTTGAGAAAACACCACCAATGACGATGGTCTCGCCATCGTTGACCAGGACCTTGGCGTTGACTTCGTTTTTCTTGATCGGCGGCACATCCTGGACTTTGTTCAGGTAGTCCGGCTCGTCCTTGGTGACCTTCACCTCCATGATGATCCGGTTGTCCGGCGTGATTTGCGGGGTGACCTCCAGCGACAGCGAAGCCTCCTTGAAGGACACGGAAGTGGCGCCACTGGAGCTGGCTTCCTGATAGGGAATCTCGGTGCCCTTGAGGATCTTCGCCGTCTCTTTGTCGGACGTGACCACCTTGGGTTGCGAGACAATTTCGCCGTTGCCGGTTTTCTCCATGGCGGTCAGCTCAAGGTCCAGCAAGACATTGTCGGTGATGAAGGCAATGCCGATTCCCGAGGTATTGTTGACTGCCCCCAGGTCGACGAACGGTGAATTGGTGCTGGTGCTGCCCGGCGTGCCGATGGTCGATGACGCATTGGCACCGTTGCTGACGCCCGACGTATTCCAGTTGCCCTTGTTCTGGATCGAGCCACCCCAGCGCACGCCCAGGCTTTTATCGTAATCGACGTTGGCTTCGACGATGCGCGCCTCGATCATCACTTGCCGCACCGGGATATCCAGTTGCGCCACGATCCGACGCAGCTCGTCGAGTCGGTTCTGGGTCTGGTAGGCGATGATGTTGTTGGTGCGCTCATCGACAGTGATCGAACCCCGTTCGTCGATTTTCGACTCGGCACTGGTCACCGACTGGAACAGCTTGGCGATATCGGCCGCCTTGGCATAGTTGACCTGAAGTAGCTCGCGACGCAGCGGCGCGAGTTCGGCGATCTGCTTCTGCGACTCCAGCTCCTGGCGTTCACGGGCGGCAATTTCATCGGCCGGCGCCACTAACAGGACATTACCGATTTTGCGCTTGTCCAGGCCCTTGGTTTTCAGCACCAGATCCAGTGCCTGGTCCCAGGGGACGTTTTGCAGACGCAGGGTAATGCCGCCTTGCACGGTGTCGCTGGCCACCAGATTGAGGTTGGTAAAATCGGCGATCAATTGCAGCACCGAGCGCACATCAATGTCCTGGAAGTTCAGCGAGAGCTTTTCTCCGCTGTAGGCGTAGCGGTCGGCGTTACGCTTTTGCAGGTCGTCGGCGGTCATCGGGCGGATGCTGACGGTCAGTTTGTTATCGGTCTGGTAGGTCGAATAATCGAAGGCCCCGCTGGGCTCAATGGTGATAGTGGCTCTGTCGCCGGTGGCATTGGCATTGACGAACTGCACCGGCGTGGCGAAATCCTTGACGTCCAGGCGCACTCGCAATGGCTCGGGCAAACGGGTCCTGGCGAAACCGAGAATGATCTTGCCCTCGCGCTCCTGGATGTCGGGCGCAATGGAAGGATCCGACAAGTCGATCACCACATTGCCTTCACCCTGAGTGCCCCGCTGGAAGTCCACGCCGCGAATGGCCTTGCCTGCCGACGCAACCGGGCGCGCCGGGGATTTGGCCGCAATGGCGGTGACGATCGGTCGCGACACCGCGCTTTTGCCACCCTGCCCGACCACGACGAACAGGTTGTTGCCTTCGACGCGCGTGCTGTACGGCGTCAGCTGGGTCAGATTGATAATCAGCCGCGTGCGGTCCTTGTCCTCGACCACTGTTGCGCTGCGGGCGTTGCCGGCGCCCAGATCGCGGGTCTTGCTGGTCAACTGGCTGACCACGCCAGGCAGGTCGATTGCGATCCGCGCGGGCGACTCCGTGGTGTAACCACTGGGCGGCGGCGGTGGCTCATCGAACCCCAACTTCAACTCGACGCGGTCGCCTGGCAGTGCTGCAACATCCAGCGCCTTGAGATTGGCCGCTTGTACCATCGGCGACAGCAACGCTATCCATAGCGACATTCCGAGGGTGAAGAAAATCCTGTTCATTTTTCGAGTTCCACTATGAGTGCTCTTTCAAAGGGATGGTCCGCGGCCTTTCCAGCCAGGCACCTTCGCCATCCGGGACGATTTCGACCACGTCGACCTGGGCGCTGCTGATGGCGACTATTCGCCCGTCGTTACGCCCCAGGTAATCGCCGACCTTCAGCCGATGCACCCCGCCGGCCCCGCGCAACAGCGCAAAGGAGCCCGCCGCATTGGAAATCGTGCCGACCATTTCAAACTGCTCGATATTGAAACCCTCGAGGTACTGCTTGACCCGGTTCGGGTCTGGCTTGACGTTACGCGACCCATGTTTCTGACCGGCCAGGTCGATTCTGACTTGCCGGGAAAACGGGCTGCGCAGGTTCGCCGCGCTGTAGGTGAATGTCGGGTAAGACCGGAATGTCGGCGTTGGTTCAATCTTCCCCGGCGCCCGAAGGCGCATTTCGTTCATGTAGGCGTCCAGGTCACCGAAGTCTTCACCACCACAACCGGCCAGGGCGACCAGCAAGAGCGCCAAGGTAAATCCGCGAACAAGGCTCATTGACGCAGCCCTTTGTCGTTGTAGCGATAGGTCTTGGCCAGGATGCTCATGCGCAGTTTCGGCCCGCCGTCAGGGTTGACTGGGGACAGGTCGAAATCATGCAGGGTGACGATGCGCGGCAGCCCGGCCACGCCGCTGACGAACGTCGCGAGGTCGTGATAGGCACCGGTGACGGTAATCTGGATCGGCAATTCGATGTAGAACGGCTGGGTCACCTCCGGCAGCAGTTTGATTTCTTCAAACTCCAGACCACTGCCCAGACCGGTGCGGGTGATGTCTTCCAGCAGACCGGGCACTTCGGTATCGCTGGGCAATTGCCGCAGCAGCACACCAAAGGAGTTTTCCATCTCTTTCATCTGTTGCGTGTAGAGCTCGAGGTTTGCCGCCATGTGCGCCTTGGTGGCGAACTGCGCTTTGAGGGTCGACTCTTCTTCGCGCTTGAGATCAAGCTGAGTCTCCAGCTCGCTGGTGGAAAAGCTGTAACCCAGCGACAACACCAGCGCCATCAGCAGTACAGCCACCAGCACCTTGATCACGGGTGGCCAGGAACCGATGTTGTTGGTGTCCAGTTCATTGATGTCGATCTTGCGCAGCCCTTCAAACCACTGGGTCAGGCTCATTTCCCGCCCTCCACGGCAGCAGGCTGCGTCTGACGCACGCTCAACTGAAAGACGTTGGCTTGATCCAGCTGACCTGCGGTGGTCGCTTTCACTTCGGTCAGACTGGGGGCATCGAACCAATCGGACGCATCCAGATTTCGCATCAGATCGGAAACACGGTTGTTCGATTCTGCCGCACCGCTGATCGACAAGGTCTTACCTGACATTTTGACTTCAGTGAAATAGACCCCGTCCGGCAAAGTACGCGCGAGTTGATCAAAAATCCGCCCACTGATCGGCCGGTTCCCTTGCAGGTCCTGGATGATGCGCATGCGCTCGACCAGTTGCTGGCGACGAGCCTTGAGCTCACTGATCTGCTTGATCCGCTCATCGACCACGACGATCTGTTTGCCGATGTAATCGTTGCGCGCAACCTGTCGGTCGATGGCGTTGTTGATGGCCTGATTGGCGATCAGTACCGCGCCTGTCGACCCCACCAGCACGCCGACCAGAATCAGTAGAAAGTGTTTGCGGCGTTGTTCACGCAGCTCTTCACGCCAGGGTAAAAGATTGATCCGTGCCATCAGTCAAAACTCCTGAGGGCCAGCCCGCAGGCGATCATCATGGCCGGGGCATCGCTGGTCAGGGCCGTGGCGTTGACCTTGCTGCTCAGGGTCATCTCGAAAAACGGATTGGCGACCTGTGTCGGCGTACCCAACTGCTGCTCGATCAATCGATCCAGCCCGGAAACCGAAGCGGTGCCACCGGCCAAAAGAATCTGATCGACCGAGTGGTACTGACCGGACGCAAAGAAAAACTGCAACGAACGGGACACCTGCTGTACCAGCGCCTCGCGAAACGGTTGCAACACCTCGCGCACGTAATCATCCGGCAGGCCGCCCTGCTTCTTCGCCAGCCCCGCCTGCTCGACAGTCAGGCCGTATCGACGCTGGATCTCTTCGGTCAGTTGCCGCCCTCCGAACAGTTGTTCGCGGGTGTAGATGATCCGTCCATTGAACAGCACGCTCAGGGTGGTCATGGTCGCACCGATGTCGACCACCGCCACCAGACGCTCTTTCGACGCAGCCAACTGACTGGCCAGCAAACCGAATGAACGCTCCAGGGCATAGGCCTCCACGTCGACCACCCGTGCGGTCAGCCCGGCCAGGGTCAATGCCGCTTCGCGAACCTCGACATTTTCCTTGCGGCAGGCGGCGAGCAGCACGTTGACCCGCTCGGGGTTGCGCGCTGACGCCCCCTGGACTTCGAAATCGATGGCGACTTCATCCAGCGGATAAGGGATGTATTGATCGGCCTCGATCTTGAGCTGGCTTTCCATCTCGTCATCGGAAAGCCCCGCATCCATCTCGATGGTCTTGGTGATCACCGCCGAGCCGGACACGGCCACGGCGACGTTCTTGACGCTGGTCCTGGCCTTGACCAGCACGCGCGAAAGGGCCTGGCCCACGCCTTCGAGCTCAGCGATGTTTTTCTCGATCACCGCGCTGGCAGGCAGTGGCTCGACCGCATAGGCCTCGACCCGATAACGGTCGCCCTGACGGCTCAGCTCCAGAAGTTTCACCGAGGTGGAGCTGATGTCGATCCCTAGAAGCGTATTGGCTTTTTTGTTGAAGAGTCCTGGCACTAGCAATTCCCTATGACTATCCGTGAGTTACGGACTCTGTAATATGTGTTGCGTTCCCTCCGCCCGTCTTGACAGCAGCCGCCAATGACGCCTGCACCGGAAAAATGCTTATAATGCCCAGCGTTTTTTTCCGCTTTTTCTCAAGCGCGGGTCGTTCGCCTTTAGCCTGAACCCTGATGCCAAATTCATTCTTTGCCCTGGATATCCAAAAGCCTTGATTCGTCTGCTGAAATTTTTCGGTTGGTCCATCGTCGCGGTTTTCTGCGGACTGCTTCTGGGTCTGAGCGGGGCGTTTCTTTACCTTAGCCCCGGTTTGCCGTCCGTGGAGGCCCTGAGAAGCATTCAGTTGCAGATTCCATTGCGGGTCTACAGCAGCGACAACAAGTTGATCGCAGAATTTGGCGAAATGCGCCGCACACCGATCAGGTTCGCCGACATTCCCCCCAATTTCATTAATGCGTTACTAAGTGCTGAAGACGACAATTTCGCCAACCATTACGGCGTTGACCCCAGCAGCCTGATGCGTGCGGCCACCCAATTGGTCAAAAGCGGCCACATTCAGTCCGGTGGCAGCACCATCACCATGCAGGTGGCGAAGAACTACTTCCTGACCAGCGAACGCAGCTTCTCGCGCAAAACCACTGAGATTCTGCTGGCCTTGCAGATCGAACGTCAGTTGACCAAGGATGAAATCCTTGAGCTGTACGTCAACAAGATCTACCTGGGCAACCGCGCCTACGGTATCGAGGCTGCGGCGCAGGTGTATTACGGCAAATCGATTCGTGACGTCAGCCTGGCGCAGATGGCGATGATCGCCGGATTGCCAAAAGCCCCTTCGCGCTTCAACCCGCTGGCCAACCCGGCCCGCAGCAAGGAACGTCGCGACTGGATCCTGGGGCGCATGTACAAGCTGGGCAAGATCAGCGAAGCCGATTACACCACCGCGATCAACGAGCCGCTGAACGCCAGTTATCACGTACCGACTCCGGAAGTGAACGCCCCCTACATCGCTGAAATGGCCCGTGCCGAAATGGTCGGCCGCTATGGCAGCGACGCCTACACCGAAGGTTTTCGCGTCACCACTACCGTGCCGAGCAATCTTCAGGAAATGGCCAGCACCGCCCTCCACGAAGGCCTGATGACCTACGACCAGCGTCACGGCTATCGTGGCCCTGAATCACGCCTGCCGGGCAAGACTCGCGAGGCCTGGGCCACCGAACTGACCAAGCAGCGCACCATCAGCAGCCTTGAGCCGGCCATCGTGACCCAGGTCGACAAGACCGGACTGCAAGTACTGACCCGCACCGGACAGGAACACGTCAACTGGGAAACCATGAAATGGGCTCGCCCGTTCCTGAACACCAACAGCATGGGCCCCAATCCGAAGCAGCCGTCGGATGTCGCTCAGGTCGGCGACCTGATTCGCGTCCAGCGCCAACCGGACGACTCGCTCAAGTTCAGCCAGATTCCGCAGGCCCAAGGCGCGCTGGTATCCCTTGATCCGCAGAACGGCGCAATCCGCTCGCTGGTGGGTGGTTTTGCCTTTGAGCAGAGCAACTACAACCGCGCATTGCAGGCCAAGCGCCAGCCGGGTTCGAGCTTCAAGCCATTCGTTTACAGCGCTGCACTGGATAATGGTTATACCGCCGCCAGCCTGGTGAACGATGCGCCGATCGTGTTCGTCGACGAGTACCTGGACAAGGTCTGGCGTCCGAAGAACGACACCAACACCTTCCTGGGCCCGATCCGTTTGCGCGAAGCGCTGTACAAGTCGCGCAACCTGGTGTCGATCCGCCTGCTGCAAGCGATGGGCGTCGGCAAGACCATCGACTACATCACTCGCTTCGGCTTCAACAAGCAGGACCTGCCACCCAACCTGTCCCTGGCACTGGGCACCGCGACCCTGACGCCGATGGAGATCGCGACCGGCTGGAGTACCTTCGCCAACGGTGGCTACAAGATCACTCCGTACCTCATCGACAAGATCGAAAGCCGCAATGGCGATACGCTTTTCGTCGCCAATCCGCCGAGCGTACCGAAGGGCGACGCGGCCACCGACGGCATCGCCGCGCCAGTCGCCGAGGCCTTTACAGTCAACGCCACCCCGAGCGATACGCTGAGCACGCAACCGGCGACACAAGCACCGGCCGTCGCTGAACGCATCGTTGATGGCCGCACGACCTACATCCTCAACAGCATGCTCGAGGACGTGATCAAACTCGGCACCGGCCGTCGCGCCCTGGCCCTGGGCCGTGGCGACATCGCGGGCAAAACCGGTACCACCAACGAATCCAAGGACGCCTGGTTCTCCGGTTACAACGCCGATTACGTGACTACCGTCTGGACCGGCTTCGACCAGCCGGAAAGCCTGGGCCGCAAGGAGTTCGGCGGCACCGTCGCCCTGCCGATCTGGATGAATTACATGGGTGCCGCGCTCAAAGGCCTGCCGCCCCACACGCAGGCAGAGCCCGAAGGCATCCTTAGTCTGCGCGTCGATCCGATCAGCGGCCGTGCTGCCACTCCGAGCACCCCAGGGGCCTACTTCGAACTGTTCAAGGCCGAAGACACGCCGCCATCGGTGAACGAGCTGGGCAACGGCAACGCGCCGGGCAGCCCGCTGCCGGCGGATGAAGTGGCGCCGATCGATTTGTTCTGATCGCAGCCACATTGAAAAGCCCCGCCTTCGAGAGAAGCGCGGGGCTTTTTTACATCTGACCGTTTTGCATTGATTGAACCGGCCTCTTCGCTGGCAAGCCACAGTTGACCGCATTCCCCTGTGGGAGCTGGCTTGCCAGCGATGGAGCCCTAAAGGCAACACAAAACCTTCAGGCATAAAAAAACCCCGACTCATGACGAGCCGGGGCTTTCGATTGAAGCGCTACAGCGGCTTAGCCGTTGAACACGTCATCCACGCTTTTCAGCGGGTAGTTCTTCGGATACGGCAGGGTCGCCACACCGGTCTCGATGGCGGCTTTCGCCACGGCATCGGAGATCAGGGTGATCAGGCGGGCATCCATTGGCTTCGGAATGATGTACTCACGACCGAATTCCAGTTTGATGCCGCCGTAGGCGTCGCACACTTCCTGAGGCACTGGCAGCTTGGCCAGTTCGCGCAGGGCGTTGGCTGCAGCCACTTTCATTTCTTCGTTGATGCGCTTGGCGCGAACGTCCAGGGCACCACGGAAGATGAACGGGAAGCCCAGTACGTTGTTGACCTGGTTCGGGTAGTCCGAACGGCCGGTGGCCATGATCACGTCGTTACGGGTGGCGTGCGCCAGTTCCGGGGAGATTTCCGGATCAGGGTTCGAGCAAGCGAACACGATCGGGTTAGGCGCCATGGACAGCAGGCCTTCAGCGCTCAACAGGTTCGGACCGGACAGGCCGACAAACACGTCTGCGCCTTCCAGAGCGTCTGCCAGGGTGCGTTTTTCGGTCGCGTGAGCGAAAACAGCCTTGTACTGGTTCAGGTCGTCACGGCCGGAGTGGATCACGCCGGTACGGTCGACCATGTAGATGTTTTCGATGTTGGCGCCCATGCTCACCAGCAATTTCATGCAGGAGATGGCGGCAGCGCCGGCGCCCAGGCAGACGATCTTGGCTTCCGGCAGGGTTTTGCCGGCGATTTCCAGGGCGTTGATCATGCCGGCTGCGGTTACGATCGCGGTGCCGTGCTGGTCATCATGGAATACCGGGATGTCGCATTGCTCGATCAGAGCGCGCTCGATCTCAAAGCACTCAGGTGCCTTGATGTCTTCCAGGTTGATGCCACCGAAGGTGATGGAGATGCGCTTGACGGTGTCGATGAAGGCTTGCGGGCTTTCGGAGTCGACTTCGATGTCGAAAACGTCGATGCCAGCGAAGCGCTTGAACAGCACGCCTTTACCTTCCATCACTGGCTTGGAAGCCAATGGGCCGAGGTTACCCAGGCCCAGAATCGCGGTGCCATCGGAAATGACTGCAACCAGGTTGCCTTTGCCGGTGTATTTGTAGGCCAGTTCAGGATCGCGGGCGATTTCGCGTACTGGTTCGGCTACGCCGGGGCTGTAGGCCAGCGACAGGTCGCGGGCGGTAGCGGTGGCCTTGGTGAGCTCGACACTCAGCTTTCCTGGACGAGGATTGGCGTGATATTCGAGAGCGGCAGTTTTCAGATCAGACATTTTGGCATTCCGCTTTTACTGTGGGACAGACTGGTCAGCGAGGATACGCGCCTCACAAAATCCCCACAAGACTGACCGGTCACCCCTGTCAAGCGCCCGGCCCTACGACTTTGGGCCAAGAGCCGCGGAACACAAGGGATAGACTGTTCACAATCGATAGAAAAAATGTCTACAACTTTTTCTTACGGCGCCACCTGAAGCATCGCCGGGTCGGTCAATGGCAGCATCCATCGCGCCTGACCTTCTTTGAGGCCGCCACGGCGCGAGCGATCCAGCACCCACCCGCGCGCCTCGACCTGCTTGCCTTTGAGGCCTTCCAGCGAAGCCACATCGAATCGGCTCAGCACATTGGGTGCAACGCGCAGTACAACCGAGTCCTGCAACTCGATCCAAACCCCGCCACGATTGCGTTGAACCTTGCTCACACGACCGCTGAGCAGAGCAAAACCGGAGGCGCTGATCTGATCCGCTTTCAGTACAGGCGACTGGCGCCACACACCCAGCCCGGCCTGGCGGGCGCTGCGTTCGGCCGCCTGCTGACAGCTGACCAGGTCGACATTCGGCGCGACCGCCACCAAAAACCCAAGGCCTTCGGCAAGCATTTGCGCTTCGAGGCTGGCGCCGTCGGCGCCGTAGACATGGGCCAGCATGCGGCCATAGCGGTCTTTGCTTTCCTTACCGGGTTGCAGGCTGACCCGTCCGTCGCTGGCCGCCACCAAGGCTTCCAGACGTTTGCGCGCAGTCACGGCAAACGGTTCGTCGGAGCGACCTTTCTTGCCCAACTCCGGCGTATTCAAGCCGATCATGCGTACATTGCGGCCATCGCTCAGACGTAGCGTGTCGCCGTCGACCACCCGCTGCACCGTGGCGGATGTCAGGCCGGCCGGCGCGGGGCAGAAGGCCTGGGCAGCGGAAAGCCAAATCGCAGACACAAAAAAGGCGCCCGCAAGGGACGCCTTTTTCATCAGCATGGAAAAACCGCAACGGCTTCCCAAGTTGATCGGCCTTAGGCCTTTTTCGCGCCGAAAGCACCGAAACGGTCTGCGAAGCGCTGTACGCGGCCGCCAGTGTCCAGAGTCTTTTGCTTACCGGTGTAGAACGGGTGGCATTCGTTGCAAACGTCGATCGCCAGGGCTTTGCCGAAGGTCGAACGAGTTTCGAACTTGTTGCCGCAGCTGCAAGTAACAGCTACTTCTGGGTATTCTGGATGGATATCAGCTTTCATGGTGTCTTCCTCGGGCTAGCGTGCCGCCACCCAACACTATTGTTGAATACCGCACGTAATTAGGCCGCGGATTCTACCAGACAATGCCGATCACGCAAGCTGTCGCTTCTACCGACCGTCTGCTAGGCTCCCGCCCCAATACGCTGATCATCTGCACACAAAC
Source organism: Pseudomonas sp. TNT2022 ID1044 (assembly GCF_028656895.1). Taxonomy (NCBI): domain Bacteria; kingdom Pseudomonadati; phylum Pseudomonadota; class Gammaproteobacteria; order Pseudomonadales; family Pseudomonadaceae; genus Pseudomonas; species Pseudomonas sp. TNT2022 ID1044. Next base: position 236,296 of record NZ_JAMDHB010000004.1, on the reverse strand, counting down.
CTGTGGGAGCGGGCTTGCCCGCGAAAGCGTCCTGTCAGCCGATGAAGATGCCGCCTGAAAAGGCCTCTTCGCGGGCAAGCCCGCTCCCACAGGGATCACGCTCAGCCTTTCTTCCCCGCCTAAAGAGACCATCCTGCGTGCCCGACGCCATTCTGCGCCTCGCCCTGCCTTCGCCGCTGCGCCGCCTGTTCGACTACCGCGCTCCAGCCGGCGTGCGGCGCGATCAGTTGCACCCCGGCATGCGCCTGCGAGTGCCGTTTGGCCGGCGCGAGATGATCGGGATCCTGGTCGAGGTCGCTGACACCAGCGAGGTACCAGCGGAAAAACTCAAGCCCGCGCTGGCCTTGCTCGACGCCACGCCACCGTTGCCACCCGCGCTGTTCAAACTGTGCCTGTGGACATCCCAGTATTACCAGCACAGCCTCGGCGACACGTTGAGCTGGGCGCTACCGGTACTGCTGCGTCAGGGTGAACTGGCCGAAGCGCGCCAGGAACGCTTCTGGTCCGCCGCGCCGGGGGCGAGCCTCGATGACCCGCGCATCGCCCGCGCCCCGCGTCAACGTGAAGCCCTGGCGACGCTGGCCCAGCACCCCCACGGCGTCGCCCATCAACTGCTGAGCAAACTGATGCTGAGCAAGGACAGCCTGGATCTGCTGCTGGCCAAGGATCTGGTGCAGGTCGAGATCCGCCGCCATGCTCCGGGCGCCCGTCATGAACACTGGCTTGCCCAACCCGAGCTGCCGCTGAACCCGGAACAGCGTGCGGCATATGAAGCGATCCGCGCCGGGTTCGACAGTTACCACGCGTTCCTGCTGGCCGGCGTCACCGGCAGCGGCAAGACCGAAGTCTACCTGCAGCTCATCCGCGAGACTCTGGAGGCCGGCAAGCAAGCACTGGTGCTGATTCCGGAAATCAACCTCGGCCCGCAAACCCTGGCGCGTTTCGAGCAGCGTTTCAATGCGCGCATCGCGCTGATCCACTCGGCGGTCAACGACCGCGAACGTCTCGACGCCTGGCTCGCCGCCCGCGATGGCGAGGCCGACATTATTATCGGCACCCGTTCGGCGCTGTTCACCCCGATGAAAAACCCGGGGCTGATCATCATCGATGAAGAGCACGACGGCTCCTATAAACAGCAGGAAGGCCTGCGCTACCACGCCCGCGATCTGGCATTGGTGCGAGCGCGGCAGGAAAACATCCCGATTGTGCTCGGCTCCGCCACGCCTTCGCTGGAAAGCCTGCACAACGCCTACACCGGTCGATACGGCCTGCTACGCCTTACTGAGCGCGCTGGCGGTGCCAAGCAACCGCGCTTTCTGCGCCTGGACGTAAAAAGCCGTCCGCTGGACAGCGGCATTTCCGGGCCGATGCAACAAGCCATCGGCCAGACCCTGGCTGCCGGCCAGCAGGTATTGGTATTCCTCAATCGCCGAGGCTTTGCGCCAACCCTGCTTTGCCACGACTGCGGCTGGATGTCCGAGTGCCAGCGCTGCGACGCGCGCATGACCGTGCACCAGCGTTACGGCGAGCTGCGCTGCCACCATTGCGGTTACGTCGAACGCGTGCCCCGCCAATGCCCGAAGTGCAACAAAGTCGATTTGCGCCCGGTGGGCGCGGGCACCGAACGGGCGGAGGAACGCCTGGCGATCCTGTTCCCGGACTACCCGGTATTACGGGTCGACCGCGACAGCACCTCGCGCAAGGACGCGATGAACCAGTTGTTCGCAACCATTCAAAAAGGCCAGCCGTGCATCCTGATCGGCACGCAGATGCTCGCCAAGGGTCACCACTTTCCACGGGTGACGCTGGTGTCGATTCTGGATGCCGACGGCGGTCTGTTCTCCGGCGACTTCCGCGCCAGTGAGCGCATGGCGCAATTGATTGTTCAGGTCGCGGGCCGCGCAGGGCGCGCCGAAGAACCGGGCAAGGTGATCATTCAGACGCACCTGGCCGACCATCCATTGCTGATACAGTTGACCGAGCAGGGTTATTTCGCGTTCGCCGAACAAGCCTTGAGCGAACGTCGCGCCGCAGGCTTGCCGCCGTTTGCGCATCTGGCGTTGCTGCGGGCCGAAGCGCACAAACCCGGGCAGGCTGAAGGTTTTCTTGATGAGGCGTGCAGCGAAGCTGAGCGTCTGCTGGTTGAACAAAATCTGACTGGCATCGAATTGCTGGGGCCGGTGCCGGCACCGATGGAGCGCCGGGCCGGGCGTTATCGGGCGCAGTTGCTGCTGCAGGCAACGGCCCGGGCGCCGCTGCATCGGTTGCTTGCCAGTTGGTTGCTGGTGCTGGAGCAGATGCCGAGCGGGCGGGCGGTGCGTTGGTCTCTGGATGTGGACCCGGTGGATTTGTATTGACTTAAAGTTTGGGATCGCTGGCAAGCCAGCGCCTACAAGGGCTTTGCGCTGACACCGACATGCGTGAGCACTCACGATCAGTGCAGGAGCCGGCTTGCCGGCGATAGCGGTCGATTTGTCACCACATATCCATAACCTGCCCGCTATAGTTGGCAAGCCCGCCTTCGCAACGGATAATGCCCAGTTTTTCCACCAGCGCATGATGCGCCGCCGCGCCAGCGGTCGAAAGAGAAGACCATGAAAGACACCATTCGCCAGCTGATCCAACAAGCCATCACCCAACTCGTCAACGAAGGTGTGTTGCCTGAAGGCCTGTCGCCGGCGATCCAGGTGGAGAACTCCCGCGACAAGAAGAACGGCGACTTCGCCAGCAACATCGCCATGATGCTGGCCAAACCGGCGGGCATGAAGCCCCGCGACCTGGCGGAAAAAATCATCGCCGCGTTGCCGGCTGACGAAAACGTCAGCAAGACCGAAATCGCCGGCCCCGGCTTTCTGAACTTCTTCCAGAACACCGACGCCCTGGCCTCGCGCCTGGACGCGGCCCTGGCTGACGCCAACATCGGCGTGCGCAAGGCTGGCCCGGTGCAGCGCACCGTGGTCGACCTGTCGGCGCCGAACCTGGCCAAAGAGATGCACGTCGGCCACTTGCGCTCGACCATCATCGGCGACGGCGTGGCCCGCGTGCTGGAGTTCCTCGGCGATGAAGTCATCCGTCAGAACCACGTCGGCGACTGGGGCACCCAGTTCGGCATGCTGATGGCTTACCTGCAGGAAAACCCGATCACCAGCGACGAGCTATCGGACCTGGAAAACTTCTACCGCGCCGCCAAGCAACGCTTCGACGAGTCCGAAGAGTTCGCCGACCGCGCCCGTGGCCTGGTGGTCAAGTTGCAGGCCGGTGATCCGGACTGCCTGGCGCTGTGGACCAAGTTCAAGGACATCTCGCTGTCCCACTGCCAGAAAATCTACGAACTGCTCAACGTCAAACTGACCATGGCCGACGTGATGGGCGAAAGCGCCTACAACGACGACCTGATCAACGTGGTCAACGACCTCAAGGCCGCCGGCATGCTGGTCGAGAGCAACGGCGCCCAGTGCGTGTTCCTCGACGAGTTCAAGAATGCCGATGGCGACCCGCTGCCAGTGATCATCGTCAAGGCTGATGGCGGCTACCTCTACGCCACCACCGACCTCGCGGCCGTGCGCTACCGCAGCGGCACCCTCAAGGCTGATCGCGCGCTGTACTTCGTCGACCAGCGTCAGGCCCTGCACTTCCAGCAAGTGTTCGCCGTGGCGCGCAAGGCAGGCTTCGTGACCCATCCGATGGAAATGGAACACATGGGCTTCGGCACCATGAACGGCGCCGATGGCCGTCCTTTCAAGACCCGCGATGGCGGCACGGTGAAGCTGATCGACCTGCTGACCGAAGCCCAGGAACGCGCCTACACCCTGGTGAAAGACAAGAACCCTGAGCTGGCCGAAGCCGAGCTGCGCAACATCGCCAAGGTGGTGGGCATTGGCGCGGTGAAATACGCCGACCTGTCCAAGCACCGCACCAGCGACTACAGCTTCAACTTCGACCTGATGCTGAACTTCGAAGGCAACACCGCACCGTACTTGCTGTACGCCTACACCCGCGTGGCTGGCGTATTCCGCAAACTCGGCAAGGACTTCAGCGAAGTCGAAGGCCAGATCGTTCTGGAAGCGCCGCACGAGCACGAGCTGGCAGCGAAACTCGCGCAGTTCGGTGAAATCCTCAACAACGTGTCCGAGAAAGGCACGCCGCACATCCTCTGCACTTACCTGTATGACGTCGCCGGCCTGTTCTCCAGCTTCTACGAGAACTGCCCGATCCTCGCCGCCGACACCCCGGTACAAATGCAGAGCCGCCTGCGCCTCGCCGCGCTGACCGGACGTACTCTCAAGCAAGGCCTGGAACTCTTGGGCCTGGAAACACTGGAGCGCATGTAAGTTGGCTGCCAAGAAAAAACCTGCACCCAAGCGTGGCGCCAGCCGTTATCAAGCTCCAGCGAAGCAACCGATCCCGGGTTGGTTGTGGATGGCCATCGGCCTGACGGTCGGAGCGTTCATCGTGTTTCTGATGAAACTGGAGCCGGGCAAGGGCAGCGACACGGTCAAGCGCGAGAAGGTCGAGCAGCAACAGAAAGCCAGCAAAATCGCCGAAGCCAACAAGACCCCGCCGAGCCCGACGCAACCGGTGAAGCCGAAGTACGACTTCTATACCCTGCTGCCGGAATCGGAAGTCATCGTGCCGCCGGATGCCGTGCCGGAGAAAACCCTGCCGACACCACAAGTGCCGGCCATTCCAACCACGCCGGTGACCCCGGCCGAAGCGGCGAAGATCGACACCGCCCGCGCCCAGGCGGCCCTGGCCGGCATTACGCCGCCGCCAGCGCCACCGGTCAAGGCTGCGCCGGTGACGAAGTTCTTCCTGCAGGCCGGTTCGTTCCGCAAGGAAACTGATGCCGACAAGGTTCGTGCGCAGATCATCCTGCTCGGCCAGGCGGTGGCGGTTGAGTCCGGCACGGTAAAGGACGAAACCTGGTACCGCGTTCTGGTCGGCCCGTTCAGCAACCGCGAGCAACTGACCACCGCGCAGAAACAACTGGCCGGCGCCGGCTTCAGCAACCTGTTGTTACAACAACGCCAGAGCCGCTGAGACCGCATCATCATTCTTCGCGAGCAGGCTCGCTCCCACAGGGTTAGCCTAAATCCTGTGGGAGCGAGCCTGCTCGCGAAGGCGTCCTCATTATCACCAAATCCATTCCTGCCCCACACCGTCCGTCCCCTCTCCCTCCCTACAGTTGAAATCCACTCCACCACCCCCATATGAATGGGCATAAGGCATTTTCGCCCCGCTGCGTGGAGACTCTTCCCTTGACCACCATCGTTTCAGTTCGCCGCCACGGCAAAGTCGTCATGGGCGGCGACGGCCAGGTTTCGCTTGGCAACACCGTGATGAAAGGCAACGCGAAAAAAGTTCGCCGCCTGTACCACGGCCAGGTCATCGCCGGTTTTGCCGGTGCCACCGCTGACGCCTTTACCCTCTTCGAACGCTTCGAAGGCCAACTGGAAAAACACCAGGGCCATCTGGTTCGCGCCGCTGTCGAGCTCGCCAAAGAATGGCGCACCGACCGCTCCCTGAGCCGCCTCGAAGCCATGCTCGCCGTCGCCAACAAAGATGCTTCCCTGATCATCACCGGCAACGGTGACGTGGTTGAACCCGAAGACGGCCTGATCGCCATGGGTTCCGGCGGCGCCTACGCTCAAGCAGCCGCCAGCGCGCTGCTGAAAAAAACCGATCTGTCGGCCCGTGAAATCGTCGAAACCGCCCTCGGCATCGCCGGCGACATCTGTGTATTCACCAACCACACCCAGACCATTGAGGAGCAGGACTGCGCCGAGTAAGCCCGTGCAGGCCATCGCGCCACGGCTCATTCTTGCTTGAGGTCCGCTAAATACTATGTCCATGACTCCCCGTGAAATCGTCCACGAACTCAATCGCCATATCATCGGCCAGGACGATGCCAAGCGCGCCGTCGCCATTGCCCTGCGCAATCGCTGGCGCCGGATGCAGCTGCCTGAAGAGCTGCGCGTTGAAGTAACGCCGAAGAACATCCTGATGATCGGCCCGACCGGTGTCGGTAAAACCGAGATCGCCCGTCGCCTGGCCAAACTGGCCAACGCGCCGTTCATCAAGGTCGAAGCGACCAAGTTCACCGAAGTCGGCTACGTTGGCCGCGATGTCGAATCGATCATTCGCGACCTCGCCGATGCCGCCATCAAACTCCTGCGTGAACAGGAAATCGTCAAGGTCCGCCATCGCGCCGAAGACGCCGCCGAAGAGCGCATTCTCGATGCGCTGCTGCCGCCGCCGCGCATGGGGTTCAGCAACGACGACGCCCCGACGGCCGATTCCAACACCCGTCAGCTGTTCCGCAAGCGCCTGCGTGAAGGCCAGCTGGATGACAAGGAAATCGAAATCGAAGTCGCCGAAATGGCCGGCGTCGATATCTCCGCGCCTCCGGGCATGGAAGAAATGACCAACCAGCTGCAAAGCCTGTTCGCCAATATGGGCAAGGGCAAAAAGAAGGCTCGCAAGCTCAAGGTCAAAGAAGCGCTGAAACTGGTGCGCGACGAAGAAGCCAGCCGCCTGGTCAACGATGAAGAGTTGAAGGCCAAGGCCCTGGAAGCCGTCGAGCAACACGGCATCGTGTTCATCGACGAAATCGACAAGGTCGCCAAGCGCGGCAATTCCGGTGGCGTCGACGTCTCCCGCGAAGGTGTGCAACGCGACCTGCTGCCGCTGATCGAAGGCTGCACCGTCAACACCAAACTGGGCATGGTCAAGACCGATCACATCCTGTTCATTGCGTCGGGTGCTTTCCACCTGAGCAAGCCGAGCGATCTGGTGCCCGAGCTGCAGGGTCGCCTGCCGATTCGTGTCGAGCTCAAGGCGCTGTCGCCGGAAGATTTCGAGCGCATCCTCAGCGAACCGCACGCATCGCTCACCGAGCAATATTGCGCCCTGCTGAAAACCGAAGGTCTGGGCATCGAGTTCCAGCCGAGCGGCATCAAGCGCATCGCCGAGATCGCCTGGCAGGTCAACGAGAAAACCGAGAACATCGGTGCCCGTCGCCTGCACACGTTGCTCGAGCGTCTGCTGGAAGAGGTGTCGTTCAGTGCCGGCGACCTGGCCAGCAGCCATGACGGCAAGGTCATCCAGATCGACGCCGACTACGTCAACAGCCACCTCGGTGAATTGGCGCAGAACGAAGACCTGTCGCGCTACATTCTGTAGAGCAGCAAGCGGCAAGCTACATGCGGCAAGCTGAGTTAAGCTTGCTGCTTGTAGCTTTTCCGCCCAAGGCTCCTTCCCATGATTCCCACCGACATCAAACTGCACAAAGCCTCGAAAACCCTGACGCTCAAATATGCGTCCGGCGAGGAATACACCCTGCCCGCCGAATTCTTGCGCGTGCACTCTCCTTCCGCCGAGGTCCAGGGCCACGGCAAACCTATCCTGCAATTTGGCAAGATCAACGTAGGCCTGAGCAAGGTAGAACCGGCCGGTCAGTACGCACTGAAACTGACCTTCGACGACGGCCACGACAGCGGCCTGTTCACCTGGGAATACCTGTACGAGCTGGGGCGACGTTATGACGCACTCTGGGAGGATTATCTTGCCGAACTGAAAGCGGCCGGAAAAACCCGCGACCCCAACGAGTCCGTCGTCAAGCTGATGCTCTAGCCCGAGCCTCTTGCTCTTTAGAGGGCATTTTCTAATTTCATCTGTTTGAATGCTCCGCTTCAGGGTCGGCGTTTGGCCTGCTTGCGAAAAAAATTAAACTCGGGTAACCAATGGAGCTGGCAAGTTCCCTGCAGTGCTCTCTGCGAACAAAAAGCAGTGATGCAGTATTAACGGTCACCCGAGCAGTAGTACCTGGCATTGGCTGTGTGACTACACAGCAGGCCCCGGTACTCGTCTCAGGACAATGGAGCGTCGTAGATGAGTAACAAGAATAACGATGACTTGAAGTATCAGGCCTCGGAAAACACCTTGGGACTGAATCCTGTCGTTGGGCTGCGTGGAAAGGATCTACTGGCTTCTGCTCGAATGGTGCTCAGGCAGGCCATCAAGCAACCGGTGCACAGCGCCAAGCATGTTGCGCATTTCGGCCTTGAACTCAAGAACGTGCTGTTCGGTAAATCCGAGCTGCAACCGACCAGCGATGACCGTCGCTTCGCGGATCCGGCCTGGAGCCAGAACCCGCTCTATAAACGTTATCTGCAAACCTACCTGGCGTGGCGCAAGGAACTCCACGACTGGATCGACGACAGCAACCTCTCGCCCAAGGACGTCGCCCGCGGGCACTTCGTGATCAACCTGATGACCGAAGCGTTTGCCCCGACCAACACGGCGGCCAACCCTGCAGCGGTCAAACGCTTTTTCGAAACCGGCGGCAAAAGCCTGCTCGACGGTCTCTCGCATCTGGCCAAGGACATGGTGCACAACGGCGGCATGCCGAGCCAGGTCAACATGGGTGCGTTCGAGGTCGGCAAAAGCCTGGGCGTGACCGAAGGTGCGGTGGTGTTCCGCAATGATGTGCTGGAGCTGATCCAGTACAAGCCGATCACCGAACAGGTCCACGAGCGTCCTTTGCTGGTGGTGCCGCCGCAAATCAACAAGTTCTATGTTTTCGACCTGAGCCCGGACAAGAGCCTGGCGCGGTTCTGCCTGCGCAACAACGTGCAGACCTTCATCGTCAGCTGGCGCAACCCGACCAAGGAGCAGCGCGAGTGGGGCCTGTCGACCTACATCGAGGCGCTCAAGGAAGCAGTCGACGTGGTCACCGCCATCACCGGCAGCAAAGACGTGAACATGCTCGGCGCCTGCTCCGGCGGCATCACCTGCACCGCGCTGCTGGGCCACTACGCCGCGATCGGCGAGAACAAAGTCAACGCCCTGACCCTGCTGGTCAGCGTGCTCGACACGACCCTGGACAGCGACGTGGCCCTGTTCGTCGACGAGCAGACCCTCGAGACCGCCAAACGGCATTCGTATCAGGCCGGCGTGCTCGAAGGCCGCGACATGGCGAAAGTCTTCGCCTGGATGCGCCCCAACGACCTGATCTGGAACTACTGGGTCAACAACTACCTGCTGGGCAACGAGCCGCCGGTGTTCGACATCCTGTTCTGGAACAACGACACCACACGGTTGCCGGCAGCGTTCCACGGCGACCTGATCGAGATGTTCAAAAACAATCCATTGATCCGCTCCAATGTACTGGAAGTGTGCGGCACGCCGATTGACCTCAAGCAGGTCACCGCCGATATCTTTTCCCTGGCGGGCACCAACGACCACATCACGCCGTGGAAGTCTTGCTACAAGTCGGCACAGCTGTTCGGTGGCAACGTTGAATTCGTGCTGTCCAGCAGCGGGCATATCCAGAGCATCCTGAACCCGCCGGGCAACCCGAAATCGCGCTACATGACCAGCACCGAGAAAATGGCCACCAGTGCCGAGGAGTGGCAAGAGAACTCCACCAAGCACACCGATTCCTGGTGGCTGCATTGGCAGGCCTGGCAGGCCCAGCGTTCCGGTGAAATGAAGAAGGCCCCGGCGAAACTGGGCAACAAGGCTTACCCGGCGGGTGAAGCGGCACCGGGCACGTATGTACACGAACGCTAGACCCACAGACCTGTAGGAGCCGGCTTGCTGGCGAATGCATCACCCCGGTGAAACTGGCAGACCGCAGTGGTCGCATCACCAGCAAGCCGGCTCCTACAGGATGTGTGTCAGGAACCAGGATCCACCCACAGGGCTAGAGCATGCCGCAACCGTTCATATTCCGTACCGTCGACCTGGATGGCCAGACCCTCCGCACGGCAGTACGTCCCGGCAAGCCTCACTTGACGCCCCTGCTGATTTTCAATGGCATCGGCGCCAACCTTGAGCTGGTGTTTCCGTTCGTCGCGGCGCTGGATCCGGACCTGGAAGTCATTGCTTTCGATGTTCCCGGTGTCGGTGGTTCGTCGACGCCGAACCGGCCTTATCGTTTTCCGGGCCTGGCCAGACTCACGGCGCGGATGCTCGATTATCTCGACTACGGACAGGTCAACGTGATCGGCGTGTCGTGGGGCGGCGCCCTTGCGCAGCAATTTGCTTACGACTATCCGGAGCGTTGCAAGAAGCTGGTGCTGGCGGCCACGGCGGCAGGCGCGGTGATGGTGCCGGGCAAACCGAAAGTGTTGTGGATGATGGCCAGTCCACGACGCTACATCCAGCCGTCCCACGTGATCCGCATCGCCCCGATGATTTACGGCGGCTCGTTCCGTCGCGACCCGACGCTGGCCGCCAGCCATGCCGCGAAAGTGCGTTCGGCGGGCAAGCTCGGTTACTACTGGCAGCTGTTCGCCGGTCTTGGCTGGACCAGCATTCACTGGCTGCACAAGATCAACCAGCCGACCCTGGTGCTGGCGGGTGATGATGATCCGCTGATCCCGCTGGTCAACATGCGCTTGCTGGCCTGGCGCATTCCCAACGCCCAGTTGCACATCATCGATGACGGCCACCTGTTCCTGATTACCCGGGCTGAAGCGGTGGCGCCGATCATCATGAAATTTCTCGAGGAAGAACGTCAGCGTGCAGTGATGCATCCGCATCCGGCGCCATTGGGCGGCTAAACCGCCCATTGTCGGTCGGCAGGATGCCGCGCCGCGCAACAACCCGTTACAGCGTCTATGGTGTTCTGGTTCGGTGTGTTTGTTTTTGGCCTGAAGACGAAGGAGTGTTGACTGATGCGTGACAAACCAGCCAGGGATTCGTTGCCCACTCCCGCCGCGTTCATCAACGCACAGAGTGCGATTACCGGCCTGCGCGGCCGGGATCTGATTTCGACGTTGCGCAGCGTGGCCACCCATGGCTTGCGCAACCCGCTGCACACCGCTCGGCACGCCTTGAAACTGGGTGGGCAATTGGGCCGCGTGTTGCTGGGCGATACCTTGCACCCGACCAACCCCCAGGACAATCGTTTCGCCGACCCGGCCTGGAGCCTCAATCCGTTTTATCGTCGCAGCCTGCAGGCCTACCTGACCTGGCAGAAAGAGGTCAAAAGCTGGATCGACGAAAGCAACATGAGCCCGGATGATCGCGCCCGCGCGCACTTTGCCTTCGCCTTGCTCAACGATGCCGTGTCGCCGTCCAACAGCCTGCTCAACCCGCTGGCGATCAAGGAAATCTTCAACTCCGGTGGCAACAGCCTGGTGCGCGGAATCAGCCATCTGGTTGATGATTTGTTGCACAACGACGGCTTGCCCCGGCAGGTCACCAAGCAAGCATTCGAGGTCGGCAAGACCGTCGCCACCACCACGGGCGCCGTGGTGTTTCGCAATGAACTGCTGGAGCTGATCCAGTACAAGCCGATGAGCGAAAAGCAATATTCCAAACCGCTGCTGGTGGTGCCGCCGCAAATCAACAAGTACTACATTTTTGATCTCAGCCCGCATAACAGCTTCGTCCAGTTCGCGCTCAAGAACGGCCTGCAAACCTTCATGATCAGTTGGCGCAACCCGGATGTGCGCCATCGTGAATGGGGCCTGTCGACTTACGTTGAAGCGGTCGAAGAAGCCATGAATGTCTGCCGCGCGATCACTGGCGCCCGCGAGGTCAACCTGATGGGCGCCTGCGCCGGCGGGCTGACCATCGCCGCGCTGCAAGGTCACCTGCAAGCCAAGCGACAATTGCGCCGCGTCTCCAGCGCGACCTATCTGGTGAGCCTGCTCGACAGCCAGCTGGATTCCCCGGCGACCCTGTTCGCCGACGAGCAGACGCTCGAAGCCGCCAAACGACGCTCCTATCAAAAAGGCGTGCTTGATGGCCGCGACATGGCCAAAGTCTTCGCCTGGATGCGGCCCAATGATTTGATCTGGAGTTACTTCGTCAACAACTACCTGCTGGGCAAAGAGCCGCCCGCGTTCGACATTCTCTACTGGAACAACGACAACACGCGTCTACCGGCGGCCCTGCATGGCGACTTGCTGGACTTCTTCAAGCACAACCCGTTGAGCCATCCGGGCGGCCTTGAAGTGTGCGGCACGCCGATCGACCTGCAGAAGGTCACCGTCGACAGCTTCAGCGTCGCCGGGATCAACGACCACATCACGCCGTGGGATGCGGTGTATCGCTCGACATTACTGCTGGGTGGCGAGCGCCGCTTCGTGCTGTCCAACAGCGGCCATGTGCAGAGCATCCTCAACCCGCCGAGTAACCCGAAAGCCAACTACGTCGAGAACGGCAAACTGAGCAGCGACCCACGGGCCTGGTACTACGACGCCAAGCGTGTCGATGGCAGTTGGTGGACACAGTGGCTGGACTGGATACAGCAACGCTCCGGGGCGCAAAAGGAAACCCACATGGCCCTCGGTAACCAGAACTATCCACCGATGGAGGCGGCACCCGGTACTTACGTGCGCGTGCGCTGACGTTCAAACGAACCACGGTCGATGTCGGCCGTGGCAGGACCCGAATATTAAGAAGACTGGATGAAAACCCGCGACCGCATCCTCGAATGTGCCCTGCTGTTGTTCAATCAGAAGGGTGAACCGAACGTTTCCACCATGGAAGTTGCCAACGAAATGGGCATCAGCCCGGGCAACCTCTACTACCACTTCCACGGCAAGGAGCCATTGATTCTCGGGTTGTTCGAACGCTTTCAGGCCGAGCTGGCGCCGCTGCTCGATCCGCCGGCTGATGTAGAACTGGCCCCGGAAGATTACTGGCTGTTCCTGCACCTGATCGTCGAACGCCTGGCCCACTACCGCTTTCTGTTCCAGGACCTTTCGAACCTGGCCGGACGCCTGCCGAAACTGGCCAAGGGCATTCGCAATTTACTCAATGCGCTCAAGCGCACGTTGGCCTCGTTGCTGGCGCGCTTGCAGGCTCAGGGATTATTGGTCAGTGAAACGCAAGCGCTGGGGCAGTTGGTGGAGCAAATCACCATGACGCTGCTGTTCTCGCTGGACTATCAGCGGATTCTCGATCGAGAGGGAGAAGTAAGGTTGGTGGTTTACCAGATCATGATGCTGGTGGCGCCGCACCTGTTGCCGCCGATCAAGGCCGCGACAGAACAACTGGCCCTTCAATACCTGGAAGTACACGAGTAGCGCTGATCACATTAATCCCTGTGGGAGCCTGCTCACGAGCAGGCTCCCACATTGGGTTCGTGGTGTTTTCAAAATGACGCACAAACAAAAACGCCCGACCTTGGCAGGCCGGGCGTTTTCTTGAGCCCTGAAGAATCAGGACTGACTGGTTGGCGTCGACGAAGCCGGCGCGACAGTCGGGGTCACAGCAGGGGTTGGCGCGGTCGCGGAGTTCGATGCGCTGACCGGAGCGGCTGCCGGGGTTGCCGGTTTGGCCGCGGCCACTGCTGGCTTGGCGGCAGCTTTTGGAGCCGCCGGCTTTTTCACCACTGGCTTCTTCGCAGCAGCCGGTTTGGCCGCTGGCTTGGCTGCAGGTTTAGCCGCGGCGGTTTTTGCGGCCGGTTTAGCGGCTGGCTTCGCTGCCGGCTTGGCGGCGGCCTTGGTGGCCGGCTTGGCAGCCGCTTTGGCAGCAACTGGTTTGGCCGCTGGCTTGGCAGCGGCAGGTTTAGCTGCAGCCGTTTTTGCCGCTGGCTTGGCAGCAGGTTTGGCTGCAGCTTTTACCAGAGGTTTAGCCGCGGTTTTGGCAGCCGGTTTGGCCGCTGCGGTTTTCGCCGCCACTGGCGCAACCTTGGCACCGGTCAGTTTTTCGATTTGCTTGGTCAGGGTATCGACCTTGCTGTGCAGTGCTTTGACTTCGTTGCGGCTTGGTACGCCCAGACGCGAAATGGCGCTGTTCAGACGCTTGTCGAAAGCGCCTTCGAGCTCATCCCACTTGCCCATTGCGCGGTCTTTCACGCCGCTGATGCGCGATTTGGCCGAAGAAGCGGAGTCCTTGGCGGCGTCGACTTTCTTGCCAACGGCGCTCTTGGTGAGCTTCTCGGCTTTCTCGCCGTCCTTAACCAATGCATCGAAGAGTTTGCTGCCGTCAGTGTCGATCTTCGAGTACACGCCTAAACCAGCCAGCCAGATTTTCCGGGAGTAGTCTTCGACCTTCCCGATCCACGAGCTGCCTTCTTTTTCGGTGTTCTTTTTAACAGCCATCCCGTTCTCCTTAAGATTTACGCGCGACACGTTCGAGCAATGCCGTCAGCTCATCGAGCTTAGCAGAGAGTGTCTCAACGTCATGTTTAGACGGAATGCCGATACGATTCAAGGCACTTGCGACACGCGTGTCGAACGCCTTCTCGACCTTGTCGAGTTGAACTTCGACCTTGCCCTTGAATGTGGTGACTTCATTCCTGGCTTCGTCGATCTCGGCATTCGCCGCTTCGAGTTTCTCAGCGACTACTTTTTTGCCTTTCTTTTCAACAGTTTGGCCAGCTTTCACCAACTCTTGAAAGTAATCGCTACCCTCTTGGCCCACCTTGGCGTAGGCACCCAGGCCTGCCAGCCAGACCTTGCGGGCATAGGATTTGACGTCGCCCAGAGCACTGGTCGATGCGTCGATTTTTTTCTTCAAAATAACTTTGGCCATGGTCCACCTCACGCGCAGAAGGTTTGAGGAACTGCCCGGGAAAAGTGTCGGGCTCTGGCACAAAGTAGGGAGAAAAATTAGAAACGGCACCCTAACAACTGACATAAACAGGTGGTGGCGTCGCCACTTGCTGTAGGAGCAAGCTTGCTCGCGATGCAGGCACCTCGGTGTTTCAGTTACACCGCATAGATGCCATCGCGAGCAAGCTTGCTCCTACAAGATCGCGCGCGTTATGCCAACGCTTTATCCAGCGCCTTCTCGATTTCCGCTTTGATCATGCCGCTCATGGCCGACATCATCAGGCCCAGTTCCACATCGACCTTGATCAAATCGTCACTGACATGCACCGCGCCTTTCACGCCCGAGCGCTTGAGGTTCAGCGTGTCACCCGACCACTGCGGCTCCAGGCCATATTGCTCGTTGAGTTTCTGCGCCAGCTTGTCGGCCTTCTCGCGCGCCGCGTCCTTACCCAGGCCGTGGGCACGTTCAACACTGATACGGGCCATCGAATGACTCCTGTTTTGTGAATGCTTGTACGGTAAATCTTGACCGCTGCTGCGGCAAAACGTCCCGAGGGTGATCCATCTTACCTTCAGCCTTGCCAAGACAAAGCATCCCTTGGGGATTAGAATGTCGCGCATTCTCTTTTGGTGACAGCGATATGACTGATCAGCGCAAAGGCAACGATGCCGAACCCACCACTCACTTCGGCTTCAAAAACGTTCCGGAAAGCCAGAAAGCGGAAAAAGTCGCTGAGGTTTTCCATTCGGTAGCCGCCAAGTACGACCTGATGAACGACCTTCTGTCGGGCGGCATGCACCGCCTGTGGAAGCGCTTCGCGATCGAACTGTCGGGCGTTCGTACCGGCAACCGCGTGCTCGACATCGCCGGCGGCACCGGTGATTTGACCAAAAAATTCTCGCACCTCGTCGGCCCGACCGGCCAGGTGGTGTTGGCCGACATCAACGAGTCCATGCTCAAGGTCGGTCGTGACCGCCTGCTGGACCTGGGTGTGGCGGGCAACGTCGAGTTCGTCCAGGCTGATGCGGAAAAGCTGCCGTTCCCGGACAACCATTTCGACTGCGTGACCATCGCTTTCGGCCTGCGCAACGTCACGCACAAGGAAGACGCCCTGCGCTCCATGCTGCGCGTGCTCAAGCCTGGCGGTCGCCTGCTGGTGCTGGAGTTCTCCAAGCCGACCAACGCGCTGATGTCCAAAGCCTACGACGCTTACTCGTTCGCCTTCATGCCGCTGATGGGCAAGCTGATCACCAATGACTCGGAAAGCTATCGCTACCTGGCCGAATCGATCCGCATGCACCCCAATCAGGAAACCCTGAAGTCGATGATGGTCGAGGCCGGTTTCGACCGCGTGACCTATCACAACATGACCGCAGGCATCGTCGCCCTGCACCGCGGCATCAAGCCCTGATGTTGCTCGCCGGCCTGCTCGCCAGCGTTGAACTCGGTCTGAACCGGGTGCTTCGTCTCGACAGCACGGCGCTGCCGCGGCTCGCGCATTTGACCGGCAAAGTGATTGCCGTCGATTGCCGCAGCCCGGCCCTGCAAATGTTCATCCTGCCCAGCGACGAAGGCCTGATGCTCGCTTCCCAGTGGGAAACCGGCGCCGATTGCACCTTGCGTGCACCGGCCTCAAGCCTGTTGAAACTGGCGATGAGCAAGGACAAGACCTCGGTGCTGCACGCCCCGGAAGTCGAACTCGACGGTGACAGCGGCGTGCTGCTGGAACTGGCGGCGATTCTTCAGGACCTGGAGCTGGACTGGGAGTACGAACTCTCGCGCTGGCTCGGCCCCGTCGCCACGCAACTGGTCGGCGGCCACCTGCGCAGCCGCGCCCGCTGGTATCAGCAAGGATTTGCCAGCCTGGGCCAGAACCTGGGCGAATACCTGGCCGAAGAATCGCGCACCCTCGTCGGTCAGCGCGAAGCCGAAGCCCGTTTCAGTGAACTGGACCGGATCAAACTTGATCTGGAACGTCTCGAGGCGCGTTTCGAGCGCCTTTCCCGATCCCTCGACCCAAGCGATAACGCATGAAGCTGCTTGCCGTCCGCCGTTTGTTGCGCATCCAGCGCGTCGTGATCCGCTACCGCCTCGATGACCTGCTCTTCGCCCTGCCGCTGCCCTGGTTCTTGCGAGCGCTGCGTTATGCCTTGCCGTGGCGCTGGTTTCCGCGCAAGACCCTGGACCTGAGCCGTGGCGCGCGATTGCGCCTGGCCTTGCAGGACCTGGGGCCGATCTTCATCAAGTTCGGACAAATCCTGTCCACCCGCCGCGACCTGCTGCCCGAGGACATCGCCGACGAACTGATGAGGCTGCAGGACCGCGTGCCGCCGTTCGACTCGCAGGTGTCGGTCAAGCTGATCGAAGAACAGCTCGGCAAGAAAATCAGCGAAGTGTTCAGCCGCTTCGACGTCGAACCGCTGGCCTCGGCCTCGGTGGCGCAGGTGCACGCCGCGCAGCTGAAAACCGGCGAAGAAGTCGTGGTCAAAGTCATCCGCCCGGGCCTGAAACCGGTGATTGCCCAGGACCTGGCATGGTTGTTCATCCTCGCCCGCGCCGCCGAAAAACTCTCGGCCGACGCCCGCCTGCTGCACCCGGTGGACGTGGTTCAGGACTACGAAAAAACCATCTACGACGAACTCGATCTGCTGCGCGAGGCGGCCAACGCCAGCCAGTTGAAGCGCAATTTCGAAGGTTCGCCACTGCTGTACGTGCCGCAAGTCTATTGGGACTGGTGTCGTCCGAAAGTGCTGGTGATGGAGCGCATCTACGGCATTCAGGTCACCGATCTGGCGACGCTGGCCGACCAGCGCACCGACATGAAAATGCTCGCCGAACGCGGCGTGGAGATCTTTTTCACCCAGGTGTTCCGCGACAGTTTCTTCCACGCCGACATGCACCCGGGCAACATTTTCGTCAGCACCGTGAGCCCGTGGAGCCCGCAATACATCGCGATCGACTGCGGCATCGTTGGCAGCCTGACGCCGGAAGACCAGGATTACCTGGCGCGCAACCTGTTCGCCTTCTTCAAGCGTGACTACCGCCGCGTGGCGCAGTTGCACATCGATTCGGGCTGGGTACCGGCGGAAACCAAACTCAACGAATTCGAAGCGGCAATCCGAACCGTTTGCGAGCCGATCTTCGAAAAACCGTTAAAAGATATTTCATTTGGCCAGGTACTGATGCGCCTGTTCCAGACCGCTCGACGCTTCAACATGGAAGTGCAGCCGCAGCTCGTGCTGTTGCAGAAAACCCTGCTGAACATTGAAGGCCTGGGCCGTCAGCTGTACCCGGACCTCGATTTGTGGAACACCGCGCAGCCATTCCTGGAGCGCTGGATGCGCGAAAGGGTCAGCCCCAAAGCCTTGATCGGCAACGTGCAGAGCCAGTTCGAACAGCTACCGCACCTGGCCAACATGGCCCGCGACCTGCTCGAACGCATGTCCCAACCCCACGCCTACGACCCGCCGCCACCGTGGCACCGACGTCGCGACGACTGGTTCCTGCGCCTGCTCGGCACGGCGCATCTCGCCGGTGGCGCCATCCTCGCCGCGGGCGGTCCCCTGAACGAACTGACCTACTGGCCGGCCGGGATCATGATGGCGGTCGGTTTGTATCTGGTCGTTCGTCGATAGCATCAATCAGCTGCAAGTTATAAGCTGCAAGCTTCAAGCGCTGTGGTTAGCACTCATGTTTAATTCACGCCGGTAGCCAGGCGTTGCACAATGCGAAAGACCGTTACGCACTGGCTTTTACTTGCGGCTTGAAGCTCGAAGCTTGTAGCTGCTTTTCAGGAACCGAAGATGAAAAACTGGCTGGACGAGATCAAATGGGACGCTGATGGCCTGGTGCCGGCGATTGCCCAGGATCACAAGACCGGGCGCGTCCTGATGATGGCCTGGATGAACCGCGAAGCACTGGAACTGACCGCTGCCGAGAATCGCGCGATCTATTGGTCCCGCTCCCGTGGCAAGCTGTGGCGCAAGGGCGAAGAGTCCGGCCATGTGCAAACCCTGCATGAGATGCGTCTGGATTGCGACGCCGACGTGATCATCCTGATGGTCGAGCAGATCGGCGACATCGCTTGCCATACCGGCCGCCAGAGTTGCTTCTACCGCGTCTATGAGAACGGCGACTGGACCACCGTCGACCCGGTTCTGAAAGATCCGCACGCCATCTATTCCGCAGGACACAAACATGAGTGACACTCTCACCCGACTGGCCGAGGTACTGGAAGAGCGCAAAGGCGCCGCCGCGGACAGTTCGTATGTCGCCAGCCTGTATCACAAGGGCTTGAACAAGATTCTGGAAAAAGTCGGCGAAGAGTCGGTCGAAACCATAATCGCCGCCAAGGACGCCGCCATCAGCGGTGACTGCAGCGATGTGATCTACGAAACCGCCGACCTGTGGTTCCACAGCATGGTCATGCTCGCCCAACTGGGGCAGCATCCTCAGGCTGTACTCGATGAACTGGACCGTCGTTTCGGTCTCTCCGGACACGCCGAGAAAGCCTCGCGCCCGTCCGCCTGAATAACGATTAGAGAGGAGCAGCAACATGGGCATTTTTGACTGGAAACACTGGGTCGTCATTCTGGTTGTTGTCGTACTGGTGTTCGGCACCAAGAAGCTGAAAAACCTCGGCACTGACGTCGGCGAGTCGATCAAGGGCTTTCGCAAAGCCATGAACGATGACGAGAAACCGGCCGATCCGACAGCGACCCCGGCCCAACCGGTTCCACCTGTTCAGCCACAGACCACCCAGTCCGTGAATCAGCCGCACACCATTGACGTGCAGGCGCAGAAAGTCGAAGAGCCGATCCGCAAAGACGTGTGAGCACTGACTAATGTTTGGTATCAGCTTCTCTGAATTGCTGCTCGTCGGCCTCGTCGCCCTGCTGGTGCTGGGTCCCGAGCGCCTGCCGGGCGCAGCGCGCACCGCCGGCCTGTGGGTCGGGCGACTGAAGCGCAGCTTCAATGCGATCAAACAGGAAGTTGAACGCGAGATCGGTGCCGACGAAATTCGTCGGCAACTGCACAACGAACACATCCTGTCGCTTGAGCAGGAGGCGCGGAAGATCTTCTCGCCGACCCAGCAGGAGCCAACACCGGTCGAGCACGTGGGCGAGCAGACGATACACGCACACGCCCCTGCCGCCGCGCCAACACCGGCCCCTGCAGTTGCGGCTGTCGAGCCTGCGCCCGTTGTTGCTGCACCCCCTCCGGTTGAACCCGTTACACCTGCGGCTGCGCCCGTTGCGCCGGCCCCTCATGACCCAACACTGCCGCCGCGAGCCCCATGAGCGATCTCCCAGAAAACGACCAGCACATGCCGCTGGTTTCGCACCTCACCGAGTTGCGTACCCGCCTGCTGCGCTGTGTAGCAGCGATCTTCATCATTTTTGCCGGGTTGTTCGCCTTCACCCAGCAGATCTACACCTTCGTCTCGACGCCGCTGCGTGCTTACCTGCCGGCCGGCGCGACAATGATCGCCACAGACGTGTCGTCGCCATTCCTGACGCCGTTGAAGCTGACGATGATGGTTTCGCTGTTCCTGGCGATCCCGGTGATCCTGCATCAAATCTGGGGCTTCATCGCACCCGGCCTGTACAAGCATGAAAAGCGCATCGCCGTGCCTTTGCTGGTCTCCAGCATCTTTCTGTTCTATGCCGGCATGGCATTCGCCTACTTCCTGGTGTTCCCGCTGATTTTCAAGTTCTTCGCCGCCGCCACCCCGGCCGGTGTGGAAATGATGACCGACATCACCAGCTACCTCGATTTCGTCATGACGCTGTTCTTCGCCTTCGGCGTGGCGTTCGAGATTCCGGTGGCGGTGGTGTTGCTGGTATGGATCGGCGTGGTCGACGTCAAATACCTGAAGAAAATCCGCCCTTACGTGATCATCGGCTGCTTCGTGGTCGGCATGATCCTGACCCCGCCGGATATTTTCTCGCAGACCCTGCTGGCCATCCCGATGTGGATGCTGTTTGAAGTCGGCATTCTGTTTGGCAGCCTGATCAGCAAACGTGGCGAACGCCCGGACGATCAACCGGCTGACGATCACAACGACCAGCCGCCAGCGACCCAAGCGTGAACCTGCTGCTTCTCGAAGAGGCCGATTTCATTGCGGCCGACCGGGTGATCCTGCGTGACCGGCGGTTGACCCACATGCAGGAAGTTCACCGCTGTGAGGTCGGCGACAGCATGCGCGTCGGGCGCATCGGCGGGCTGATGGGTTCGGCGCAAGTGCTGCGCCTGGATGCCACTGAAGCCGAATTGCGCGTCACTCTCGACCAGTCACCACCGGCCAAGCTGCCACTGACCCTGGTGCTGGCCCTGCCACGTCCCAAAATGCTCCGTAGGGTGTTCCAGACCGTGGCGGCCATGGGTGTGCCACGGATTGTGCTGGTGAACAGCTATCGCGTCGAGAAGAGCTTCTGGCAAACACCGTTCCTGGAGCCGGAAGCGATTCGCGAGCAACTGATCCTCGGTCTCGAACAGGCGCGGGACAGTGTTCTGCCCGAAGTCGTCATCGAAAAACGCTTCAAACCTTTCGTCGAAGACCGTCTGCCGGCCATTACCGAAGGCACCCTCGGCCTGGTGGGCCATCCGGGCAACTACCCGTCCTGCCCCCGCGCACTGAGCGAACCGGTGACCCTGGCCATCGGCCCCGAGGGCGGCTGGATTCCTTACGAAATCGACCTGCTTGGCAAATCCGGCCTGCAACCGGTGCAACTGGGCGAGCGCATCCTGCGCGTCGAAACCGCCGTTACAGCACTGCTGGCACGCCTCTTCTAGCCCTCGCCACAGGGAAGCCTGCCTCCCCGTATATCGGGCCGCCTCTACAGATATCCGCTCACCTGCCGATAAATCCCTCATAACACCAATGTGTGGTCCGAGGGAGTTTCAGCATGTACCAATGGCTGGCCGATAAGCTGGGAAACGTAGGCGTAAACCGCAAGCTGGGCGTCGGCTTCGGTCTCGTGCTGCTGCTGACCTTACTGATCACCTTTACCGGCTGGACCGGCCTGAGTGATGTGACCCGTCGTGGCGATAAACTCGGTTTCATATCCGAGATCAACGGGCTGACCAAAGACCTGCGCATCGCCCGCCTGGACTACGAAACGCGTCGCGGCGAACAAGGCCCCGGTGCCGTCAATGACCTGTTGGGCAAGATCGACACCAGCCTGCAAGCTGCTCGCCAGATGATCGAACAGCCCGCCGACATTGTCATGATCGACCAGCAGCTGGCCGCCATCAGCCAGTACAAGCAAGCCTTCGCCGCCATGATCCAGGCCGGCGCCATCCGTGAAGATGCCCGCAGTAAACTCGGCGCCACGGCTGACAACGCTGTAGCCAAGGTCGCTGAAGTGGAGAAATCCATGCTGCAAGGCGACAGCGTGACAGCATTCAACAGCGTGATCGAGCTGAGCAAACTGATCCAGCAGGCGCGCTTTCAGGTTCGCGGCTACACCTACAGCGGCAAGAGCGAGGCCGAACAACCCGCCCTCGACGCGATCGACAATGCTCTGAAAAACCTCGAAAGCCTGCCGGCCAAACTGCCGGAAGAACACATCGCCAACTTGCAACAAGCCACCGACTCGCTCAAGGCTTACCGTGCCGCGGTCAGTCAGTACCGTGATTCCCAGGTGACCAGCGCCGATGCCCTGAAACACATGGCGGCCCAAGGCGAGATCCTGCTGCAGGCGAGCAACAAACTCACGGTCTCGCAAACGCTTGTGCGCGACACCGATGTGGCACACGCCAAGTACATGCTGATGCTGGCCACCGTCCTGGCACTGATTTTCGGTCTGTTCGCCGCTTGGGCCATCACCCGGCAGATCGTGATTCCGCTGAACCAGACCCTCAAAGTCGCCGAGCGCATCGCTGCCGGCGACCTGACCTACAACCTGGCCTCAAAACGTCAGGACGAACTGGGCCAGTTGCAACGCGCCATTCAGAGCATGACCCAGGGTCTGCGCGAACTGATCGGCGGTATCAGCGATGGCGTCACCCAGATCGCCAGCGCCGCCGAAGAGTTGTCGGCGGTCACCGAGCAGACCAGCGCCGGGGTCAACAGCCAGAAGGTCGAGACTGACCAGGTGGCCACCGCCATGAACGAAATGACCGCCACGGTGCAGGAGGTCGCGCGCAACGCCGAGGAAGCCTCCGAGGCTGCCGTTGCCGCTGACCAACAGGCCCGTGAGGGTGACAAGGTGGTCGGCGAAGCTATCGCCCAGATCGAGCGCCTGGCCAAGGAGGTCGGCAACTCCACCGAAGCCATGGGCGAGCTCAAGCGCGAAAGTGACAAGATTGGCAGCGTGCTCGACGTGATCAAGTCCGTGGCGCAGCAAACCAACCTGCTGGCACTCAACGCAGCCATTGAAGCCGCCCGTGCCGGTGAAGCCGGACGCGGTTTTGCCGTGGTCGCCGACGAAGTGCGCAGCCTGGCCCAGCGCACCCAGAAGTCCACCGAAGAGATCGAGGAACTGATTGTCGGCCTGCAAAACGGCACGCAGCAAGTGTCGACCATCATGGACAACAGCCGCGCCCTGACCGACAGCAGCGTCGAACTGACCCGCCGCGCCGGTGGCTCACTGGAAAGCATCACCCGCACCGTATCGGCGATCCAGGCGATGAACCAACAGATCGCTGCCGCTGCTGAACAGCAGAGCGCCGTGGCCGAGGAGATCAACCGTAGCGTGCTGAACGTGCGTGACGTGTCGGATCAGACCTCGGCAGCCAGTGAAGAGACCGCGGCCTCCAGCGTTGAGCTGGCGCGGTTGGGGACGCATTTGCAGATGCTGGTGGGCAGGTTCAAGGTTTAATGATCAAAGAACTGCCTGGGAACGCTCAGGCCATAAAAAAACCCGCTTTCGCGGGTTTTTTTATTACGCCATCTGAGGCTGCACGCTCAACGGTTTGAGCGGCAACAACGGTGCGTGGGGGTCGGCCTTCACCGACTTGCGCCACGCGCCCAGCCATTCTGGATGGCCTTCGTTCCAGACCTGCTCATGCAAGCGGGCCAGGGCCACCGGATCACTCAGCAGTTGCACTCGTTCGTTGTTGGTCAGGCCTTCAGGACCGACTTTCATTGCGTGGCGCACCCTCTCGACCCGCAGCCATTCAATCGGCTCGGCCTCGCGGTGACGGGAAGTCGCCAGCGAGCACGCCAGGGCGTTCTGCTGTGGATCGACCACCGAACGCACGAAGCCGTCGTTCAGCGCATGCCAGCGGTTTTCGTGGGTGTACTGGTCGGTGGCCAACAAGGCCTGCGGCGGATTGTATTCCTCGGGGATCAGGAACAGGCTCTCGTCACGGGACTTCAGACCCAGGCCGACGCGGCTGGAAATCACCGAGACCGGGATCGACAGCATCAGCGAACCCACGATGGGCACCAGCCACCAGAGGAAGCTCGGGTTCAGCCAGATCACCAGCAGCGCCCAGAAGAAACCCAGCAGGGTTTGCGGGCCGTGGCGCTTGATCGCCTCGCTCCAGGGTGTCGAGTCATCGTCACGCTGTGGCGAGTTCCAGGTCGCGGCCCAGCCGAGGAACGCGGCCAGTACGAAACGGGTGTGGAAAATCATCCGCACCGGCGCCAGCAGCATGGAGAACAGCATCTCCAGCAGCATCGACAGCGTCACCTTGAACTTGCCGCCGAACTCTTTTGCGCCTTTGGCCCAGATCAGGATGATGCTCAACAGCTTCGGCAGGAACAGCAGCACGATGGTGGTCGAGAACAGCGCGATGGCCTTGTCCGGGTGCCATTGCGGCCACAGCGGATAAAGCTGACGCGGCTCAAGGAAGTACTGCGGCTCCATCAACGTGTTGACCGCCAGCAGCGCCGTCGACAACACCAGGAAGAAGAACCACAGCGGCGCCGACAGGTAAGACATCACGCCGGTCAGGAACACCGCACGGTGCACCGGGTGCATGCCTTTTACCAGGAACAGGCGGAAGTTCATCAGGTTACCGTGGCACCAGCGACGGTCACGCTTGAGTTCGTCCAGCAGGTTCGGCGGCAGTTCTTCGTAGCTGCCCGGCAGGTCGTAGGCAATCCACACGCCCCAACCGGCACGGCGCATCAGCGCGGCTTCAACGAAGTCGTGGGACAGGATCGCACCGGCGAACGCGCCTTTACCAGGCAACGGCGCCAGGGCGCAGTGCTCGATGAACGGCTTCATGCGAATGATCGCGTTGTGGCCCCAGTAGTGCGATTCGCCCAATTGCCAGAAGTGCAGACCGGCGGTGAACAGCGGACCGTACACACGGGTCGCAAACTGCTGCATGCGCGCATACAGGGTGTCCATGCCCGACGCACGCGGCGCGGTCTGGATGATCCCGGCGTCCGGCGTGGCTTCCATCAAGCGCACCAGACTGGTCAGGCAGTCACCGCTCATTACCGAGTCGGCGTCGAGTACGACCATGTACTTGTAGTCACTGCCCCAACGACGGCAGAAGTCGTCGAGGTTGCCGCTTTTACGTTTTACGCGACGGCGACGGCGGCGATAGAAGATCTTGCCGAAACCACCGGCCTCGCGGCAGACGTCCAGCCAGGCCTGCTGCTCGGCCACGCAGATGTCGGCGTCGTTACTGTCGCTGAGGACGAAGAAGTCGAAGCGGTCCAGGTCACCCGTGGCCGCGACCGACTCGAACGTAGCGCGCAGACCGGCGAATACCCGTGGCACGTCTTCGTTGCAGATCGGCATCACCAGCGCGGTGCGCGCGTCCTTCGGAATCGGCTCGTTGCCGGCGCTTTTGCCGGAAATACGGTACTTGTCGTGACCGGTGAGCAACTCGAGGAAGCCCATCAGCGCGGTCCAGAAACCGGCCGACACCCAGCAGAACAGAATCCCGAACAGAATCAGGATGCTGGTCTGCAACGCATACGGCAGCACTTGCGTGGCGGTTTGCAGCAGCGGTTGGTGCAGGACTTCTTCGAGGTCGACGAACGACCAGCCCTGGTACGGCATGATGCCTTTCATGTACCAGCCGGCGACGATGGTCTGGCCGAGCATCAACACCAACAGAATGTAGCGACGGATCGAACCCACGGTGCGCCAGCGCGCAGCCGGCAGGACACGTTCGTCCTTCGGCGGCTTCGGCGGGTTGGTGCGACCGGTCATCCGGCGCCAGCCACGTACCAGAATATTGGTACGCCACGGCTCGGGCACGACTTTGGTCCGGCGAATCGGCGGAGTGGCCTTGAGGCAGACGCGACCACTGGCGTCGAGCGCCAGCATTTCGGCGTCCTGCAGTTCTTCGGCGGTGCTCAGGGTCAGGCGCTTGCCCACCGAAGCCTGAGCGGCTTCGGTCGGGGCGTCGAACGTGGAGGACGACAGGCGTTCATGCAGTTCGCTGAAGGACTTGCAGCCCGCGAGTTCCGCGCGCTGCTGGTCTGTCATCGGCAAATGCGCCAGATACTCGTAAAGAGTTTCTGGCTGTACTTGAGAATTACTCATCGGCAGGCAACTGATAGCTCCAGGTCTCGGTCAGGACTTCTTCAGTCGGCGCCGATTCCGGTGTGGCTGGGGCCGCGTCAGCAGCGGCTGGCTGCGTGGCGTCTTTATTGGCCTTGTCCTTGGCATCTGCAACCGGCTTGGCTTCAGCCTGCTTAGCCTCCGCTTGCTTGGCATCCTTGGCTTCCTTGTCTACTTTCTCCTGCTGTTTGGCGGCGACTTTGTCGGCCTTGGCAACGGACGAGTTCGACGCCGGGAGCGCAGACTTGGTCAGGTCAGCCGTCACGACAGGCTGCACCAGTGCAGCACGCATTTCGGTGGACTTGCTCGGGTCCTTGATCTTCATGCGCAAGGTCAGGCGCCAGCCTTTGGTTTGCGGGTTGTAACGCACGCTGTTTTCAACGACCTCGGCGTTGTCACCTACGCTGACCTGGCTGCGAACGTCCGCATCGGCCGGCAATGCCGCCAGCGATGGACCTTCGAAGTCCACCAGATACGCCACGCTACCGTCCGGCTGACGAATCAGGTTGGACTGTTTGACGTCGCCGGTGGAGCGCAGGGTCTGCTTGACCCAGGCGCTGTCCGGCGCGTGGATCGAAGCTTCGTCCATGGTCCAGTGCATACGATAAGCGACATCGAGCGGCTGGCCAGGTTCCGGCAGTTTTTCCGGGCTCCAGAAGGCCACGATATTGTCGTTGGTTTCGTCAGCGGTCGGAATCTCTACCAGATCGACGGAGCCCTTGCCCCAGTCGCCCTTGGGTTCGATCCAGGCACTTGGACGCTTGTCGTAGCGGTCGTCGAGGTCTTCGTAGTGGCTGAAGTCGCGGCCACGTTGCAGCAGGCCGAAACCGCGCGGGTTCTCCACCGAGAAGTTGCTCACGGCGAGGTGTTTCGGATTATTCAGTGGGCGCCAGATCCACTCGCCGTTACCGGCATGGATCGACAGACCGCTGGAGTCGTGCAGTTCACGACGATAGTTCAGCACTTTCGAGGGCTGGTTGGCGCCGAACAAATACATGCTGGTCAGCGGCGCAACGCCGAGCTTGGTGACTTTGTCACGCAGGAACATCTGTGCCTTGACGTCGACAATGGTGTCGCTGCCCGGACGCAGGGTCAGGCGATAGGCACCGGTCGCGCGTGGCGAATCGAGCAACGCGAAGATCACCAGATGCTTGTCGCCCGGTCGCGGCTGCTGAATCCAGAACTCGCGAAAACGCGGGAATTCTTCACCGGATGGCAATGCGGTATCGATCGCCATGCCGCGAGCGGACAGACCGTAGACGTGACCCTTGCCGACAACGCGGAAGTAACTCGCGCCGAGCATGGTCATGATTTCGTCTTGCTTGTCAGCCTTGTTGATCGGGTACAGCACACGGAAACCGGCATAGCCGAGTTGTTCAGTGGCTTTAGGATCGAATTTGAGGTCGCCGAAATCGAACCGGGTTGGGTCGTATTTGATTTCTTCGACGGTGTTCGCCGTGATTTCGTTGATTTTCACCGGCGTGTCGAAATGCATGCCCTGATGATAGAACGACAGTTTGAACGGGGTTTTCTGGTCCGCCCATTCAGCCTTTTCAGTCAGGAAGCGAATTTTCTGATAGTCCGCGAATTTCATCTCGCGGAATTCCTTCGGCAGGTTACTGCGCGGCGCTTCGTACTTCTGCCCGGCCAGTTCTTTTGCCTTGACCGATACATCATCCAGATTGAATGCCCAAAGCTGACCGGCGCTGAACAGGCAGAGCAATGCAGAGCCCGCTACCAGAGCGCTACGTAACCGTTTGGCAGACAATTTTGGTGCGTTACAGGGACTAACAATCACGAGCAACCCTCGCCGAAAACAGATCAAAAAACCAACGGCCAGTTAAAGGGTCTGTACGGCGGCCGGTACATGCAACCCGGTCCCGCAGACCACTCTTGCCAAGTTGGCGAGCATTGTTCCGACTCCGCTGGGGCAAAATGATTCCCCAATCGGATCCAGACAAGTCTCTACCTAAGTCAAAATGGACCAACGAACGCTGATCCCCGTAGCGCGCGATTATCTAGTAGGCCGCGTTACAACGCATCAGGGGTAACAAAGTATTTATCGGGAAAAACGCCTGTTTTCAGTCGAAATGCGCTTAAAAAGATGTTTCAAGCGCTTTCAGGTCTGTAACAGGAAGGTTACCGGGCCATCATTGACCAGGTGCACCTGCATATCCGCGCCGAATCTACCTGATGCCACAGTGCCATGCACCTGTTTCGCTTTGCCGAATAGATAGTCGAAAAGCTCCTCGCCCAGGACCGGAGGGGCGGCGGTCGAGAAACTCGGGCGCAACCCGCTCTTGGTATCGGCGGCCAGGGTGAACTGCGAGACCAGCAGCAGCCCGCCGCCCACGTCCGCCAAGGACAAATTCATCTTGCCCTCTGCGTCGCTGAACACTCGATAGTTAAGCAGCTTATTAAGAAGTTTGTCGGCGCTGGCCCGCGTGTCGTCGGGCTCAACGGCCACCAGCACCAGCAAACCTTGATCGATTGCGCCGACCACCTCCCCCGCTACTTCGACTCGCGCGCCACGCACGCGCTGCAGCAAACCCTTCATGCTTCGTCAGGGGTCAGGTCGAGTAGACGTCGTGCCATCTGATCGGCAGCGCGCACCAACGCGTCGGTGATACCCGGCTCGGACGCGGCATGCCCGGCGTCGCGAATGACTTGCAGCTCACTGTTCGGCCAGGCCTGGTGCAGTTCCCAGGCGTTGTCCAGCGGGCAGATCACGTCATAGCGGCCATGGACGATCACGCCGGGCAAGTGGGCAATCTTGCCCATGTCGCGAATCAACTGATCCGGTTCGAGAAACGCATTGTTGGTGAAGTAGTGGCATTCAATACGGGCGATGGACAACGCACGCTGAGGCTCGGAGAAACGATCGACCACCAGCGGGTTCGGGCGCAGGGTGGCGGTCCGGCCTTCCCAGAGCGACCAGGCCTTGGCCGCATGCATCTGGGCAATCTGGTCATTGCCGGTCAGGCGTTTGTGGAAGGCATTGAGCAGGTCGTCGCGTTCGTCCAGGGGGATCGGCGCCACGTAGTCCTGCCAGTAATCGGGGAACAGGCGGCTGGCACCGGCCTGATAGAACCATTCGATTTCCTGCGCACGGCAGAGAAAGATCCCGCGCAGGATCAGACCGTGCACGCGCTCCGGATGGGTTTGCGCGTAGGCCAGGGCCAGGGTCGAACCCCAGGAGCCACCGAACAGCACCCATTTTTCAATGCCCAGGTGCTTGCGGATGCGCTCGAGGTCGGCGACCAGATCCCAGGTGGTGTTGTTTTCCAGGCTCGCGTGGGGCGTGGATCGACCGCAACCACGCTGGTCGAAAGTGACAATGCGATACAGGTTTGGATCGAAGTACCGACGGCTCTGGGCATCACAACCGGCCCCGGGGCCGCCGTGAATGAACACCACCGGCAAACCTTCCGGTGAACCGCTTTCGTCGACATACAGCGTATGAGTCGCGTCGACGGCCAGATCGTGCCGGGCGTGGGGTTTGATCTGCGGGTACAAAGTCTGCATTGCGCGCTCCGTAAGGGGTCGAGGTCATCCCTGGGGGGACTTCTATTATTCTGCCGTTGGGCATCATAAACCCGATTTACGTCAATGAGCATGCCCTTGCAGGGTCAGAGTCTTTCCGCGAGATACCCGAGCAGCGTTTCGTACAACGCATCCACCTCGGCAGCCTGCCCCCGCGCTCGCAAACAACCGTGAACCAGTCCTTCGCCGTAATACAACTGCGTTGCCACGCCGGCAGCGTTTAGTCGCTCGGCATACAGCACACCGTCGTCGCGCAGCGGATCGAACTGCGCCACGGCAATCAAGGCCGGGGGCAGGCCCTTGAAGTCCAGGGCCCGTAGCGGCATCGCATAAGCGACCGGCTTCGCAGTGCCTTGCAGGTACAACGCGTGGTAGCAATCCACATCGCTGCTGCTCAACAACGGCGCATCGATGCACTCACTGCGGGAAGCCAGGTGCTGATCGCCACCCAGCCCCGGATAGATCAGCACTTGCGCCGCCGGCAACGGCTCGCCCGCGTCGCGCAATGCCAGGCACAGCGCGGCCGCGAGATTGCCACCGGCGCTGTCACCCGCCACCAGCGTGCGTGCGGGGTCCAGTTGAAACGGCCCGGTGCGCAGCACCCGCCAGACGTTGAGGCAATCGTCGAAGGCTGCCGGAAACGGATGTTCCGGCGCCAGACGGTAATCGACGGCGATCACCAGCACGCCGAGGGTCGAGGCCAGTTCCGCGCAAATGAAGTCATGGGAATCCAGATCCCCCACCACCCAACCGCCGCCATGCAGATAGACGATGCACGGCACGCCGCCGGATGCAGGTGCAACCGGCGGCTGATACGAACGCACGGCAACCCCCGCCAATTCGAAGTCGACCACATACAAACCGGCAGGACGCGGCGGCGTGAATGCCCGGCACATCTGGCTATAGGCCTGGCGCAATCCGCTCAGGCTGCTTTCGGTGCTGTTGAAACTGAGGGTTTTGTCGACGAATGCCGAAAGCTGTTTAGATAAAGGATAAGTCGTCATCAGTTTTTCAGGCTAGCCTGAACCGTGACTACGCCGTCCTTGCCATCAAAACTGCTGACACCCGCCAGCCAGCGCTGCAAATCTTCCGGGTGCTCGCGCAGCCATTTTTTGGCGACGTCCTGAGGTGTCTGGCGCTCCATGATTGGCACCATCAACTGGCTTTCCTGGGCGGCGGTGAACGTCAGGTTTTCCAGCAGGCGATTGACGTTCGGGCAACGCTGGGCGTAATCGGGAGCGGTCACGGTCGAGACCGTCGCGGCGCCTTCGTTCGGGCCGTAGACGTCTTCGCTGCCGGTCAGGTAGGCGATGTTCATATTGATGTTCATCGGGTGCGGGGTCCAGCCGACGAACACCACGAACTCCTTGCGATTCACCGCACGCTGCACGGCGGCGAGCATGCCGGCCTCACCGGACTCGATCAGTTTGAAATCCTTGAGACCGAAGTGATTGGTTTCGATCATGGTCTTGATCGTGGTGTTGGCGCCGCTGCCCGGCTCGATGCCGTAGATCTTGCCGCCGAGTTGATCCTTGAACTTTGCGATGTCGGCAAAGGTTTTCAAACCGGCAGCCGCGACATAATCAGGCACCGCGAGGGTTGCCTGGGCGTCGGCCAGGCTTGGCTTGTCCAGGACCTTCACTTGATTGGCGGCGAGGAACGGCGCGATGTTCTTGTCCATCGCCGGTTTCCAGTACCCGAGGAAGATGTCCAGGCGCTTGTCGCGAATGCCGGCGAAGATGATTTGCTGCACGGCGCTGGTCTGCTTGCTTTCATAGCCGAGGCCATTGAGCAGCACATCGGCCATGCCACTGGTGGCGATCACATCGGTCCAGTTGACCACGCCCATGCGCACGGCTTTGCAGGAGGCGTCGTCAGCGGCCAGGACGCTGGTGCTCAGAAGAGCGGTGCCGCAGAGGATTGAGAGACAGCGGGTGAACAAACGTTTGTTGCTTGTCATAGAGAGCATCTCGTGCGGCAGCGATTATTGTGAGGCCGGTGTCTTTGTGCACCGTGGCCAGAACATTACGCAGCAGACGAGCGGTAAAAGCGAACTGTGGCGACTGAGATTTGCACAGTGGCGACTGTCATGTGCAGATGTTGCGATATCTGAAAAACCTGTGGGAGCAGGCTTGCTCCCACAAGGGTTGTGTAGGGTTTCAGTGCTTGTAGTGCTTCTCGCCCCAGGCCAACAAGCCTTGCAGCAACGCTTTGAGCACTACTCGCGTCGGCTCGGCCAGATCCGGCCGATAACGGAACGGCTCGAACTCTTCCATGTACGTGCACTGGCCCAACTCCAGCTGCACCGCATGAATGTTTTCTGCCGGGTTACCGTAATGCCGAGTGATGTGGCCGCCCTTGAAGCGCCCGTTCAGCACGTGGCTGTAGTCCGGGTGCCCGGCGCAGATCGCTTCCAGCTGAGATGCCAGCTGTGCATCGCAACTGGCGCCATTGAAGGTGCCGAGGTTGAAGTCTGGCAGCTTGCCGTCAAACAGGTGCGGGATGATCGAGCGAATCGAGTGCGCATCGAACAGCAGCGCATAGCCGAATTCGGCTTTGAGGCGCGCCAGTTCCTGCTGCAAGGTGCTGTGGTACGGCGTCCAGATCTGTTCCAGATAGATCGCGCGTTCTTCCTTCGAAGGTTCCATTCCCTCACGGAACAACGGAATGCCGTCGAACAGCGTGGCCGGGTACAGGCCAGTGGTGGCGCCCACATACAAAGGTTTGTCATCAGACGGCCGGTTCAGGTCGATGACGAACCGCGAGTATTCGGCGGCCAGGGTGCTGGCGCCCAGTTCAGCGGCGAAATCGTAAAGCTGCGGGATGTGCCAGTCGGTGTCCGGCAGGCTTTTCGCATCGGGGATCAACCCCGCTTCAACCGCAGGCGTCAGACGCACACCGGCGTGGGGCATGCTGATCAGCAGCGGCACGCGACCTTGTTTGAAGTTCAGAACCTTATCCACAATTGCTCTCCTACAGACTCGTTTCGATGCCGTGACGCACGACGCGTTTTTCCAGGTCGCCGCCCAGCCAGTAGCACAGGTCGGCCGGACGATCGATTTGCCAGGCGACGAAATCCGCAAATTTGCCGGCTTCCAGCGAGCCGTGGGTTTGCGCCATGCCCAAGGCAGTGGCGGCATGAATCGTCGCGCCGGCCAGGGCTTCTTCCGGGGTCATGCGGAAACAGGTGCACGCCATGTTCAGCATCAGGCGCAGCGACAGTGCCGGCGATGTGCCCGGGTTGAGGTCGCTGGCGATGGCGATCTTCACACCGTGTTTGCGCAGGGCATCCATCGGCGGCAATTGGGTTTCGCGCAGGAAGTAGAACGCGCCGGGCAGCAACACCGCGACGGTGCCGGACTCGGCCATTGCGATGGCGTCGTCTTCGGTCATGAATTCCAGGTGATCGGCGGACAGCGCGTGGTACCGCGCCGCCAGACTCGAACCGTGCAGTGACGACAGTTGCTCGGCGTGCAGCTTCACCGGCAACCCCAGCTGCTGGGCGGTGATGAAAACACGCTCGACCTGCGCGGGCGAAAACGCCAGGTATTCGCAGAAAGCATCCACCGCATCCACGAGCCCTTCGGCGGCCAGGGCCGGGAGCATTTCAGCGCAAATGTGATCGATGTAATCGTCAGCGCGATCCTTGTATTCCGGCGGCAAGGCGTGAGCGGCCAGGCAAGTGGCGCGCACGCTGACCGGCAGTTCGGTACCGAGGCGACGGGCTACCCGCAGCATCTTGCGCTCGTTGGTCAGGTCGAGGCCGTAGCCGGATTTGATCTCGATGCTGGTGACGCCATCGCGCATCAGGCTTTTCAGACGCTTGGCGGCGCTGGCGAACAGCTCGTCTTCACTGGCGGCACGGGTGGCGCGCACGGTGCTGGCGATACCACCGCCGGCAGCGGCAATTTCCGCGTAGCTGACGCCTTGCAGGCGCTGCTCGAACTCACCGCTGCGGTTGCCGCCGAACACCGTATGGGTGTGGCAGTCGATCAGGCCCGGCGTGACCCAGGCCCCGTTCAAATCATTGACCGCCGGATACTCGCCCGCCGGCAGTTCGGCGCGCGGGCCAACCCATTCAATGAGCGCACCGGACGTCACGATGGCCGCGTCCTCGATGACCGAGTAGACGCCTTGCGCCATGGTTGCGACGTGGCAGTGTTGCCAGAGGGTTTTCATCCCTTAGTCTCCACAAAATTCAAAATCGAATCGCTGGCAAGCCAGCTCCTACAGATCGCGTAAACCAGTAGGAGCCGGCTTGCCGGCGATGGCGCCCTTACAGGCTAGGCAGCAACTTCGTCGACACCAGCTCGTTCAAGCAACGCGAAGCCAGCAGCTCAGTCGCCGCATTGATGTCCGGCGCAAAGAACCGGTCCTTCTCATAGAACGGCACTTCGTTACGCAGAATTGCCCGCGCCTTTTCCAGCTTCGGCGAGGTCTTCAGACCATTACGCAGGTCCAGGCCCTGCACCGCCGCCAGCCATTCCACCGCGAGAATCCCGCGAGTGTTCTCGGCCATTTCCCACAGACGCTTGCCCGCCGCCGGGGCCATGGACACATGGTCTTCCTGGTTGGCGGAGGTCGGCAGGCTGTCTACCGAATGCGGATGGGACAACGCCTTGTTCTCGCTGGCCAGCGCCGCGGCGGTCACCTGGGCGATCATGAAGCCAGAGTTCACGCCGCCATTGGCCACCAGGAATGGCGGCAGTTGCGACATGTGCTTGTCCATCATCAACGAGATGCGGCGCTCGCTCAGGGAGCCGATTTCGGCAATGGCCAGCGCCATGTTGTCAGCGGCCATGGCCACAGGTTCCGCGTGGAAGTTGCCACCGGAAATCACATCGCCTTCAGCAGCGAAAACCAGCGGGTTATCCGACACGGCGTTGGCTTCGATGGCCAGCACCTCAGCGGCCTGACGGAACTGGGTCAGGCACGCGCCCATGACTTGTGGCTGGCAACGCAGGGAGTACGGATCCTGGACCTTCTCGCAGTTTTCGTGGGAGTCGGAGACTTCGCTGCGCTCACCCAACAGGTCGCGATAAGCGGCAGCGGCGTCGATCTGGCCTTTCTGGCCACGTGCAGCGTGGATGCGCGCGTCGAACGGCGAACGCGAGCCCAGCACCGCTTCAACGGTCAGGCCGCCAAGCGCCAGGGCACCGGCGAACAAGTCTTCGCCTTCGAACAGGCCACGCAGGGCAAATGCCGTGGATACTTGCGTGCCGTTAAGCAGCGCCAAACCTTCTTTCGCGGCCAGGGTCAGCGGGGTCAGACCGGCGACTTTCAGCGCTTCAGTCGCTTCCATCCACTCACCCTTGTAGCGCGCCTTGCCTTCACCCAGCAGCACCAGCGACATGTGGGCCAGAGGCGCCAGGTCACCGGAAGCGCCGACCGAACCTTTCAGCGGAATGTGCGGGTAAACCTCGGCGTTGATCAGGGCGATCAGCGCGTCAATGACCACGCGACGGATGCCGGAGAAACCACGGCTCAGGCTGTTGACCTTGAGCACCATGATCAAGCGCACCAGGTCGTCGCTGATCGGCTGGCCAACACCGGCGGCGTGGGACAGCACCAGCGAGCGCTGCAGGTTTTCCAGGTCTTCGCTGGCGATGCGGGTCGAGGCCAGCAGGCCGAAACCGGTGTTGATGCCGTAGGCGGTGCGATTCTCGGCGAGGATCTGTTCCACGCAGGCAACGCTGGCTTCGATCTGGGCGGAGGCTCTGTTGTCGAGGGTCAGCTTCACCGGTTGCTGATACACGTCACGCAGTTGAGCGAGGGTCAGTTGGCCGGGAATCAGGTTTAGCGCAGTCATTTTGTTCTCCTTTTGAGAGTTTTTTATTAACTACCAGACGCTCCGGATAATTCCGTTGTCCGTCGCTTCCCCCTTTTTGAGGGGGCTGGCGCCTTGGCACGCTGGCTTATGTAGAAATCAGTTCAGGTTCGGCAACGTCTTGTGCAGCAAATTCGCTTCTTTCAACACGCCAGCAGCGGCGGCGATGTCCGGCGCCAACCAGCGGTCCTGATCGTAGGCCGGGACGCGTTCACGCAGCAGACGCCACGCGGCATCGGTGCCGGCGCCGAAACGCTGCTCTTTCAAAAATTCAAACGCCTGGGCCGCCAGCAAGTACTCGATGGCGAGGATCTGCGTGCAGTTTTCCAGTGCGCGATGCAGCTTCAGCGCGGCGTTGGTGCCCAGGCTCAAGTGATCTTCCTGCAGGCCCGAAGTGACGTAGTTGTCGAGCACTGCCGGTTGCGCCAACTGGCGGTTTTCCGCGCACAGCGACGCGGCGACGTATTGCACGATCATCATTCCGGAATTCACCCCCGGATTGGCCACCAGGAACGCTGGCAGGCCGCTGACGTGCGGGTTGATCAAGCGGTCCAGGCGACGCTCGGCGATGGAGCCGATTTCCGCCATGGCGATGGCCAGCAGGTCCGCCGCCAACGCCACGGACTGACCGTGCGGGTTGGCCTGGGAAACCACGCGGTAGTTCTGCGCGGTACCCAACACCAGCGGGTTGTCGGTGGCGCTGTTGAGTTCGGTTTCAATTTGCCGGGTCGCATGCAGCAATTGGTCGCGAGCGGCGCCGTGCACTTGAGGAATCGAGCGAATGCTCAATGCATCCTGGGTGCGAATGCCTTTGCTTTGAGCGATCACTTCGCTGCCGTCGAGCAACGCACGCAGGTTGATACCGACTTGCTGCATGCCCGGGTGCGGCTTGAGCGCGATGATTTCGGCATCGAACGCGTCGATCTGTCCGCGCTGCGCTTCGAAGCTCATGGCACCGATGACGTCGGCCCATTCCAGCAGATGCGCGGTGTCAGCAATGGCCAGGCAGCTCAGACCGCTCATGCACGGGGTGCCGTTGACCAGGCACAAGCCATCCTTCGCGCCCAGCTTGACTGGCTGCAGCCCTTCTGCGGCCAACGCCTGCTGCGCGGAAACGACCTGCCCGCGATAGCTGACATTGCCGACGCCCAGCAGCGCGATGCCGATGTGCGCCATGTGGGTCAGGTAGCCCACGGAGCCCTGGGACGGCACTTGCGGGGTGATGCCGCGATTGAGCAGCGCAAGCAGTGCTTCAACCACTTGGCGATGCAGGCCGGATTTGCCGTGGCTGTAGTTGACGACGGCGGCGCACATGATCGCGCGGGTCTGCTCATTGCTGAGCGGCGCGCCAACGCCGCAAGCGTGGCTGAGCAAAGTGTTGCGCGACAACTGGCTGAGTTGCTCGTCCTGCAGCGAAACGTTGCACAGCGCACCCAGGCCGGTGTTGATGCCATAGGCACGTTCGCCACTGGTGACGATGCGCTGGACGATGGCCTGCGCGTTTTCGATCCGCGCCCAGATCGGCGCCGACAGTTCAAGCTGTGCGCCATGACGGGCGACGGCGACCACGTCCTGCCAGGTGACCGGCACTTCGGTGATAACGATTTTTTCAGCCTGGGACATCTTTGACCTCGTGCTTACAACCTGAATATTGATGCAGCTTCACCGACCTCATCGCTGGCAAGCCAGCTCCCACAGGGACGTGGTCGTATTGCGCATATTTCGTTCACACAACAGAACACTGTGGGAGCTGGCTTGCCAGCGATGGGGCCGGCACAGACACTGCCAGTCTTTAAACCACCGCCGCCCGACGCTGTACGAACCGGTCAACATACTCATCCGCTGGCGAATGCAGGATCTCGCGCGGCGTGCCGACCTGGATCAGGCGGCCGTCCTTGAGGATCGCGATGCGGTTGCCGATGCGCACGGCCTCGTCGAGGTCGTGGGTGATGAAGACGATGGTCTTGTGCAGGGTCTTTTGCAGCTCCAGCAACTGATCCTGCATCTCCGCGCGGATCAGCGGGTCGAGGGCGCTGAAGGCTTCGTCCATCAGGATGATGTCGGTGTCCGCCGCCAGGGCACGGGCCAGGCCCACACGTTGACGCATGCCACCGGAAAGCTGGTGCGGGTATTTGTTTTCGTAGCCCTTGAGGCCCACGGTATTGATCCAGTGCAGCGCACGTTCATTGCACAGGGCTTTGCTTTCGCCACGGACTTTCAGGCCGTAGGCAACGTTGTCCAGTACGCTCTTGTGCGGCAACAGGCCGAAGCTCTGGAACACCATGCTGATCTTGCGCCGACGAAATTCGCGCAGGGCTTCCATGTCGTATTGCAGGATGTCCACGCCGTCCACCAGGATCGCGCCGCTGGTCGGGTCGATCAGGCGGTTGAAGTGGCGAACCAGCGTCGACTTGCCGGAGCCCGACAGGCCCATGATCACGAAGATCTCGCCGCTGCCGATGCTCAACGACAGGTCGTTGACGCCGACCACGCAGCCGGTTTCGGACAGCACCTGCTCCTTGGTCTTGCCCTGGCCAACCATCGCCAGCGCATCCTTGGAACGGTTGCCGAAAATCTTGAAGACGTTTTTGACTTCGATCTTGCTCACGGTTGCGTTGTTCATTTGCTCACCTCATGCCGTGCACGACCGTACGCCTGTGTAATGCGGTCGATCACTACAGCCAGAATCACAATCGCCAGACCGGCTTCGAGGCCGCGTCCGACGTTGAGGGTCTGAATCCCCACCAGCACGTCTTCACCCAAACCACGGGCACCGATCATCGACGCAATCACCACCATCGACAGGGCCATCATGGTCGTCTGGTTGATACCCGCCATGATGCTCGGCAGGGCCAGCGGCAGTTGCACGCCGAACAGTTGCTGCCAACGGTTGGCACCGAAGGCGTTGATCGCTTCCATCACCTCGCCGTCAACCTGGCGAATGCCCAGATCGGTCAGGCGGATCAGCGGCGGCGCGGCGTAGATCACCGTGGCGAAAATCGCCGGGACCTTGCCCAGACCGAACAGCATCAATACCGGGATCAGGTACACGAAGCTCGGCATGGTCTGCATGATGTCCAGCAGCGGCATCAGCACCGAACGCAGGCGATTGCTGCGTGCCGAAAGAATGCCCAGCGGGATGCCGATGAGTACCGAAATGACCGTCGCCACCATCATCAGCGCCAGGGTCTGCATCAGCTTGTCCCAGAGGCCGACCGCACCCACCAGGAACAGCAAGCCGACAATGACGGCGGTGGTCACGACTTTACGGGTTGCGTGCCAGGCAACGCCCCCCACGATCGCCAGCATCAGCCACCAGGGCGCGGCACGCAGCACGCTTTCGAGATTGACGATGGCCCACAGCAGCGTATCGGAGATGCTGCGGAACACGTCGCCGTAGTTGGTGACCAGCGAATCGACCCAACCGTTGACCCAGTCGGCGATGGAAAAGGTAAAGCTTTCGGGAAACATAAGAGACTCTCAATCAAGGGGTTGCGATCAAGCATCCGACTGCCGCTGTCGACAGCCGGAGAAGCCCAACCTACAAGGCCGCGTCGATTTTCTTGGCTGCGTCTTCGCTCACCCATGCGTGCCAGACTTCAGGATGTTCCTTCAGGAAGATCTTGGCCAGTTTTGGCGACTCGATGCGTTCCTTGCTCATGCGACCCAGGTTCTGGTTCAACAGGTCGATTGGCACGTTGACCTTTTCCAGCACAGCCACCAGTTCCGGCGCTTCTTCGTGGAAAGTCTTGGACAGGCCGACCTTGATGGTCACGGTCTTGTTCACGCCTGGCTTCTCTTCGAGTTTTACCACGTCGATCTGGCCCATCAGCGGGGTTGGCGACCAGTAGTAGAACAGGATCGGCTCGCCACGCTTGTAGCTCGACAGCACCGCGGCATCCAGCGCAGGGCCGGTGCCAGGGCGGAAGTTGGTGTAGCTGCTTTCCAGGCCGTAGCTTTTCAGCATTTCGCTGTTGTCCAGCTCACAGGTCCAGCCGGCCGGGCAGTTGTAGAAACGGCCCTTGGATGGCTCTTCGGCGTCCTTGAACACCGCAGAGTACTTGGCCAGGTCGGCAATGTTTTTCAGGTCCGGGGCCTTGGCTTCCAGCTTGCGCTTGGCGTCGCCTTCGATCACATAGCGCGGCACGTACCAGCCTTCGACAGCACCGACCACTGGAGCACCGACACCAACGACTTTGCCGGCCTTCTCGGCTTTGTTCCAGACCTCGCTGCGGCCAACCCACTCTTCGGCGAACACCTGGATGTCGTTGCTACTCAGGGCGTTTTCCATGGTGATGGAGTTGCCCGGCAGGCTGTCGGTCTTGCAGTCGTAACCTTTCTCCAGAACGACTTGCATCACGTCGGTCAAGAGCATGGCGCTTTCCCAGTTCAGGCCGGCGAATTTCACCGGTTTACCCGACTCGCACCAGCCCGCCGCCTGGGTGGCACCAGCGCTGGCCAACAGGCCCATGGAAAGCAAAGTGGTCAGCAGGGTCTTGTTCGATTTCATTGTAGTGACGCTCCTAATCATGAATGGGCTTACGGCAGTCAAGAGGCATCCAGCCCTGTCCACGTCCAGTCAGGCCTGCGCCGCAGCGCGTCCGGCCCCGCTTGTTTTAGTTTGTACAATGCTGTCCTGCTCGACCGGCAGAATCAGGTGATCGGGTACTGAGCCATGCCATTTTTTTGCGCACACGTAATACACGGCAGCGGGCAGCACCAGGCCGATGATCCAGGAAATATCCACATCACCCAGGGCCGCCACCATTGAACCGGTATAGAACTTGGTGGAAATGAACGGCAACTGCACCAGCACACCGAAAACATAGACGCTGATACCCAGAGCGTTCCAACGACCGTAGCGACCATTCGGATCGGCCAGTGCC
Organism: Pseudomonas sp. TNT2022 ID1044; assembly: GCF_028656895.1. Taxonomy (NCBI): domain Bacteria; kingdom Pseudomonadati; phylum Pseudomonadota; class Gammaproteobacteria; order Pseudomonadales; family Pseudomonadaceae; genus Pseudomonas; species Pseudomonas sp. TNT2022 ID1044. Next base: position 196,043 of record NZ_JAMDHB010000004.1, on the reverse strand, counting down.
GGGACGTCATAACGCTCGCGGGTGATGCAGTAGTAGTCCACCAGGTTGATTGCGCTCCATGGCGTGAAGAACGCCAGCAGGAACAGGATGAAAGACTTGAACGCACCGAGGAACGAGTGCTGTCCGAGCAACGCCATCAGGGTCGCGGCACCGACGATGACCAGCACGAAGAGCAAACGCTGAAAGCGCGTTACCTTCAGGTCACCACGGAAGCCGCTGATGATGGTCGCGATGCACATGAAGCTGCCGTACGAGTTCAACGTGGAGATGGTGACCTTGCCGAACGCGATGCTGAAATACAGCAGCGCAGCAGTGGCACCGGTACCACCCAGACCCACGATGTACGCCACTTCGTGGCCAGCGAATTGCCCGTTGGCCGAAGCGGCGGCAAACACGCCGAGGATCATCGCCACCTGTGCACCTATGACCGAACCCGCACCCGCGGCGAAAAAGGTTTTCACCGAAGAAACGTTGCTCGGCAGGTAGCGTGAGTAGTCAGCCACATAAGGGCCGAACGCGATCTGCCAGGACGCCGCGAGCGACACCGCCAACAGGAAGCTGCTCCAGCTGAAGTGACGAATTTGCAGGAGTGCGCCTACGTCTGTCTGACTCATCAGGCGAGCGAACAGGTAAACAAAGGCAATCACTCCAATGACGCTGGCGACACGGCCGATCCAATGGATCACCCGATAGCCGAGCACCGTGACCAGCACGATGACACTGGCGAAAATGAGGATACCGACGCTGTCGCTGACGCCAAACAACTGGCCCAGCGCCTGGCCGGAAAGTACCGTGCCCGTTGCGGTAAAGCCCAGGTACATCAGGCACACCAGCACGATCGGGATGGCCGCCCCATAGACGCCGAACTGCACGCGACTGGAGATCATCTGCGGCAGGCCAAGCTTCGGCCCTTGCGCGGCATGCAGCGCCATCACGCCACCGCCGAGCAGTTGGCCGATCAGCAGACCGATCAGCGACCAGAACACATCACCGCCCAGCACCACGGCCAACGCCCCGGTGACAATCGCGGTGATTTGCAGGTTGGCACCCATCCACAAGGTGAACTGGCTGAACAGACGACCGTGTCTCTCCGCTTCCGGGATGTAGTCGATCGAACGTTTCTCGATCAACGGTTTGCTGCCTGCACGCCCGCTGTTAACAGCCATGATTCAACCTCTGTGGATTGTTATTCTGGGTTGGCAATCCCTGTAGGAGCCGGCTTGCTGGCGATGGCGTCTTGCCTGACACACCGTGGTGTCTGAATCGCCAGCAAGCCGGCTCCTACAGGTTGGGTTATTGCTTTATTTACCGGTAATCATCGGCAGGTTCAGGCCTTGTTCCTTGGCGCAGTCGATGGCGATCTGGTAACCCGCGTCAGCGTGACGCATAACGCCGGTGGCCGGGTCGTTGTGCAGAACGCGAGCGATACGCTCGGCCGCTTCGTCAGTACCGTCGCAGACGATCACCATGCCCGAGTGCTGGGAAAAGCCCATGCCGACGCCGCCGCCGTGGTGCAGGGAAACCCAGGTCGCGCCGCTCGCGGTGTTCAGCAAAGCGTTGAGCAGTGGCCAGTCGGAGACCGCGTCGGAACCGTCCTGCATCGATTCGGTTTCGCGGTTCGGGCTCGATACCGAACCGGAGTCCAGGTGGTCGCGGCCGATCACGATTGGCGCAGACAGCTCACCGCTGCGAACCATTTCGTTGAACGCCAGGCCCAGTTTTGCGCGCAGGCCCAGGCCAACCCAGCAGATACGTGCCGGCAGGCCCTGGAAGCTGATGCGCTCACGGGCCATGTCCAGCCAGTTGTGCAGGTGGGCGTCGTCCGGGATCAGCTCTTTGACCTTGGCGTCGGTCTTGTAGATGTCTTCAGCGTTCCCCGACAGTGCAGCCCAGCGGAACGGGCCGATGCCGCGGCAGAACAGCGGACGGATGTAAGCCGGAACGAAGCCTGGGAAGTCGAATGCGTTTTCCACGCCTTCTTCCTGGGCCATCTGACGGATGTTGTTGCCGTAGTCGAAAGTCGGCACGCCCATTTTCTGGAAGTCCAGCATCGCTTTAACGTGCACGGCCATCGATTGCTTGGCGGCTTTGATCACAGCGGCAGGTTCGGTCTTGGCGCGGGCGCGGTATTCGTCCCAGGTCCAGCCGGCCGGCAGGTAACCGTTGAGCGGGTCGTGGGCGCTGGTCTGGTCGGTGACCATGTCCGGGCGTACGCCACGCTTGACCAGTTCCGGCAGGATTTCTGCCGCGTTACCCAGCAGGGCGATGGAGATCGCCTTGCCTTCCCTGGTGTATTTTTCGATGCGTGCCAGTGCGTCGTCGAGGTCTTTGGCTTGTTCGTCGACGTAGCGGCTTTTCAGGCGGAAATCGATGCTCACCTGCTGGCATTCGATGTTCAGCGAGCAGGCCCCGGCCAGGGTGGCGGCCAGCGGTTGAGCGCCACCCATGCCGCCCAGGCCAGCGGTCAGTACCCAGCGGCCTTTGAGGTCATCGTTGTAGTGTTGGCGACCGGCTTCGACGAAGGTTTCGTAGGTGCCCTGGACGATGCCCTGGCTGCCGATGTAGATCCAGCTGCCGGCGGTCATCTGGCCATACATGGCCAGGCCTTTGGCGTCGAGTTCGTTGAAATGCTCCCAGCTCGCCCAGTGCGGTACCAGGTTGGAGTTGGCGATCAGCACGCGTGGAGCGTTGCTGTGGGTCTTGAACACGCCGACCGGCTTGCCGGATTGCACCAGCAGGGTCTCGTCGTCGTTCAGGTTGGTCAGGCTTTCAACGATCTTGTCGTAGCATTCCCAGTTACGTGCCGCACGACCGATACCACCGTAAACCACCAGTTCTTTCGGGTTCTCGGCGACTTCCGGGTCGAGGTTGTTCATCAGCATGCGCAGCGGCGCTTCAGTCAGCCAGCTCTTGGCGGTCAGCTTGTTACCGCGAGCAGCGCGGATTTCAACGTCACGAAATTTAGTCACGAAAAAACTCCTCAGCAATCAATCCAAAACCAACCCAGGCAGTGGGCGAGCAAGCCGATGGGCATCAGTGCACACCGGCGAATCAGTGGACGACGGTTGAGTCTTCGTGACTCATACGCATACGTCTTTACTTGTACATACAAGCATATGCAATCAAGCGGCCAACTTGTTGGATGGGCATTCAAGAAAAATCCGGAAACGGCTGGAGAGCCCATGAAACAAGGGTTCTGATGAAGATGAAATTTTTCGCGGAGATTTTTTGGAGGGGATGCAGGCTGTTACTTGAGCGGGGTTTTGCGCCACGCTGGGGCGTTCGGTAACAAAGTGGTGCGCTTTGGGCAACAGCTTCGTAGGAGCCGGCTTGCTGGCGATAGCGTCCTTACGATCGCTATCGCCAGCAAGCCGGCTCCTACAGGGTGTGATTCAGCGCTCTGTCAATTCGATCACGCAGCAGGCGCCGCGAGTGGAAACCTCGAGAAGACCTATGTTACCAACAAGCTGAAGGCAATCATGGCGACCCAGTTGCTGGGCACTGTTACCGATCCTCACCTCAAGCGCCTCACTGACACTGAAAACCAGCACAGTACCGGCCTCACTGAAAAAACGCTGCTCACCACTCAACCATTGCAACCGCGCGCCGTAGCGTTGTGGTGCATAGATCAGGTTGAAATCGCGGATCGGCCCGCCGAGCAACGTGCAGGAAACCTTGCTCTCGCCGCTGAACGCAAACGGGTCCAGCGGTAACAACGGCCGCGTGTTGTGGCCGTCAACCGACAAGGTCATGCCATCGCCCTGCAACACCGTGATGATCCGCTCGTAACCGGCGAATGTGGAAAACCCACCGGACTCGCCGATATCGGCAATCGACAAGCGCCAGCCAAATCCGTCCAGGCCGGTGCCGGCATCGCGGGTGATTTCTTCGGTGCTGCCACCACCGTTTTTCCACGGCATGCGCGGGTAATCTTTGGCGCGTAGAACTTTCAAACTGCTCATTTATGAAAGCGTCCTTCCAGACGATGACGGGAACCGGGGTGAATCAATCGAGCGGCGGTCACGGGCTGGCGGCCAGACCAGGTGCGGCGTCGAATCAGCAGGCACGGCTCGCCTTTCTCAATCTGCAGCAATTTGCATTCGGACGGCTCGGCCAGGATCGCCTCGACCACGTGTTCGCCTTCGGTCAGCGGCGCGACCTGGTTGAGGTAGGCGTAAGGCGTCTGCAGGGTGAAGTCCTGTTTGAGGTAGTCCGGCGCCACCAGCGCGTTGACGAAACGGTCTTCGATTTGCACCGGAATATCGTTTTCGAAATGCACGATCAGCGAGTGGAAGACTTTCTGCCCTTCGCGCATGTCCAGGGCCAGGGCGCGCTCGGAACCGGCGGCCTCTTCTTCCAGGGTGATCACTTTGCAGGTGTGGCGATGGCCGCGGGAGGCGATTTCGTCGGCGATGTTGTGCACTTCGAACAGGGCGGACTGGCTTTTCGGCTCGGCGACGAACGTACCAACCCCCTGCATGCGCACCAACAGACCGTCGGCGGTCATCTCGCGCAAGGCGCGGTTGATCGTCATGCGGCTGAAGCCGAGCTGGCTGACCAGTTCGCTTTCCGACGGCACGCGGTAGTGCGGCGGCCAGTTTCCACTGTCAATTTGCTGGGTAATCATTTGTTTGACGCGGGCGTACAAGGGCGCCGGACTGTCGCCCATGTTCGCGGCCAACGGAGAGACTGGAGGCGGAGTCGGCACGGTTAATCCTTGGTCATTTGATTGATGTCGCTAGCTTGCCGGAGTTTACCGGGCAGGCAAACGTCTGTATATGTATATACAAATAACACACAATGGGGTGCTGAACCATGTCCGCCTTCTTTGCCGAACGCGCGCTGCTGCCTAGTGGATGGGCCAATAATGTACGTCTTGAGGTCAGCGCCGACGGCGTATTGACCCATATCCAGGCCGATTCCACCGCAGATGGCGCTGAACGGTTAAGCGGTCCGTTGCTGCCGGGCATGCCGAATCTGCACTCCCACGCCTTCCAGCGGGCCATGGCCGGGCTGGCGGAAGTGGCGGGCAATCCGAATGACAGTTTCTGGACCTGGCGCGACTTGATGTATCGCCTCGTCGGAAAAATCAGCCCGGAGCAACTCGGCGTCATCGCCCGTCAGCTGTACATCGAAATGCTCAAGGCCGGTTACACATCGGTCGCGGAATTTCACTACGTACACCACAACACCGATGGCCAGCCCTATGCCGACCCGGCCGAGCTGGCCCTGCGTATCAGCCAGGCCGCCAGCTCGGCCGGCATTGGTCTGACCCTGCTGCCGGTGCTGTATAGCCATTCCGGTTTCGGCGGCCAGGCGCCGAACGAAGGTCAGCGTCGCTTCATCAACAGCACCGAAAACTACCTCAAACTGCAATCGCGCTTGCAACCCGTACTGGCGCAACAAAAGGCTCAGTCGCTGGGTTTGTGTTTCCACTCGCTACGCGCGGTCACGCCGCAACAGATCAGCGAAGTACTGGCCGCCAGCGACAAGCAGTGCCCGATGCACATCCACATCGCTGAACAACAGAAAGAAGTCGACGACTGCCTGAGCTGGAGCGGCCGACGTCCGTTGCAATGGCTGTACGAGAATGTCGACGTCGATCAGCGCTGGTGCCTGGTCCACGCGACCCACGCCAACCCGGAAGAAGTCTCGTCGATGGCCAAAAGCCGCGCTATCGCCGGCTTGTGCCTGACCACCGAAGCCAACCTCGGCGACGGAATTTTCCCGGCGGTGGACTTCCTCGCCCAGGGCGGGCGCATGGGCATCGGCTCCGACAGCCATGTCTCGTTGAGCGTGGTGGAAGAGTTGCGTTGGCTGGAATACGGCCAGCGACTGCGCGATCAGCGGCGCAACCGCTTGTATGGCGCGGATCAGCCGATGGTCGGGCGCACGCTGTTTGATGCGGCCCTGGAGGGCGGCGCGCAGGCGTTGGGTCAGCCGATTGGAGCGCTGCAAGTGGGCAAGCGTGCGGATTGGCTGGTGCTGGACGGTAATGATCCGTATCTGGCGACGGCCAGTGGTGACGGGATTTTGAATCGCTGGTTGTTTGCCGGTGGTGATCGTCAGGTGCGGGATGTGCTGGTGAATGGGCAGTGGGTCGTGCGTGATGGGCGGCATGCCGGGGAAGAGGAAAGCAATCGCGCCTTCACTCAAGTTCTGCGCGATCTCTTGGGCTAACGCCCTAGCTTTGTAGGAGCCGGCTTGCTGGCGATTGCGATTGCCTGACACACCGAGGTGCCTGAATCGCCAGCAAGCCGGCTCCTACAAGAATGCGCTATCAGTTCGAGGTCTTGGCCATCTGCGTATCCGACGCCCGCCAGATCAATCGCGTGGTGTCGTAACCCTGCTGACGCGCCTTGCTCAGCAAGTCTTCACGCACCACACCGTTGACGGTCGGGGTACGAGACAGCAGCCAGAGGTAGCGACGGCTCGGGTCGCCGACAATGGCGGTCTTGTAGTCATCGCTGACATACAGCACCCAGTATTCGCCCTTCGCCACGCCCGGAATCAGCCTCGAAAACCAGGTATCGAACTCGACCCACAACTTGTCCGTTTTACCCGGCACCTGTGGATAAGCCGTGCCCTTGACCTCTTCCCATTGCCACTGCGCTGTCAGGCAACGGTTCAACACCGCGACGTTACCGTCGGGCAACAGAGTGTAGTGGGCTTCGGATTGCGCGCAGTCGCGCTGGAAGTACATCGGCAGTCGGGCCAACTCGTACCAGGTGCCCTGGTAACGCTTGAGGTTGACGCTGTTGGCAGTCTTGGGCGCCAACGGATCCTGGCCAGAACTGGCACAGCCGGCCAATACCAGGCCGGCAAAAAGCATTATCAATAACCGCTTCATTGTTTTTCTCCCGTGGGCACGTCGCCCCGGTTTACTTCAGGCCTTGGCCGGAAAACATCAACACTTTGTCACCGGCGAACTGCACGCTGATAAAGCTGTTCTTGTCACCCCATGTGCAACTGGACATGCCGAGCGCGCCAGAGCAATCGGCGGGTTTGCCCAACAAGGTTTCCACTTCGGCCTTGGCCATGCCGGCCGAGAGCTTCGAGTAGTTTTCCTGATTGACTTTGCTGCACGCAGCCAACAACACGCAGAACGAAAGCAGGGCGATGGATCGCAGCGACATGTGAACTCCAGGGGCGATGGGGAATGGCATGACTGCCAAGCAGAACCTTAGAAGAGAAAACCCCAATCTGGTTCCCTGCCCGGCGGCCTATTTGTTAGGCCACTCGTCTGTCTTTATCCGGCAAATCAGCCACTTTGCATGGCTATCGAGTATTTCGTCGGATTTGCGCAAATCCGCCTAATCTTTGGCGCCGCCCAGTCGACACAAATGCAACGCAAAGCCACGTCGGTGGCCATTGCCCCCCTTTGTTGACCAGATTTCCTGCGGTAGCTCATCCAATGACTCGAAACATGAAGTTCAGCCACAAGATTTTGTTGGCTGCCGCCCTCGTGGTGGCCGTCGCATTCGCTTGTTTCATCCTGTTCAACGACTATCGCCAACGGCAGACCTTGCGCAGCAGCACCGAAGCGTCGATGCAGGAACTCGGCAGCCTGACCACCAGCAACATCCAGACCTGGCTGGAAAGCCGCATGCAGTTGCTGCAATCGATGGCCCAGCAGGTGAGTGCCGACGGCAATGCCCCGGCCAGCCTGAAACGGATCATCGACCTGCCCGCCTACACCGGCAATTTCCAGCTGAGTTACTTCGGTGGCGCCGACGGGGTGATGTTCTCGGTCCCGGCCGGCAACCGTGCGCCAGACTACGACCCACGCGCCCGTGGCTGGTACAAGGCCGCCAACAGCGCGCAACAGACCATCGTCACCGAGCCGTACATCGCCGCTTCGTCCGGCAAACTGGTGATCACCGTGGCCACACCGGTGCAACGTCAGGGCCAGATGATCGGCGTGGCCGGCGCCGACATCGACCTGTCCAGCGTCAGCGCGATCATCAACTCGCTGAACTTCGGCGGTCACGGCCACGCGTTCATCGTCGGCGCCGATGGCAAGATCCTGATCCACCCGGACAACAAACTGGTGCTCAAGAACCTGGCCGAGGCTTACCCCAACGGTGCGCCGAACGTCAGCCCGGGCATGAAAGAAGTCGAGATCGACGGCAAGCGCCAGTTCATCTCCTTCACCCACGTCAACGGTGTGCCGTCGGCGGATTGGTACGTGGCACTGGTGCTCGACCAGGACACCGCGTTCTCGATGCTCAGTGAATTCCGCACCTCGGCATTCATCGCCATGGTGATTGCCGTGGTGATCATCATCGCACTGCTGGGCATGCTGATCAGCCTGTTGATGCAACCGCTGCTGACCATGGGTCGCGCCATGCATGACATCGCCGAAGGCGAGGGTGACCTGACCAAACGCCTGACCATTCACGGTCACGACGAATTCGGCGCGCTGGGGCTGTCATTCAACCGTTTCGTTGAGCGCATTCACACCTCGATCATCGAAGTGTCCTCGGCCACCGGCCAGGTCAACGAAGTCGCCCTGCGTGTGGTGGCGGCCTCCAACTCGTCGATGTACAACTCCGACCAGCAAGCCTCGCGCACCAGCAGCGTGGCCGCGGCGATCAATCAACTCGGCGCCGCCGCCCAGGAAATCGCCCAGAACGCCGCCCTCGCCTCGCAGCACTCCAGCGATGCGCGCAGCCTGGCCGAAGACGGCCAGCAGGTGGTGGATAAAACCATCGCGGCGATGCAGCAGCTCTCGGCAAAAATCAGCGATTCCTGCGGCAATATCGAGACGCTCAACAGCAACACGGTCAACATCGGGCAGATTCTGGAAGTGATCACCAGCATCTCCCAGCAGACCAACCTGCTGGCGCTCAACGCCGCCATCGAAGCGGCACGAGCCGGTGAGGCCGGACGCGGTTTCGCGGTGGTCGCCGACGAAGTACGCAACCTTGCCCATCGCACCCAGGACTCCGCACAGCAAGTGCAGACCATGATCGAAGAACTGCAAGTCGGCGCCCGTGCGGCCGTGGGCATCATGACCGACAGTCAGCGCCAGAGCGAAAGCAGCGTCGGTATCGCCAACCAGGCCGGCGAACGCCTGGGCAGCGTGACCCAGCGCATCGGCGAAATCGACGGCATGAACCAGTCGGTAGCGACCGCCACCGAAGAGCAAACGGCCGTGGTGGAATCGATCAACGTCGACATCACCGAGATCAACACGCTGAATCAGGAAGGTGTGGAGAACCTGCAAGCGACCTTGCGCGCGTGTGCTGACCTTGAGCAGCAAGCGGCGCGGTTGAAGCAATTGGTGGGTAGTTTCAGGATCTAAGGCGCTTTCGCTGGCCCCATCGCTGGCAAGCCAGCTCCCACAATGATCGTTGTCGGGCACACATTTTGTGTGCCGACACATGACACTGTAGGGGCTGGCTTGCCAGCGATGGCGGCATCAGCGGCAATACAATTCTAAAACCTTGATCCCGGCTTCGACAGAAACGCCAACTCTTCTGCCGTAGATTCGCGCCCCAACACCGCATTGCGATGGGGAAACCGTCCAAACTGCGCAATCACTTTCTGATGCTTCTCGGCGTAATCCAGATAATCGGCAAACAACGCCCGGTCATCTTCGGATTGTTGCGCCACCAGCTCGATATACCGCGAGATGCATTCGTTCTGCACCGCCAGGTGCTCGCAGTGCTCCAGCACCAGATAAATGAACACTCGCTGGATCGGCTGCAACTGCCGATCGAAATCCGCAGCAATGCCTTGCGCTACCAGTGCCTGAGCCCTGAGATCGCCGGAAAAGGATTTGGGAGAGTCGCGAAAGATCATTCGCGGAAGTTGATCGAGCAACAGCACCAGCGCCAGCCAACCTTCGGGACGTTGCGCCCACTCGGTCAATCCGCCGGCCAGTGCCTGCTCGACCCAGTCCCCGAAACGCTCGCGCGCTTCGAGGTCCTGGCTGTCACGCTTGCCGAACCACAACCTGCCCTTTTGCGCCGCCACTTCCTTTGCTGATTCAGAGGTTCCGAACCACCATTCGAGCAACGGCTGCCAGGGCGCAGTCATGGTTTATTCCTTGTGGTAAGCCGTTACGCGGGCCACTTCTTCTTTCGAACCGAGGAACACCGCTACGCGCTGGTGCAGGCCTTCCGGCTGAATGTCGAGGATGCGCTGGTGACCGTCAGTGGAAGCACCGCCCGCCTGTTCCACGAGGAACGACATCGGGTTGGCTTCGTACATCAGGCGCAGTTTGCCCGGCTTCGAAGGCTCGCGGCTGTCGCGTGGGTACATGAACAAACCGCCACGGGTCAGGATGCGGTGTACGTCGGCGACCATCGCGGCAACCCAACGCATGTTGTAGTTCTTTTTCAGCGGGCCTTCATCGCCTGCCAACAGCTCGCCTACGTAGCGCTGTACCGGGGCTTCCCAGTGACGCTGGTTGGACGCGTTGATGGCAAATTCCTGGGTGGCTTCAGGAATGGTGATGTTTTCGTGGGTCAGTACAAAACTGCCCATTTCACGGTCCAGGGTGAAGCCTTTCACGCCGTCGCCCAAGGTCAGGATCAGCATGGTCTGCGGGCCATAGATCGCGTAACCGGCGGCGACTTGCTGGGTGCCTGGCTGCAGGAAGGCCTTTTCATTCAAAGGCTCGTTCTGGCTCAGATATTCGTTCGGGCAACGCAGTACCGAAAAGATCGTGCCGACCGGAGCGTTGATGTCGATGTTCGACGAACCGTCCAGCGGATCGAAAACCAGCAGGTACGCGCCTTTCGGGTATTTGCCCGGGATCTGGTAGGCGTTGTCCATTTCTTCGGACGCCATGCCGGCCAGGTGGCCGCCCCATTCGTTGGCTTCGAGCAGGATCTCGTTGGAGATCACGTCGAGCTTTTTCTGCACTTCGCCCTGGACGTTTTCAGTGCCCATGCTGCCCAGAACGCCGCCGAGCGCGCCTTTGGACACGGCGTGGTTGATCTCCTTGCAAGCACGCGCCACCACTTCGATCAGGAAGCGCAGATCGGCAGGAGTGTTGTTGCTACGGGTCTGCTCAATCAAATAGCGACTCAAGGTAACGCGGGACATGGAAGGCTCCGAGGAATGGGGGGGGGCTAAAAACCCGCGCAGTTTAACGCGAGTCGGGGCGTATTTCCTCCTATCAGACGTGATCGGCTGAAGAGAGTTCATGCGCGGGGTTGAGCGTAGATGGAAATGGGCCGGATGTGAGGCACCGATAGAGGGCAGTTTCGATAATTCAGGGTCAGTTCCGACGCCATCGCTGACAAGCCAGCTCCCACAGGGACACCGCAGTACCTGTGGGAGCTGGCTACCAGCGATCGGGGGCGCAGCACCCGGACTTCAAGGTTTGACCGGCGGTTTGCGCAACAGACTGAAGGCCATCGCCGCCAGGAACAGCACGCTGAGCAACAGCACCGCCCACAGGCCGAATTTCTTCCAGTCGGTGCCCACCGTCACCGGCACTGTCGCAGCCGTCGGTGTCACCACCCCGCCATCCACCGCAGCTTTGCCCAGTGTCGCCAGTTTCGCCGCGCTGTAATCCGGTATCAGCGTCGACAAAGGCAGGTTTGCTGCCTTCACGGTCGTATTGCCCAGCGCCAGCGTATACGGCCCCGGCCCGCGTGCCAGGAACACCAGATGCGTTGCCCGCACGGCGAACTTCACGAAAGGTGCCTGCGCGCCCAAGCCACCGCCGCGCTCGTCCACGGTCAGTTTCAATTGCTGCACGGTTTGCCCCGGCAACTGCAATTGGTCTTGCACCACGTCCTGGCCGCTCTGGGTCAGGCGATAAAGTAAACCGCTGCTCAACGGTTGCCACGGCAGGCTGCTATCACGACGACCGGACAGCATCACCGGCGCCAGACTGTTGGGCTGGCTCAGCTCGACCTGCACTCGCTCGACATTGACGCCCATCGGCAATTGCCAGGTGTACTCACCGGCCTTCACGCTGCTGCCGGCCAACGCTTGCGACCAGACCAACGGCAGCGGCAGGCTGCGGCTGCTTTGCAGTTGCGCCGACGTCAGGATCGGCGCCGATTGCGGTGTCTCCCACAGCAAACGCAAGTAGCGCGCCGATTGCCCCGGCAGGCCGACTTCATGTTGCTCGACCCGCTCATCGGCAAAGGTCAGTCGCGCGACCTGCCCTTCTCCCCAGGACTGCCAGTTTTGCAAATCGTCACTGGCCTCGATGGTAAAGCGCTGGAAGCCGTCGCGCTCGCTGGTCCAGTCGAGGATCAATTGCTGCAACGGCGCCTTGATTACGCTGGCATCGAGCAGCCAGCCGCGCAACTCTTCCTCGCCTGCCTCCAACTGACTGGAAGGCTGCACTTCGACCAGCGTGCCGTTGTCACTCGATTGCACCCGCACGCTCGGCGCGTGCTCGGTGGCGTCCGCCGAGTTGTACAGCGGGAACCATTTGACGTCGGTCAGCGTTCGGCCGTCTTTCGCTTGGGGAGTGGCCCGCGCCAGGGCGTAGGCCTGTGACTCGCCATCGGCGTTGAACACGCGAACATCGCTCAAGTCGGTTTGCCGGGCATTCAATTGCACCGCCAATGGCAGCTCAAGTCGATACCACGGCCCCTCGCCGCTGACGGACAGCGGCACTTGCGTGGTGAAGTCCGCGAGTTTTTCCTGTGCGCCAGCCGAGAGCGCCATCCCCATGGCAACCACGCCCAACCAACTCAGGTTCAGCTTTTGACTCAAGACGACACTCCTCCTGTTTGCGGGGCCGGTTTTCCGGCATCCGCCGCTTCGGCGCGCTTGGGCGGCAACGGGGCAAAGTAGCCCACCACCAACAGCAACACACCAACGCCGATAAACGACACGATCCGCGCCAGCCCGCCACGGTTACTCAATTCGACAAAGAACAGCTTCGCCACCACCACGCCGATCAGCGCCGCACCGATCAGCCAGACTTCGCGACGATGACGCAAATGGCCGCCGATCATCAGACTCAGGGCGATCAACGTCCAGACGATCGACAGTCCGGCCTGCACCAACATGGATTCGAGCAACGCATCGAGCTGGAACGGCACGCCGCCCCAATGGTGCGCCGTGCGCATCACCAGTGCAGTAAAGAACACGAAGAGCGAGACGCCAGCGATCAGTTGCGTGGCGCGCGCGGCGTAGTCCTTGCGCACCTCCAGTTGCGTCACGACGCTGCGCGACCAGACGTACACGCCGAACAGTGCAAACAACAATCCCAGCGCCAGCGGATTGATCAACGGTACGTAAGGCAGCGGCTCGGCCATGCCGTCACTGAGCGCATTGGCTAGCCAGAACCAGCCCAGCATCAACAACGCCAAAGGCGCGGCGGCGTACACACGATACTCGCGGGAATAATCCGAAACCGGCCACGGCCAATTTCGGGGCGCGGCCATTAGCACCAGATACAGGCTTGGCAGAATCGCCCAGCCCAACCAGCGCCAGGCGTTGTATTGCTCGGACAACAGCAACAAGCCGTAACGCAACTCCAGTGCGAGCACGCCGATCAGCAGCCAGCAACCGAGTACATGGGCGGCACTGAGCGCCCACGCAGGCAACAGCGGTGCCAGGCGTCGCAGCGAGATGAAATGCACCACGAACAGCGCCGTCCACGCCAGCCAGCCGAAGTTGGCCGACGGGTGATAACGCGAATGCCATGCGGCGAGCAAAATCAGGCCCGCAGCCGGGATCAGCAAAGTGCAAAGCAACGCCAGTGATGACCAATTCAGACGCAACGCCAGCATGGCCCACAACGCAACGCTCAGCGCCGCGACCGCCAGCAACAACGCTGCTTGCAGGCTCGGTGGAGCAAACCGCAGCACTTCGCTGACCCACGCCAGCGCCCACCAGCCCGCGCCCCACACCAGCAATGCCTGAGACAGACGTTGCAGCGTCAGTCCATCAAACGCCGTGGCCGGCTTGCTGAACTGCACGTGCCAGGCGCCGACCAACCCCGCCAGGCCGAGTATCAATGGCGTCCAGAAACCGCCGTGGGCCAACGGCCGTAAATCCTCGGTGAACAACGGTGCGACCTCCAGGAACAGCACACCCCCGAGCCACTGCACGGCCATGGCGGTGAACACGAAGGTACGCGACGGCAGGCGCAGACCGACAAACAACGTGATCAACCCGGCCAGCGCCCAACTGATCGTTGTGCCCTCGGTGAAGAAGAACAGCGGCGCCAGCAGATAGAGGAATGTCAGGCCGAGGCAAGCCAACACCGGAACACCTTTGCGCTCCCACGCTGACATCTGCTCGGGCGGGGCTTTATGCAATTGATAGAAGCTGAACAACAGCGCGACACCGAGCAGCAATGCACCCAACGGCACACCGTCAAGAAGGCTGCCCTCGCCATCGCTCAGCTGGCTGAGAAACGTCAGCGCCGAACCCAGTTGCAGCAGCAGGGCGAATGCCCGGGCCATCGGTCGTTGCTGACGCAGGCCAAGCCAGAAAATCCCCGCGCCTTCTACGGCCCAAGCCGCTGTCGTCCAGCGCGCATCGAGCCCCAGCGGAATTGCCAGGCTGGTGAAGATCACGCCCAAGGCCAGGCAGGTTTCTGCCAGCAGCAACGTACGACCGCTATACAGCAGACGGGCCAGGCCCATATAGATGATGCCCAGCGCCAAGGCACTGAACGCGGCGGCGAATTCCAGGTGTTGCACCAACGCGAACTGCAAACCGAAGCCCACCAGCGGCGGACCGAAAAGCAACGTGCCATCGACGTAGTCGCCCTTGCGGGCCGACCACTGCAGGAGTGCGTTGCGGTCGCTGCCCTCGGGCGCATCGCCGATCTCCAGCAACTTGCGGCGGGCGAACAGCAGACCGATGGCCAGATACATCAGGAAGAACAGAATCAGAAACGGCTCGGTGCTCCACAACAGCTCCGGCGTGTAGGCGCGTGCGCCCCAGGCGAAACCGATGCCGAAGGTACCGACGAAGCCGATCACGTTGAGCATTCGCCAGGCCTTGAACCAGGCGATGGCCAGGATGCCGGCATTGAGCAAGGCAAAATAGCTGAACAACGCAACATGGCTACCGCTACCGGTGGACGCCAGAATCGGCGCGGCAAACCCGCCCAATGCAGCCGCAGCGGCCAGCCCCAACGAATCCTGGGTAATGGCGAGAATCGCCGAAAACACCGTCACCGCCACCAGCAGCCCAAACGCCGTCGAAGGGTCGAGCAGCGGATGCAATCGCATTGCTGCGAACACCGTCAGGTACAGCACCGCGACCCCGGCACCCTGAAGCATCAATGCGTAATTATTGTTTCGGCTGCGCAGCCACCATCCAAGACCCAGCAGTCCCAACGCCGCCGCCGCGACACCGGCGTAACGCAGTTCAACCGGCACCACCACGCCTTCAGTCGCGTAACGCAACAGGAACGCCAGACCGAGAAACAACAACACCACGCCGACCCGCAGCACGGTGTTGCCACCGAACAACCAGGCACGGGCGCCATTAATGGCGCGTTCGATAAAGCCAGGGCCTTGGGGTGCCGCAGGCGCCTGCGGCTCGCCGGCGACCGCCTCCGGTTTCCAGGCATCGAACGATGGCGCAGGACCGGTTTCGGTGGCTGCGGAGGTGACGGGTTCGAGTTCCGGCGGCAGCTCCCAGACCAGTTCAGTGGGGGGTTGCGCGACCACAATGTCGGGGACGGGAGCGGATGCGCTGATGACCGGTTCACTGGCCTCGGGCACTTTGACGCCGGACACTTCCAGTACCGCCAGCCGTTGTTCGACAGCATGCAAGGCCACCTGCGCCTGTTCAAGCAAGCGCCGTTGCGCGTCGGCCTGCACAGCCAAACGGCCAAGGCGAATGGCCTGGCCGATTGCCAGGCCAAGCAGCGCGCCCAGCAGCGCATCGCTGAACGACTCGTCGAGTATCCAGCCCAGCACCAGGCCAATCAGCATCAACATCCATTGCATGGTCGATATCCCTAAGCGGCCCCCATGGCGGGGCGTGTCCGGCGATTCAGTGTCAGGATCAGTCTAGTGTGAAACCACAAAAACCTGTGGGAGCGAGCTTGCTCGCAATGGCGGACTTACATTCACATTGATGGTGAATGTCAGGCCCTCATCGCGAGCAAGCTGCTCCCACAGGGATTGCGGTGTTTCTGAATCCTGACGGCAGAACCGCCCTCAGTATATCGATCAGGCCCGGTCAGCACCGGGCCTCAAGCAAAAATGTCAGTCCAACGCCTTCCAGATATCCGTCGCGTACTCACGAATCGTCCGGTCAGACGAGAACCAGCCCATGCGCGAAGTGTTCAGCACCGCCGAACGCCACCACTCCTTGGAATCATGCCAATGGGCTTCGACCCGCATCTGCGCGCTCCAGTAGGAATCGAAGTCGGCGCAGACCAGGAAACGGTCGTAATCGACCAGCGAATCGATCAACCCGGTGTAGCGCGACGGATCATCCGGCGAGAACACCCCGCCACGGATCGCTTGCAGTACATCGTTGAGTCGGTGAGACGCGGCAATGTCCGGCACTGCGCTGAACTCGTGGTTCTGCTTGCGCGCTTCAACCTGCTGCGCGCTGAGACCGAAGATAAACATGTGTTCGGCGCCGATGCGTTCGCACATCTCCACGTTGGCGCCGTCCAGCGTACCGATGGTGAGCGCACCGTTGAGGCCGAATTTCATGTTGCTGGTGCCGGACGCCTCGAAACCGGCGGTGGAGATCTGCTCGGACAAATCCGCCGCCGGAATGATGCTCTCCGCGAGGCTGACGTTGTAGTTGGGCAGGAACACCACTTTGAGCAAGCCACGCACGGTCGGGTCGTTGTTGACCACCCGGGCGATGTCGTTGGTCAGCTTGATGATCAGCTTGGCCTGGTGATAACTGGCCGCCGCTTTACCGGCGAAGATTTTCACCCGTGGCACCCAATCGATTTCCGGCTCGGCGCGAATCGCCTGGTACAGGGCCACGGTGTGCATCAAATTGAGTAACTGGCGTTTGTACTCGTGGATCCGTTTGACCTGCACGTCGAACATCGCCGCCGGATTGACCGCTACGCCCAGTCGCTCATGAATGAGATACGCCAAGGCTTTCTTGCTGTGCAAACGCTGCTCGGCGAACGCCTTGCGAAACGCGGTCTTCTCGGCAAACGGCTCCAGATCGAGCAATCGCGCTTCGGGGTTATCCAGAAGATCCGGACCGAGCGCGTCGACCAGCATCGAGGTCAGCTCAGGGTTGGCCTGATAGAGCCAGCGGCGGAAGGTAATGCCGTTGGTTTTGTTGTTGATCCGCTCCGGGTAGAGCTTGTGCAGCTCGGAGAACACGGTTTTGCGCATCAGTTGCGTGTGCAACCCGGATACGCCGTTGACGCTGTGGGAACCCAGGAACGCCAGATTACCCATGCGCACCCGGCGGCCGTTGTCTTCTTCGATCAGCGACACTGCGCGCAGCACGTCGAAATCGTGAATGCCTTTGGCGCGCAGCGAATCGATGTGCTGGGCGTTGATCAGGTAAATGATCTGCATGTGCCGTGGCAGCATGCGCTCCATCAACCCCACCGGCCAGGTTTCCAGCGCCTCGGGCAGCAAGGTGTGGTTGGTATACGAAAGCGTATCGACGGTGACCTGCCACGCGGCATCCCACGCCACGTCATAGACGTCGACCAATTGGCGCATCAGTTCAGCCACGGCAATCGACGGGTGCGTGTCATTGAGCTGGATCGCCGCGTGATCGCCCAGGGTCAGTACCGAGGTGTGCATGTTGCGGTGACGGCGCAGCAAATCCTGCAGGGACGCGGCGACAAAGAAATATTCCTGACGCAAGCGCAGTTCCTGGCCGGCTTCGGTGCTGTCCGCTGGATAGAGCACGCGGGAGATGCTCTCGGCCCGCGCCACTTCAGCCACTGCGCCCAGGTGATCACCGGCGTTGAAGCGTTCCAGGTGCAAGTCTTCCATGGCCCGTGCCCGCCACAGACGCAGGGTGTTCACGCTCGCCCCGCGCCAGCCGACAACGGGTGTGTCGTAGGCAATCGCCCGCACGGTTTCCGCCGGGTGCCAGACTTGCCTGGACTTGCCGGCCTCATCGGTCACGGTCTCGACGCCACCGCCGAAGCCGATCGGATAAACCACCTCGGGACGCTCGAATTCCCAGGGGTTGCCGAAATCCAGCCAGTGTTCGGTTTGCTCCTGTTGCCAGCCGTCGACAATGGCCTGTCGGAACAGGCCGTGCTCATAACGAATGCCATAGCCATGACCGGCAATGCCCAAGGTCGACATGCTTTCCATGAAGCACGCCGCCAGGCGTCCGAGGCCACCATTGCCCAGCGCGGCATCGGGCTCCAGCAGACGGATGCGCTCTAGGTCGACACCGAGCTCGGTCAGGGCCTCGCGCGCGACGTCGAGCAGGCCAAGGTTGCTCAGGCTGTCGTAGAGCAAGCGGCCAATGAGGAATTCCAGGGAGAGGTAGTAAACACGCTTCTGGCCTTTGCGGTAAATCTGCCGCGTGTGGTCCATCCAGTGCTCGACCATGTGATCGCGCGCCGCCAGGGCAATGGCCTCGAACCAGTCATGGTCGAAGGCGTGATCCGGGTCTTTGCCCACCGCATAGGTGAGTTTGGTCAAGACGGCGTCGCGGAATGCGGCCACCTCTGCTTCGCGAACAAGTGGTTCTTGAGTCATCGATAGGACCTCGAGCGAGCTTTGAGTTGTCTGAGCCTAGTCGGTCTGACAGGCGGTAGAGGCTCTGGTTCGGCAGTATTTCCTGTAAGTGCGAATAGCGTCAGCAATACATTGTCGTGAACCGGAATCAATGCAGGGGCCGTGCCGGATTAGAGGGTTGCCGCACACCAAAGAAAAAATCTGGCGAAAGGTTGTTCAAAAATTCACCCGTCCCGGTATGATCGCGCGCCCTGATGCACACGCTGGTAACAACCGATGATGAAGCCCAACCTGATCGCCGCCGCGGAGATCGACCGACTCGATACCTGGGCAAAATATTCTGCCCCGATGTGCGGTTCGTGCATGTCCAGCTGCTGCACCCTGCCGGTCGAGGTCAAGATCAAGGATCTGATCCGTATCGGCGTGGTCGATGAATTCGAGCTGGGGGATCCGCCGAAGAACATCGCCAAGCGCCTGCAAAAGGAGGGCCTGGTCGAGCGGTTCAACCAGAAGTCGGGAATCTTCACTCTCCAGCGCATGAGCAACAACGATTGCCTGTACCTGGATCGTAAGAGCCGTCTGTGCACTATTTATGAAAAGCGCCCGGATACTTGCCGCAACCACCCGAAAATCGGTCCTCGACCGGGGTATTGCGCGTACAAGCCGAAGGAAGTGGTGCGCGAGCAGAGTTCGCGTTCGATCGAGCGGTTCTGATATTTCCTGAGATTTGTGGCGGCTGACAGGCCGCCATCGCTGGCAAGCCAGCTCCTGCAGTGATTGTTGCCGTACACAGATTTTATATACGACGCGAAACCTTGCAGGAGCTGGCTTGCCAGCGATGGGGCCAGCACAAGCACCGCACAAACCCCAGACAAACAAAAACGCCCCCGGCCTTTCGACCGGGGGCGTTTTCGTTCAGCCAGGGCTAAATCTTATGCCTTGGCTTTCTTGGCAGCGCGGGTACGCTCGCTTTCGTCCAGGATCTTCTTGCGAAGACGGATGGACTTAGGCGTCACTTCACACAGCTCGTCGTCCTGGATGAATTCCAGAGCCTGTTCCAGGGTGAAGCGAACAGGTGGAACCAGAGCGATGGTTTCGTCTTTACCCGAAGCACGCATGTTGTCGAGCTTCTTGCCCTTGGTAGGGTTAACGCCCAGGTCGTTGTCACGGCTGTTCAGACCAACGATCTGACCGTTGTAGATTTCCTGACCGTGTTCTACGAACAGCTTGCCACGCGCCTGCAGGGTTTCCAGGGAGTAGGTCAGTGCCTTGCCGGTTTCAACCGAAACCAGAACGCCGTTCTGACGGCCGGACATGTCGCCGGACTTCATCACGTCGTAACGGTCGAAGATCGAGGTCAGGATGCCAGCACCGTTGGTCAGGGTCAGGAACTGGTTACGGAAACCAATCAGGCCACGAGCAGGGATGTTGTATTCCAGACGTACACGGCCCTTGCCATCCGGCACCATGTTGGTCAGGTCGCCTTTACGCAGGCCCATCTCTTCCATCACCTTGCCCTGGGATTCTTCCGGCAGGTCGATGGTGACGTTTTCGAACGGTTCGTGCTTCACGCCGTCAACCAGACGGATGATCACTTCCGGACGGCCTACAGCCATTTCGAAGCCTTCGCGACGCATGGTTTCGATCAGTACCGAGAGGTGCAGTTCGCCACGACCGGAAACCTTGAACTTGTCAGCCGAGTCGCCTTCTTCAACGCGCAGTGCAACGTTGTACAGCAGCTCTTTGTCCAGACGTTCCTTGATGTTACGGGAAGTCACGAACTTGCCTTCTTTACCGCAGAATGGCGAGTCGTTTACCTGGAAGGTCATGGAAACGGTTGGCTCGTCGACGGTCAACGGCTTCATCGCTTCAACGGTGTCCGGGTGGCACAGGGTGTCGGAGATGAACAGCGAGTCCATACCGCTGATGCACACGATGTCGCCTGCAGCTGCTTCGTCAACGTCTACACGGTGCAGACCGTGGTGACCCATCAGCTTCAGGATACGACCGTTACGCTTCTTGCCGTCGGCGCCGATCGCGACAACCGGGGAGTTCGGCTTGATGCGACCACGGGCGATACGGCCAACACCGATAACACCCAGGAAGCTGTTGTAGTCCAGTGCGGAGATTTGCATCTGGAACGGACCGTCACGGTCAACAGCCGGCGCTGGTACGTTGTCGACGATCGACTGGTACAGCGGGGTCATGTCTTCAGCCATTTCGTTGTGGTCCAGACCGGCAATACCGTTCAGGGCCGAGGCGTAGACGACTTTGAAGTCCAGCTGTTCTTCGGTGGCACCCAGGTTGTCGAACAGGTCGAAGATCTGGTCCAGAACCCAGTCCGGACGCGCGCCTGGACGGTCAACCTTGTTGATGCACACGATCGGACGCAGGCCGGCTTCGAAAGCCTTCTTGGTCACGAAACGGGTTTGCGGCATAGGGCCGTCTTGAGCGTCAACCAGCAGCAGAACGGAGTCAACCATCGACATTACGCGTTCAACTTCGCCGCCGAAGTCGGCGTGGCCCGGGGTGTCCACGATGTTGATGTGGTAGCCGTTCCAGTTGATGGCGGTGTTTTTCGCCAGAATGGTAATACCGCGCTCTTTTTCCTGGTCGTTGGAGTCCATCACGCGCTCGTCGTTGAGCTCGTTGCGCTCCAGAGTGCCGGATTGACGCAGGAGTTTGTCTACCAGGGTGGTTTTACCATGGTCAACGTGAGCAATGATGGCGATGTTGCGTAGATTTTCGATCACTTGTGTATCTCGATCAGAGGATTCGGTGCGCTGACAAGTCTTGGCAGCGATTTACAGTAGAGTCAGGCCTTGCCGTTACAGCTTGACGGCGGCGTCGGGGGGCCGGTGACGCAAGCCACAGGCAAACAGCCCCGGGCACTTAGCTCGGTCGATAAACGCGCACATTGGCATGCCCCTCACTGAGCAAATGGTGGGCATGCAGGCGACTCATAACGCCTTTGTCGCAATAAAGCAGGTACTGGCGAGTAGGGTCCAGTTCCTTGAAACGAGCGTTCAGTGCATAAAACGGCATCGTTTGTACCTCGATGCCAGCGAGGTCCAGCGGGTCGTCTTCAGCAGCATCCGGATGACGGATATCGATGACGATCTGACCGGCCAGCGCTTCGCTGACTTCTTCAATTTGAACATCCTGGCCCAATTCATCGATCACGCGATCGATCGGCACCAGTTTGGCGTTTTCGAGCGCGCGCTCGAGTACCGCCATATCGAATTCTTTCTCTTCATGCTCGACGCGATGGCGCTTGGCTGCGGTCTTCGGATTGACCGAGATGACGCCGCAGTATTCCGGCATGTGCCGGGCGAAATCGGCGGTGCCGATTTCGTTGGCCAGGTCGATGATGTCCTGCTTGTGGCTGGCGATGAGCGGACGCAAGACCAGTTTGTCGGTCACGCAGTCGATCACGTTCAGGTTCGGCAATGTCTGGCTCGACACCTGGGAGATCGCCTCACCGGTCACCAATGCCTCAATGTGCAGTCGATCGGCAATTTGGGAAGAAGCGCGCAACATCATACGCTTCAATACTACGCCCATATGACTGTTATCGACTTTGCCGAGAATTTCTCCCAGCACTTCCTCGAACGGCACACTGACAAATAACACGCGTTGGGAGCTGCCGTACTTCTTCCAGATGAAATGCGCGACTTCCATAACGCCCAGTTCATGGGCTCGTCCGCCCAGATTAAAGAAGCAGAAATGCGCCATCAGGCCGCGTCGCATGATCTGGTAAGCCGCGACGGTGGAATCGAAACCACCGGACATCAACACCAGCGTCTGCTCCAGCGCGCCCAGCGGATAACCGCCGATGCCGTTGTGCTGGCTGTGGATGACAAACAACCGTTGGTCGCGAACTTCGATGCGGACTTCGATTTCAGGCTTTTTCAGGTCGATCCCGGCGGCACCGCACTGACGGCGCAACTGGCTGCCGACATATTTCTCGATGTCTATGGAGCTGAATGGGTGCTTGCCGGCGCGTTTGCAACGCACCGAAAAAATCTTCCCGGCCAGCGCATCGCCGTAATGCTGTTTGCACTTCTCAACGATGTCGTCGAAATCCCCCAGCGGGTACTCGTCGATTTGCAGGAAGTGCGCGATGCCCGGCATGCAACTCAGGCGCTCCCCCATCTCTTTCAGGGCCTTGGGGTCGCTGACACGGGTTTCCAGCTCGAGGTTGTCCCACACGCCGTTCACCACCACAGCCGGGTCCAGATCGCGGAGCACGGCACGGATGTTCTTGGCCAATTGGCGGATGAAACGCATCCGTACCGGGCGGCTCTTGATGGTGATCTCGGGGAAGACTTTTACGATTAATTTCATGGAAACAGCGCGCGCAGGGCCTGCCGAAAAAGGGGGGCGCGGATTATAGCGGAAATTGCTCAAGGTTTAACCAGTTAATGTGCAGAAGGTTTTGCACGCACCAAAACAGGTCACAGAGAGACTTGAGCGCTACATTAGGGGGCGCGAATTCCGGCTTTTATGCGTCTCGGGCCTCTATAAGCGTGAAATTGGGGCAAAAAACCCATGCTGGGGCACTGGCATGCAATTTGCTCCCTTGTGAGGCAGGTTGCCTTGGCAGAGTATTCGCGCCGGCATCACAAACATTTAAGGGCATCCACTACCAGCCCTAAGCCACCCGGAGGACACTATGTCGAAGTCGGTTCAACTCATCAAAGATCATGACGTCAAGTGGATTGATCTGCGGTTCACGGACACCAAAGGCACTCAGCACCACGTGACCATGCCGGCTCGCGACGCGCTGGATGAAGACTTCTTCGAAGTCGGCAAGATGTTCGACGGTTCCTCCATCGCTGGCTGGAAAGGCATCGAAGCCTCCGACATGATCCTGCTGCCGGACGACTCCACCGCCGTTCTGGACCCGTTCACCGAAGAGCCGACCCTGATCCTGGTCTGCGACATCATCGAACCTTCGAGCATGCAAGGTTACGACCGCGACCCACGCGCGATCGCCAAGCGTGCTGAAGAGCACCTCAAAGCCACCGGTATCGGTGACACCGCATTCGCCGGTCCAGAGCCAGAGTTCTTCATCTTCGACCAGGTGAAATTCAAGTCCGACATCTCCGGTTCCATGTTCAAGATCTACTCCGAACAGGGTTCCTGGATGTCCGACCAGGACATCGAAGGCGGCAACAAGGGCCACCGTCCAGGCGTCAAAGGCGGCTACTTCCCGGTTCCACCGTTCGACCACGACCACGAAATCCGTACCTCCATGTGCAACGCACTGGAAGAAATGGGCCTGACCGTCGAAGTTCACCACCACGAAGTGGCAACTGCCGGCCAGAACGAAATCGGCGTCAAGTTCAACACCCTGGTGAAGAAAGCCGACGAAACCCAAACCCTGAAGTACGTTGTGCACAACGTTGCTGACGCCTACGGTCGCACCGCGACCTTCATGCCTAAGCCGCTCTACGGCGACAACGGCTCGGGCATGCACGTTCACATGTCCATCTGGAAAGATGGCAAGAACACCTTCGCAGGCGAAGGCTATGCCGGCCTGTCCGATACCGCTCTGTACTTCATCGGCGGCATCATCAAGCACGGTAAGGCCCTGAACGGCTTCACCAACCCGGCGACCAACTCCTACAAGCGTCTGGTTCCAGGCTTCGAAGCCCCAGTGATGCTGGCCTACTCGGCCCGTAACCGCTCCGCTTCGATCCGCATTCCTTACGTGTCGAGCCCGAAAGCCCGCCGTATCGAAGCACGTTTCCCGGATCCGGCTGCCAACCCATACCTGGCTTTCGCAGCACTGCTGATGGCTGGCCTGGACGGCATCCAGAACAAGATCCACCCTGGCGACGCAGCTGACAAAAACCTGTACGACCTGCCGCCTGAAGAGGCGAAAGAGATCCCACAAGTTTGCGGCAGCCTGAAAGAAGCCCTGGAAGAGCTGGACAAAGGTCGTGCGTTCCTGACCAAAGGCGGCGTGTTCTCCGACGACTTCATCGACGCTTACATCGCCCTGAAAAGCGAAGAAGAAATCAAAGTACGCACCTTCGTACACCCACTGGAATACGAGCTGTACTACAGCTGCTAATCCGGTAGCGCCTGCGCAAGCGGCGTGACAAGAAAGGCCTCCTTCGGGAGGCCTTTTTTATGGACTTTTGATAACCCCGCAAATCATGCCCAAATGTTTAGCGACTTGGGTCTACTACCAACCCTGACCTATGCTGCAACCCAACGTTTTCGTTTCCGGTCGATTTTATGGGTCGTGGTTTTCTCTTCATTCTGCTGCTGATCGCCCTGCCCGCCGCAGCGCAGATCTACAAGTACACGGACGCCAACGGCAACACCGCGTACAGCAACCAGCCGCCCGATGGCGTGCGGGCGCAACCGGTCGAGTTGCCACCGCTCAACAGTGTTGAGCCCCAGGCAGCGCCCAGGCCTCCTACCCAACCCAACACCCGCGAACAGGCCAACAGCGTCTACGAGGTGCTCGAGCTTACGGGTCTGCCGACCACAGAAGCCTTGCGCGCCAACAACGGCACCTTCACCGTCAACGTGCTGATCAAACCACGCCTGCAAGGCCCGCACCTGTTCAGACTGGTACTGGACGACCAACCCTACGGCCAACCGGGCAACGTGCCGATCCTGCAGCTGGTGAACATCGACCGCGGCTTGCACAGCCTGGCGGTTCAGGTGATCGACGGCGACACCGTGGTCCAGCAAAGCCCTAGCGTGACGTTCACCGTGCAACGGGTGCACAAGCCTTGAAGGCCTGGCTGCTGATCGGCCTGCTGTTGGCCCAGCCGGCATCGGCGGAGGTTTTTACTTACATCGATGCGCAAGGCAATCGGGTTTTCACCGACCAGCCCAAACCCGGCGATGCCAAGCGCGTGCCGCTGGCAACCAGCAATCGAATGTCCAGCACAGCCTCCGTAGCGGCCCACACCGCCAGGAAAGCCGAGTACAGCCCTCTGTTCCACTACGACATGCTGCGAATTCTGGTCCCGGAGCCTGATGCCACGGTACGCAGCACTGCAGGTGAAATCATCGTCAGCATCAGCAGCGAGCCAGGCCTGCAAAAAGGCCATCGCTACCGGTTATTGCTAGATGGCCAACCCACGGCTGAGCCCGGCATTAGCCCGGTGTTCCCGCTGAGCAATATCGATCGCGGCACCCATCAGCTGTCCGTGGAAGTTCTCGACGAACAAGGCCGAACCGTCGAACGCACCGCCAATCAGCCATTCCACATGCAGCGCGTGTCCCTGGCGCAGAAGCGCAAGGTCAAACCCTGCGTGCTTACCGATTACGGTCAACGGCCGGAATGCCCGCTCGCCGACAAACCCGAAGAAGAAAAAAATCCGTTTCTGCGGCTCTTCTAACGCCACTCAGCTTTGCGCACTATATTGGTGCGATTGGTTGCACCTTCGCCAGATTCCAACCCATTTTGGTTCGAAACTACCCGCCGAAGGTGGCAGAACGCCACGCAATCGAGCGTCAAACGCCCGTTTCAGGCTTCCAACGCTTCTTTTCGGAGCCTTGGTTTGGTTTTTGCATTTTCCTCGCGTCAGCGCTTTTTTCTTGCGCATGCTTTGCCCTAAAAGAGGTCCCGATGACCATTAGCGACGCACTCCACCGTTTGCTACTCGACAACCTCACCACCGCGACCATCTTGCTCGATGCCGAATTGCGCCTTGAGTACATGAACCCAGCGGCGGAAATGCTCTTGGCCATTAGCGGTCAGCGCAGCCATGGGCAGTTCATCAGCGAGTTGTTCACCGAATCCACCGAAGCGCTCAATTCCTTGCGCCAGGCTGTCCAGCAGGCGCACCCGTTCACCAAGCGCGAAGCGATGCTCACCGCCCTCACCGGCCAGACCCTGACGGTCGATTACGCGGTCACGCCGATCCTGAGCAACGGCGACACCCTGCTGCTGCTCGAAGTCCACCCTCGGGATCGCTTGCTACGGATCACCAAGGAAGAGGCCCAGTTGTCGAAGCAGGAAACCAGCAAGATGCTGGTGCGCGGTCTGGCCCACGAGATCAAGAATCCACTGGGCGGCATTCGTGGCGCGGCGCAATTGCTGGCCCGTGAACTGCCGGAAGAAAGCCTGCGCGATTACACCAACGTGATCATTGAAGAAGCCGACCGCCTGCGAAATCTGGTCGATCGCATGCTCGGCTCCAACAAGCTGCCGTCGCTGGCCATGTGCAACGTCCATGAAGTGCTGGAGCGTGTTTGCCACCTGGTCGAAGCGGAAAGCCAGGGCTGCATTACTTTGGTGCGCGACTACGACCCAAGCATCCCCGACGTTCTGATCGATCGTGAGCAAATGATCCAGGCCGTCCTGAACATCGTGCGCAACGCGATGCAGGCCATCAGCAGCCAGAACGAGCTGCGCCTGGGCCGCATCAGCCTGCGCACCCGCGCCATGCGCCAGTTCACCATCGGCCACGTGCGCCATCGCCTCGTGACCAAGATCGAGATCATCGACAACGGTCCGGGCATTCCTGCGGAACTTCAGGAAACCATTTTCTTCCCCATGGTCAGCGGACGCCCGGACGGTACCGGACTCGGCCTGGCCATTACCCAGAACATCATCAGCCAGCACCAGGGCCTGATCGAGTGTGACAGCCACCCCGGCCACACCACCTTCTCGATCTTTCTGCCACTGGAACAAGGAGCCACATCGACATGAGCCGTAGTGAAACCGTGTGGATCGTCGATGACGACCGTTCTATCCGTTGGGTCCTGGAAAAAGCCTTGCAACAGGAAGGCATGACCACGCAGAGCTTCGACAGCGCCGATGGCGTGATGAGCCGCCTGGCGCGCCAGCAGCCGGACGTGATCATCTCCGACATCCGCATGCCCGGCGCCAGCGGCCTGGACCTTCTGGCGCGGATTCGCGAACAGCACCCGCGGCTACCGGTGATCATCATGACCGCGCACTCCGATCTGGACAGCGCAGTCGCGTCCTATCAGGGTGGCGCTTTCGAATACCTGCCCAAGCCGTTCGATGTCGACGAAGCGGTTTCCCTGGTCAAGCGCGCCAACCAGCATGCCCAGGAACAACAAGGCCTGGAAGTCGTTCCGCCCCTGACCCGCACCCCGGAAATCATCGGCGAAGCGCCAGCGATGCAGGAAGTGTTTCGCGCCATCGGGCGCTTGAGCCACTCCAACATCACCGTGCTGATCAACGGCGAGTCGGGTACCGGTAAAGAACTGGTGGCCCACGCCCTGCACCGCCACAGCCCTCGCGCGGCGTCGCCGTTCATTGCGTTGAACATGGCGGCGATCCCGAAAGACCTGATGGAATCCGAACTGTTCGGCCACGAGAAAGGCGCGTTCACCGGTGCTGCCAACCTGCGACGCGGACGATTCGAGCAGGCTGACGGCGGCACGCTGTTCCTCGATGAAATCGGCGACATGCCGGCCGACACCCAGACCCGCTTGCTGCGCGTACTGGCTGATGGCGAGTTCTATCGCGTTGGCGGCCACGTGCCAGTCAAGGTTGATGTGCGCATCATCGCCGCGACTCACCAGAATCTGGAAACCCTGGTGCACGCCGGGAAATTCCGTGAGGACTTGTTCCATCGCCTCAATGTGATCCGCATCCATATCCCGCGCCTGTCGGACCGTCGCGAAGACATCCCGACCCTGGCCAAGCACTTCCTCAGCCGCGCCGCGCAAGAATTGGCCGTAGAGCCGAAGCTGCTGAAAAGCGAAACCGAGGAATACCTGAAAAACCTGCCGTGGCCGGGCAACGTGCGTCAGCTGGAGAACACTTGCCGCTGGATCACGGTGATGGCCTCGGGTCGCGAAGTGCACATTGGCGACTTGCCGCCCGAGCTGCTGAGCCTGCCGCAGGACTCCGCGCCCGTCACCAACTGGGAGCAGGCATTGCGCCAGTGGGCCGACCAGGCGCTGGCACGCGGCCAGTCGAGCCTGCTGGACAGCGCCGTCCCGGCCTTCGAGCGAATCATGATTGAAACCGCCCTCAAGCACACCGCCGGCCGCCGCCGCGATGCCGCGGTTTTGCTGGGTTGGGGCCGCAATACCCTGACGCGCAAGATCAAGGAATTGGGGATGAAAGTGGATGGTGGCGATGATGATGAGGGGGATGAGGGCTGAACAGCCTTTAACTTTGCGCTGACCGTTACATCCCATCGCGGGCAAGCCCGCTCCCACAGGTTCTGTACCCATCCTGTGGGAGCAGGCTTGCCCGCGATGCTTTTTTAGAGATGGTATGCACCGACTGAATGCACCGTGAACCGCAATCGCGCACAGTATCTGATCCATCGGCCCGCCCTAAACCGCAAGAAAAACCCGTCTGCAAAAACACGAAAGCCCCGTTCTACGGGGCTTTCGTCGTTCTGATGTGCTTATTAATGACCAAATATTAAAACCTGGCACGCGCCCTGCAATACCCCTTTCAAGTGAATCAGTTCACCTACCCAGTTTCGGGGACCTTGGTACAGGCAGGCCGGGGATTCCCCTCTTTACATCGGGCTCACACCGCACAAGCGACGAGCCCACCCAGTTTTGGGGTCCTTGGTACAGGCAGGCCGGGGATTCCCTCTTTACACCGGGTTCACGACGCAATGCGCGAACCCTCCCGTTTTGGGGACCTTGGTACAGGCAGGCCGGGGATTCCCTCTTTTATTGCTCCCGGAGATGGATCTCCAGCCGCCAGCGGCCATCGACCTCACTACCGGCCCACTCACCTTGCAGTGGCCGGGCTGCCACCACCGTCAGCAACAATCCTCCATCACTCAACCGCACTCGCCAGTTCACGCTCTTGTCGTTGAGTTTGAGCTGACCTTGCTGAGCCTTGCCTTCAGCCTCGAACAATAACGCAACGCTGCCATCGACGATTTCGCCGTGGGTCTTGGGTTCGTTGTTGAACCACACCACCAGCCCGTCACTTGCCACTTCGATTTGCTGCAGTACGCCGGGGTCGGGCGTAGTCAGGCGACCGATCATCAGCCCCACCATCACCCCGACAATGGCCAGCGACATCATCACCCGCGGGAATAGTTTCGAACGAGAGTCGGCTTGCGGCGTAGAATGCCGCTCATCTTTACCTTCGGAGCCGTGCATGTTTCACGTCATCCTCTTCCAACCAGAAATTCCGCCGAATACCGGCAACGTTATCAGGCTGTGCGCCAACAGTGGCTGCCACCTGCATTTGATCGAACCGCTGGGCTTCGAGATGGACGACAAGCGCCTGCGCCGGGCCGGCCTCGATTACCACGAGTATGCCACCCTGCAGCGCCACGCGGATCTCGCCAGCTGCCTGGAAAGCCTCGGTCAGCCACGGGTGTTCGCATTCACCACCAAGGGTTCACGGCCATTCCACGATGCCAGCTTCGTTCCGGGCGATGCGTTCCTGTTCGGGCCGGAAAGCCGTGGCCTGCCCGCCGAAGTGCTGGACGCCCTGCCCGCCGAACAGCGCCTGCGCCTGCCGATGCGGGAAGGCTGCCGCAGCCTGAATCTGTCGAACACTGTCGCAGTGGCCGTGTACGAAGCCTGGCGCCAGAACGACTTCAAATAACACCCCGAAACAAATGTGGGAGCGAGCCTGCTCGCGAAAGCGGTGTGTCAGACAACATTGAAGTTATCTGACACTTCCTCTTCGCGAGCAGGCTCGCTCCCACAGGGGTGTTGCAAAACCGTTTATTGAACGGTTGGCGTCTCGCCCGCTGCCTGCATGCGTTGCAGCTCTTGCGCGTACAGTGCGTCGAAGTTCACCGGGGCCAGCATCAGTGCCGGGAACGAACCACGGGTCACCAGGCTGTCCAGGGTTTCGCGAGCGTACGGGAACAGGATGTTCGGGCAGAAAGCACCCAGGGTGTGACTCATCGAAGCGTCGTCCAGGTTCTTGATCAGGAAGATACCGGCCTGCTGCACTTCGGCGATGAACGCCACTTCGTCACCGTTCTTCACGGTCACCGACAAGGTCAGCACGACTTCATGGAAGTCAGATTCCAGAGCTTTCTGGCGAGTGTTCAGATCCAGACCGACACTCGGCTCCCACTGCTGGCGAAAGATCGCCGGGCTTTTCGGGGCTTCGAAGGACAAGTCACGTACGTAGATGCGCTGCAAGGAGAATTGCGGTGCGTTTTCTTCTTCGCTAGCTGCAGTGTTCTGTTGGTCAGTCATCTCAGATCCTTTCTGATCTTGGGCTTTTATAGGGTATGGAATTCAGGCCGTGAGCAGTGCGTCGAGCTTGCCGGCGCGCTCCAGGGCAAACAAATCATCACAACCGCCAACGTGGGTGCTGCCTATCCAGATCTGTGGCACGGATGTACGTCCGGCCTTCTGAGCCATAGCGGCACGCACCTGCGGCTTGCCATCGACCTTGATCTCTTCGAAGGCCACGCCTTTGTTCTCGAGCAGGTACTTGGCTCGGGAGCAATAAGGGCAGTAATCGCTGGAGTAGACGACGACGTTGCTCATATCACTTCACCAGCGGCAGATTGTCGGCTTTCCAGCTGGAAACGCCACCGGACAGCTTGGCGGCGGTGAAGCCGGCCTTCATCAGCTCGCGAGCGTGAGTGCCGGCGGTCTGGCCCATGGCGTCGACCAGGATGATGGTCTTGGCCTTGTGCTTTTCCAGCTCGCCAACGCGGGCGGTCAGTTTGTCGTGCGGAATGTTCAACGCACCGACAATGTGACCGGCGGCAAAGTCTTTGACCGGACGGATGTCGATCACCACGCCTGCATCTTTGTTGACCAGGCCGGTCAGTTCACCGGTGCTCAGGCTCCGGCCGCCGCCCTGCATCTGATAAGCAATCAGCGCGGCCAGCAGTACGACGAAGATACCGACGAGAATGTAGTGGTTAGTGGCAAATTCAATCAGGTGAGCAACCATCGAAGGAGGTTCCAGGGCGTTAAAATGTCGGCCAGTATACACAGCCACTATGGTGGGCCAAACCCCGTCCGGCGGTGACGTGGCCGGAACTTCGCTTTAAACTGCGACTCCCTTTTTCCATTACCCCTTTTACCTCAGCCACGAGTGGATTCCATGACTACCACGCCTAAACCTTTGGTCCTGATGATTCTCGACGGCTTCGGTCACAGCGATAACCCCGAATCCAACGCGATTTTTGCCGCGAAGAAGCCTGTGCTGGACCGCTTGTGGGCCACCGTGCCAAACGGCCTGATCTCGGGCAGCGGCATGGACGTCGGCCTGCCGGACGGCCAGATGGGCAACTCCGAAGTCGGCCACATGAACCTCGGCGCAGGCCGCGTGGTGTATCAGGATTTCACTCGCGTCACCAAGTCGATTCGCGACGGCGAGTTCTTCGAGAACCCGACCATCTGCGCGGCGGTGGATAAAGCCGTTGCTGCCGGCAAAGCCGTGCACTTCATGGGCCTGCTGTCCGATGGCGGCGTGCACAGCCACCAGGATCACCTGGTGGCCATGGCTGAACTGGCCGCCAAACGTGGCGCCGAAAAGATCTACCTGCACGCGTTCCTCGATGGCCGCGATACCCCGCCGAAAAGCGCAGAGTCGTCGATCGAACTGCTCGACGCGACGTTCCAGGCCCTGGGCAAAGGCCGCATCGCCAGCCTGATCGGTCGCTACTTCGCCATGGACCGTGACAACCGTTGGGACCGCGTGTCCCAAGCCTACAACCTGATCGTCGACGGTAACGGCGAATTCAACGCCGCCACCGCCCAGGAAGGCCTTCAAGCCGCTTACGAGCGTGGCGAGAGCGACGAATTCGTCAAAGCCACCTCGATTGGCGAACCGGTAAAAGTCGAAGACGGCGACGCCGTGGTGTTCATGAACTTCCGCGCCGACCGCGCCCGCGAACTGACCCGCGTGTTCGTCGAAGACGACTTCAAGGAATTCGAACGCAGCCGCCAGCCGAAACTGGCCGGTTTCGTCATGCTGACTCAATACGCCGCGAGCATTCCTGCACCCTCGGCTTTCGCCGCCGGCAGCCTGGAAAACGTGCTGGGCGATTACCTGGCGAAAAACGGCAAGACCCAACTGCGCATCGCTGAAACCGAGAAATACGCGCACGTGACCTTCTTCTTCTCCGGTGGCCGTGAAGAACCGTTCCCGGGCGAAGAGCGCATCCTCATCCCGTCGCCGAAAGTCGCCACTTATGACTTGCAGCCGGAAATGAGCGCGCCGGAAGTCACCGACCGCATCGTCGATGCCATCGAAAACCAGCGCTACGACGTGATCGTAGTCAACTACGCCAACGGCGACATGGTCGGTCACAGCGGCGTGTTCGACGCGGCGGTGAAGGCCGTTGAATGCCTGGACCAGTGCGTCGGCCGTATCGTCGAGGCGCTGGAAAAAGTCGGCGGCGAAGCGCTGATCACCGCCGACCACGGCAACGTCGAGCAAATGTCCGACGCCGCCACCGGCCAGGCCCATACCGCGCACACCACTGAACCGGTGCCGTTCATCTATGTCGGCAAGCGCGACCTCAAGGTCCGCGAAGGCGGCGTGCTGGCGGACGTGGCGCCGACCATGCTCAAGCTGCTGGGCCTGGAACAGCCGGCGGAAATGACCGGGACTTCGATTCTGGTTTAACCCGGCCGCACAAGCACTGAAATACCCTTGTAGGAGCTGGCTTGCCAGCGATAGCCATTTGACAGTCAGCATCTGTGCTGACTGATCCTCCGCCATCGCTGGCAAGCCAGCTCCTACAGTGTTTGTGGTGGTTTTGAAGACCAAATCCCCCCACATCCCTCTCCAGTTATCACACAGTCAAATTTGGGCATTTTTTTTGCCGTCCATGGCGGGCATACTAGGCCGTCCCTTTCCCTGGTGTCGCCCGCCTCTATGCTTCGCGTCCTGATAGCCCTTGCTCTGACTTGCCTGCTCCAACCGGCCTTCGCTGACGAGCGCACGCAAACCCAACAACAGTTGGACGCCACGCGTCAGGACATTGCCGAGTTGAAGAAACTGCTGGGCAAGCTGCAGGAAGAAAAAACCGGCGTGCAAAAAGATCTCAAGGGCACCGAGACCGAAATGGGCAAGCTCGAGAAGCAGGTCGACGCCCTGCAAAAAGAGCTGAAGAAAAGTGAATCCGAGCTGCAGCGGCTCGATGCGGAGAAAAAAAAACTCCAGAGCGCGCGCACTGAACAACAGCGACTGATCGCCATCCAGGCCCGTGCGGCCTACCAGAACGGCCGTCAGGAATACCTCAAGCTGCTGCTCAACCAGCAGAATCCCGAGAAGTTCGCCCGCACCCTCACCTATTACGATTACCTGAGCCAGGCCCGCATGGAACAGTTGAAGAACTTCAACGAAACCCTGCGCCAACTGGCCAATGTCGAAAAAGACATCGCCATGCAGCAAGCGCAGTTGCTGGTACAGAAAAGCAGCCTAGACACCCAGCGCGAAGAACTCGACAAAGTCCGCCAGGAGCGCCAGCAAGTCCTGGCCAAGCTCAATGCAGACGTGAAGGCCCGCGACCAGAAACTGGCAGCCCGCGAGCAGGATCAGGCAGACCTGTCTAAAGTCCTTAAAACCATTGAAGAAACCTTGGCTCGCCAGGCCCGTGAGGCAGAAGAAGCGCGACAAAAAGCGCTGATTGCCCAGCAGGAAGCCGAAAAAAAGCGTTTACGTGAGGCCCAGGCTCAAGCAGATGAGACTGACGCCCCACGCAAACCGGTTAAATCATCACCTGGCGCATTGGTTTCAAGCTCCGGCGAAACCTTCGGCGGTGCATTTGCGTCAACTCGCGGCAAACTTCCCTGGCCTGTCGATGGTCGACTGGTGGCACGCTTCGGTGAAAGCCGTGGCGACGATGCCCGGACCAAGTGGGACGGCGTGTTGATCGGCGCTTCAGCCGGTAGCACCGTACATGCGGTGCATGGCGGTCGTGTGGTGTTCGCCGACTGGCTGCGCGGCGCCGGGCTGCTGGTGATTCTCGACCACGGCAACGGTTTTTTGAGTCTGTATGGTCACAACCAGACACTGCTCAAGTCTGCGGGTGACGTGGTAAAAGCCGGTGAATCGATTTCCACTGTCGGTAACAGTGGCGGACAAAACACACCGGCGTTGTATTTTGCGATTCGTCAGCAGGGTCACCCGAGTGACCCGGCACAATGGTGTCGCGCGCAAGGATAAGCGCGCCATCCAATTCAGGAGTTCGTTCGACATGCTGCATTTGTCCCGCCTTACCTCGCTGGCCCTGACGATCGCCCTGGTGATCGGCGCGCCTCTGGCGTTTGCCGCTCAACCGGCCCCGGCGGTCGCGCCTGCGGGCACTGCTGCGACCACCAGGGCGCCATTGCCGCTGGAAGAGTTGCGCACCTTTGCCGAGGTCATGGATCGGATCAAGGCCGCTTATGTCGAACCGGTTGACGACAAGACCCTGCTGGAAAACGCGATCAAGGGCATGCTCAGCAACCTTGACCCGCATTCCGCCTACCTGGGGCCTGAAGACTTCGCTGAGTTGCAGGAAAGCACCAGCGGCGAGTTCGGCGGCCTGGGCATTGAAGTCGGCGCCGAAGACGGGTTCATCAAAGTGGTGTCGCCCATCGACGACACTCCGGCCTCCAAGGCAGGCATCCAGGCCGGCGACTTCATCGTCAAGATCAACGGCCAGCCGACCCGCGGCCAGAGCATGACCGAAGCCGTGGACAAGATGCGTGGCAAGATCGGCGAGAAAATCACCCTGACCCTGGTACGCGACGGCGGTACGCCGTTCGACGTGACCCTGGCCCGCGCCATCATTCAAGTGAAGAGCGTGAAGAGCCAGTTGCTGGAGTCCGGCTACGGCTACATCCGCATCACCCAGTTCCAGGTCAAGACCGGCGAAGAGGTCTCCAAGGCCCTGGCCAAGCTGCGCAAGGACAACGGCAAGAAGCTCAAGGGCATCATTCTCGACCTGCGCAACAACCCGGGCGGCGTGCTGCAATCGGCGGTTGAAGTGGTCGACCACTTCATCACCAAGGGCCTGATCGTTTACACCAAAGGCCGGATCGCCAACTCCGAGCTTCGCTTCAACGCCACGGGCAAGGACGAAAGCGAAGCCGTGCCAATGGTTACCCTGATCAACGGCGGCAGCGCCTCAGCATCGGAAATCGTCGCTGGCGCTCTGCAGGATCAGAAGCGTGCAGTGATCATGGGGACGCCAAGTTTCGGCAAAGGCTCGGTGCAAACCGTGCTGCCGCTGAACAATGATCGCGCCCTGAAAATCACCACGGCGCTGTACTACACGCCGAATGGTCGTTCGATCCAGGCCCAGGGCATCGTGCCGGACATCGAAGTGCGCAAGGCCAAGATCACCAGCGAGCAGGACAGCGAGTACTTCAAGGAGGCTGATCTGCAAGGTCACCTGGGCAATGGCAACGGCGGCGCCGACAGACCAAGCAGCTCTGGCGGCAAAGCCAAACCGATGCCGCAGGACGACGATTACCAACTGGCCCAGGCCCTGAGCCTGCTCAAAGGGCTGAGCATCACGTCCGGCCGCTGAGATGTTTCTGCGGTCAGCCCTGGCTCTGGTGTGCTGTCTGGCGGGCGTGGTTCACGCTACCCCCGTCACAGCAGCGCCACAAAAGGCCTATCTGAGTTTGATCATCGATGACCTGGGGCAGAGCCTGCCCCGGGATCGCCGCGTGCTGGCCCTGCCCGGCCCGGTGACCACGGCGATCATGCCCGACACACCCCACGCCACCGAATTCGCCCGCGAAGCCCATCGCGCTGGCAAAATCGTCATCCTGCATATGCCCATGGATCCGGCCACCGGGCCGTTTGCCTGGCATCCCGAGCTTCCCATCGAAGAGCTTGAGAAACGCCTGAACGCGGCGTTCAAAAGGGTCCCCTACACCGCCGGCATCAATAACCACATGGGCAGCCGCATGACCGCGCAACCCGCCGCCATGGCCTGGTTGATGGCGGACTTGCAGCGTCGTCATAAGTTCTTCGTCGACAGCCGCACCAGTGCGCAAACCGTGGCGGCGCAACAGGCACAGAAAATTGATCTGGCGAGCGTGTCGCGGGATGTGTTCCTCGATGATGAGCGCACTGAAGCAGCGATCTTCACACAGCTGCAGACAGCCATCAGCCTGGCGCACAAACAGGGCTCGGCGGTGATGATCGGGCATCCCTACCCGCAGACGCTGGCGGTGCTCGAGCGCGAGTTGCCCAAGCTCAAAGCTCAGGGCATTGACTGGATAGACATCAAACAGATGATCAGCGTGCGTGGCAATCGTGCTACGGCTGCCCATGGCAAGGACGGCGTTTACCGATGAAAAGATCGCAGCCTCCGGCAGCTCCACATTGAGATAGCGGGCACCCTACGGGCTGGCGAAGGCTGCGTTTTTTTGATTCCGCTTACAGGTACCGCGCCATGATCTCGTCCACCACGCCTTCCTTGCGCAGCTGATCCAGCGCCGCCTGCAGCTTGGCAACCGTTTCGTCCGGCACATCCTTGTTCAACGCCAGGTACAGCTCGGCGCTGTTGAAGCGCAATACAGTCTTGAGCCCGCTCACGCCTTCCTGACGCGCCAGGTAGCGCCCGGCGGGATCGCCAGTGGCCCACAGATCAATCTGGCCGCTGACCAGCTTCTTCGCGTTGTCCTGATCGCGCAGGACCAATACCGGCTTCAAACCTTGCTTGGCCAGGGTCATGGCAATGGCGTCGCCCTTGTACGCACCGATCTTGTACTTGCGCGCGTCATCCAGATTTTCGAGGGTGATTTTGCTGTCAGCCTTGGCCAGCATGATCCAGTCGTCCGGACCGATCGGCCCGACCCACTTGAAGAGTCTCTCGCGGTCGGGCAACCGCGCCATCACGAAGGCACCGTAACCGGGGTTTTCCAGGGCGAGTTTGTACACTCGCTCCCAAGGAAAGCGCAGGGTCAGGCTATAGGTGATGTCGGCACGCTTGAATATTTCGCGGACGATGTCCGTGGCGATGCCATCGATGTTCTCGCCCTGGGCGAAGTTCTTGCCGTTCTTCGCCATGTTGTACGGAGGGAAGTTCTCCGTCAGCAACACCACGTCGGTGTCGGGCCTGTCTGCGGCGTGCGCCGCACTGACGAACAACAGAGAAACGCTGGCGAGGGCAAAAAGAAGACGTTTAAACATGTCTGGCTACCGAAATCCATGGCGTGCCCAAGAGTGCCTTGAGCTCGCCATGATGTCTACTGGCCTGCATCGGTTTGTTTAGCGCATCACGATTGCGCGATGGGCCATGTAGGCCTTGGCTTCCTGCACGGTGTATTCGCCGAAGTGGAAAATACTCGCCGCCAGCACTGCGCTGGCGTGACCTTCGAGGATGCCGTCGGCCAGATGCTGCAGGTTGCCGACACCGCCGGACGCGATCACCGGAATGCCCAGCGCATCGCTGATGGCGCGGGTCACGCCCAGGTCGAAGCCGTTTTTCATGCCGTCCTGGTCCATGCTGGTCAGGAGGATTTCACCGGCACCGAGGCCTTCCATTTTCTTCGCCCACTCGACCGCGTCGAGGCCGGTCGGTTTGCGACCGCCGTGGGTGAAGATTTCCCAGCGCGGGGTTTCGCCCGGACCGGAAACTTTCTTTGCATCGATGGCAACAACGATGCACTGCGAGCCGAAATGCTGAGCGGCTTCGCCGACGAATTCCGGATTGAACACCGCTGCGGTGTTGATCGACACCTTGTCCGCGCCGGCATTGAGCAGGTTGCGGATGTCTTGCACGGTGCGTACGCCACCGCCCACGGTCAGCGGGATGAATACCTGGCTGGCCATGCGCTCGACGGTATGCAGCGTGGTATCGCGACCGTCGACGCTGGCGGTGATGTCGAGAAAGGTAATTTCGTCGGCACCCTGCTCGTCATAACGACGGGCAATTTCCACCGGGTCACCGGCGTCGCGGATGTTTTCGAATTTCACTCCCTTGACCACCCGGCCGTTGTCCACGTCCAGGCAAGGGATGATGCGTTTGGCCAGCGCCATGGTCAGTCCTCAGCCTTTGTACGAATCGCAGAAAGCTTGCGCTTCAGCGACGTCGAGGGTGCCTTCGTAGATCGCCCGGCCTGTGATCGCACCGATGATGCCTGGCGCCTTGGCGTCGAGCAGGGTCTTGATGTCACCCAGATTGTGGATGCCACCGGAAGCGATCACCGGGATCGATGTGGCAGCGGCCAGCGCAGCGGTGAACGGCACATTGCAGCCCTGCATCATGCCGTCTTTGGCGATGTCGGTATAAACAATGGCGGACACGCCGTCGGCTTCAAATTGTCTGGCCAGGTCGATCACCTGGATGGTGCTGATTTCAGCCCAGCCGTCGGTGGCGACGAAACCGTCCTTGGCGTCCAGACCGACGATCACTTTGCCCGGGAAAGCACGGCAGGCTTCGGCGACGAAGGCCGGATCTTTCACGGCTTTGGTGCCGATGATCACGTAGCTCACGCCAGCCTTGACGTAGTGCTCGATGGTTTCCAGGGAACGGATACCGCCGCCGATCTGGATCGGCAGGTTCGGGTAGCGCTTGGCGATCGCGGTGACCACTTCGCCGTTGACCGGCTGGCCTTCGAACGCGCCGTTCAGGTCGACCAGATGCAGACGACGGCAACCGCCCTCCACCCACTTGGCAGCCATGCTCACCGGGTCATCGGAGAACACTGTGGAATCTTCCATGCGGCCCTGGCGCAGACGAACACAGGCACCGTCTTTAAGATCGATAGCGGGAATAATCAGCATCTGGCAAACCTTCAAATTCGAATGTTCAGCTTGGCTCGAAAATCAGTTTTTCTCGAGCGCCCACAGGTCGCTTTCGATGCTTTCGAACCTCTCTTTGAGATGCGTCTGCACATCGAAAATCGCCCTGTTGTAATAGTGCGGAGCAATTTCACGGGTAAACAGCTCAAGAATCTCAGCCGCCTCGAACGAACCGAGGTCGAGTTCAAAGCGGTCTTCCATGAAACGCTTGATCTTGCTGTTGGCCTCGTTCTCCTGCTCGGGAGTGAGGGTCAGGATCGGCGGCCTGGATTTCTTGACGGCCATTTACCAGCGACCGTCCCACGCAGCGAAGTTCTGCAGCAATTGCAGGCCATGGGTATGGCTTTTCTCCGGGTGGAACTGCACGGCGAAACGCGAACCATCGGCCAGCGCTGCAGCGAAATCGACACCGTAATGCCCGCCACCCACCACCTGACGCGCGTTGGCGGCGGCGATGTAGTAGCTGTGCACGAAGTAGAAACGCGCCATGTCCGGAATGTCGTGCCACAGCGGGTGACTGACCTTCTGCTTCACTTCGTTCCAGCCCATGTGCGGGACTTTCAGGTGTTCGCCGTCTTCATGCAGGTCTTTACCGAAGAACTTCACCGCGCCCGGGAACAGGCCGATGCAATCGACACCGTCGTTCTCTTCGCTGGTGTCGAGCAAGGCTTGCATGCCGACACAGATGCCAAGGAACGGACGGTCCTGACTGACTTCACGCACCAGCGAATCGAAACCGAGGCGACGGATCTCCGCCATGCAATCGCGAATCGCACCGACGCCGGGGAAAACCACCCGGTCGGCTTCGCGAATTACGTTGGCATCGCTGGTGATCAAAACCTTGCCGGCACCGACGTGCTCGAGGGCCTTGGCCACCGAGTGCAGGTTGCCCATGCCGTAATCGATTACCGCGACTGTCTGCATTACAGAACGCCCTTGGTCGATGGCATTTGCCCGGCCATGCGGTCATCGAGCTCAACGGCCATGCGCAGGGCGCGGCCGAAAGCCTTGAACACGGTTTCGATCTGGTGGTGGGTGTTGTGCCCGCGCAGGTTGTCGATGTGCAGGGTGACGTTGGCGTGGTTGACGAAGCCCTGGAAGAACTCCTGGAACAGGTCAACGTCGAAGCCGCCGACGGTGGCGCGGGTGTACGGAACGTGCATCTGCAGGCCTGGACGGCCAGAGAAGTCGATCACGACGCGCGACAGCGCTTCATCGAGCGGCACGTAGGCGTGGCCGTAGCGACGGATGCCTTTCTTGTCGCCGATGGCTTTGGTGAAAGCCTGGCCGAGGGTGATACCGACGTCTTCCACGGTGTGGTGGTCATCGATATGCAGGTCGCCCTTGCTGACAATATCCAGGTCGATCAGCCCGTGACGGGCGATCTGGTCCAGCATGTGCTCAAGAAAAGGAACACCGATATCGAATCGGGCCTTTCCGGTGCCATCAAGGTTGATCGAGGCTTTGATCTGGGTTTCCAGAGTGTCGCGCTCGACAGACGCCATACGTTCGGCCATCACCAGCTCCGCAAAATCATTGGGCGAAAAAGGCAGCCATTATAGGGGCGCGGGCGCGAAACAGAAACACGGGAGGTGATATCGCTGACGGAGTGAATCCGATGCTGTCGGGGATAGACATGTCCATACAAGCCGCTTGCACACACCACAAAACAAATGTGGGAGCGAGCCTGCTCGCGAAGAGGCCTTCACATTCGACATCTCTGTCGACTGTCAGACCGCATTCGCGAGCAGGCTCGCTCCCACAAGGGGTGATGCGTTTACCGCTTACTTAGTGAAACAGTACTGCCGTTTTCTGCAGAGTCACCCACACACCCCACGCCAACGGAATACCCACCGCCAGCCAGGCAGCAATCGCCAGAGGCTTGGAGCCCGGCGCAGCTTTCCACTCCAGCGAAGTGCTGGCGTCAGCGCCTTTGTCGTGACCCAGCGCCTGTTCGGCAGCCAGTTCAGCGTCGGTCATGAAGTACTTGTCAGCCACCGGACGCACCAGCAGGTTGCAGATGAAACCCAGCACCAGCAGGCCGGCGAGGATGTACAAGGTGATGTCGTACGCTGCCGCACGCTCAACGCCGATGCTCAGCTGATACTCACGCAGGTAGTTCACCAGTACCGGACCCAACACACCCGCCGCAGCCCATGCGGTCAGCAGGCGACCGTGGATCGCGCCGACCATTTGCGTACCGAACAGATCCGCGAGATACGCAGGAACCGTGGCAAAACCGCCGCCGTACATCGACAGGATGATGCAGAACGCCGCCACGAACAGGGCAACGTTGCCCAGGTGACCTAGGTTCGGAATCAATGCGTACAGCGCAAAGCCCAGGGCGAAGAACACGAAGTAGGTGTTTTTGCGACCCAGGTAGTCCGAGAACGATGCCCAGAAGAAGCGGCCACCGATGTTGAACAGGCTCAGCAGACCGGTGAAACCGGCAGCGATCGCAGCGATCGAAGCCAATTGACCTGCATCCAGCTGACCAAACGGCAGGTCATTACCCAGCAATTTGCCGCCGAACACTTCCTGCAGCAGCGGCGAGGCCATACCCAGGATGCCGATACCGGCCGAAACGTTCAGGCACAGCACCAGCCACACCAGACGGAATTGCGGAGTTTTCCACGCCACGTTCACGTGCACGTGACGGTGGGTGATCATCGCGTTCGAGGCTTTTTTCACCGGAGCGGTCCAGCCTTCAGGCTTCCAGCCGGTCGGCGGCACGCGGTAGGACAGTGCGCCACCGATCATGAACACGAAGTAGATCGCGGCCATTGCCACGAAGCTCTGCCATACGCCAACGCCTTCTGGCGAACCGAAGTGGCTCATCAGGGCAGTCGCCAACGGTGCACCGACCATCGCGCCGCCGCCGAAGCCCATGATCGCCATGCCGGTCGCCATGCCGCGCTTGTCCGGGAACCACTTGATCAGGGTCGACACCGGCGAGATGTAACCCAGGCCCAGGCCGATACCGCCGATGACCCCGGAGCCGATCCACATCAGCCAGATCTGGTGCGTGTAGATGCCCAGTGCCGAAATCAGCAGACCGCCACACCAGCACAGTGCCGATACAACACCGGCCTTGCGTGGCCCGGCGTGTTCCAGCCAGCCGCCCCAAATGGCTGCCGAGCAACCCAGGAAGATGAAGAACAGGGTGTAGATCCAGCCGAGCATCGAGATCGGCCAGTCGCATTGCGAAGAAAAGACTTGAGCGATGAAGCTCATGTCCGGCGCGCAGGCCATCGGTTTAGTGATGCCCAGCGCCTTGGACAGTGGCAACCAGAACACCGAGAAGCCGTAGGCCATGCCGATGCACAGGTGGATGGCCAGAGCGGCCGGTGGTACCAGCCAACGGTTGAAACCGGGCTTGGCGATGATGCGTTCCTTGGACAGGAACGCGGGCTGGTCGGCATAGCCGTCCGCCGCGATACTCGTGGTCATTGTGTATCCCCAATTATTAGAATGGTTCGTCAGCCACTCTTCACCCCCAGCCTTTATGCGCACGCATGACTGTTTTTTAAGGTGAAGCTCCATCTTGGTGCGGCATCAAGTCGCAGAAGGACCGACGAACGAGCGAAGGTTACCATTTGCACGTGACAGAAAAACCAAAGTGATATCAGTTTTTTGTACGTTATCCGATCTCTGACACGCAGGAACCACCCGCCGATCATCGCCAGGCTGCTGAATGAACATGCCGCTCGATGCCCTGTCCGAGTGATCACTGACCGGTCGTCTCTCTCGGAGCGCTATACTCCCCGGCTAAATTTTGAATTCGACTAACTACAAGGACTCGCCCATGAAAGCGTTCGGCAAAATCCTGGGTCTGGTACTTCTCGGGCTGTTGCTGATCATTGTGGCGCTGGGCTTTGCCCTGACCCACCTCTTCGATCCCAACGACTACAAAGACGAGATTCGCCAGATTGCCCGCGACAAGGCCCACATCGAGCTGACGCTCAATGGCGATATCGGCTGGAGCCTGTTCCCATGGCTGGGCCTGGAACTGCACGACGCCGGTGTCGCGACCCTGGCCAAGCCCACCGAGCCGTTTGCCGACCTGCAGATGCTTGGCCTGTCGGTCCGCGTACTGCCGCTGCTGCGCCGCGAAGTGCAGATGAGCGACGTGCGCGTTGAAGGCCTCAACCTGCGCCTGACCCGCGACAAGGATGGTCACGGCAATTGGGAAGACATCGGCAAAGTGGCGAACCCGACGACCCCGGACTCCCCGCCGGCAACCCCTGGCGAAGCTGAGCCGCAAACCACCGCCCAGGCAGAAAAACCGGCTCAGCCGATTCGCCTGGACATCGACAGCCTGACCGTCAACAACGCCCGCATCGAATACAACGACGAAAAAACCGGCAAACAATTCAGCGCCGAAAGCATCCAGCTGAGTACCGGCCCGGTGCATGACTCCACCAACATTCCGGTCAAGCTCACCGCATTTCTCGGTACCAACCAGCCAGTTCTGCGGGTGCGCACCGAACTCAACGGCGAGCTGCGTTTCGAGCGTGCCTTGCAGCGCTACAAACTCGAAGACATGAAACTGTCCGGTGAGGTCGCTGGTGATCCACTGCAAGGCAAGACCATGACCTTCGCCGCCCAGGGCCAGTTGCTGCTGGACCGGGCCGCCAACGTTGCCGAGTGGACCGGCATCAAGATCTCCGCCAATCAGCTGCGTGCACTGGGAGAGTTGAAAGTCAACGATCTCGACAAGACCCCGCAGGTCAGTGGCGGCCTGTCGATCGCCCAGTTCGACCTGGCAAAATTTATCGACAGCATCGGCCAGAAACTCCCCGCCATGGCCGAAGGCAGCCTGAGCAAAGTGGAGCTGGCAACCCGTCTCGCGGGCACGCCTTCCAGCCTCACGCTTGACGACATCAACCTCAAACTCGACGACAGCACCTTCAGCGGCCGCATCGCTGTCGAGGACTTCGCCAAGCAATCGTTGCGCGCCACCCTCAAGGCCGACACCTTCAACGTCGACCGCTACCTGGCGCCGAAGTCGGCCGAAGCCA
This sequence comes from Pseudomonas sp. TNT2022 ID1044, assembly GCF_028656895.1. Taxonomy (NCBI): domain Bacteria; kingdom Pseudomonadati; phylum Pseudomonadota; class Gammaproteobacteria; order Pseudomonadales; family Pseudomonadaceae; genus Pseudomonas; species Pseudomonas sp. TNT2022 ID1044. Next base: position 151,761 of record NZ_JAMDHB010000004.1, on the reverse strand, counting down.
ACAGCGCCAAACAAGTGCGTCAGGCCGAAGTCGCCAGCACCGAAGCCGATGCCATGGCGGGCGCCGGCAGCACACCGCTGCCGCAATCGCCGACCAAAGAGGCCTGGAGCAGCGAGCGCCTGCTGCCAGTGGAACGCCTGAGCAAACTGGATGTGGACGCCGACCTGACCTTCAGCCAGTTGACCCTGGAAAAACTGCCGATCCGCAACGCGGTGCTCAAGGCCAACGGCCAGGGTGGCCTGCTGACACTGGCGAGCCTGCGCGGTGACTTGTACGAAGGTAACTTCGACGCCAAGGGCACCCTCGATGTGCGCCAGCAGGCGCCTGTGCTGAACATGCAGACGCAGATCAGCCGCGTACCGGTGGAAAAAATCCTCGAAAGCCAGGGTAAAGAACCACCGGTCAAAGGTCTGGTCACGCTCAACAGCACCCTGACCGGCACCGGCAACAGCCAGAAAGCGCTGATCGAAACCCTCAACGGCAACGCCAGTTTCGTCATCAACAACGGCGTATTGCTCAATGCCAACCTCGAGCAGCAACTGTGCAAAGGCATCGCCACGCTCAATCGCAAAACCCTCAGCGGCGAGCCACGGGGCAAGGACACACCGTTCCAGGAGCTCAAGGGCAACCTCAATTTCCGTAACGGCGTGGCCAGCAACCCGGACCTGAAAGTGCGCATCCCGGGCATGACCGTCAACGGTGACGGCGATGTCGATCTGCGAGTGCTGGGTATGGATTACCGCGTAGGCATCGTTGTCGAAGGCGACACCAGCGCCATGCCGGACCCGGCCTGTCAGGTGGGCGAGAAATTCGTCGGTATCGAGTGGCCGCTGCGTTGCCGTGGCCCGCTGGAGCTGGGCGCCAAGGCTTGCCGACTCGACAACGAACGCATGGGCCAGGTCGCGAGCAAACTGGCGGGCGAACGCATCAGTGAAAAAATCGACGAGAAGCTGGGCGACAAAGTCAGCCCGGAACTCAAAGACGCGCTCAAGGGGCTGTTCAAGCGATGAGAGCCGAGCAGTTTTCAACGGCGGTGCTGGACTGGTTCGACCGCCATGGCCGGCATGATTTGCCCTGGCAACAGGACATCAACCCGTATCGGGTGTGGGTCTCGGAAATCATGCTGCAGCAGACTCAGGTCAGCACTGTGCTCAATTACTTCGACCGGTTCATGGCTTCGCTGCCGACGGTCGAAGCCTTGGCCGCTGCGCCGGAAGACGAAGTGCTGCACCTGTGGACCGGCCTGGGTTACTACACCCGCGCGCGCAATCTGCAGAAGACCGCGAAGATCGTCGTCGAGCAGTACGGCGGCGAATTCCCCCGGGATGTGGAAAAGCTCACGGACCTGCCGGGCATCGGCCTGTCAACCGCCGGTGCGATCGCCAGCATCAGCATGGGCCTGCGCGCGCCGATTCTCGACGGCAACGTCAAACGCGTGCTGGCGCGCTTTACCGCGCAAGAGGGCTACCCCGGCGAGCCGAAGGTCGCCAGACAGCTCTGGGCGAACGCTGAGCGCTTTACGCCCCATGATCGGGTCAACGCCTACACCCAGGCGATGATGGACCTGGGCGCGACGCTCTGCACCCGCAGCAAACCCAGCTGCCTGCTGTGTCCGCTGGAGAAAGGTTGCGAAGCGCACATGCTCGGCCTGGAAACACGCTACCCGATTCCCAAGCCGCGCAAAGCCATCCCGCAGAAACGCACGCTGATGCCGATGCTCGCCAACGGCGAAGGTGCGATCCTGCTTTACCGTCGCCCTTCCACGGGCTTGTGGGGCGGTTTATGGAGCCTGCCGGAACTCGACGACCTCGATGATCTGCAACACCTGGCTTCGCAACACTCGCTGGAGCTGGGCACACAGCAATCGCTGCCGAGCCTGGTGCACACTTTCAGCCATTTCCAATTGTCCATCGAACCCTGGCTGGTCCAGGTCCAGAAAGCCGGCCATCACGTGGCCGAGGCCGACTGGCTCTGGTATAACCTCGCCACCCCGCCGCGCCTGGGCCTTGCCGCTCCGGTCAAAACCTTGCTCGAACGCGCGGCCGCCGTATTGAACGCAGGAGAGTCGTCATGACCCGCACCATCATGTGCCGCAAGTACAAAGAAGAACTCGAAGGCCTGGAACGTGCACCGTTCCCGGGCGCCAAAGGCCAGGACATTTTTGACCACGTCTCGGCCAAGGCCTGGGCTGACTGGCAAAAACACCAGACCCTGCTGATCAACGAAAAACGCCTGAACATGATGAACGCCGAAGATCGCAAATATCTTCAGGGCGAGATGGACAAGTTCTTTTCCGGCGAGGAATACGCCAAGGCCGAAGGCTACGTGCCGCCGTCGGAGTAACCCGCTAAATCGGGGGTTGGATCGTAAGCGACGGTAATAATTAAAATTTTTTTGAAAACTTGCTTGACGACCCCCTGAAAAACCAGTTTAATGCGCCCCGTTGCCCAGATAGCTCAGTCGGTAGAGCAGGGGATTGAAAATCCCCGTGTCGGCGGTTCGATTCCGTCTCTGGGCACCAAATACCGAAAACCCTGAATCGCAATATTCAGGGTTTTTTTATGCCTGCGATTTGATGAAGCAGGTGACAACCTCGGTCAATTGGCAGGTTTTGTATCAGTCTTGGTTTGAGTACGAAACGTACTACGAGAATCACTCCTCGGATCTGACTTGATATACGTCCGGTCCTGCGAGAAAAACCGGTATTTCTTGCCGGCTTCTCAGCGTCGGCCGGCATCGCTGGCCCAGGCCTTTTGCGATTCTCTTCTGCGTGTTCAACGCGACGCGGAAGACTTCATGAGCGCTCTCAAACCCGGCGACACCCCAGACCCACCACTCGCTTCACTACTTGGCAATCTTGGCGCATTGATCCGCCAGGCACGTCAAAAAGTGTTGCGTGCGGTCGACACCATTCAAGTGCAAACCTGCTGGCAGATCGGTCGGCATATTGTCGAGTTCGAGCAGGGAGGGGCTCGGCGGGCGGGTTATGGCAAACGCTTGCTGGCTACGCTAGCCAAGGTCCTGACTGAAGACTTCGGGAAAGGTTTTGACGAGCGCAATCTGCGCTACATGCGGGATTTTTATCAAACTTTTCCAATTTGGAACGCAGTGCGTTCCGAATTGAGCTGGACCCACTACCGCCGTCTGCTTCGGGTCGACAACGACAGTGCTCGTCTCTGGTACATGAACGAATCAGCCACCCAAAACTGGTCAAGCCGCGCGCTGGAACGCCAGATCAACACGCTCTACTACGAGCGCCTGCTGGCAAGCCGCGACCGCGGCAGCGTCAAGCAGGAGGCCGCTACCAACATTCAGAACATGAAAGCCAGCCCTCGGGATTTCATCCGCGATCCGGTGGTGCTGGAGTTTCTTGGCTTGCCCAACGCGTACTGCCGAGCGAGGAAGAGTTGCGCGCGGAACTGGATCGAGAGCGGGCAGCTCTGGAAGAGCGGCTCGATCAAAAACCGTGATGATATCCGGGTGGATTGTTCATCGGCTGCGTGAAGACTATCGTTGGCAACTACCCGCAAAGGTCTGGCGCCGATGAGTTTGCAGGAAACACCACCACTTGCTCCCACTCAAATCGAGCTTCCGTTAACGAGTGATGCGCTTGGCAAGCCCTTCAGGCAACCCGCTGCCGATGGCTTCATCCTTGGTGGATTCGCCTGGCGGCATGCGGCTGCGGACTCCACTCGCCCGGTCGTCATCATCAATGCCGCGACCTCGGTCCGCTGCCGACACTACTCGCGTTTCGCCGATTACCTGTTCGCTCACGGCTTCGATGTCATTACCTATGATTACCGAGGGATCGGCGAATCACGTCCGGCGTCGATCAAAGGGTTACAAGCCTCGTGGACCGACTGGGGCGCCCTGGATTTCGAGGCGATGCTCCAGCGTGCGCAGCGGGAGTTTCCCGGTCAGCCGATTGATGTGGTCGGCCACAGCTTTGGCGGCTGTGCAGCGGGCCTGGGAGCCTCCGGACAACTCATCCGGCGCCTGGTGACGGTCGGCGCGCAATTCGCTTACTGGCGCGACTACGCGCCCGCCCATCGCTGGCGCATGTTTGGCAAGTGGCACGTGGTGATGCCTTTGGCGACAAAGATCTGTGGTTACTTTCCCGGCAAACGCCTTGGCTGGCTGGAAGACACGCCCGCCGGTGTGGTCCGCGACTGGAGTACGCCCACCGCCCGCTACGAAACGCGTCCCAGCGGTCGGATAATCAACGGTCACCTGCCCTTCGCCACCGTGACCGCGAATACCCTGGCGATCAGCATCAGCGACGATCCCTACGGCACTATTGCGGCCATCGAACGCCTGCTCGCCTACTTCACCGGCAGCATCAGGACACACCTGCGCATCACGCCCGAAGACATCGGCGAAACAGAAGTTGGACATTTCGCCTTTTTTCGCAGCGCATACCAAGCCACACTATGGCCCATTGCATTGTCCTGGCTGCAAGACGGCGAGCTGCCCCCCGACACACCCGGGCGGACAGTACCGCGCAGCCACCCCAATTAACGCATAACGGAACAACATCCATGGCCTCCGCCAACAAGCAGCAAAAACGCGCCTCCCGCGCCAAGGCCAAGGCCAAGCAGAACCGCACCCAACGCGCTGCCGCGCCGGTCGAACTCGACCCCAATGATGACCGCATCGACTTCGAGTCGGTCGACCTGACCGAACTGTTCAAGAAAATGATCGACGCCGAGAAAACCAGCCAGCAAGCCATGTGCACGGCTTTCCTCGAGGACCCGTTGCTGGAACTGGTCTACGAACAGGAAGGCGAAGAAGGTGCGATGGATTTCATCCTGGCGGCGCTGATCGAATATCGCCAATGGTCCACTGAAACCGACGAAGCCGGCGCCTTGGCGTGGATCGAATCAGCGGCCTTTCAGGCTGACTACGTAGCAGCGTCCGACGCTATCGCCGCGCAAACCCAACAGAAACCGAACTGAGCTCCCATGGCCTCCCTGAACAAGCAACAGAAACGCGCCAAGCGTGCAAAAGCCAAAGCTAAACAAATCAATATCCACGGCCGCAAACCCGCCGCGCTGGATGATGACCTGGGCGAAATCGGCGAGCCGATTCCGGAATACACCCTGGCGATGTTCAGCAAAATGCGTGACGCGGAAGCCGTCAGCCGCAGCGAAATGCTCTCGGTCCTGCTGACCAACCTCGCCTTCATCATCGTCGACCATCCAGAACTGCTGGACATGGAAAACGCCGATGACGAAGGCATGGCCGCCACCCATCTGGCCGCCGACATGCTGATCGATTACCGCATGTGGGCCGACGGCATGGACCGCGAGACCGCCCAGGCATGGCTGAGCGAGCCGCAGTTCATTGCTGACTTCGGCGCCGCACTGGATGCCTACCGCGAGTCGCAGGAAGCACCGGCAGAAAAAACCGAGTAAGGGTTACGACTCAAATAAAAACGGCCGCTTGTCATCCCTGACAGCGGCCGTTTTTTGTTGCGCGAAAAACCTGACTATCCGGAAACCATCCACCACCCTACATGTATATCCCATTGACATATCCATAAAAAAATCTACGCTTTGGATTCACCCCACCAGCATTGGCGCAGGAGGCAAAAATGGAACAGACCACCCTTTTCATGAGTAATCGAAGCCAGGCCGTTCGCCTTCCCAAAGCCGTAGCAATGCCAAGCGACGTAAAACGAGTCAACGTAGTTGCCATCGGCCGAGCCCGCATCATTACCCCCGCCGATGAGACATGGGATAGCTGGTTCGACGGGGATAGCGTATGTACGGATTTTATGGCTGATCGTGAGCAACCCACCGATCAGGAGCGTGAGTCGTTTTGATGATCAAATTCATGCTCGATACCAACATCTGCATTTTCACCATCAAGAACAAACCGCAAATTGTAAGAGAAGCCTTTAACCGCCATGACGGGCAGTTGTGCATCAGTGCTGTGACCCTCATGGAGTTGATCTACGGTGCCGAAAAGTCAGCAGCACCAGAAAAAAACCTTTCCGTGATCGAAGGCTTTGCGGCGCGCCTTGAAGTTTTGCCTTTCGACAATGATGCCGCCGCGCATACCGGAATGATTCGATCCGAGCTGGCGAAGGCTGGAACCCCCATCGGCCCCTACGACCAAATGATTGCCGGGCACGCGCGCTCACGCGGGTTCATCGTAGTAACGAATAACCTGCGAGAATTTGAGCGGGTTCCAGGCTTACGTGTAGAAGACTGGGTACACCCCGGTTGAACCGAACGAAGACACAAACAAAAACGACCGCTTGTCATCCCTGACAGCGGCCGTTTTACGTCACGCAGTACGAATCAGCTCAGTACCACCGCACCAGCTTTCTGCTGCTTGCGACGGCGAGCCACCAGCAAACCGGAAGCAACCACCAGAACACTGAGCAGGCCGGTCGCGAGGATTTCCACGCGGTGGGCGTCCTGGAACAGCATGATGGTCAGGGCCGCGACGATGAAGACGATCACCGCATAGGTCAGGCCCGGGAACAGCCACATGCTGAAGACGATCTTCTCACCGCGAGCCATGCGCTGCTTGCGCATGCGCAGTTGCGAGATCGCGATCACCAGGTACACCAGCAGTGCAATGGCGCCGGAGCTGGCCAGCAGGAATTCGAACACCGCCGCCGGGGCTACATAGTTGGCGAATGTGGCCAGGAATGCCGCGCCCGTGGACAGCATCACCGCCCAGTAAGGCGTGCCACTTTTGTTGGTGCGCGTGGAAACGGCTGGCGCATCGCCGCGCTTGCCCAGGGAGAACAACATACGCGACGACGTGTAGAGCGCCGAGTTCAGGCAACTGGTCACGGCGACCAGGACCACGATGTCGACGATCATTTTGGCGTTCGGGATGCCCATGCGCTCAAGAACGGTCTGATAGGAACCGACGCTGGCCAGAATCGGATCGTTCCATGGCACCAGGGCCACAACGATGAAGATCGATACGAGGTAGAACAAGCCGATCCGCCAGATCACCGAATTGGTGGCCTTGGAGATTTGCTTGCCAGGGTCTTTCGATTCCGCGGCCGCGATGGTCACGATTTCGGTACCCATGAAGGAGAACATGGTGGTCAGAATGGCACCCAACACCGCGCCCATGCCGTTTGGCAGGAACCCCTGGGTGTCGAACAGATGGGAAACGCCGCTGACTTGGCTGCCTGGCAGGAAACCGAAGATCGCCATGACGCCCAGAACAATGAAACCGATGATCGCCATGACCTTGATCAGGGCGAACCAGAATTCGAATTCACCGTAGTTCTTCACGCTGAACAGGTTGGTCACGGTCAGCAACATAGTGATGACCAGGGCGAAGGCCCAGATATCGACGCCCGGGAACCAGGCATGCAGGATGGTTGCGGCAGCGTTGGCTTCCAACGGGATGACCAGCACCCAGAACCACCAGTACAGCCAGCCGATGGTGAAACCGGCCCAGTGACCGATCGCGCGGTCGGCGTAGGTCGAAAAAGAACCCGTGTCCGGCGAGGCAACAGCCATTTCACCGAGCATGCGCATCACCAGCACCACCAGCATGCCGGCGGCGGCGTAGGCCAGCAGCACGGCCGGGCCTGCAGCAGCGATCGCGTGACCCGAGCCAACGAACAGGCCGGCGCCGATAACACCGGCGATCGACAGCATGGTCACATGACGCGGTTTAAGCCCCTGTTCGAGGCCGTTAGAGCTTTGGGTACTGCTCATTGAAACTACCTTTGTAAGGAAAGCGAATGCGTGCAACCCGTGAAGCCTCTGTCTTGTAAAAAGAAACAAACGGGGTGTTCCGGAATCTGCACGCAATAAGTGCGCCAAAATGTTTCAAAACCCCTGGTTACGGGGCTCTGATCCTGACCGGACAGTCATCGCAAGTCATTGAGATTAATGGCAATTTGCCAGAACGTTACCCTGCGACCCACTTCAACGGCGATTCAAGGCACCCGAAACACACCCCGAAAACGCTCTGCGCACAATAAAAGTGCGTTTGGCCGGTTAGCGCTTCCCACCCCCCGCCAAAGCTGGCAACATCGCGCCCTTTTTGCGAAAGCCGCTGTGCTTTTTGCTTGTAATCCAGGTTCAAACGCCTGTTCGGTTGTTGATGGGGCGACAGTCTGCTGTGCCGATGCGACAACCTGCCACACGCCAACCGTTTACTGCCCGCAGTGCTGTTGGCTGCCTTTGAAACGCTATGCTAGCTTGGCCGCCTTGCCAGGAAGGCAACCAACAGCAGGAGCGAATACACAATGAGGAACGCACATGGCTGAGGCCACGCCCGCGCTTGAAATCCGTAACTTGCACAAACGCTACGGCTCGCTGGAGGTGCTCAAGGGCATTTCGCTGACCGCCCGCGACGGCGATGTGATCTCGATCCTGGGTTCTTCCGGCTCCGGCAAGTCCACGTTCCTGCGCTGCATCAACCTGCTGGAAAACCCGCATCAGGGACAAATCCTGGTGGCCGGCGAAGAACTCAAGCTCAAGGCCGCGAAGAACGGCGAACTGGTTGCCGCCGACAGCAAGCAGATCAACCGCCTGCGCAGCGAGATTGGTTTTGTGTTTCAAAACTTTAATCTGTGGCCGCACATGAGCGTGCTCGACAACATCATCGAAGCCCCGCGTCGCGTACTCGGCCAGAGCAAGGCCGAAGCCATCGAAGTCGCCGAAGCCCTGCTGGCCAAGGTCGGCATCGCTGACAAGCGCCATGCCTACCCGGCGCAATTGTCCGGCGGCCAGCAGCAACGCGCGGCCATCGCCCGCACCCTGGCCATGCAGCCCAAGGTCATCCTGTTCGACGAACCGACCTCCGCGCTTGACCCGGAAATGGTCCAGGAAGTACTTAATGTCATCCGCGCACTGGCCGAAGAAGGCCGCACCATGTTGCTCGTGACCCACGAAATGGGCTTCGCCCGTCAGGTCTCCAGCGAAGTGGTGTTCCTCCACCAGGGCCTGGTAGAAGAGCAAGGATCGCCACAGCAGGTGTTTGAAAACCCGCTTTCGGCGCGCTGCAAACAATTCATGTCCAGCAACCGCTAACGGAGCTACCCACATGCAGAACTACAAAAAGGTCTTCCTGGCTGCCGCCGTCACCCTGGCGTTCAGCGCCGGTGCCATGGCCGAAACCCTGAAGATGGGCATCGAAGCCGCTTACCCGCCGTTCAATAACAAAGATGCCAGTGGCAACGTCGTCGGCTTCGACAAAGAGATCGGCGACGCCCTGTGCGCCAAGATGAAAGTCGAGTGCACCGTCGTCACCTCCGACTGGGACGGCATCATCCCGGCCTTGAACGCCAAGAAGTTCGACTTCCTGATCTCCTCGATGTCGATCACCGACGAGCGCAAGCAAGCGGTGGACTTCACCGACCCGTACTACTCCAACAAGCTGCAATTCATCGCGCCGAAAAGCGTCGACTTCAAAACCGACAAGGCTGCGCTGAAGGGCAAAGTGATCGGCGCACAGCGCGCGACCCTGGCCGGCACGTTCCTCGAAGACACTTATGGTGACGACATCACCATCAAGCTCTACGACACCCAGGAAAACGCCTACCTCGACCTGACTTCCGGTCGTCTGGACGGCATCCTCGCTGACAAATACGTCAACTACGAGTGGCTGAAAAGCGACGCCGGCAAATCCTATGAGTTCAAGGGTGACCCGGTAGAAGAAAGCGACAAGATCGGTATCGCCGTGCGTAAAAACGATCCAATCCGCGAGAAGCTCAACGTCGCGCTGAAAGAAATCGTTGCTGACGGCACTTACAAGAAGATCAACGACAAGTACTTCCCGTTCAGCATCTATTGATTCTGACCTGCCGGACCGACGCCGCCTTCTGACGGCGTCGGTCCCCGGCATTGCCTGCCGCGATTTGAAAAGAAATCCATGATTATCGACCTCTACGGATTCGGCCCGGCGCTCGCCGCTGGCGCGCTGATGACAGTGAAACTGGCTCTCTCGGCCCTGTGCCTGGGGCTGGTGCTCGGTCTGCTCGGCGCCTTGGCCAAGACTTCCCCGTACAAGCCGCTGCAATGGCTTGGCGGCACTTATTCGACCCTGGTTCGCGGTATCCCGGAATTGCTCTGGGTGCTGTTGATCTACTTCGGCACGGTCAATTTGATGCGTGCCCTGGGCGAGTTCTTCGGCAACCCCGACCTTGAACTCAACGCCTTCGCCGCTGGCGTGATCGCACTGGGCCTGTGCTTCGGCGCTTATGCCACGGAAGTGTTTCGTGGCGCGATCCTCGCCATTCCCAAGGGCCATCGTGAGGCCGGCGTAGCGTTGGGCCTGTCGAAATGGCGGATCTTCACCAAGTTGATCATGCCGCAGATGTGGCGCATCGCCCTGCCCGGCCTGGGCAACCTGTTCATGATCCTGATGAAAGACACCGCGCTGGTATCGGTGATCGGCCTGGAAGAAATCATGCGCCACGCGCAGATCGGCGTGACCGTCTCCAAACAACCGTTCACCTTCTATATGGTCGCCGCCTTCATGTACCTGGGCCTGACGGTTCTGGCGATGACCGGCATGCATTTCCTGGAAAAACGCGCCGCTCGCGGCTTCGCGAGGAGCACCCAATGAACTGGGAAGTCATCATCAAATGGCTGCCAAAACTGGCCCAGGGCGCGACCCTGACGCTTGAACTGGTGGCCATCGCAGTGATTGCCGGCCTGCTGCTCGCAATCCCGCTGGGCATCGCCCGTTCTTCGCGCTTGTGGTGGGTGCGGGCGTTTCCCTACGGCTACATCTTCTTTTTCCGCGGTACGCCGTTGCTGGTTCAACTGTTCCTGGTCTACTACGGCCTGGCGCAGTTCGACGCAATCCGCAGCAGCTCAATGTGGCCTTACCTGCGCGATCCTTTCTGGTGCGCCACGGCGACCATGACCCTGCACACCGCAGCCTACATCGCCGAGATCCTGCGCGGCGCGATCCAGGCGATTCCACCGGGCGAGATCGAAGCCGCGCGGGCGCTGGGCATGTCCAAGACCAAGGCCCTGATCTACATCATCCTGCCACGCGCCGCGCGCATCGGCCTGCCGGCCTACAGCAACGAAGTGATCCTGATGCTCAAGGCCAGCGCCTTGGCGAGCACCGTGACCTTGCTGGAACTGACCGGCATGGCTCGCACCATCATTGCCCGGACCTACCTGCCGGTGGAGATCTTCTTCGCCGCCGGCATGTTCTATCTGGTAATGGCTTACGTGCTGGTGCGAGGCTTCAAGCTGCTAGAGCGCTGGCTGCGCGTCGATGCCTGCCAAGGCCGTTGATTCCCATGTACTGACGGGCGAGGCACTGCTCGCCCGCTTCATGGCGCTGGATTCGTTTCTGACAGAACATCAGGCGCTATGGAAACCTCGACCGTTCACACATCTTCAGCTCCCGTGGGAAACGTCCCACCCGGCACTGGCCGCCTGGCTACGTGGGCGGTCACTGGAAGATGCGGAACATGCGCACAACCAACCCGCTCTACTGAACGCACCAGAGCCTTTTGCATCATTGGCAAAACTGTCCGTTGCATTGGCTGACGTGGATGAATTGCCCGCCCATGCACTGGCCAAGGCGGGCCATCGACTGAATGTCGACGTGCCGGGCCGCAAGTGGCAACAGATCGAAGCCTTCGCCAGCCGCCTGCAATTTGCCGATGCTCCCGGGCACTGGCTGGATTGGTGCGCGGGCAAAGGGCATCTGGGTCGCCGCTTGTTGCAAACCGGCCAACAGCTGACCTGCGTGGAATATGACCCGGCGCTGGTTGCCAGCGGCCAGGCCCTCAGCCAACGCCATCAACTGCATGCGCTGCATATTGAACAGGACGTGCTCGCTGCCACCGCAGCCCCGTTGCTAAAGGCTTCCCACACGCCGGTCGCCCTGCACGCCTGCGGCGATTTGCATGTGCAACTCATGCGCCTGGCCAGTGCGGCAGGCTGCAAGCAACTCGCCATCGCGCCTTGCTGCTACAACCGGATCAGCCAGGCTAACTACGCGCCAATGTCCGCTGCCGCCCAAGGGTCCGGCCTGCAGCTGTCGCTCGATGATTTGGCGCTGCCCATGAGCGAAACCGTCACCGCCGGCGCTCGCGTGCGACGTCAGCGCGACACGTCCATGGCCCGGCGCCTGGGATTCGACCTGCTGCAGCGGGACCTGCGAGGCATTGACGACTATCTGCCGACTCCGTCGTTGCCCAGTGCCTGGCTGGACAAATCTTTCGCCGATTACTGCCATCATTTGGCCGGACTCAAAGACTTATCCACAATCGCTGCGCAAGACTGGTCGGCACGCGAAAAAGCTGGCTGGCGACGACTGGCGCACGTGCGCAACCTGGAGCTGGTACGCGGACTTTTCCGACGTCCATTGGAACTGTGGCTGGTCCTCGATCGCGCCCTCTTCCTCATGGAGCAGGGATACGCCGTTCGCCTCGGAACCTTTTGTGAAAGCCCACTGACCCCGCGTAATTTACTGCTGCTGGCCGAACGCTCTTAACAAGCGCCAGTCTGTGGATAACTCTGTTGATTAAATTATCGTGGATCCAATATTTACAGCTGTTTCAGGCGTGAAACCAAACTGTTCAATTTTCGTACAGGCGGATAAAAAACCCGAAAAACAGGGATTTGCGCACAAATGAGAACGGATCCACAAAACCTCAGCAAATCCCGTGCATCTGAAATCCCGTTGTGCATAAGCATTCAATCAAAAGGACATAACCGCCAAAATCGAGGCAGTGTGGGCAGCCTATGCACAGGCCGTCAGCACTTGAATGGATGAGCGAAGCTGGCGGCATCGATAGGCACCTTGATAGCAACCAGCTACTATCGGCGGCTTCACTGATAAAAGATTCAGCAGGGGCCACGTTTTGAATCTCGACACCTTGATAGAGCACTGGCAGTCGGAAGTCTCCAACAAGAAAAAACGCGGCAGCCGCACAGGCCTGATCAGCAACATCCTCAAGCGGACTCGCAAGAACAATACCCTGCGCTACTTGTTCATGTTCCGGCTGGCCCAGTACTTCTACTCCGGAAACAGCTTTGCGCGCCGCTACGCCAAACGCCTGGAACGAAAACTCAACCTCAAGTACGGCGTAGACATCAGCATCGATGCCCAGATCGGCCCGGGCTTTCGCATCGGTCATTTGCCCGGCGTAGTGATCACCGGCAACGTCAAAATCGGCCGCAATTTTTTCATTCGGCAAAACACCACCATCGGCATCAAGACCTTGGGCCTTGACCGTTATGAGCTGGTAATTGGCGACAATGTCAGCGTCGGCGCCAACAGCTGCATCATCGCCGACACCCTGACGATCGGCGACAACGTCACTATCGGCGCCATGTCATTCGTCAACAAAGACATCCCGCCGGGAACGACGTTTTACAACGCGCGATGAGAACCAACGAGCGCCAGAATTGCGCACCAGAGGCTCGCGCAAAAATAGTCAGAATTCAGGGGTTTACAGAACCTGCCCAATCGCTATAATCGTCGCCCTGACACGCCGGTATAGCTCAGATGGTAGAGCAACTGACTTGTAATCAGTAGGTCCCGGGTTCGATTCCTGGTGCCGGCACCATACAAGGTTCCAGAGAAGGCTTTCAAAATCTCTGGAACCCCCGAAAAACCCGCCTTCTGGCGGGTTTTTTCGTTTTTGGGGGGTGTCAGAGGTAAGTAATCGATAAAGGGGTCGTTCCCTTATGTCGCACCACCGATCCAGTCTCCGATTCGGCTTGCCGCTCAGCCAAGCCCACCGACCGCGCCTACAGCTTTTCGATGGCAACAGTCTAAAAATCCCGCAAAGCAACATGCGCGAGGCAAAGCGTTCTCGGCACCGTGTGCATCCTCTTCGCTTTCCTCAAGTAGCCATTGCCTAGCTGCATCCGGCACCTGACGTAAGTAATGCCTGCATATTGCGGGCGAAAATAAATCTGTCCCCTTTTTCGCAGTCCCCTTTTTCGTCTAAAAACAAACGACAACACTATATAAAAACAACTCGCATGCTCGAGACACCACTATATTAAATAGTTATCGACCGCCCAGCCGCAGCTTCATAACAGCTAAATTCTCATATTCCACTTCTTTACGTAAAAATGTGCCACTCACAGAAACTGCGAAACATATTTTATTCCCTTGACGAGTTAACCTAACACGTTACTATTTAAACCCTATATAGCCACACCTAATCGCTAGCCACCTCATTACCCCCACAAAGAAGTGTGAGTAGCGGACTATCCGGGGCTATTTTGGAAAAAAACTGTGGGGGTTGAAATTTGCCAAGCCTCATGCGAATCAAAGGTAAGCATACACCTTGATCTAAAATGGTTATGTCTTTCAAGCCGATAGCCGTTACTAGATCGCGCCCAGCTGTGTATAGGTCAAAATCAAGTTTGGAAATACAGATCTCTTTTCCATACTTTGTCCATATTTCCTCTGGAGGCATACTCTTTACAAAGTCTACCTGTGCGGACATATCTATCCTACCCACCGGTAGAGTTGTATATACCCATAGTCGGGACCCAGGTGGCAAACTGATGGGCTTAACTCTAAGCTCAACACTCTTTTTGCCTCGCATAATGTTATCCACATGCCTCGGCTTGATGGAAACCAGCGCCTCAATCATTATAGGCTTCCCCAATTAATACCTTCAGCTTATCCACGCCTATTCGTTCAGGGGAGACTAAGTTAGCATTACTTATTAGACCCAACTCTTTCGCCCTTGAAAATGATACGCGCCGATCAAATTCAATAAAGTTATCAAACGTGAAGACATGAACACGCCCTGCCCCATCAGAAATATCAAGCAGCTCTTTTTTTGACAAAACCCCCTGCCGATCAAACTTAACGGCGGCCTCGTCAATATCTATGACATCTGAAAATGTAATTCGTGCGAAACCTATGATTTCCTGAATGCTTTTTATGCCCGAAACGTAAAAAGCAATAACCCCACCCCGTATAAAAATAGACTCTCTAACTGGTGACCTAAAATACGCTTTCTCAAGTAAAAATATTTGCTGATGACTAGACAGCAGAGACAGTTGGTTCTTTACGTTACCTATCAACCCGTTAGCGAATTTTTCACGGATAGGCACTATGATACAATCCCTATCGGAGCTCAAGATAAACTTAGGCCCAATAGCAGTCTCGAAATCGAACCAAGAAAATACTTGAGACTCATTAAATGCATCAGAGATAAATATGCCGGTATTTTGAAGTTCCTTCTTTGAAGGGAGCTTTTCTGGAATACTGAACTCGCAAAAAGTTTTGACAGCTCGAGCGAAGTCCGACCAGTTTTTACGGTCTAAAAATTCGCTACTCATAATTTTTACAAAATGATCTGCGGATTTGAAAAATCCTTTCTTAGCAAGGGTTTCCGCAGTGATATCCTGATCTTTCCCAATATATAAATCCAAGCGATGCGAGAACGAGCACTTATACCTCAAAGCCATTTCTAGAAAGTGGTCAATTGCTGCGATTGCTTGAGGACGGCTCTCATCGATATACAGCACGGCTAATGCATGCCCTGAAGATTTAACCGGTTTCTGGAAATAATATATGCCGAATAACTCCCCATCCAGCCGGGCCTCATATACATTCGCCCCCTCTTTAGTAGGCGAGGCCGAATCAAGACTTTCACTCACTAGCTCTGGCACTGAAAAAGAGCTTAAAAAAGCGCTTAACTCATCAGTCATAGTAGAAGAAGAGAACGAGAAATCAGAATTCAGCGGCTTATCAGACTTTGAGAATCCATTATCCGTGATAAGCTCATCAGGCGAAAGTATAGAACATCCATACTTATATTTAATATCATTGCAAGACCTTAGAAGTGCTTTCTCGCGAGTTATGAAACCATCTATTTTGGCAGATATGCAATAAGCTAAATGCCGTAAATCAGACTCATCATTCTGAGCTGACTTTCTACTTGCTGTTCTAGACGGAAAAATATCTCTTCTCAATGATTCAGCTATTTCTTGAACATCAGTATTTGCCATTAGTTCAGGAAATGCTCCAGCCATTCTCAAAACTGGATCATCCGAAAAGTGTGACGATTGCCGTTCAAGCTCCGCTTTGAACTCTGGAGTTATGCAAATCGAAAATCCTCCTTGGAATCCAACCTGCATGATTTTCACTATCTGCTCATAGCCTGGCCTTGCCTTGGAAACATCCAAGAGAAGATTAAGATCCAAGGCATAAATCCGTTTTTTAAGTACAGGTCCTGTTGGTCTAACGCCTACTCGTTCGTTGCCTAATGAGCCGAACAAGTCATTATCATTTACAACGAATCCACGGACATTAATAATCCGCTTAGTCGTTTCTCCGCCCTTGACCTGCTTATAAACCTGAAACCCTAACTTGCTCCAAAACTCGTTCGCTGGCAAATCAGAAGCTACCCTAGCCACAATGGAATGGTAGCCGTGCTCTTTCGCAAAATCTTTCAACGAACTTATTAAGCGTGAACCAATTCTATGCCCTTTTACAGAACGGCAGGAGTAAATTTGAAAAATTTTAATACTCGGCATAGTGCCGCCAAACATCAGATACCCTTTTAGCTCTCTAGCCTCATTAACTATTACCCACAACTGTCCTTTTGACGCCATTTGATCATATGCTGACGAAGCCAAAAAGCCAAATGCGCCCTTATTATTATCGGCGATATTTGAAACTTGATTTATGTACAAAGAAACATGATCAAAACTTTTTAATATTGTGTATTCCATTACGAGTCAAACTCTTACTGAAAGGACAAGTTATTAGTAGCGTATAATAGCACGAATCAGCTGAGCGCTCACCTGCCCTTAACAAAAGCGGCGGACCGTTAAAACATCGAATAAAAAATACTAATCCGCATGTCGCACCATAGTAAAAAGCGAAACTCGGCCACAGCCATAACTTTATCTATTTAAGACGAGGTAATGGTCGGTACTTACAGACAATTAAACGAGGGTAGAGAATGAGATAATCCGTCTAACCACTAGAAATATTTTTCATAAATTCAATATGTTAGCTACTTGTTCGACTCCTGGTGCCGCACCATATCCAAAGCCCCCGCAACGCGGGGCTTTGTCGTTTCTGGGACTTTTCATCCCACCTCGTTCATAAGAGCCTGTTCAATCCAACACTCAACAAACTCACCCTCCCCACCCGTATCAAAAACCCAAGCTCAAAACCTCAACCTGAACACCGTTCGCCAAATATTCTTGAGCAACGATCGGCGGTGTTTTTTCCAATTGCCTTCCCACCATTCGTCCTCGTTAGTGGCAACCGTTTGGATGTCGCTGCCGGTTTGCGTTGCTGCGTGCTGACGGAAGAGCATCGGAAACACACAGTGTTGTTTGATCTGGTGCTTGAACAAGACATCGACCGGCGTTCCGCAATAAGGTGCCTGCGCCAATATCCGGCAGCCTTCGCGCGAGATGATGTAGGCGTGAAGCGCCACCACTTCTCCCCGGGCGATGAACGGAAACCAGGTCAGCCAGGTGCGTCCCATGCTGTAACCCAGATGCAGTGCCTGAAAATCATTGTGGCGAATAAACCGGTTCACCCATCGCACTTGTGTAGCGCGAAGCGTGTAGGGTTTTGCATCGTCTTCAAAGACCAGCATTCTCTGCCAACCTTCAGCCAGCGCCATGGCGGCGAGTGCTTGATGCGATTCATAGCAGCCCCGGACGGGGTCATCACAACGCTGCGCGATGTAGAACTCAACGGGGTTGGAAAGGTGTCGCGTGACGGTTTGCCGAAAGAGTTCGCGTCGATCCTTGCGCTCATCCAAAGAGATGCAGAACACGCGGTCGACGTCGAAAGCGACCCTTGGCAGCTTGGGCGGCATTCCCCTGCGAATGTGAACGCGATGCAATTGATATCCTTCAATGACTTCTCCGTGGCCCCGCGCCATGGAAAAGCCTCAATGATCTACAAGAGATCACCACGTTGTATGTCAGACACTTCCTTAAATAACCCTGATCTCGTAATTGATCATCACAACCACGCCCTTTATTGCCACCAAACAAAAGCCCTCGTAGCAATACGAGGGCTTGTTGTTCCTGCGGTTTGCAGAAGCGGATCTTAGTGACCGGCGCTCTGCCCGCCATCAACGTGCAGGATTTCGCCAGTGACAAACTTGGCGTTGTCCAGGTACACGACGGCTTGCGAGATGTCATCGATTTCGCCCATGTGCCCGACCGGGTGCAGAGCGCCCAGTGCGGCGTGGGTTTCTTCGCCGTGCATCGGGGTTTTGATGATGCCAGGCGATACCGCGTTCACCCGAATTCCACGCTTGGCGTATTCGATGGCCAGGGATTTGGTCGCCGAGTTCAGGCCGCCTTTGGTCAACGATGCCAGGACCGATGGCACACCGTCGATGGCATGGTCCACCAGGCTGGTGGTGATGTTGACGATGTGGCCGCTACCCTGTTTTTCCATCTCGTTGATGGCCAGTTGGGTGATGTAGAAGAAGCCGCTGAGGTTCACCGACAGCACGTTGGCGTAGTCTTCGGCGGTGTACGCGGTGAATGGCTTGGCAACGAAGATGCCGGCGTTGTTGACCAGGGTATCGACGCGGCCGAAACGGGCGATCGCTTCACGGATCACGCGCTGGGCGGTTTCCGGTTCGCCGATGTCGCCGGCCACGGTGAGAATGTCCGGATCGGTGGAAGGCTTGATCGACCGCGAGGTGGCGACGATCTGGTAACCGAGTTCGCGGAAAGCCTTGACCATGCCATCGCCCAGGCCTTGGGATGCACCGGTGATGACAACAACTTTTTTCGAATTGCTCATGATAAATACCTCTAACAAAAGTGGGGTTTGAAATGGGGTGAATCAGGCTTCGGCAGGGGCCTGGGCCATTTGTCTCAACATCTGTTCGTAGTACTCGACCGATTGCGAACCAGACACCAGGTGACGACCGTTGAGCACCATGGCCGGGACCGAATTGATGCCGTGCTGTTGGTAAAACGCCTCCAGTTCACGCACCTCTTCGGCAAACACACCCGACGCCAACACCTCGCGCGCACGGGCCTCGTCCAGCCCGGCTTCTCCTGCCAGCCGCACCAGCGTCGGCTGATCGCTCGGGTTCTGGCCTTCGCTGAAGTAAGCGCGGAGCAGGATCTTCTTCAGCGCCACCTGACGCCCTTCCTCCTGCGCCCAATACAGCAACCGGTGAGCGTCGAAGGTGTTGTAGAAGTGGGTGCGCTTCTCCAGGTCGAACTTGAAGCCGATGGCATTGCCGCGTTCGATCTGCATCGCTTTGCCATTGGCGACATCCTGGGCGGTACGTCCGTATTTGCGCATCAAGTGCTCGACCGCTTTCTCGCCTTCGGCGGGCATGGTCGGGTTCAGTTCGAAAGGCTTGTAGGTCAGCTCAACCGACACCTCACCCGCGACGTTCGCGATCGCCTGCTCCAGTGCCGTCGCCCCCAGTGCACACCATGGGCACACCACGTCGGAGACGAAATCGACGGTGACCGACGGCGTCATGACTGCCCCTCTTGCGCCAGTTGCTTGCGGTATTGAGTGGTGGTGATCCCGGCATAACCCCAGTTATCGGTGTCGACTTCCTCGATCACGATGTGGGTCAGGTCAGGGCGTTTGTTGAGCACGCGCTCCAGTGTTTCAGTGATCTCGGCGATCACCTGAGCTTTCTGCTCAGTGGTAACGCCATCGCGGGTGATGCGTACGCTTACGAAAGGCATGAGGGAAACTCCAGTGACCTTCCCGTCGGGATGATGGGAGAGGCGTTGGAGCTCAATGTATGGCGTTAGCTGGAGGGGATAAAGATGGGGATGGGAACATCATTAGTTACATGGAGTAATGAAATGGAGCAAAAGAGGGGGACGGCAAAAACACCTTTATTCATCAAGCGCGCACAAAAAACCCCGAACCCGTCGCAGTGCTGTTCAATTAAGGACGAACAGCATTACGAACCCGTCGGGGTTTTTATCAAGCGTGAACGCTCAACCCATCATCAAAAAATATTGATCGGGTAATCCACAAACACACGCACTTCGTTACCGCTGACGTTGTACTCGCTCGACTTCTGCGACACGCGCAGGATCGAGCTACGCAGCTTGATGCTCAGGTCTTTGGCCGGGCCGGTTTGGACGACGTATTTGAACTGGTTGAAGATTTCGCGCTCGGTGCCGCCTTCGCTGGTGGAGGTGGTGATGTTGTCACCGCGTACGTAGGCAAAGTTGTAGCTCAGGCCTGGAACACCGAAGGTGCTGAAGTCCAGACCGTAGCCCAGTTGCCAGCTGCGTTCGTCTTCGGCGTTGAAGTCGGACCAGTAGGAGTTGGCCAGGTAGATGGTGTTGCCACCGTCGCCGACGCGGTGTTGGTCTTTCTGGTAACCGCCATAGGCGTAACCCAGGTTGCTGTCGCCGGTGCTGCGCTGATGCGCGAGCGTGAACGAGTGAGGGCCGGTGGCGAAGGTGGCTGCCAGGCTCCAGATCTTGTTGTCGTCACCGGTGACGATGCTTTCGCCGGGGATGGTGTTTTCGCGCACGTACTCGCTGTCGAGCTTGGTGCGGTAGCCGTTGAAGTCCAGGGTCAGGGATTGATCCTTGGCCAGCGGGAACACGTAGTTGGCGTTCACGTATTGCTTCTTCAGCACGTCTTCAACGTCCGACGCGTACAGGGAAGCCTTGAACTGTTCGGTGAACTGATAGCTGCCGCCCAACACGTTGATCGACTTCAAACCACCGCTGTCACGGCCTTCCGCGCTTTTACGCGATTCGGCGGTGAAGCGACCGGCGTTCAGTTCCAGGCCCTTGATCTCCTTGGAGGTGATCAGGGTGCCGGTGTAGCTTTCCGGCAGCAGACGCACGTTGTCGTAGCTCAACACCGGCAGGGCCGGCATCTGGTCGCCGTAGGTCAGGGTTGTGCTGGATAGACGGAATTTGACCGCTGCGCCGCCCTTGGACAAGTCGTCGGCAGGTTCGCCACTGGAGCCACGCTTGAAGAAGTCGATGCCTTGGGCACCGCTGCGGCCTTCATTGCGCTCCAGATTGAGTGCGTACAGACCGAACGCATCCACGCCCACACCGACGGTGCCTTGGGTGAAACCGGACGAGAACGTACCGATGGCCGCTTGGCCCCACTCGGATTTGTCGTCGTTACCGTTCTTGTAGTCACGGTTCATGTAGGCGTTGCGCAACAGCACTTTAAGGCTGCTGTCTTCAACAAATCCCTTGGATTCGGCCTGGTCGTTAGCCATGGCCTGTGTAGCGCTCAAAATCCCCAGAGCGATCAGGCTGATTCGCATGTTCAACATTTTGTTTTCCTTATTACGGGTTGAAACGCGCTGTGTCGTACGGCTGAAACGGCACTATTGCGCTCTTTTTTCATTCCGCAAACAAAAAGGCCCGCACACGACTACTCGTGGCGGGCCTTTTATTGTTTTGGAGTCATGGCGGTTTGCCACAGGCGTTGGGCCGAATCGTAGCCGCGCGCTCAACCATGTGTCAATTTCATGAATCGTCTGTAATTAGGCGAAAATCGTCTAAGAATTTGCTTGCAGTGGCAGAAACAATCAATCGCGTGGCATTTCTCAAGTCAATTTGACGCACTGATTCGGGTGATTTCTGGAGGATCAAACCACTGGCAATCCACTTTCGTGTCAACGAAGACACAATTGGCAACAATCACTCCATGGAACTTTTCAAGAATAATTAACGAAAGCAAATAGCAAGCATTACCATTAGCGCCCGAAACGCCATAGCCTAAAAATCCTACGGATGCGCTCTTCAATGCCTGCCCCTTTTCGTATTTCGCCCTATAGCCTTGGGCTTTCTGCCTTGCTGTCTGCCGGTTTTTCCTACGCTGCCCCTACCACATTGCCTGCCACCGCCATCAGCGCCGAAGTGGAAGCCGATGACCCGCGCGTCAAGGAAACCAATACGGCAACCCGTACCAGCACGCCGGTGCGGTATGTGCCGCAGGCCATCGACTCGATTAAAACCGCTAACGTCGCGGATTACGGCACCAATGATCTGGGCACTGCACTCAGCGGCATTCCCAACGTCAGCAGCGGCGCTGACACCCGCTTCGACAGCCTGCGCATCCGCGGCTTCGACGCCAGCAACGACTTTTATCTGGACGGCATTCGCGACGACAGCCAGTACGTGCGCGACTTGCACAACATCGAGCGCATCGATGTCCTCAAAGGCCCGGCCGCCGTGTTGTATGGCCGTGGTAGCCAGGGCGGGATCGTCAACCGGGTGAGCAAGCTCCCGGAATTCGGCCGTCGCTCAACCATCGAAGCCCAAGGCGGCAGCGATGATCTGCGCAGCCTTTACGCCGACCTCAGCACCGATCCTTCCGAGGACATCAGCCTGCGCCTGAACATGGGCAACATGGACCAGAACAGCTTCCGCGATGGCGTGAGCGGCAATCGCCAGTTGTTCGCCCCCTCGATGAGCTGGCAACTGACCCCCGACCTGAATTGGCTGGTGCAATACGAGTACAGCCGCTACAACCGCACGCCGGATCGCGGTATACCGGGTGTGAATGGTCGTCCGGCGGATGTAGGACGCGATACGACCTACGGCAGCGAGCACGACTTCATCGACGACAAGTCGCAATCCCTGCGCTCGAAACTCAGTTACGACATCAACGAAAACTGGCAGCTGCGCCAGACCCTGGGTGTGTTCAAGCTCGACAGTGATTTCGACAACACCTACCTGACCGGCTACACCCCGGCGACTAACCGGGTTACGCGCCAGCGCTGGCAACAGGACCTGACCACCCGCAACGTCTACAACAACGTTGAGCTGGAAGGCGGGTTCGATACCTTCGGCCTGGAGCATCGCCTGCTGAGCGGCATCGAGATCGGTAGCCAGCGTCGCGATCCGACCCTGTACACCGCCGCCACTTCCGGGCCGGGCAGCTCGCCAGTACCGGCGCTGGACCTGAACAACCCCAACCGCGATTTGCGCCATACCGGCCGCATGCAGGTATCAAGCAGTTCCCACACCGAGGTCGAAAGCCGTGCGGTGTATGTGCAAGATCAACTGCGCCTGAACGATCAATGGCAATTGCTCGGTGGCTTGCGTTACGACACCTTCGACATTGAGTCGACTAACAAGCTGCGCGACATTTCCGAAGACCGTGACAGCCACAGCACCAGCCCGCGCGTAGGACTGGTCTGGACGCCGTTGCACAATCATTCCTTCTACGCATCCTGGTCGAAGACGTTCTCGCCGGTCGGTGGCGGTTTGATCGGCATCACGCCGGGTGCAGCCGGTAACAGCAACGACCTGAGCCCAGAGCTGACCAAGCAAAAGGAAATCGGCGTGAAGAGCGACTGGCTCGATGATCGCCTGAGCACCACGCTGGCGATCTACGAACTGGAACTCTACAACCGCCGCACCAGCGATCCGAATAACCCGACCATTACCCTGCTCTCCGGCTTGCAACGTTCCCGCGGGATTGAGCTGACTGCTACCGGCAAGATTGCTGGCAACTGGTA
This sequence comes from Pseudomonas sp. TNT2022 ID1044, assembly GCF_028656895.1. Classification (NCBI taxonomy): domain Bacteria; kingdom Pseudomonadati; phylum Pseudomonadota; class Gammaproteobacteria; order Pseudomonadales; family Pseudomonadaceae; genus Pseudomonas; species Pseudomonas sp. TNT2022 ID1044. Next base: position 128,348 of record NZ_JAMDHB010000004.1, on the reverse strand, counting down.
CATGCGTGGCGGCGTGGGCGTGCAGGACGCAACGGTTGAAAAGGACAACAACGGGTTTGAAGGCAAGCGCATCAGTAACGTGGCCAAGCACAACGGCAGCGTGTTCCTGACCTGGAAACCGGAGATGGGCTGGTACGCCGAAACCGGACTGACCCTGGTCGGTGACCGTTATGCAGACAACCTCAACACCACGGTGCTACCGGGTTATGGCCGTTGGGATGCATTGGCCGGGTTTCGCCATAAGGACTGGGACTTGCGCGCGGCGTTGAACAACATCACCGACAAGAGGTATTACTCGTCGGCAACCAGTGCGGCGCAGATTCAGCCGGGGGCGCCGCGCAGTCTGGTTGTGACGGGGACCTACAGCTTCTAAACACTGAAAATCAACTTATTACACCGCTATCGCCCGTTCAGCCGGCTACTACAGGGGTGTGATCGTTCCCTCGCGGAGCGCAGGAACGAACAAGCAAAAAAAAGCGCCGCCCTCCCGGCAGCGCTTTTTCTTGATCAATCCTTTGTTTTTCTTCCTATCCTTCCATCACATCCCACAATGCATCCAGTTCCGCCTCGCTGAACAAACCAGCGGGGTAGCGCTCGATCATCGTCCGGCGCGGATCAGTTTCACTGATCGGACGCGTTCCATTGGACTTGAACCAGTGCGCCAGAATCTGGAGCGATTCGCTGTTTACCGCCAGGGGATGCGTTGCCCGCTCGCTCATCACATTCACTTCGGCGTTCATTTCAGCGCTCTCTCCCGGTTTGTGAGCGGCTAACTTATCCAAGGTTTATGACAGAACAACTAAGTTCTCCCCTCCCTGTTTCTCCCCCTGAGCAATACAAGACCTATGCCAATGTGTCGGGATTGTCGACCAGCGGATACAAAAAAGCCCGCAGTCCTTAAGGGCCGCGGGCTTGGGGCATGGCATCACGCGAAAACGTTTGCCTAGCCGATTTGTCAGACAACTCAACCTGTTACAACTGCACTCACTCTTTATGCGGCGCTGGCTGTTGTTGGGTAAGGCAGTGGATATTGCCGCCACCCAGTAACAATTCGCGGCCCGGCACCATGACCACTTCGTGCTGCGGGAACAGGTTCTGCAAAATTTCTTTTGCCGGACCATCAAACGGGTCATCGAAACTCGGGGCAATGATGCCGCCGTTGACGATCAGGAAGTTCACGTAGGAGCCGGCCAGGCGTACCGACGGATTGCGCTCCTGGGTACCATCCACCGGATCGACACCGGCGCATTCTTCCTCGGTCGCGTACAGCGGACCCGGAATCGGCATTTTGTGCACCGTGAACGGGCGACCTTTGGCGTCAGTGCTGCTTTCCAGCACGTTCATGGCCGCCTGGCAGCGTGGGTAGTTCGGATCTTGCGGATCATCGGTCCAGGCCAGCAGCACTTCGCCCGGGCGCACGTAGCAGCAGAAGTTATCCACATGGCCATCGGTTTCGTCGTTGAACAAACCGTCCGGCAGCCAGATGATTTTATCCACAGACAGATTCGCGCTCAGCACCGCTTCAATTTCTGCACGGTTCATGTGCGGATTGCGATTGCGGTTGAGCAGGCATTCTTCGGTGGTGATCAGCGTGCCTTCGCCGTCGACGTGGATCGAGCCACCTTCGAGCACAAAGCCTTCGGTGCGATAACGCGGGCTGCGTTCGATCTCACAGATCTTGCCGCCCACTTGCGAGTCACGGTTCCAAGGCGAATACAGGCCACCGTCAAAGCCACCCCAGGAATTGAAATCCCAGTTCACGCCACGGACTTCGCCGTTGTTGTTGATGACGAACGTCGGGCCGGTGTCGCGAACCCAGGCATCGTCGCTGGACATCTCGACAACGCGGATATTCGGCACATCCAGGCGAGCCCGGGCGTTCTCATACTGGCCGGCGGACACCGCCACGGTTACCGGTTCGAAACGGGCAATGGCCTTGGCCACTGCCACGTGCGCGGCTTGCGCCGGTTTGCCGCCCAGGCGCCAGTTGTCCGGGCGCTCGGGCCAGATCATCCAGGTCTGGGTTTGCGGGGCCCACTCGGCCGGCATGTAGAAGCCATCTGCGCGAGGGGTGCTGTTCAAAGTGGTCATGGCAGTCAGGACTCCAGGGATCCGTCGAGGGTTTTGATAGCACCATACAGGTTCGGACGGCGGTCGCGGAAGGAACCCCATGCGCTGCGTGTGTGTTCGAGTTTGTCGAGGTCGAAGCTGTGGACCAGTACCCCCTCTTCGGTCTCGTTGAGTTCTTGCACCTTCTCGCCGAACTGGTTGGCGATAAACGAAGAGCCGTAGAAGGTGATGTCGTAGCCGTCCTGCTCCTCGTTGCCGATCCGGTTGCTGGCGATCAGCGGCATCAGGTTGGCACCGGCATGACCCTGTTGCACACGCTGCCAGTGATCGCGGGACGAAATGGTCTTGTCGTGCGGCTCGCTGCCGATGGCGGTCGGGTAGAACAGGATTTCCGCCCCTTGCAACGCCATGCTGCGCGCGGCTTCCGGGAACCACTGGTCCCAGCAGATGCCCACGCCGATTTTGGCGTAGCGGGTGTCCCACACTTTGAAGCCGGTATCGCCCGGGTTGAAGTAGTACTTTTCGTGGTAGCCAGGACCGTCCGGGATGTGGCTTTTACGATAAATACCGAGGTTGCTGCCGTCGGCGTCGATGATCGCGATGCTGTTGAAACGCGCGCGGCCCGCCAGCTCGTAGAAGCTGATCGGCAGCACCACTTGCAGTTCCCTGGCGACTTTCTGGAAGTGCTTGATCGCGACGTTGTCGTCCACCGTCGTGGCCAGTTGCAGGTAATCCGGGTTGGGCTTCTGGCAGAAGTACGGCGCCTCGAACAGCTCCTGGATCAGGATGATCTGTGCCCCTTTGGCGGCGGCTTCGCGGACCAGCCGCTCGGCAACTTCGATGTTGCCTTCCAGGTCCCAGGAACAGGCCATCTGCGTGGCGGCGACGGTAACGATACGGCTCATGGATCATCTCCGGACAAGTGCGTGACGTTCAGGCATGGCTCATCCACACCCTGGCAATGGCGACTTTATATCCGATAAAAATCGGCTTTTAAAGCGATATATGCGCCTTCTGTCTAAATTTACGCACTTATTCCCGATAACAATCGAATTAAATCACCATCCCAGTGGGAGCGAGCCTGCTCGCGAAAGCGGTGGATAAGTCAACGTCACTGGTGCATGTGCGACCCAATTCGCGAGCAGGCTCGCTCCCACCGGGAGAAGCGTTTAGAGATTTTCCCCGAGCACCTTCGAAAGCATGTCCACGAAGAAATCCACACTCTGGCGCGAGGTCACCATCGGCGGTTTGATCTTCAGCACGTTGAGGAAATCACCGGTCGGCTGCATGAAAATTCCCAGCTCACGCAAGCGATCACACAGCGCCGTGGTTTCTTCGGTGGCCGGCTCCAGGGTGTCGCGGTTGCGGATCAACTCGACGCCCAGATAAAACCCGGAGCCATGCACCGCACCGACTAACGGATGAATATCGATCAGCGCTTCAAGACGCTCTTTGAAGTAGCCGCCAACGACCTGGGCGTTTTCCCAGAGCTTTTCTTCTTCCATCACATCCAGCACCGCCATGCCGACCTGGCAACTGACCGGACTGCCGCCAGCCGACGAGAAGAAATAGCCCTCGGCCTCCAAGGCCTCGGCGATTTCCCGGCGAGTGATCACGGCGCCCAGTGGCTGGCCGTTGCCCATGCCCTTGGCCATGGTGATGATGTCCGGTACCACGCCCTGCTCTTCGAAACCCCAGAAGAAATGACCCATGCGCCCGTAGCCGACCTGCACTTCGTCGGCGATACATACACCGCCCTGAGCGCGAACCAGGGCGTATACCTGCTGCAAATAACCCGGCGGCAGCGAGATGCCACCGGCATTGCCATACACAGGCTCGCAAATGAAACCGGCCAATTGGCGTTTCTGTTCGGCGATTTTGGCCAGGTTGTGTTCAACGCTGCGCACGTAGTCCGGCGCGCTGTCCGGGCCACGGAATTCACCGCGATAGGTGTTCGGAGCGATTACCGGATGCACCCAGTCCGGGCGGCTGCTCAAGGCTTTGGGGTTGTCGGCAATCGACGTCGACACCGCGTCCGCGCCCACGGTCCAGCCGTGATAGGCCTCAAGCACGCTGAGCATGTCGCGCCCGCCGCTGTAGGCCCACGCCAAGCGGATCGCCAGGTCGTTGGCTTCGCTGCCGCTGTTGACCAGGAACACGCGGTCCATGGAGTCCGGCGCCAGTTTCAGCAGGCGCTCGGAAAACTCGGCCACGGCGGCGTAGTTGAACCGCGAGTTGGTGTTCAGTAGCGACCACTGGCGACTGACGACCGCCGCCATGCGCGGATGCCCGTGACCCAGCACCGCGACGTTGTTGAGCATGTCGAGGTAAGAGCGGCCCTGCATGTCGATCAGGTGATTGCGCCAGCCACGCTCGATACGCGGCGGGTCGACGTAATAGTGTTTTTGCGTGCGGGCGAAACTGGCGTCACGCCGGGCCAGCAGGGTCTGCGAGTCGAGCTCTTGTTCGGCATCACAGGCCAGCCCCAGCAACGCGGCCGGTGACGGGCACAACGCTTGCCAGGCCGCCGCTCGCGACGGGCTGCAAAACAACGGTGCACTGAACGAAGAGCCTCGGCACAACTGCACGATCAGCGGACCACTGACCGCGCCCAGCACCTGGCCTTTGACCAGCGCCGCACCGGCATGCAGGGACGGCGTGACGCCCCAGAGCCGCACACTCAGTTGTGGACCGTCGAGTTGCAGCACCCCTTGCAACGGCTGGTGAACCACGCCGGCAAATGGCGCCTCGACCGTCGTACCCGTGGGCACCCGCAATTCGACGTGCAACGGGCACGTGTCCGGTTCGGTGGCGCTGTCCGGCCGGGTGCGGGACAACCGGTATTGCCCGTAACGACTGGCGGCCAACCCGTGAAGGGCGGCAGCTTCATCGAGCAATCGCTGATCGGTGCCCTCCTGCTCCCAGTTACCGGCCTCGAAGTGCGGGCTGAGGACGCCCAGGTCGATCAAGGCAAACTCCCGTCCGACCAGACTCGGCAGCAACGGTGCAAAACCTTCGCTGCCAATGTCTGGCAGGCTCTGGCCAACCGCCGTCAGGATTGCGGCTTCCATCAGCGCCAGCGGCACCGAAGTCGCCACGCGGAAAATCTCCCACTCGTGGCTCAGGTTATCGCGGCTGTAGGTGTTGCCCGGATCGATGCTGACCTGCTGCTCGCCGCTGAGCACCAACACCGCGGCACGGGCGACGATCAGCGGCCACAGCGCCAGCAATTCCTCATGGGTCAGCGGATTTACCGCGTGATACGCCTGCACCGCCGGCAGAATGCAGAACGGATCACCTTCACCGTGATGCAACAGCGCCGCGCAGGTCACCGACAAATCAGTGATGCGCCAGGTGCGTATCAGATCGCCGAAATCAATCACCCCTTGCAACTGCCAATGGCGCTGGGCATCACGCTGCCAAACCACGTTGTCGTCGGTGATGTCCATGTGGATGGCTTGCACCGGCAGCTTGCTTTCCAAAGGTTGCAGATGGCGTTGCGCCTGTTCGGCGGCTTCGGCGATGAGCCGGCGCTGGTTGTCGTCCTGGATGACCGGCAACAAATGCGCGATCAGGGCCTGCGCATGGCGCGCGTCCCATTGCAGCGTGCGCACCAGCCCGGGATGGTCGAAATCCGCCAGCGCCAGGTCCATCTCGCCGCACAAGCGACCGAAACCGGCCACCACCGTGGGGTTGAAGTATTCGAGGTGCGTCAGCGACTGGCCTTCGATGTAATCCAGCAGGCGCACGTGGACCGCTTGGCCGGCGACATTCAACGAGAGCAGGTCCGCGCCGTTCTTCGCCGCGATCACCCGAGGCACGTGCACATCAGGGTGCGCCGCCAAATGCTTGAGCCCGGCATGCTGGGCCTGCAGTTCCAGGGCCGAGTAGTCGCCGCGACAGATTTTCAGGACAAAACGGCCCTGCTCACTGTCGACGCGGTAGTTGAGGTCCTGCTGGCTGCCCAGGGCCTGCAATCTGCCGCTCAGTCCGTAATGCTCCTGCAACAGCTCAAGTGCTTGCTCCGCAGACACTTGCGGGCTGGGCAAACTGGCGCGATGAATCAACGTGGCGAGCGGCATACAACGACCTCGGAAATTTTATTAGGCGCCTATATCGCCACTGCTCGGGGCGATACGCAACCCCCACCCCTCGCTTCGTTCGGCCCCATGCGCAAGAATGTCAGCTATCACCATCCACTGCTGGAGAACGCCATGAAAGCCGTCACCACCGACCTGCCCGGTGTGCTGGTCTTTGAACCCACCGTCATGGGCGATGAACGCGGCTTTTTTTTCGAGAGTTTCAATGCCCGGGCTTTCCAGCAAGCAACGGGGCTGGCCCCGACGTTTGTCCAGGACAACCACTCCCACTCGAAGAAAGGCGTGCTTCGCGGCCTGCATTACCAGCTGCAAAACACCCAGGGCAAACTGGTTCGTGTGGTCGCTGGCGAAATGCTCGACGTGGCCGTGGACATCCGTCGTAGCTCGCCCCACTTCGGCAAGTGGACCGCCGTGCGATTGTCCGCCGACAACCGCCGCCAACTCTGGATTCCCGAAGGCTTCGCCCATGGCCTGGTGGCGTTGAGCGAATTTGCCGAATGCCTTTACAAGGTCACCGACTATTACAACCCGAGCGCCGAACGCAGCATCCGTTGGGACGACCCGGACCTGGCCATCGACTGGGCGCTGGACAGCGCACCACAACTGTCGGCCCGGGATCAGGACGCTGCACTCTTCAAGGACGCCGATGTCTTTGCCTAGGCATAATGCGTCGATATCCACAGGCGTTCGATGCTCATGACTCCGACCCTCCCCCGCAGACCCCGCTGGCGTAGCCTGGCCCTGCTCGCACTGTGCCTGGCGCCGTTGTTGTGGCCGCTCGAGCATTTGGCCGAACGCTACTACCGCAGCGAACTGGCCGGGCAAAACCGCCAGACCCTCGACCTGTACGTCGCCAACCTGTTGGGCACCTTGCACCGCTATGAAGTGTTGCCGCAGATTCTTGGCGACCTGCCAGCCCTGCGCGCCGTGCTCGGAGCCCCGGACGACAGCGTCAACCAAGGCAACGCTAATCGCCTGCTGAAAAACATCAGCGCCCAGACCGGTGCTGAAGTCATGTACCTGATGGACACCACGGGCAAGACCCTCGCGGCCTCGAACTGGGACAAGCACGACAGTTTCGTCGGCCGCAATTTCTCCTTCCGTCCGTACTTCAGCGAAGCCATGGCAGGACGCCTGGGGCGCTTCTTCGGGCTGGGCACCACCTCGGCCAAACGCGGCTACTTCTTCGCCGCAGCGGTGCGCAACGGCGAGAAAATCACCGGTGTGCTGGTGGTCAAGGTCGACCTCGACCACACCGAAAGCCTCTGGGGCAAAACCCCGGAGCAACTGTTGCTCACCGATCACAACGGCGTGGTCATCATCACTTCACGGCCAGAATGGCGCTTTCGCGCGACCCGACCACTGAGCGAAGACGAGCGCAAGGCGATCAGCGCGATCCAGCCCTACCCGACCCGTGATCCGCGACCGCTGAAACTCAATCCGAACGCCTGGCTGACCCAGACCCAACCGATCGCGGAAACCGGCTGGAACGTCAGCATCCTCGCCCCGCGCACCTTGATCGACCGGCCGGTACGGACCGTGGTCGCCATCGGTGGCGCCACGCTGTTGGTGGTCATGCTGTTGCTCGGCCTGATGATGCAGCGGCGCCGCCACTACCTGGAGCGGATCGCCTTCGAAGCCAAGGCCCGACGCGAACTGGAAGGTCGGGTGGCCGAACGGACCAGCGACCTGGAAGGTCTCAACCGTCGACTCAAACAGGAAGTGCTGGAACGCGAGCAGGCTCAGCAAGACCTTGTACGCGCCCAGGATGACCTGGTGCAGGCTGGCAAGCTCTCGGCGTTGGGGACCATGTCGGCGAGCATCAGCCACGAACTCAATCAACCGTTGGCGGCCATCCGCAGCTACGCGGAAAACGCCGAAGTGCTGCTCGACCACCAACGCACCGACGACGCGCGTGGCAACCTCAAACTGATCAGCGAACTGACCGGGCGCATGGCGTCGATCATCGCTCACTTGCGGGCCTTCGCCCGTCGCGATCGCCACGCGCCGGAAAGCGTCGCCCTGCAACCGGCGCTGGACGATGCCCTGGCCCTGCTGGCCAAGCGTCGACGCAGCATGGAAGTCGAGTTGATCCGCGACCTGCCTGCCGCGACGTTGTGGGTCGAGGCCGGCGAAACCCGCTTGCGCCAAGTGCTTGGCAACCTGCTGGCCAATGCCCTCGATGCCCTCACGGAAAAAGGCCCGCCACGCAAACTCTGGCTGAGTGCCCAAACCACCGCCGATGGCGTCAACCTGTACATTCGCGACAACGGCCCCGGCTTTTGCATGGAAGCCCTTGGTCGCGCCAGCGAGCCCTTCTACACCACCAAGACCCGCACCCAGGGGCTTGGCTTGGGGCTGGCGATTTGCGAGACCCTGATGCGCGCCTTCGGTGGTGAACTGTCGTTCGCCAACCATAAGGAGGGCGGCGCGCTGATTACCCTGAAGCTACGCGCAGGTGCACCGGGTGTGAGCCTGCAACCGTCCGAGGACCGAAGTGCATGACCATCGACAACCGCATTCAGGTCGTGTTGATCGACGACGATCCCCACCTGCGCCAGGCCTTGAGCCAGACCCTCGATCTGGCCGGTCTGAAAATTCTGCCGCTGGCCGAGGCCAAAGGCCTGGCCGGGCAGTTGGAACGTGACTGGCCCGGTGTAGTGGTCAGCGACATTCGCATGCCGGGCATGGACGGTCTCGAACTGTTGACTGAACTGCTCGCCCAGGACCCGGAGCTACCGGTGCTGCTGATTACCGGTCACGGCGATGTGCCGCTGGCGGTGCAAGCCATGCGCGCCGGGGCTTATGACTTTCTGGAAAAACCCTTCGCCAGCGATGCCCTGCTCGACAGCGTGCGCCGCGCCCTGGCCCTGCGTCGATTGGTGCTGGATAACCGCAGCCTGCGTCTGGCCCTGAGCGACCGCAATGAACTGAGCACCCGTCTGGTCGGGCAGTCCTCGTCGATGTTGCGCCTGCGTGAGCAGATCGGCGCGTTGGCGGCGACCAAGGCTGACGTGCTGATCCTCGGCGAAACCGGCGCCGGCAAGGAAGTCGTTGCGCGAGCGCTGCATGATTTATCCAGCCGGCGTAACGGCCCCTTCGTGGCGATCAACGCCGGAGCGCTGGCCGAGTCGGTGGTCGAAAGCGAACTGTTCGGCCATGAACCCGGCGCTTTCACCGGCGCGCAAAAGCGCCGCATCGGCAAGTTCGAATTCGCCAACGGCGGTACGTTGTTCCTCGATGAAATCGAAAGCATGAGCCTGGATGTGCAAGTGAAACTGCTGCGCTTGCTGCAAGAGCGTGTGGTCGAACGCCTGGGCGGCAATCAACAGATCCCGCTGGATATCCGCATCATCGCCGCCACCAAGGAAGACCTGCGCCAGTCCGCCGATCAGGGCCGCTTCCGCGCTGACTTGTATTACCGCTTGAACGTCGCGCCACTGCGCATTCCGCCTCTGCGCGAGCGCGGCGAAGATGCCTTGATGCTGTTCCAGCACTTTGCCGACGAAGCCAGCGCCCGCCACGGCTTGCCACCCCACGAACTGCAACCGGGGCAACGCGCGCTGCTGCTGCGCCACACCTGGCCGGGCAATGTGCGCGAACTGCAAAACGCCGCCGAACGCTTCGCCCTCGGCCTGGAACTGGCGCTGGATAACAACGAGGCGCAAGGCGCTGCCGGCACTGTGATGGAACAGGTCAGCGGCGGGCTGAGCGAGCAGGTGGAAAACTTCGAGAAAAGCCTGATTGCCGCTGAACTGGCACGCTCGCACAGCTCGGTGCGTAGCGTTGCCGAAGCCCTTGGCATCCCGCGCAAGACCTTGCACGACAAACTGCGCAAACACGGGCTGAGCTTCGCCGACAGCGGTGCCGCCAGCCACACCGACGACCTCGATTGAGCCGCCGTCCCATCATCAACTGCCAATAAGAGGTCCTGAATGAGCCGCGAAAGTCGTCAACTGGAATCAGTCCTCCACCACGACATCCCCCTCACCCGGGACATGGGCCTCAAGGTGCTCGACTGGCACGACCAGCAACTGCGCCTGCTCTTGCCGCTGGACGCCAACGTCAACCACAAGAGCACCATGTTCGGCGGCAGCCTGTATTGCGGCGCCGTGCTGGCGGGTTGGGGCTGGCTGCATTTGCGCTTGAAGGAAGAAGGCATCACCGACGGGCACATCGTGATTCAGGAAGGGCAGATCAGCTATCCGCTGCCGGTAACGGGCGACGCCAATGCGATCTGTCGGGCGCCGGATCCGGTGATCTGGAAGAAATTCCTGACCACGTTCCAGCGCTACAGCCGAGCGCGATTGACGCTGCATACGCGGGTCGTCAATGAAGGCCGTGATGAGGATGCTGTGAGGTTTACCGGGCAGTATGTATTGCACCGCTAAACTGGCGGGAAATGAAAAACCCTGTGGCGAGGGGGCTTGCTCCCCCCGGGGCGCGAAGCGGCCCCCTTTCCGTTGTTTACGGCTGCTGCGCAGCCGAGCGGGAGCAAGCCCCCTCGCCACAAACAGGCTTGAACCTCAGGAACGCGCAAGTTCCAGTAGTTGTTCCCGCCACGCCGCCTTCGCCGGCAACGCCAGAAAGAACTCATTCAACAGCGACTCCCGCGCCGGATAACAGAACGGCGCGCCGCTCAAATCCAGCACCTCCCCGCCCGCGCCTTCCAGCACACCCTGAGCCGCCGCCGTGTCCCACTGCGAAGTCGGCGCCAAACGCGGATAACAATCCGCTGCGCCTTCGGCCAACAAACAAAACTTCAGCGAACTGCCGATATTGGCCAGTTGCAGCTCGCCAAGGCTGGCACTCAACCCGGCCAGCAAGCGCTCCTGCTCCGGGCTGGAATGGCGGCGACTGGCAACCACGGTGAACGATTGACCGGGCGCCAGAACATCACGCACCTGAATCGCCACCGGTGTCCCACCTTTATCGCCGCGCCACGCACCGAGCCCGGCGCCACCGACGTAGAAGCGGCCGTTGGTCGGCATCGACACCACACCGAATACCACCTGGCCGTTTTCGATCAGGGCGATATTGACGGTGAATTCTTCGCTGCCGCTGATGAACTCCTTGGTGCCGTCCAGCGGGTCGACCAGCCACCAGCGCTGCCATCCGGCACGCACGCTTTGCGGGATGTTGGCGTCTTCTTCAGACAGCACCGGAATGCTCGGATCCAGCGCCGTCAGCCCGCCCAGAATCAAATGATGCGCGGCCAGGTCTGCGGCGGTGACAGGCGAGTCGTCCGACTTAGCCGTCACCGCAGTACCTGTGCGCCAGAACGGCAGAATCGCATCACCGGCCTGCAACGCCAGTTCAACCACGGGGGCCATCAAGGGATGTGGAAAATTCATGGCTGGAACACCCCACGCTGGGTCAACAGATCACGGGCCAGATACAGCGCCGCCAAGGCACGGCCCTCGGTGAATTGCGGGTTTTGCGCCAACGCTGACAACTCGCGCAGGTTGACTTTGCCCAGACCCATCGGCTCCGGCTCGTCACCCTCCAGGCGCTCTTCGTAGAGATCGGTGGCCAGCACCACCTGGATTTTCTGGCTCATGTAACCGGGCGACAACGACAACTCGGTCAAATGCTCCAATTGCCGCGCGCCAAAACCGGCTTCTTCCTTGAGTTCGCGCTCCGCCGCCGCCAGCACGTCTTCGCCTGGCTCGATCAGGCCTTTTGGCAGGGACAACTCGTACGCGTCGGTGCCACCGCAATACTCCTCGACCAACACCGCGTGATCGGCATCGAGCATCGCCACGATCATCACAGCGCCATAGCCTGCGCCTTTGCCGACCAAGCGCTCATAGGTGCGTTCCACGCCATTGGAAAAGCGCAGTTTCAGCTCTTCGACGCAGAATAAACGGCTGGTGGCGACAATCTCGCGGGCGAGGATGGTGGGTTTCTGGCGCATGAGCGGCTCCTTGGCGTGAACGCGTTACTATACCCGGCCTATCCTGATTGTTTACCTCGGATATCTTTTTTACCGCTGGAGAAGTTTTTTATGTCCCTGCTGCCCTGGCGCGACATCGACACCGTTCTGCTGGATATGGATGGCACGCTGCTGGACCTGCATTTCGATAACCATTTCTGGCTGGAACATTTGCCCCAGCGTTATGCGGACCTGCACGGCGTGAGCCGGGCCATGGCCGAGATGGAGTTGCAGCCACTGTTCGAACGCAATGCCGGCCAGTTGCAGTGGTACTGCCTGGATTTCTGGAGCGCCGAGCTGAAACTGTCGGTGCGCGACCTGAAACTGGAAACCGCTCATTTGATCGCCCTGCGCCCGGACGCGGACACGTTCCTGGCGGCGATCAAACAGGCAGGCAAACGCGTGGTGCTGATCACCAACGCACACCGCGATTCGCTGTCATTGAAACTGGAAAAAATCGAACTGGCGCCGTACTTCGAGCGCCTGATCAGCTCCCACGATTACGGTTTCCCCAAGGAAAACCCGCAGTTCTGGGATGCGTTACAGGCCGATATCGGCTTCGATCCGGCGCGTAGCCTGTTTATCGACGACACCTTGCCGATTTTGCGCAGTGCGCGGAATTTTGGGGTGGCGCATTTGCTGGCCGTGCGTGAACCGGACAGTCGCAAAGGGCCGAAGGACACGGCTGAGTTCGCGGCGGTGGGGGATTATCGGGATTTGATTGCAGGGCTTTAGACCGAGTTGTCCGCATCGCGGGCAAGCCCGCTCCCACAGGATCTGAGTCGTTCACGATGAATGCGAACGACGCGATTCCTGTGGGAGCGTGGCTTGCCCGCGATGGCCATCACGCGGTTTGAAGACCTACTCAGGAATCCGCAATGTCTGCCCCGGATAGATCTTGTCCGGATGCGACAACATCGGTTTGTTGGCTTCAAAGATCTTGTTGTACTGGTTGGCGCTGCCATACACGGCCAACGATATGGCGCTGAGCGTGTCGCCTTTCTTCACGACAACAAAACGCGCAGCCGCGACTACTGGCCCGGTCACCGTAATCTGATCATCCACGCTGCCGACACCGGCAATGTTGCCCACAGCCAGCAGGATTTTCTCTTTCTCTTCCTGGCTTCCCACCTCACCCGTCACGGTCACTTTGTCGCCATCAACCGTCGCCTGCACATTCGGATTACCCAGGCCGACTTTGCTGATGTGCTCCTTCAACTGCTCACTGGCATTGGCGTTGCCCGGAGTCAGCAAGTCCAGCAACTTTTCGCCCGCCTCTTTCACAAAACTCAAAAGACTCATGGTGCACTCTCCTTGGGATTGGGGTTCCAGACGCAAAAGCCTAGACCACCGCCGACACTTGCGAATCCAACCCGACCAATGACCCCGCTTGCGATAGAATCCAAACCTTCCCGACCTCTGGAGCGAAGATGGACATCAAGCAGCTGAAATTCCTCATCGCTCTCGACGAAACCCGGCACTTCGGGCAAGCCGCTGCGCGCTGCCACATCACCCAGCCGACGCTGTCCATGCGCCTTCGCAGCCTTGAAGAAGAGCTCGACTTGCCACTGGTCAATCGCGGGCAACGCTTCGAGGGCTTCACCGCGCCGGGCGAGCGCGTACTGGCCTGGGCGCGTACCGTGCTGGCCGCTTACGACGGCCTGTACGCCGAGGCGGCAGCCTGTCGCGGCAATCTGGTCGGCACCCTGCGTTTGGGTGTGGTGCCGCTGTCGAGCTTCGATCCGCTGCCACTGCTGCAACGCCTGCACGCCGAACACCCGAACCTGCGCTTCGAGCTGTCAGCGCTCAGCTCCGAACAGATCCTCGAACAACTGGCGAACAACCGTATCGATCTCGGGGTTTCCTACCTGGAACGTCTGGACGGCGAACACTTCGACTCGCTGACCTTCAGCGAAACCCGCATGGGTCTGCTCTACGATCAGCGCTTCTTCAGCTTTGGCGACGCGCCCTTGAGCTGGGAATCGTTGATCGAGCTGCCGCTGGGCATGCTCACCAGCGGCATGCACTTCCGTCAGTCCATCGACCACAACTTCCACAGCCGTGGTCTCACTCCGCAGCCCTTGTTGCAAACCGATGCCGTGCATCAACTGTTACAAGCTGTGCACGGCGGCCTGTGTTGCGCCGTGATGCCATTGGAGGGCGGTCTCGAAGGCCTCACCGAACACTTGCGCCTGCAACCGATCGAAAATGCCCAAACGCTGGGCCGGCTGGGGTTGATCATGCGTCGAAGCGCACCGCGGTCGGCGTTGGCTGAAGCGTGCTTTGCGATCTATCAACAATCGCTACTGGGCGCTTGATCGACGGTATCTATCGGTAGATCAGTAATAGCGATTAGACGCGACAAGTTGCCACGCCTAGTCTTAAAGCTGATCAAACCCGTCGGTGATGCCATGAAAGCCAAGCGCCCTGCCTGCGCGGCGCCTGCCCTCGAAACGCCCGCGCCCTCCGCCAGCCAGACGTACAGCTACAGCAACCTTGAACACTCGGAATCGGACAGCACCGCGCTGGCCGAGGAAGTCGCGCTGGCCATTGCCTACAACGGCATCAGCCAGGCGGTGATGCTGGTTACGCCCACTGACCTCGAAGACTTTATTGTCGGCTTCAGCCTGGGCAGCGGCATCATTCAAGACGCCACCGACATTTATGACCTGCAACTGAGCGGCTCCGGGTCGGCGCAATACGCGCAAGTGACCATCGCCAACCGCGCGTTCTGGAACCTCAAGCAACAGCGTCGGCAACTGGCCGGCACCAGCGGTTGCGGGCTCTGCGGCGTGGAAGCGGTCGAACAGGCGCTGCCAGACCTCAAAGTCCTGCCCGGCGCCCCGCTGCCGCCCGCCGAATGGCTCGACGGCCTGCGCCAGCGCATCGGCGCGTTCCAGCCGCTGGGCCAGTACAGCGGCGCGGTGCATGCGGCGGTGTTCATGAACAGCCAGGGCGAATTGCTGCTCGGCCGTGAAGACATCGGCCGGCACAACGCCCTCGACAAATTGATCGGCGGCCTGGTCCGCCAGAACATTTCGACCGCTGGCGGCCTGGCGATTGTCACCAGCCGTTGCAGCCTCGAATTGATCCAGAAAGTTTTGCGCGCCGGCATCCAAACCCTGGTCAGCCTGTCGTCGCCCACGGGCCTTGCCGTGCAATGGGCCCGTCGCCACAACCTCAATCTCATCCATCTGCCACAGAAAAATGCGCCACGGGTCTACAGCCCGGCTTTGGAGAATCAAGCGTGAGTCAACACCGTCAAGCCGACCAGACACCTGTTCCTCGCTACAAACCCTACAAAGGTCCGGCCGGTGGTTGGGGCGCACTGATCAGCGTCGCCCAGGCCTGGCTCACCAGCGACAACGCGCTGAAAAACCTGCGCATGATGCTCAAGACCAACAAGAACGGCGGTTTCGACTGCCCGGGTTGCGCCTGGGGCGATTCCAATGAAGCCGGCATGGTGGCCTTCTGCGAGAACGGCGCCAAAGCGGTGAACTGGGAAGCGACCAAACGCCGAGTCGACGGCAAGTTCTTCGCCAGGCACAGCGTCACCTCGTTGCTGGAGCAAAGCGACTACTGGCTCGAATATCAGGGCCGCCTGACCGAGCCATTGAGCTACAACGCCGAAACCGATCGCTACCAACCCATCAGCTGGGACGACGCGTTTGCGCTGATCGCCAAACACCTCAAAGGCTTGTCGAGCCCGGATCAGGCCGAGTTCTATACCTCGGGTCGCGCCAGCAACGAGGCGGCGTTTCTCTATCAGTTGTTTGTACGCGCCTACGGCACCAACAACTTCCCTGACTGCTCGAACATGTGCCATGAGGCCAGCGGTGTCGCGTTGTCGCAAAGCGTCGGTGTCGGCAAAGGCACCGTGACCTTCGATGACTTCGAACACGCCGATGCGATTTTCGTCTGGGGCCAGAACCCCGGCACCAACCACCCGCGGATGCTCGAGCCGCTGCGCGAAGCGGTGAAACGCGGCGCGCAAGTGGTGTGCATCAACCCGCTGAAAGAGCGCGGCCTGGAACGTTTCCAGCATCCGCAGCACCCGATCGAAATGCTCACCAACGGTTTCAAAGCGACCAACACCGCGTACTTCCGCCCTGCACTGGGCGGTGACATGGCGATCATGCGCGGCATGGCCAAGTTTCTGCTGCAATGGGAACGCGACGCCCAGAAGGCTGGCGCCCCGGCGGTGTTCGATCACGACTTCCTCAACGAACACAGCGTCAACGTGCTGGATTACCTGGCGGTCATCGACGACACCCCGTGGGAACAAATCGTCGAGCAGTCCGGCCTGCCCCTTGTCGAAATCGAACAAGCGGCACGCATGTACGCCAAAGGCAAGAACGTCATCATGTGCTGGGCGATGGGCATCACCCAGCACCGCCACTCGGTGGCGACCATCCAGGAAATCGCCAACCTGATGCTGCTGCGCGGCAACATCGGCCGACCGGGCGCGGGCCTGTGCCCGGTGCGTGGCCACAGTAACGTGCAGGGCGACCGGACCATGGGCATCAACGAACGTCCGCCGGTGGCGTTCCTCGATGCACTGGAGCGGCGCTTCCAGTTCAAGGTGCCGCGTAAAAATGGCCACAACGTGGTCGAGGCGATCCACGCCATGGCTGAAGGCCGGGCGAAAGTGTTCATCGCCCTGGGCGGCAACTTCGCCCAGGCCACCCCGGACAGCTCACGGACCTTCCAGGCCCTGAGCAATTGCGATCTGACCGTGCAGATCAGCACCAAGCTCAACCGCAGCCATTTGGCTCACGGCAAAGACGCGCTGATCCTGCCGTGCCTGGGCCGTACCGACATCGACCGGCAGACCGAAGGCCCGCAAGCGGTGACCGTCGAAGACTCGTTCAGCATGGTGCATGCGTCCAACGGTCAACTGGAGCCGCTGTCGAACCAGATGCGCTCTGAGCCCGCGATCCTCGCCGGGATCGCCGCTGCGACGCTGGGCAGCCATCCGGTGGACTGGAACTGGCTGGTGGGTGACTACCGCCGCATTCGCGAGCTGATCGCCGACACCCTTCCGAGCTTCAAAGACTTCAACGAGAAGATCAAGAACCCGGGTGGCTTCTATCTGGGCAACAGTGCCGGTGCGCGCAAGTGGAACACCGCATCGGGCCGGGCCAATTTCAAGCCGAACCTTTTGCCCAAGGATCTGATACACGAGCGCACCCGCTCCACGGGCGTGGTGCCGGACCTGATCATGCAATCGATGCGCTCCCACGATCAGTACAACACCACGATTTATGGCCTCAACGATCGTTATCGCGGCGTGAAGGGGCAGCGTGATGTGCTGTTCGTCAACGAAGCCGACATCATTCGCCTGGGCTTCAAGCCGGGACAAAAGGCCGACATCGTTTCGCTGTGGGACGATGGCATTGAACGTCGGGTGAAAGGCTTCACGCTGCTGGCGTTTGATATTCCGGCTGGGCAAGCGGCGGCTTACTACCCGGAAGTGAACCCGCTGGTGCCGCTGGAAAGCACCGGGGACGGCAGCCATACGCCGACGTCGAAGTTCGTGGCGATCCGCTTGGAAGCGGCGAGTGAAACCGGCTTGATCATGGCCAGGTCGGCGTAATGTATCGTTAGTTCTGGCCCTCTCGCGAGCAAGCTCGCTCCTACAGAATTTTTTTGTTGGCCACATCATTTGTGTTCGATAAAAATCCCTGTAGGAGCAAGGTTGCTCGCGATGGCGATAGACGGATTCAACACAGGTTTCAGCATTGACGAAAACTTTCCAATCGCCCACAAAAAAGGCCGTTTTCTAATGAAAACAGCCTTTGCGAAGTAATAAAAGACCGGCGAAAAATCGTTAAGTTCCGCCCAAAAAACAGCAACTTATAGAAATGTGCTGAAGTCGTGTTACTCGTCGGATTTCGATTGTCACACCTCTGACACAGCCTCAGGATCGCGCCGTCATCCCCTTGAGGTTCCTCTATGAAGTTCTCCTCGATTCTCTTGTTGTCCCTTGGCCTGGTCAGTGGCATCGCTTCTGCTGGCGGCACCACCGAAGCAGGTGTGGGCGGCGCATTGGGCGGGGTTTTGGGCTCGGTCGTCGGCCAATCGATTGGCGGCAATACAGGTTCCACCATCGGCGCGGCCCTGGGCGGCGCGGGTGGTAGCGCAGTTGGTGCAGACAAACGCAGCCGTGGCGAAGCCGCCATCGGTGGTGCGTTGGGCGCAGCAGGCGGTAACGTGGTCGGCCGAAGCATGGGCGGCACCACCGGCAGCCTGATCGGCTCCGCAGCAGGCGGCGGCGCCGGTGGCGCGCTGGGTAACTACATGGGCAACAAGAGCGATGATGATGACGACGATGATCGTCGTCGCGACCGTCGCTACTACCGTGACGGCCATCATGACCGTGGCCACCACTACGGCCATCGCAAGCACCACAAGAAATACTACCGCCACCGTCATTGAGGCCGTAACAGGCTCACTGAGCAGTGAAAAAATCGCAGCCCGAGGGCTGCGATTTTTTTTGCCCGCCTTACACCACCAGACGCTCCAGGGCCGCGCGCAACCCGGGCGGAATCGCCACCGGCTGATTTGAAGCGCGGTCGACAAACACATGCACAAAGCGCCCCGCTGCACAGGCCTCGTCCTCTCCCTGCTTGAACACCGCCAACTCGTACTGCACCGAGCTGTTACCGAGCTTGCCGACCCGCAAACCGATCTCGATCCTGTCCGGGAACGCGATGGAAGCAAAGTAATCACAGGCCGAGCTCACCACAAACCCCACCACCTCGCCGTCATGAATATCCAGACCACCGACTTCGATCAGGTAAGTGTTTACCGCTGTGTCGAAGAAGCTGTAGTAAGTCACGTTGTTGACGTGGCCGTAGGCGTCGTTGTCATGCCAGCGCGTGGTGATGGGCTGCAAGTGCGGGTATTCGCTGCGTTGGGGCATCAATGGGCTCCTTTCATGATTTCGAGTGGAGTTTACTGGTCAGCGAATCCCTTACCCACCGCTGCCAACTCCCCGATCAACCGCGCCGGACTCCAGTGATCACCCTGGCGCGTCTCCAACGCCAACAGACGCTGGTGAATATCCGCCAGCCCCTGCTGATCCGCCCAGGCCATCGGCCCGCCCTTGTCCGCCGGGAACCCGTAACCGTTGAGGTACACCAGATCGATGTCGTGGGCCGATCCGGCGATCCCTTCCTCCAGGATCTTCGCGCCTTCGTTGACCAGCGCCAGCAAGCAGCGCTCGAGGATTTCCTCCGTGCTGATCTCACGTCGATGGAACCCCAGCTTTTCGCTGACCTCCAGCACCAGCGCATCGACCTGCGGATCGTGCTCAGCCTGTCGACTGCCCGGCTCATAGTGGTAAAAACCGTTGCCGCTCTTCTGGCCGAAACGGCCCAGTTCACACAGACGGTTATCCACCTGAACCTCTGGCGCATCCTGCCCTACACCCGACAGTTGCCGGGCGCGCCACTGCAGGTCGACACCCACTACGTCGAACATGCGGAACGGCCCCATGGCGAAACCAAAACCTTGCAGCGCCGCATCCACCTGATACGGATAAGCGCCCTCCAGCAACATTTTGCGTGCTTCCAGCACATAGGTATTGAGCATGCGATTGCCGATAAATCCGTCGCAGTTGCCCGCCACCACACTGACCTTGCCCATGTGCCTGCCCAGCGCCAGGGCTGCCTCAATTACCGCCGGAGCCGTCTGGGCGCCACGGACGATTTCGAGCAGTTTCATGATGTGCGCCGGGCTGAAAAAGTGCAGGCCCAGGACTTGTTGCGCACGGCGTGTAACGGCAGCGATGGCGTCGATGTCCAGCGCTGAAGTGTTGCTCGCCAGAATCGCTTCAGGTTTGAGCAGGCCATCCAGCTCGCGGAAGATTGACTGCTTGAGTTCGAGGTTTTCGTAAACCGCTTCGATCACCAGGTCGACGTCACGGATGGCCGCATAATTGGCCGCTACCGTGATTCGGGCGATGCGGGCGTCGGCCTCGGCCTGATCAATACGCGCCTGTCGCACGCTGTGGGCGTAGGTGTCGGCGACGGCAACCAGAGCCTGCTCAAGCATCTGCGGATTGTTATCGACCCATTGCACCGCCACGCCGGCGTTGGCCAGGCACATGACAATGCCACGACCCATGGTGCCCGCGCCGATCACGGCTGCGCGCTGAATGTTGAACGGTGTCTGGCTCATCTCTTGTTCTCTTGTTGGCGATCCAAAGACAGCCCTCACCATAGTCAGCCACCGCGCATTTTTGAAATTTATTCCTGTGATGAGCAACATTCAGCGGATGGATGCACATCAGCCAGACGCTATACAGCCGGCTCCTACAAGGACAGGATTCAGCCTGAGAGATATTGTTCAGCCCAGCTCCGCACGTCGCCATACGGATAATCCTCCAGCACCGCAAACCCCGGAATGGCCCGCGCTTTAAGTTTGGTGAACAGCGGCACACTGATCCCGCACAGAAACCGCGTCACGCGCTCAGCCGAGGGCAGGCTGCCTGTGTGCTGCTCGTGCTTGTGGATAAACCCGCTACACAGCGCCTCGAAGTTTTTATCCACAAGCGCCGGCAACTCCGGCGGTAGCGGGAGCCGTGCAACCTGCCCATGACACACCGAGCAATGCCCACACTGCTGCGGGGCGTTGCTGTCGCCGAAATACTCGGCCAATCGAAAACCCAGGCAACGGTCGGTGGCAAACAAATCCAGCATCGCGTGGATTCGCGCGATCTCGGTTTGTTCGTGTCGGGTGAAACCGGCGTGAAGTTCAGCGCTGAGTGTCTGCGGGTCAAAATCCGTTTTCAGCAGCGTATAGACCTCGGTCATCAACTTGCTTTCAAGCTCGACCCAGCCCTTCTCCTGGAAATAATCCAGCGCCTTGACCACCCGGTTGCGCTCGGCCTGATGTTGCTCGTACAGCGCGTCGAAATTAACCGTGGCCCAGCTCCGCGCACGCTTGGAAGTCTGGATGATCGCCGCGACGAAATCCTTGCGCTCGCCTTCAAAACGGGCCAGCAACGCCTCGGGTTCCTCCAGGTATTTGAAACGGTATTCAGCGTAGTACGCGTAACGCGGGGCAATGATTCCACGCAGCTCCAGCTGCACCAGCAACGTCTTGAGCGGCAGCTGGCGAATGTTGCTGTTATCCGCCAACGGTCCCAACAGAAACTCCCACTCCCCTTGCGGCGCACACGCTTGCAACTCGTCGACGACATGGCGGATGCCGTCGAGCTCAGGGGTATCACCGTAAACAAAGTTTTCCAGCACGTTGAGGCTGTCGCGATTGGCCAGCACCAGGCAATCGGACGGCTGTCCATCACGCCCGGCGCGGCCGATTTCCTGGCTGTAGTTTTCGATGGATTTGGGCAGGTCGAAGTGCACGACGTTGCGGATGTCGCTCTTGTCGATCCCCATGCCGAAGGCGATGGTCGCAACGATGCAATTGGACTGCCCGCCCATGAAGCGTTTCTGGATGCCGTCACGTTGGTCGTGGGGCAAACCGGCGTGATAGGCCTCGGCCTGTATGCCGTTGCGTTGCAGGTGTTCGGCAATGTGCTCGGCGGTTTTCTGCAGGGTGACGTAGACGATGCCCGGCTGCTCGGGACGCTCACTCATCCACTCAACAAGACGTCGGCGTTTGTCCGGACCGCGCACCGGTTCCACCCACAGATTGAGGTTCGGTCGATAGAACCCCGTGGTCACCACGTCATCGGGCGCGATGGCGAATTTCGTCTGCATGTCGACGATCACCTTGGGCGTCGCCGTAGCCGTCAGCAGCAAGACTTGCGGGATGTTGAACTGGCGTTGGTAGTCCGGCAGCTTGAGGTAATCCGGACGGAAATTGTGGCCCCATTCAGAGATGCAATGGGCCTCGTCCACCACCAGCAACGAGATCGGCACCTGCTTCAGGAAGTTGCGGAAACGCTCGTTCTTCAGGCGCTCCACCGAGATCATCAAGATTTTCAGTTCGCCGGACCTGGTGCGGGCCATCACATCGCTGGCGTCATCGCGGCTCTGGGCCGAATCGATACTGCCCGCCGCAATGCCATGACGTTGCAGGAACGCCAACTGATCCTGCATCAATGCCAGCAGTGGCGAGACGACAAGCGTCAGGTGCGGCAACAGCACGGCCGATAACTGATAGCACAGGGACTTGCCGGAACCGGTGGGGAAAATCGCCGCCGCCGAACGCCCCGCCAGCACAGCGCTGACGGTTTTCTCCTGACCGGGTCGAAACTGTGGATAACCGAAAACCTGCTCCAGGGTGTTGTGCATAAGCTGTCACTCCGTTGACTGCTGCGATGAGCAAAGCCTAGCCGGCGATCGCAGCGAGTCGAGAAAAGGTCGGGGCAAAAAACGATACGGGATGATACAGCGGATGCCTTGGAAGAATTGAGGGATGTAGCGACCGTCAGATTGCTATCGCTAGCAGGCTAGCTCCCACACTGGATTTTCGGTGCCCACCAATCCCCTGTGGGAGCTAGCCTGCTAGCGATGGGTCCAGCCCAGTCACCGCAAAACCCGAAATAACCTACAACGTCTGAAGAACCATCAACCACCGCGTAGTCCCTTTCCTCAAACCCCCTCAAAAACCCTACAAAACCTGTCGACCCCAACCGTCTTGTCGCACAGCGCCGCGCCCTTCTATAGTTTCCGGCGCGGCTGAAAACAGTGTCTCGGCCTGCCGGGCACACTTGCCGATTTCGCACAGGACCTACCTCGATGACCACCTCCGCCCCACTGACCGACCGCTACCGCCCACTCAAAACCCGTTACAGCGAAACACCGGTATTGGTCATCGACACCGAAGCCGACCCCTTCGAAATCCTCGACGCCGCCCGCCAACGCATCCGCGCCGCCAGCGACCTGCTCGAAACCCTGTATTGCCTGTGCTTCAAACAGGCCGACACCAGCGACATCCCCAACATCGTCAGCGCGCTTTACCTACTAACCCAGGACGGCAACGACCTGCTCGACATCGCCCGGCAACGCTTGCCGCAACTCACCCTCTAAAGCCACCACAATCCCTTGTAGGAGCTGGCTTGCCAGCGATGAACGATAACGCGGTGCCATGTGGATAATTCCGTCAGCAACGCCCTATCAAAGCTTCGGCAACGTCCTACAAAAGAAGACACCTTGTCGACTATCGCTGACTGGCAACGAACATTTACTGTCCCTGCATCGCTGCAAATTCAGCGATCAGGTTTGGTCACCTGAGAACAACGCACACATGTGTGCCATCATTCGCGCCGCGGACATCTATGTCCTCGTAGTGTTTTGTTATGGCGGCTGTGTGTGGGACGCCCTCGGGCGAGCCGATTTGTTGTTTTCGGTTGACCAAGCCTGCGCACAGTCCGCCTCCTATCGTTTGGTCACGGTGTTGGCGGTTACTAAACAACAAACCGAGTACCTCTTATGCCAACTCTTAATCCGTTTCCAAATCGCTACCGCCCACTCCAAACCAACCTCACCGACACCACCCCGCTAATTATCGACACAGAAGCCAACCCCCAAGACATCCTCGAATCCGCTCTCCAGCGCATTCGCGCGTCCAGCGATCTGCTCCGAACCCTGCACTGCCAGAGCTTCCTCGACGGCGACATCGAAGACATCCCGCACATCACCCACGCGCTCTATCTGCTAACCCAGGACGGCTGCGACCTGCTCAAAGTCGCCCAACAACGCATGCTGAACTGGAAAGCGCCAGTCTGACGCTACTCAGTCAACGCGCTAAAGTGAAATTATTCCGGCTTTTTTAATGTAAAACAGCCGGAATAATGGCAGTTAGCATGCACCTCTTTGAGACATCAGGGCCACTGAAATGGCGCACTCTCCAATTTCCCCGTCGCAGGTTGCCCCATCATTTAAGTGCTATTATTCTGGCAGTTATAGCGCCTTAATGAAGGAATATTGGCACATGGCCAAGAAGACAGCCGCACTCTTGCCCGCCGCTTCCAGACTCCTTTCCGAGTTCGGCGAGCGCCTGAAACTCGCTCGCCTGCGACGCAAGCTCACAGCTAAACAAGTCGCTGAGCGGGCGGGCATGTCACTGATGACATTGCGCTCTCTGGAGTCTGGTGGATCAGGAGTGACCATCGGGGCATACCTGTCGGTGATGCAGGTTCTTGGGCTGGAAAAAGACTTGAGCAAACTGGCGGCAATCGATGAAGTGGGCCGGCAACTGCAGGATGCACAACTCAAACCCAATGCCACCGCCACAACAGACTCGAACCGACGAACTCGCAGAATCAGCGCAGTGAAAAAAACCTCTCCAATGTCTGAAAAAGACAATGGAGTGACTGAAAGTAGTGCCCACACAGCTGATCTGTCCGCTGACTACCCTTTCAACACCCACTCACTGTCCAATCTGTTGACCAAGAAAAAAACCAAGCCCACAACAGGTGAGAAATGACCCGGATTGCGGTGTATGCCGATTGGGAATCCTTGAATGGCCCCAGACGCCTCGGTTTCTTGCATGCCCGGAAGGCTCGCGCCACTGAGGTCTTCGAGTTTGAGTACGACACGGCTGCGCTGGCAGATCCTGAGTTGAACTTCACACCGCTGGACCCTCGGATCGGGCTGTATGAAGGTCGTCAATTCCCTGGACAACATCAAAACCGCTTTGGCGTGTTCGCTGATTCAAGCCCGGATCGCTGGGGGCAGCTACTGATGAAGCGGCGACAGGAACGCGATATTCGCGACGGTTTGGCAGCCAAGGGCAGCAAGCTCTACGAATCAGACTTCCTGTTAGGTGTACATGACCTTTATCGGGTCGGTGCGATTCGCTACAAGCTCAATGACGAAGGCCATTTTCTCGATGGTCGCGATGGCTTGGCCGCCCCGCCTTTCATTGAGTTGCGGGCGCTGGAACAAGCAAGCCGAGCGCTGGAAAATGATCGCGACAACACCTCACTCGACGGTCGCGAGTGGCTGAGAATGCTGATCGCACCTGGAGGTTCTCTGGGTGGTGCTCGCCCAAAAGCCAGCGTCGCGGATGAGCACGGTCACTTGTGGATAGCCAAGTTCCCCAGCACCCGCGATGACTATGACATTGGCGCCTGGGAACTGGTGGTAAATGCCTTGGCCAATCATTGTGGCCTGCGCGTCGCAACCGGTATCGCCCGACGCTACGCCAGTGATCATCACTGCTTCATGGTCAAGCGCTTCGATCGAACGGACCGCGGTGGCCGCCTGCACTTTGCCTCGGCCATGACCATGACGGATCGCGTTGATGGTGACGATGCCTCAGTCGGCGCGAGCTACCTTGAGCTGGCCGAAGTGCTGATGGAACACGGCTCGCAAACCAATGCTGACCTTCGTGAGTTGTGGTCTCGGATTGTGTTCAACATCCTGGTCTCCAACAGCGACGACCACCTGCGTAACCACGGTTTCATCCTTGATCCCGGCCGGGGATGGCGATTGTCTGCCGCCTATGACATGAACCCGGTGGCCCACGCTGACGGCTTGAAGCTAAACATCACCGATACGGACAATGCACTGGATCTGGAGCTTGCCCGGGAAGTGGCGGGGTATTTCCGGATCAATCGTGCGGATGCAGAAAGCATCATCGACAACTTCAAAGAAGTTGTCAGCCAATGGTCCACGCTAGCAGGGGCATTGGGCCTATCAAAACGCGAGCAGGACAATATGGCGCCTGCATTTCGATTAGCGGAGCCTATGCAATGAACCTCGCCCCCAACCTCCCCGACGACCCAACCCTCCATCAACTCATCCAGCTCCTGCACGAAGAACTCGGCTTCCCCGAGCGCAAAGCCATCAGCCTCAACACCTCGATCAATTTCGACCTCGGCTGCAACGGTGCCGACGCACAACACTTGATCGAAACCCTGGAAGAACACTTCACCATCGACTTCGTGGATTTCGACAGCTATCGCTATTTCCAGCCCGACGGCTACGATGTGAATCTAAAGCGCAAAGCCAAGGGACGTGGCGCGAAGGTGCCACTAACCATCGGCATGCTCTACCGGGCTATCAAGGCCCAGCGCTGGGACACGCAGGAGCTTGAAGGGCTGTAACGTCGCGACACCTCTATCTTTAATAGACGAACAGACAAAGCGAATTTGTTACACATGGACGTTTGCCGGCTAATGATCGGCAGCTTACGGTTTGTGAGGGCGTGAGCCCTATCCGATGCAGTTATCCATAACTGCGAAAGGCAAACAAACAGGAGCTGTTTATGCAGGATGCATATTCGATGGCAAAATTTTCTGCTTCATTTTTTATCGGTGCAGTACTTGTTGTTGGCGCCACTGAGGTGCCCGCGGCCAGTCGGGCGGGTGTTTACACGTGCAATGGATGCTATGCGCAAGTCCCCAACCCGGATGATGCGACAAGGGCTGTGCTTCGCCGTGAAGAGAGCCGCTTGAACTCACCTCGCCCTTTCAACTGGAATCCGCAGGGGCTGAAAGTGGGCGACTCAATGGTCGTGTGCAACGTGGCCGTTTGTTCGGAATACATTTGGCGCGGCGGTGACAATTTTGACTCGGGCAACATTGTCTCCAACATCCTGCCACCTGGAGCCAGCGGCACTTATACGGGCGGCGGTGGCGGGAGCAGTAACAGCCGGCCTGTAGGCAACCCTTTTCCGGGCACCGGCACCGGAGGCAACGGCGGCGGGACGGTAACCGTCGGGCCGATTAGTAACCCTGACGGCGGTGGTAATGGCGGGGGGAGTACTAAAAAGCCAATAGCCGAACGAGAGCAGCAATAGGCACAAACGTGGGCAATGGATCGTTGCGCTACCTATGGCAAGAGTCTAATTCGCACCCACAGAAAAGCCGCCTCGAGAGGCGGCTTTTTCATTGCTTCAAACCAACACTTACAACTTAGGACCCGCAGCCTTGATCGCGTCGCTCACTTCGAACTTCTTGAAGTTCTCGATGAACAGGCCGGCCAGTGCTTTGGCGGCTTCGTCGTAGGCGGCTTTATCGGCCCAGGTGTTGCGTGGGTTCAGCAGGCCAGTCTCAACGCCCGGTACGGCCAGTGGCACGTCGAGGTTGATGGTGTCCAGGTGCTCGGTCTCGGTACCGATCAACGCGCCGCTCTGGATCGCTGCGATCACCGCACGGGTGGTCGGGATGTTGAAGCGCTTGCCGACGCCGTAGCCACCGCCGGTCCAGCCGGTGTTGACCAGGTAGACCTTGGAGCCGAAGCCGCGGATGCGTTTGATCAGCAGCTCTGCGTATTCGCCAGCCGGGCGCGGGAAGAACGGTGCGCCGAAGCAGGTGGAGAAGGTCGACTTGATGCCGCTGCCCGAACCCATTTCGGTCGAGCCCACCAGAGCGGTGTAGCCGGACAGGAAGTGGTAGGCCGCTTGTTCTTCGTTGAGGATCGACACTGGCGGCAGCACGCCGGTCAGGTCGCAGGTCAGGAAGATGACAGCGTTCGGCTCGCCGCCCAGATTCTTCTCGGAACGCTTGGCAACGTGCTCCAGCGGGTACGCGGCGCGGCTGTTCTGGGTCAGGCTGACATCAGCGTAGTCGGCGTGCTTGGCGTCATCGATGACGACGTTTTCCAGGACTGCGCCGTGCTTGATGGCTTTCCAGATAACCGGCTCGTTCTTCTCGGACAGGTCGATGCACTTGGCATAGCAACCGCCTTCGATGTTGAAGACAACGCCTTCGCCCCAACCGTGCTCGTCGTCACCGATCAGGTAACGGCTTTCATCGGCCGAAAGGGTGGTTTTACCGGTGCCCGACAGACCGAAGAACAGGGTCACGTCGCCTTCTTCGCCGATGTTGGCAGCGCAGTGCATTGGCAGCACGTCAGCGGCCGGCAGCAGGAAGTTCTGCACCGAGAACATGGCTTTCTTCATCTCACCGGCGTAACGCATGCCGGCGATCAGCACTTTTTTCTGTGCGAAGTTGAGGATCACGCAACCGTCGGAGTTGGTGCCGTCACGCTCAGGCACGCACTCGAAGTTGGCGACGTTGAGCACTTGCCACTCTTCACGGCCAGCCGGGTTGTACTGAGCCGGGTTGATGAACAGGCAACGACCGAACAGATTCTGCCAGGCAGTCTGGGTGGTCATCTTCACGGCCAGGTAATGATCTTCGGCTGCACCTACATGCACGTGGGAAACGAAATGCTCTTGCGCGTTGTTGAACGCCTCAACACGGTCCCACAAGGCATCGAACTTGTCGGCCGGGAACTTGCGGTTGATCGGGCCCCAGGCGATGGCGCCTGTGGTGGACGGCTCGTCAACGATGAAACGATCGACTGGCGAACGGCCGGTACGGTGACCGGTACGAACAACCAGTGCGCCGGTATCGGCAAGCTCGCCTTCACCGCGGTTGAGGGCTTCTTTAACCAGATCATCAACACTCAGATCGGTGTACACGGCGTTATTGGCTTGCGTCATGAGGTTCCCCGTCGGCCAGTGGCCGAGTGCTCCAAACGTTTTTGTAGTAGAAAGTCGTGCACTACTACCGCGAAAAAAGTGGGCCGGATTATGCCAGAAAAGCCCAAAAAGAGTAGGCCCCTCCTGTCGTAACGGCGTTATTCCGGCACTAACCAGTGAATTTACCTGCGCTGAACCGTTTTAGTGACGGGTATCTGACGGCGTCTCGACACCCGCACCGGCGAACAATTGAGTGACATCGGCGGCGTCGAACAGGTACTGCTGATTGCAAAACTGACAGTCGATCTCGATTTTGCCACCGTGCTCGACCACCAGGTTTTGCGCGTCTTCCATGCCCAGACTGACCAGCGCATTGGCCGAACGTTCGCGTGAGCAGCTGCAACGGAAGCGCAGTTTTTGCACATCGAACAGTCGCACCTGCTCTTCGTGGTAAAGACGATGAAGGACGGTTTCGTTGTCCAGGCTCAGCAATTCATCGGCAGTCAACGTCCCGCTCAACGCGGTGAGGTGCTGCCAGCTGGCGGCGCGTTCTTCTTCGTCTTTCAGGCGGTCGGCGGGCAGTTGCTGCAGCAACAGGCCACGGGCGCGACGGCCATCGGCGCAGAGCTTGATGCGCGTGCCGATCTGCTGGGACATGACGAAGTAGTTGGTGAAGCAGTCGGACAGCGTTTCGCCGTCCAGATCGACCACACCCTGGTAGCGCTGGCCTTGTTTCGGGTCGATGGTCAACGTCAGCGAACCGTCGGGCATCAGGTCGGCCAGGGTGGCGTCGGGGGCAATGCGGTCGGCCTCGTAACGGGCCAGGCCCCGGATGTCGCGCTCGCTGGAGCATTCGATCATCAGCAACGGGATCGGGCCTTCGGAGCGGGCCTGAAGGATCAGCAACCCGTCGAATTTCAAGGTGCCGACCAGCAACGCCGCAGCCGCCATCAGTTCGCCGAGCAGCTGCGCAACCGGCTCCGGATAGGCGTGTTTGGCCAGGACCTCAGCGTAGCTGAGCTCCAGCGAAACCATCTCGCCACGGGTGTCGCTGTCATCAAAGATGAAGCGTTGGGTGAAGTCGTTATCCGGTAGGTCGGTCATAAGTCTGGGTATCTGAAGTGGTGACAAAAGTGGTTACAGAATTCGAGGTTACGCCTTGGCCATAAGGTCGTGCTGTCTGGTTATGGCTTAGAGGCCGGCGACGGTGTGCGCTTTACGACGAATGGCACATGCACGGCAGGCGAATTACCTCATATGGCTACGCAAAGGCGCAATTACAAGTCTTCGCCGGTTTGGAACGATCGGCGGACGGGTCAATCATTCGTTGCTGCTACCACGAAACTTGAACAGATCACGCCGCTGTTTCTTGCTCGGCTTGCCATCCGTGCTCACACCCAGGGCACCCGCCTTGCGCTCGGCGGCGGCGTTTTCGCGCTTGGCGAGGCTGGCCTCGGTTTCGGCGTACAGCGTCTGCGCTTCCGGCGCACCACGGCGCACAATCGACAGCGCCCGAACCACCACCGTGCGTTCCTCAAAACCGGCGCGGATAACGAATTCATCGCCAATGCGTGGCTCTTTGCCAGGCTTGCAGCGCTCGCCCCGGCAATGCACTTTGCCACTTTCAATCGCCGCTTTGGCCAAGGCACGGGTTTTGTAAAACCGCGCGGCCCACAACCATTTATCGAGGCGGACTTTGTCGTCCTCATCGTTTTTTTGTGCCATGGGATTTCCTCATTCTGAAATATTGGTGAACTGTACTACCGTTCTGTCGTACCAAGAATTACTCCGTCCCGGACTACAATGCTGACATTCCATAACCTCCTTGCGGGGCTGGAAATCCGGGCCGTAGATATCTGTCGCCTTTTAACCATTATTCTGCGTGAATACCGCGAATTCGGCCGCCTGCGGCCACCGTGGTTTCTGCCGGTTGAGCCATTTTGAAGACATTTGACCATTTGACCGTTGTCGGTCTGCGCGAGTGGGTGGCGCTCCCGGATTTGGGAGTGGCCGGCCTTCGGGCAAAAATCGACACCGGCGCCAGCACCTCCAGCCTGCATGCCACCGACATCGAGACGTTCGAGCGCGATGGCGGCCAGTGGGTGCGTTTCACCGCGCACCTGGGCACGGTGGTGCAACTGCGTCACCGTCGCTGCGAAGCACCGCTGGTGACAAGAAAAACCATTAAAAGCTCCAACGGTCACGCGCAGGTGCGATACGTGATCAGTACCACCCTGGCCCTCGGTGATCGGGTCTGGCGGGTCGAGTTCACCCTCGCCTGCCGCAAGTCCATGCGTTATCGCCTGTTACTCGGTTCCAAAGCCCTGATCGATGGCCAACTGGTGGTCAATCCGGGCATCAAGTATGTACAAGACAAGCCGGTGTTCCCGGTATCTACCTCCTCCACAGGTGTTGCATGAAGATCGCTGTGCTGTCGCGGAACCCGCGTCTGTATTCCACCCGCCGCCTGGTCGAAGCCGGTACCGAACGCGGCCATGAAATGGTGGTGGTCGATACCCTGCGCGCCTACATGAACATTGCCAGTCATAAACCGCAGATCCACTACCGCGGCAAGCCGCTGGAAGGATTCGATGCGGTGATCCCGCGGATCGGTGCATCGGTTACTTTCTATGGCTGCGCGGTGTTGCGTCAGTTCGAAATGATGGGGGTGTATCCGCTCAACGAATCGGTGGCCATCGCCCGCTCGCGGGACAAGCTGCGTTCGCTGCAATTGCTTTCACGCCGGGGCATTGGTTTGCCGGTCACCGGTTTTGCCCACTCACCGGATGACATTCCCGACCTGATCGAAATGGTCAACGGCGCGCCACTGGTGATCAAGGTGCTGGAAGGCACCCAGGGCATCGGCGTGGTGTTGTGTGAAACCGCCACGGCGGCAGAGTCGGTGATCGAGGCGTTCATGGGCCTCAAGCAAAACATCATGGTCCAGGAGTACATCAAGGAAGCCGGCGGCGCCGACATTCGTTGCTTCGTGGTGGGCGACAAGGTGATTGCGGCCATGAAGCGCCAGGCCAAACCCGGCGAATTCCGCTCCAACCTGCATCGCGGTGGTAGCGCCAGCCTGATCAAGATCACCCCGGAAGAACGTATGACCGCATTGCGTGCGGCCAAGGTCATGGGCCTCTCGGTGGCGGGTGTGGATATCCTGCGCTCCAATCACGGGCCGCTGGTGATGGAAGTGAACTCCTCGCCGGGGCTTGAGGGGATCGAGACCACCACTGGCAAGAACGTGGCGGGGATCATCATTGAGCATCTGGAGAAGAATGGCGGGCCGAATATGACCCGGACCAAAGGCAAAGGCTAACGCCAAACTTTTGTGGCGAGGGGGCTTGCTCCCGCTCGGCTGCGTAGCAGTCGCAAGAGGGGGGCCCCCCGGCCCCCAGCGGGAGCAAGCCCCCTCGCCACAAAGGGCTGTGTACGACTCTTAAACGGCATCCCTCGGCAACATCAACCCCAGCGGCAAGCGCACCCGCGCTTCCAATCCACCGCCTGCACGGTTGCGCAGCTCGACATTGCCACCGTGCATCGAAGCAATCCGCTTCACAATCGCCAGGCCCAACCCGGTGCCCTTGCCACCCCGGGCACGATCACCTCGGGTGAATGGGTTGAAGATCGCTTCCAGCTCCGACGGATCGATACCGGCGCCACGGTCCATGACGCTCAGCACCACGTACGGTGCGTTCACATCCCCAGACACATACGCCGCCACTTCCACGCCATTGCCGGCGTGGTGCAGTGCATTGCCGATCAGGTTGTTCAGCAAGCGTTTCATCGACACCCGACGCAACGGAAACGGCTGGATCGGCTCCAGACGCAGGCGCACTTTCTCTTCGTTCTGGTTGTACGGTGCGGCCACTTCGCGAACCAGATCGCTCAAGTCCACTTCTTCCACCGACTCATCCCGTCCATCGCGAATGAACGCCAGGAACTGGTCGAGAATCGCGTCCATGTCCTCGATGTCGCGGACCATATCGTCCGTGAGGTCGTTGTGGTCACCCATCAATTCCAAAGACAGGCGCAAACGGGTCAAGGGCGTGCGCAAGTCATGGGAAACCCCGGCCAGCATCAGTTCGCGCTCGCGACCGGCCTGCTCGACGTCTTCAGCCATCTGGTTGAAGGCGCGATAAACCTCGGTCATTTCACTCGGCGTATCGCTGATCGGCAGGCGCACACTGCGACCTTGGCCGAGTTGCCGTGCCGCGTAGACCAGACGTTTGAGCGGTTGGTTGAGCTGGCTGACGAAAATCCACGCCGACGCGGTGGACAGCAAACCAATGGCAAGAAACCAGCCCAGTACGTTCCAGATTTTCTGACCGCGCAATGGGTGCGGATACAACGGCACTTTCAGCCAGCCATCACCCAGGCTTGGCGCCCGGACCCACAGCGCCGGTGGTGAATGCATGCGTAACCGGACTTCGGTGTCGGCCCCCAACTCGGCCTGCATCTGCCGCTGATAGATCTCGCTGTAGGGCCAGTGCTGTTCGCCCTCCGGCACGCCAGCACCCACCACCCGGATCAGGGTCGCGGCTTCGGCAATCTTGTCGCGGTTGTTTTCATCGGCGGCCCAATAGGCGCGCAGCGTCAGGGCGACGCCGTGGCTGTACTGGCGGTCCACCAGCACGTCTTCGTTCATCAACAGGTAAACCAGGGTCAGCGCCTTGGAAAACAGAACGACGATGAGCACCAGCCAAAGGGTGCGGGAGAAAAAACTCTGGGGGAACCAAACCGGGGTTTTCATGGATAACCGTTACATACTTGCAGGAGCGAGCGATGCTCGCATATTGCGGATCGCGAGTCTGCGGGCAAGGCCAATTGACCTGTCACCCGCACGACCCGCTCCTACAAATCGCCGATCACTTGGTGGCGGCGCCATCCGGAACGAACACGTAACCCACGCCCCAGACAGTCTGGATGTAACGCGGCTTGGACGGATCGGGTTCGATCATCCGGCGCAGACGGGAGATCTGCACGTCGATGGAGCGCTCCAGAGCATCCCACTCGCGGCCACGGGCCAGGTTCATCAACTTGTCGCGGGTCAACGGCTGGCGGGCGTTCATCACCAGGGCCTTGAGCACCGCGAACTCACCGGTGGTGAGCATGTGCACTTCTTCGCCGCGCTTGAGTTCGCGGGTGGCCAGGGACAGTTCGTAGTCACCGAAGGTCACGCTTTCGTCTTCGCTGCCGGGCGCGCCCGGCACCGGAGCCGACTGACGACGCAGGACGGCTTTGACACGGGCCATCAGTTCATCGGGGTTGAATGGCTTGGCCAGATAGTCGTCGGCACCCAGTTCCAGGCCCTTGATGCGGCTCAGCTCATCGCCCTTGGCGGTCAGCATGATGATGGGAATCTGATTGTTCGCGCCGCGCAGGCGGCGGCAGGCAGTCAGGCCGTCTTCGCCAGGCAGCATCAGGTCGAGGACGACCAGGTTGAACACTTCGCGTGCCAGCAGGCGGTCCATTTGCTCGGTGTTCGGTACGGCGCGGGCGCGGTAGCCCTTGCTGACGAAGAAACGCTCCAGCAGGCTGCTGAGGCCCGGATCGTCATCAACAATAAGAATTTTTTCGCCTTCAGCAATGTTTGCAGTGCTGCTCATTAGATGCTCCTTTTAGCTCGGCGCGCATTATGGCGTAGCTGCCGTTATACGCACCGTGTGCATTGTTAGCAGATTTTTCCTTTATCGCCAGAAAACCGGCCACCGAAGCCGCAGCCGGCCGATGCCCCCGAATGCCGGAACGCTGGTTATAATGC
This sequence comes from Pseudomonas sp. TNT2022 ID1044, assembly GCF_028656895.1. Classification (NCBI taxonomy): domain Bacteria; kingdom Pseudomonadati; phylum Pseudomonadota; class Gammaproteobacteria; order Pseudomonadales; family Pseudomonadaceae; genus Pseudomonas; species Pseudomonas sp. TNT2022 ID1044. The sequence continues at coordinate 94,123 of NZ_JAMDHB010000004.1, read as the reverse complement.
GCGGCCTTTTGTGTCAGGCAACATCAGACAGGTACTACAGACGGGCACCGTTTTTATTTCAGGGTGCCGGCAGTCATTGTTCGATTTCACGGGTCAACGGGATACCTTTGATCCAGGCAGCGGCGCAGGCCAGGCCGCTCAACCAGACTCGCCAGGGCCCTAACTCTGCGCCTGCGAGCCTGCTTTCACAATTTGTCAGGTGGTTTTATGGACAGCATCAACAGCCGCATCGCCGAGGAACTCGGTGTACGCCCACAACAGGTCGAAGCGGCCGTCGCGCTACTCGATGAGGGCTCTACCGTTCCCTTCATCGCCCGTTACCGGAAAGAAGTGACCGGCAGCCTCGATGACACCCAGTTGCGTCATCTGGAAGAGCGTCTGCGCTACCTGCGAGAACTCGACGAACGGCGCATCAGCATCCTGGCCAGCATCCAGGAGCAAGGCAAGCTGACCCCGCAACTCGAGCGCGATATCAAACTCGCCGACACCAAGACCCGCCTCGAAGACCTGTACCTGCCGTACAAGCAGAAGCGCCGCACCAAGGGCCAGATCGCCCTGGAAGCCGGCCTCGGCGAGTTGGCTGACGGTCTGTTCAACGACCCGACCCTGAGCCCGGAAACCGAAGCCGCCCGCTTCATCGACGCGGAAAAAGGCGTGGCCGATGTGAAGGCCGCGCTCGAAGGCGCCAAGTACATCCTGATGGAGCGTTTCGCTGAAGACGCCGGCCTGCTCGACAAGCTGCGCAGCTACCTAAAGCAGGAAGCCACCCTCAGTGCCCGCGTTATCGCCGGCAAGGAAGAGGAAGGCGCCAAATTCCGTGATTACTTCGAACACGACGAACCGCTGAAAAGCATGCCGTCGCACCGTGCGCTGGCGATTTTCCGTGGCCGTAACGAAGGCATTCTCAGCTCCGCGCTGAAAGTCGGCGACGAATTGCCGGGCACCATGCACCCGTGCGAAGGCATGATCGGCCAGCAATTCGGTATCCAGAACCAGAACCGTGCCGCCGACAAATGGCTGGGCGAAGTGGTGCGCTGGACCTGGAAGGTCAAGCTCTACACCCACCTGGAGACTGATTTGCTGGGTGAGCTGCGCGATGGCGCGGAAACCGAAGCGATCAACGTGTTCGCCCACAACCTGCACGACCTGCTGCTGTCGGCCCCGGCCGGCCCGCGCGCGACCCTGGGCCTCGACCCGGGCCTGCGTACCGGGTGCAAGGTCGCCGTGGTCGATTCCACCGGCAAGTTGCTCGATCACGCCACGGTTTACCCGCACGTGCCGCACAACAAGTGGGACCAGACCCTCGCGATTCTTGCCGCCCTGTGCGCCAAGCACTCCGTGGACCTGATCGCCATCGGCAACGGCACCGCCAGCCGTGAAACCGACAAGCTCGCTGCCGAGCTGATCAAAAAATATCCCGCCATGAAGATGACCAAAGTCATGGTGTCCGAGGCCGGTGCATCGGTTTACTCGGCGTCGGAACTGGCGTCCAAGGAATTCCCCGATCTGGACGTATCGATCCGTGGCGCGGTATCGATTGCCCGTCGCCTGCAGGACCCGTTGGCGGAGCTGGTGAAAATCGATCCGAAATCCATCGGTGTCGGCCAGTATCAGCACGACGTGTCGCAGCTGAAACTGGCGCGCGGCCTGGATGCGGTGGTCGAAGACTGCGTGAACGCCGTCGGCGTGGACGTAAACACGGCTTCGGTGGCGCTGCTGGCACGGATCTCCGGCCTCAACGCGACCCTGGCGCAAAACATCGTCAGCCACCGCGACGAACACGGCGCGTTCAAAACCCGCGCGGCGCTGAAGAAAGTCGCACGTCTGGGTGAGAAAACCTTCGAACAGGCGGCCGGTTTCCTGCGTGTCATGAACGGCGAAAACCCGCTGGATTCGTCGGCGGTGCACCCGGAAGCCTATCCGCTGGTGCAGCGCATTGCCGCTGAAACCGACCGTGACATCCGTTCGCTGATTGGCGATGCCGCGTTCCTCAAGCGCCTCGATCCGAAAAAGTACACCGACGAAACCTTCGGTTTGCCAACCGTGACCGACATCCTGCAAGAGCTGGAAAAACCGGGTCGTGACCCGCGTCCCGAGTTCAAGACTGCCGAGTTCCAGGAAGGCGTCGAGGACCTCAAGGACCTGCAACTGGGCATGATCCTCGAAGGCGTGGTGACCAACGTGACCAACTTCGGCGCGTTCGTCGACATCGGCGTGCATCAGGACGGTTTGGTGCACATCTCCGCGCTTTCGGAGAAGTTCATCAAGGATCCACGGGAAGCGGTGAAGGCCGGCGACGTGGTGAAGGTGAAGGTCATGGAAGTCGACATTCCGCGTAAACGCGTGGGCCTGTCGATGCGCATGAGCGACACCCCGGGCGAGAAAATCGACGGTGCTCGCGGCGCGCGTCCGGGGTCGGCACCGCGCCAATCCCAGAACACCGCACCGCGCAAGGAAACCACGGCGGCGGCTCCGGCCAACAACGCCATGGCTTCGCTCTTCGCCAACGCCAAGCAGTTGAAGAAACGTTGATGGAGGTCCCTGCCGGGTACACCGAAAGCGCTTTTTTCAAGCTGCTGGGCTGTCGCCTGCACAGCCTGGAAACCGGGGTGGCGCAAGTCGCCCTGGTGCTGGAACCGGCGCTGCGCAATCGCGCCGGCAAGCTGCACGGCGGGGCCTTGTTCAGTCTGGTGGACATTGCCATGGGGCTGGCCTGTTCCAGCACCCACGGCTTTGACCGGCAGAGTGCGACCATCGAGTGCAAGATCAACTACATCCGCGCCGTCGCCGACGGCGAGGTGATGTGCACGGCGCGGGTGATCCACCCGGGGCGGCGCACGCTGGTGGTCGAGGCCGACGTGATGCAAGGCGACAAACTGGTCGCAAAAGCACAAGGCACGTTCGCTGTCCTGTAGCTACCGGTCATCATTTTGAGTTAATTTCAGCAATAGCCCTCTGTGGGAGCGAGCCTGCTCGCGAAGGCGGTGGCTCAGTCGGCGACAATGCTGACTGATCCACCCTCTTCGCGAGCAGGCTCGTTCCCACAGGGGGTTACTGCAATCCGTGATTGACCGATTCAGTACGGCATGAAAACCAGGCGAAAACGCCAGTTTCAACTTCACCCTTGTAGACCGTCTTGCCCACCCCCATATTGGGGCGACTGACGCGTGAAGGAATCCAACTTGAGCGAACTTCTCAACCGCCGCCTGGCCCTGCTCGGCGAGCGCGCTAACCTCTCTCTGCTCGAACAGTGCCTTCACGGCATCGAACGTGAATGCCTGCGCGTGACCGATGAAGGTCGCCTGGCGCAAACGCCGCACCCGGAAGCTTTGGGTTCCGCGCTGACCAATGAACAAATCACCACCGACTACTCCGAGTCGCTGCTGGAATTCATCACTCCGGCCCTGCCCGATCCTGCCGATACGCTGGCGAGCCTGGACAGCATTCACCGCTTTGCCTACAGCAAGCTCGGCAACGAGTACCTGTGGAGTCCATCGATGCCGTGCCCGCTGCCGGCCGAGGCAGATATCCCGATCGCCTATTACGGCACCTCCAACATCGGGCAGCTCAAGTACGTGTACCGCAAGGGCCTGGCTCTGCGTTACGGCAAAACCATGCAGTGCATCGCCGGGATTCACTACAACTTTTCCCTGCCGGAAAAGCTCTGGCCGCTGCTCAAGGAAGCTGAAGGTTTTGTCGGCACTGACCGCGATTTCCAGTCGTCGTCCTACATCGCCCTGATCCGCAACTTCCGCCGCTACAGCTGGCTGCTGATGTACCTGTTCGGTGCCTCGCCAGCGCTGGATGCCGGTTTCCTGCGCGGTCGTTCGCATCAGCTGGAACAGCTGGATCCGGACACCCTGTATCTGCCCTACGCCACCAGCCTGCGCATGAGTGACCTGGGTTACCAGAGCAACGCCCAGGCCGGCCTGACACCGTGCTACAACGATCTGATCAGCTATACCGACAGCCTGCGCAAGGCAGTCGCCACGCCGTATGCCCCATACGTCGAAGTCGGCACGCACAAGGATGGTGAGTGGGTGCAGCTCAACACCAACATCCTGCAGATCGAAAACGAGTACTACTCCAACATCCGCCCGAAACGTGTGACCTACTCCGGTGAGCGGCCGATTCAGGCGTTGATGGCCCGAGGCATTCAGTACGTCGAAGTGCGCTGCCTGGACATCAACCCGTTCCTGCCGATGGGTATCGACCTCACCGAATCGCGTTTCCTCGACGCCTTCCTGCTGTATTGCGCGCTCAACGACAGCCCATTGCTGACCAACACCAGCTGCGGCAATGCCACCTCGAACTTCCTCAGCGTGGTCAAGGAAGGTCGTCGTCCGGGCCTGCAATTGCAGCGCGACGGGCAACCGGTCGACCTGAAAGAGTGGGCGGAGCAATTGCTCGAAAACATCGCGCCACTGGCGGCGTTGCTGGATCAGAGCCACGGTGGTGATGCGCACAGCAAGGCGCTGGATGCGCAGCTGGCCAAGGTTCAGGATCCGTCCCTGACGCCATCGGCGCAGGTGCTGGCGGCTATGGCCGAGCACAAGGAAAGCTTCGCTCAGTTTTCCCTGCGCCAGAGCCAGGCCCATGCCGAGTTTTTCCGTAGCGAGCCGTTGCCGGTTGAGGAACAGGCGAAGTTCGAAGAGCGGGCGCGTTCGTCGCTGGCTGAACAGGCTGAGCTGGAACAGAACGAAGTCGGCGATTTCGATGTGTTTGTCGGGTCGTATCAGGCAAGCATCCTGGCGATCAGCAACTAACCTCTATCCCCTGTGGCGAGGGAGCTTGCTCCCGCTCGGCTGCGCAGCAGCCGCAAAATCAGACGACCGAAGAATTTGATTGTCTGGAATGGGAGTCCTTCGGCCTTCAGCGGAAGCAAGCTCCCTCGCCACAAAAGCGATCTGGTTCTTAGAATTTTCCGCTCATAAGCTCATTCTAAAAAGTTATTTATTTTTGGATTCTTAGATCATTTAGTCTCCTTTCACGCCGACTCTCGTCCGCCTGACAAGGAGCTTCCCGATGAAACTGCATTTTCCTCTTCGCCTGCTGGCGGCCGCGTCATTGGCAGCAGCCAGTTTGTTTGCCCAGGCGGCCGACGTTACTGTCGCTTACCAGACCACCGTTGACCCGGCGAAAGTCGCCCAGGCCGACGGCGCTTATGAAAAAGCCACCAAGGCCGACATCAGCTGGCGCAAGTTTGATAACGGTGCCGACATCATTGCCGCCATCGCCTCCGGCGACGTACAGATCGGCTATCTCGGTTCCAGCCCCCTGACCGCTGCCATCACCCGTAAAGTGCCGGTGGAAACCTTCCTGATCGCCACCCAGATTGGCGCTGCCGAAGCCTTGGTCGCGCGTGACGGCTCCGGGATCAAGACGCCACAAGACCTGATCGGCAAGAAAATCGCCGTGCCGTTCGTTTCCACCGGCCACTACAGCCTGCTCGCGGCGCTGAAGCACTGGAACATCGACCCGTCGAAAGTCACCGTCCTCAACCTCGCACCACCAGCGATCATTGCTGCGTGGAAGCGCGGGGATATCGACGCCACATACGTTTGGGACCCGGCCCTCGGCGTGGCCAAGGAAAACGGCAAAGTGCTGATCACCTCCGGTGAACTGGCCAAGTTCGGTGCGCCGACCTTCGATGCCTGGATCGTGCGCAAAGACTTCGCCGAGAAGCACCCGGACATCGTCACCGCGTTCGCCAAAGTGACCCTGGATGCCTACGCCGATTACCGCAAAGACCCGAAGGCCTGGCTCGCCGATCAAAGCAACGTCGACAAGTTGGTAAAACTGTCCGGCGCCAAGGCCAGCGACATTCCGCTGCTGCTGCAAGGCAACGTCTACCCGCTGGCGGCTGACCAGGTAACCAGCCTCGGCGCACCGACCACCAAAGCCATCACCGACACTGCCGTATTCCTCAAGGAACAAGGCAAGGTCGAAGCCGTGCTGCCGGACTACGCCCCTTACGTCAGCGCCAAGTTCATCACCAACTGATCGGGAGTTAACCGCGATGGCCTTGCTACAGCTGGAGCGCATCAGCGCACAGTACCCCGGTGCAGCAGAACCTGTGCTGGCGGATATTTCCCTGACCCTGGGGCCCCAGCAGCTGCTGGTCGCCCTCGGCCCGTCCGGCAGTGGCAAGACTTCGCTGTTAAACCTGATTGCCGGCTTCGTCGAACCCAGCGCCGGGCGTATCACTCTCGATGGCGTGCCGGTCAAAGGCCCGAGCGCCGAGCGCGGCGTGGTGTTCCAGGACGACGCCCTGCTGCCGTGGCAGGACGTGCTGGCCAACGTCGGTTTTGGTCTGGAACTGGCGGGCATCGCTCGAGACAAACGCGAAATCCGCGCCCGGGAGATGCTCGCACTGGTCGATCTTTCCGGTTTTGAAAACCGCCGGATCTGGCAACTCTCCGGCGGCCAGAAACAGCGTGTTGGCCTGGCCCGCGCGCTGGCTGCCGATCCTCGCGTGTTGCTGATGGACGAACCCTTCGGCGCCCTCGACGCCTTCACCCGCGAGCAGATGCAAGAGCTGTTGCTGCAAGTCTGGCGGCGCACGGCCAAGCCGGTGTTCCTGATTACCCACGACATTGAAGAAGCGGTGTTCCTCGCCACGGACCTGATTCTGCTGGCGCCGAATCCTGGGCAAATCGTCGAACGTCTGAGCCTGGATTTCGGTCAGCGCTACGCCGCCGGTGAGTCGGCACGCTCGATCAAGTCCGACCCACGCTTTATCGAAACCCGCGAACACGTCCTCGCCAAAGTGTTCTCCCAACGCCGCGCCGCGCCACGGCAGGAGCACGCATGAGCAGCTACGAAATTCCCGCCGCAGCGGTAAAGGCAAGCTCCACGGTCATTCCCGTACGCCGCCGTTTGAGCACGCGCTGGATCAGCGTGCTGACACTGGTCGCGCTCGTTGCCATTTGGTGGGCTGTCACCGCCACTGGAGTGATCGAACCGTTGTTCCTGCCGCCACCGTCCGCCGTGCTGCAAAAAGGCTGGCTGCTGGCGACCAGCGGCTACATGGATTCGACCCTGTGGCAGCACTTGGGCGCGAGTCTCAGCCGCATCGGCCTGGGCCTCGGCTTCGCCGTGCTGACCGCCGTGCCGGTGGGCATCGCCATCGGCGCCAACCGTATTGCCCGGGGCGTGCTGGATCCGCTGATCGAGTTCTACCGCCCTATTCCACCGCTGGCCTACCTGCCGCTGATCGTAATCTGGTGCGGCATTGGTGAGTTGTCGAAAGTGCTGCTGATCTACCTGGCGATTTTCGCCCCGATTGCCATCGCCACCGCTACCGGTGTGCGCACGGTCGACCCGGCGAAATTGCGCGCTGCGCAGTCGTTGGGTGCCACCCGCGCGCAGTTGATTCGCCATGTAATTCTGCCGAGTGCCCTGCCGGACATTTTGACTGGCGTGCGTATTGGCCTCGGCGTTGGTTGGTCGACTTTGGTCGCCGCCGAGTTGATCGCCGCCACCAGCGGCCTGGGTTTCATGGTGCAGTCGGCCGCGCAATTCCTGGTCACCGATGTGGTGGTGTTGGGGATTCTGGTGATCGCGCTGATTGCCTTCGCCATGGAGATGGGCTTGCGCAAACTGCAGCGCAAACTGGTGCCGTGGCACGGCCAGGCTCATTGATGAGTGAATAAACCTGTGGGAGCGAGCCTGCTCGCGATAGCGGTCCATCAGTCAACGTTGTATTGCCTGCCTCACTGCAATCGCGAGCAGGCTCGCGCCCACAAAAAGCACACCTCGGATTGAAGAAATCACCATGAGCCACCTGACCATCGTCCCCCTCAGCTACGCCCTCGGCGCACAGATCAGCGGCGTCGACATCAGCCAGCCACTGAACCTGGAACAACGCGACGCCATCGAACAAGCACTGCTCAAGCACCAGGTGCTGTTCTTCCGCAACCAGCCAATCACACCGCAGCAGCAAGCGCGATTCGCCGCGAATTTCGGCGATCTGCACATTCACCCGATCTACCCGAATGTGCCGGAGCAACCAGAAGTGCTGATCCTCGACACTGCCGTCACCGACGTGCGCGACAACGCGATCTGGCACACCGACGTGACCTTCCTGCCGACCCCGGCCATGGGCGCGGTGCTCAGCGCCAAGCTGTTGCCGGAGTTTGGTGGCGATACGCTATGGGCCAGCGGCATCGCGGCGTATGAAGCCTTGTCGGCGCCGCTCAAAGCCTTGCTGGAAGGGCTGACCGCCACTCACGATTTCACCCGTTCATTTCCACTGGAGCGCTACGGCAACACGCCCGAAGCGCTGGCCCAGTGGGAGGAAGCACGACGCAAGAATCCACCGCTATCGCACCCGGTAATCCGCACACATCCGGTGAGCGGGCGTCGCTCGCTGTTCGTCAACGAAGGCTTCACTTCGAAGATCAATGAACTGTCGGAAGCCGAGAGCGAAGCGATTCTGAAGTTCCTGTTCGCCCATTCCACGCGCCCGGAATTCACCATTCGCTGGCGCTGGCAGAAGGATGACATCGCGTTCTGGGACAACCGCGTGACCCAGCACTACGCGGTGGATGACTACCGCCCGGCCCGGCGAGTCATGCAGCGGGCGACGGTGTTGGGAGATGTGCCGTTTTTTCGCTGATTTTTTGTTTCCATTTCTGGCCCCATCGCTAGCAGGCTAGCTCCCACAGGAGGAATGCATTCCAATGTGGGAGCTAGCTAGCCTGCTAGCGATAGCCATGTAACAGACGCCGGGTAATCCAGCGCCGAACTCTTACTCCGCCGTCGAAGGCTTCTCCCAAAGATTGATCCCGCCCTCTTGGGCAAACCGGTCAATCTCCGCCAGTTCCTCTGCGCTGAAACTCAAATTCTTCAACGCCCCGACGTTCTCGATAATCTGCTCCGGCCGGCTCGCGCCGATCAGTGCCGAAGTCACGCGCGGGTCGCGCAGGGTCCACGCCAGCGCCAGTTGCGCCAGGCTCTGGCCGCGACGTTTGGCGATCTCATTGAGCGCACGCACGTGGGCAATGTTGGCTTCGGACAAATGCGAAGCCTGCAACGAACCACCGCCCGGACGATTGACCCGCGCATCCGCCGGTACACCGTTGAGGTACTTGTCGGTGAGCAACCCTTGGGCCAGTGGCGTGAAGGCAATGACGCCAGTGCCGAGTTCGTCAGTGGTATCGAGCAGGTCCTTTTCCACCCAACGATTGAGCAGGTTGTAGGCTGGTTGATGGATCAACAGCGGGACTTTCCACTCGTTGAGCAGCGCCGCCATTTCGCGGGTTTTCACGCCGGAGTACGAAGAGATACCGATGTACAACGCCTTGCCCTGCTGCACCGCCGTGGCCAATGCGCTGGCGGTTTCTTCCAGCGGCGTGTCCGGGTCGAAGCGGTGCGAGTAGAAAATGTCGACGTAATCCAGACCCAGGCGCTGCAAGCTCTGGTCAAGACTGGCCAGCACGTATTTGCGTGAACCGCCGCCCTGGCCGTAAGGACCGGGCCACATGTCCCAACCAGCCTTGCTGGAGATGATCAGTTCGTCGCGGTACTGCTTGAAATCTTCTCGCAGCAAACGGCCGAAATTGATCTCGGCGCTGCCGTACGGCGGGCCATAGTTGTTGGCCAGGTCGAAATGGTTGATGCCCTGGTCGAATGCCGTGCGCAACAACGCGCGCTGGGTGTCGATCGGCGTGCTGTCGCCGAAGTTGTGCCACAGGCCCAGGGACAGCGCCGGCAGCACCAGACCGCTACGGCCTACGCGGCGGTAAGGAATGGCGTCATAGCGGTTTTCGGCAGCGGTGTAAGTCATCGAATCCTCTCTTGTCTGTCTTGAATCTGGTATCGACTGTTTCGCCAGTCGCCCAGCATACGCCCAGACAAATGCCAAAAAACCCCGGATTCGACCAATTGCTGAAACGTTTCACACTTCTTTCGAAAAACCCTATGCCGACAACTCGCGCAATACTAACGCCGGTTTAAGCTGCCATGGAGGCATGTTGAACGCCTCAAAAGCAGCACCCACTGGAGGAAATCCACCATGCACACCACGATCATCATCACCTTCGGCCTGATCCTCCTGGCGCTGATGCTCTACATCGGCGAGAAAATCGGCTTCAGCCGTCAAATCCTGGCCTACAGCTTTATCGTGCTGTGGCTGGCGCTGACGTTGATCAACGGCGCAGTCGGCATCGTGCATGCCGGCCAGCCGTTGGGTACTGAACTGGTGGTAGGCAGCGCCGTGTTCGGTATCCCGGTGGCGGCGCTGGTGTTGTTCATGGTGCTGACCAGCGAGACATGAAATCCCCGATCAACGCACCAGGTGCAAGAACTGCATGTGCCGTTCGTACTGATCGAGGATGTCGTTGATGATCTGCTCCTTGGTGTAACCCACCAGATCGTAATTCTGACTGCCTTCGCTCAAATGCACTTCAGCGCGATAGTAGCGACGGTTATTGAGTTCCTTGGAGCCCATGCCACCCCGGGCAAACGACGGCGTGAAGTAGCCGCGCATTTGCACCTGATAGATAAACGGGTGTTCATCACCGTGACCGATTTCCAGGCTGACGCTGTCGTTGACCGGCTCTGGATGCGTGATCACCTTCAGGCCCTTCTCGATGAATACCGCCGAGACCTCTTCAATTGCCGGACGCACCGTCGTATCGAGAAAGCGATACACCTCGTCCCGCGACGGGAAGTGCACCGCCTGACTCAAGCGCTGACGCCAGCCACCGCGCCGTGAGCCGGACACCGGTGCCAGCGAGTGCAGTTGCGCAATCTGCTTCTGCGACTCCAGATAAAACGCCTTGTGCAGCCCCCACATCATCAGCAGCAAAATCAGCGAGAACGGCAATGAGGTCAGGACCACCGCCGACTTCAACGCATCGATGCTGCCGGAGAACAGCAGCGCACTGGTCACCAGCGCAGTCATCGCCCCCCAGAACACCCGCAGCCACTTTGGCCCGTCTTCATCCGGGTTGCCGCCCTTGGCGGACAGGGTCGACAGCACCACGGTGCCCGAGTCGGCGGAAGTGACGAAGAACACGAAGCTGATGAACACCGTGACCGCAATCACGGTTTTGCTCCACGGGTAGGTTTCCAGCAGCAGGTAGAGGGTCATCGATGGGTTGTCGATGGCCGACATGCCGAGCGCGCTCATGCCGTGGTTGAGCACCTGGTCGATGGCGCTGTTACCGAAGATCGACATCCATGCCAGGGTGAAACCCAGCGGAATCAACAGCACGCCGAAGACGAACTCGCGGATGGTCCGGCCACGGGAAATCCGCGCGATGAACAGGCCCACGAACGGCGACCATGCGATCCACCAGGCCCAGTAAAACACCGTCCAGCCGCCCAGCCAGTCACTGGGTTTGTCGTAGGCGTAGAGGTCGAAACTTTTCATCGGCAAGGCGCCGAGGTAGTCGCCGACGTTCTGGATCAGGGTGTTGAGCAAATGCTGCGTAGGGCCGGCGAACAACACGAACAACAGCAGCGCGCAGGCCAGCAGCATGTTGATGTCGGACATCACCCGCACGCCTTTGTCGACGCCGGACACGGCGACGATGATCGCCGCGCCCATCATCAGCGTGATCAGGCCGACCTGAATCCATTGGGTGTGGGCGATGCCGAACAAGTAGTCGAGGCCGGAATTGAGGTGCAGTACGCCAAAGCCCATGTCGGCACCGAGGCCGAACACCGTGGCAATAATCCCGAAACCGTCCACCGCGTAACCGATGGGGCCGTTGATGCGTTTGCCAATCAACGGATACAGCGCCGAACGCAGGGCCAGTGGCAGGTTATGCCGGTAAGCGAAGTAAGCGAGCGCCATGCCGACAAAGGCAAACACGCCCCAACCATGCAAGCCCCAATGCAGAAACAGGATCTGCATGGCCTGGCGCGCCGCGTCAGCGGTACCTGCCTCGCCTTGGGGCGGCTGCAGCATGTGGGTCAACGGTTCGGACACGCAGAAGAAGAACAGCGTGATGCTGATCCCGGCGGCGAACAGCATGCCGGCCCAGGACAGGTAACTGAATTCGGGCTCGTCGTGGTCGGCACCGAGTTTGATCTTGCCGTAGCCCGATAACGCGGTGACCACCACGAAGACCAGATACAGGGTCATCGCCAGCATGTAGTACCAGCCGACCGTGTTGGCCGCCCAGTTTTGCGCGGCCAGCAACCAGGCACCGGCCTGCTCGGGCATGGCTATGACCACGACACCGAACAACAGAATGAAGCTCGCCGCAAAATAAAACACCGGCGGGTTCATGCGGACCAGGCCGCTGGGAGGAAGGGACGATGCACTCATGAACGGTGCACCTCATAGAGGAAAAACGTGGCTGTAGAAATCGGACTCAGCAAAGGCAAGCCTCCTGTTGTGAGCGGGCAGCGAACCACCGGTTTAACTTGAATGAACGTTCAAGTTAAACATGAATAGGGTGCTAAGGACTAATCGCCGAGCCGGGCGGTCGTGCTTTTACGCTAGCTCAAGGAGGGAATACGCAGGGATTTAAAAGCACCGCGAGCAGGCTCGCTCCTGCAGTGGATCGGGTTGAACACAATGGCTGTGATCGACGGGAAACCCTGTGGGAGCGAGCCTGCTCGCGATGACGGTAGATCCGTCAGCGGAGGACTGCGGCCTTACTTCTGCGCCCCATCATCCAGCTGCAAATTGGCCTGGGTCAGGTTACTGCCCGCCGGCACGCTGCGGGTCAGCCAGACATTACCGCCAATGGTCGAGCCCTTGCCGATGGTGATCCGTCCCAGAATTGTCGCCCCGGCGTAAATCACCACGTCATCCTCGACGATCGGATGCCGCGCCTGGCCCTTCTGCAACTGGCCGTCTTCGTCGGCGGGAAAACGCTTGGCGCCCAGTGTCACCGCCTGATAAATACGCACACGCTCGCCGATGATGGCAGTCTCGCCGATCACCACGCCGGTCCCGTGGTCGATGAAGAAACTGCGGCCGATCTGCGCGCCCGGGTGAATGTCGATACCGGTGGCCGAGTGGGCGATTTCCGCACTGATCCTTGCCAGCAGTGGCAGGCCGGCGCGATACAAATGGTGGGCCAGACGATGGTGAATCACCGCCAGGATCCCCGGGTAGCACAGCAGCACTTCATCGACACTGCGCGCCGCCGGGTCACCGTGATAGGCCGCCAACACATCGGTGTCCAACAGGCTGCGCAGCCCGGGCAGGGCCAGGGCGAAATCCTGAATGATCTGAATGGTCCTGGCTTCGACTTCAGCCTCGGCCTGGGCACTGTGACGCGCGGCGTATCGCAGTTCGAGCCGTGCTTGCGCCAGCAATGCGTTCAGCGCCACATCAAGGGTGTGGCCGACGTAGAAGTCTTCACTCTCTTCGCGCAGGTCCACCGGCCCGAGACGCATGGGGAACAGCGCACCACACAAGGCCTCGAGAATTTCCGCCATGGCCGCCCGGGACGGTAGTTCGCGACCACCCTGCTCGCCGCTGACGCGGCCGTTTTGTGCTCGCCACTGATCACGGGCCGTGCGCAGCTGGCTGACGATGGTCTGCAATTGCCAATGGCTGGAACGCTCACTCACGGTAAAAACTCCTCACGGGCGGCCGGACGGTCTGGCCGCGTCAACGGCGATTACTTTACGGCAAGGGCCTGTGGCCAAATTAAGAACCAATTGTGCTGTGTCAAGCACCATCAGCTATAAGCGATTGGCGGTTGCCCCGTGAAATGGGCGTGCCTATAGTCCTGACATCATTCACCGCCAGTACGGAACCATGTCCAATCAAGAGTTGATCAAACAACAGCTTGCCCGCTTCAATCGCCTCGACCTGCTCGGTCAGCCCACCGCCCTGGAAAAACTCGAACGGCTGTCGACCTGGCTCGGGCGTGATGTGTATGTCAAACGCGACGACCTGACGCCACTGGCGATGGGCGGCAACAAGCTGCGCAAGCTTGAATTCCTCGCCGCGGATGCCTTGGCCCAGGGCGCGGATACCTTGATCACCGCGGGTGCCCTGCAGTCGAACCATGTGCGCCAGACCGCCGCGATTGCCGCCAGGCTGGGGCTAGGCTGTGTCGCCCTGCTGGAAAATCCTCTGGGTACCGACGATAGCAACTATCTCGGCAACGGCAATCGGCTGTTGCTGGACCTGTTCGATACCAAAGTCGAGCAGGTGGAAAACCTCGATAACGCCGACGAGCAATTGCAGGCATTGGCCGCGCGCCTGCGCAACAATGGCAAAAAACCGTATCTGGTGCCGATCGGCGGCTCCAATGCGTTGGGCGCGCTGGGCTACGTGCGTGCTGGCCTGGAACTGGCCGAGCAGATCAAGGACACCGGCCTGGATTTCGCCGCTGTCGTCCTCGCTTCGGGCAGCGCCGGGACCCACAGCGGACTGGCACTGGCCTTGAGTGAAGCACTGCCGCAATTGCCCGTCATTGGCGTGACTGTTTCGCGCAGCGATGAAGATCAGCGGCCAAAAGTGCAAGGGTTGGCCGAACGCACGGCAGAACTGTTGGGTGTGAGCCTGCCGGACAGTTTCAAGGTTGAGTTGTGGGATGAGTATTTCGGGCCGCGCTATGGCGAGCCGAATGCCGGGACGCTGGCGGCGGTCAAGTTGCTGGCGAGCCAGGAAGGGCTGTTGCTGGACCCGGTCTACACTGGCAAGGCCATGGCGGGATTGCTTGATGGCATCGGTCGTCAGCGTTTCAACGGGGGGCCGATCATCTTCCTGCACACCGGTGGGGCGCCGGCGTTGTTTGCGTATAAAGAATTTCTGACTGACTGACCCTGTGGCGAGGGAGCACGCTCCCTCGCCACAGAAGGATGAAAAAAACATATTCATTTAAAGAATAACAAAAATAGAATTTATTATTTTCTAATCTAATAACGCCATCATATAGTCACGCCGCAGGCGAATTTGCAGCGAGACGCATACGTTGCTTTTAGGGCAGGATATCGCTGTCGTCCAATTCCCGAATTTGCCAACTTTCCTTAAGCGTCTTCCATAAGAAAACACAGGGGCTTGTCATGAATTTTTCCGCACTACGTCGAAATCTGCTGGTGGGCTCGCTGGGCCTGGCACTGAGCGCCGGCCTGATCGGCCAGGCAGTGGCCGGTGAGCAACTGCAACAAATCAAGGACAAAGGCGTGATCAACGTCGGCCTGGAAGGCACCTACCCACCGTTCAGTTTCGTCGACGCCGACGGCAAACTGGCCGGCTTCGAAGTCGAATTCTCCGAAGCCCTGGCCAAGGAGCTGGGCGTGAAGGTCAAACTGCAACCGACCAAATGGGACGGCATCCTCGCGGCACTGGAATCCAAGCGCCTGGACGCGGTGATCAACCAGGTGACCATCTCTGAAGAGCGCAAGAAGAAGTACGATTTCTCCGAGCCCTACACCGTCTCCGGTATTCAGGCGCTGGTTCTGAAACAGAACGACGGCACCATCAAGTCCGCTGACGACCTGGCCGGCAAGAAGGTCGGTGTGGGCCTGGGCACCAACTACGAACAATGGCTCAAGGACAATCAGCCCAAAGCCATCATCAAGACCTATGACGATGATCCGACCAAGTTCCAGGACCTGCGTGTGGGCCGTATCGACGCCATCCTGATCGACCGTCTGGCCGCGCTGGAATACGCCAAGAAGGCAACCGACACCGTTGCCGCCGGCGCAGCGTTCTCCCGCCAGGAAGCCGGCATTGCCCTGCGCAAAGGCGAGCCGGAACTGCTGGCTGCGGTGAACAAGGCGATCGACAAGCTGCGTGCCGACGGTACGCTGAAAAAGCTTTCGGAAAAATACTTCAGCGCTGACGTCACTCAATAATGGAAGAAGCTTTCCAACTCGCACTGGATTCTGCGCCCTTTCTGCTCAAGGGCGCGTACTACACGGTCATCTTGAGCCTCGGCGGGATGTTCTTCGGCCTCTTGCTGGGCTTCGGCCTGGCACTGATGCGCCTGTCGCGCTTCAAGCTGGTGAGCTGGATCGCCCGCATCTACGTGTCGTTCTTTCGCGGCACGCCGTTGCTGGTGCAACTGTTCGTGATCTATTACGGCTTGCCGCAATTGGGCATGGAACTCGATCCAATTCCGGCGGCCATGATCGGCTTCTCGCTGAACATGGCCGCTTACGCCTGTGAAATCCTGCGTGCCGCGATCAGCTCGATCGAACGCGGCCAATGGGAAGCGGCTGCCAGCATCGGCATGACCCGTGCGCAGACTCTGCGCCGGGCCATCCTGCCGCAGGCGATGCGCACCGCATTGCCACCGCTGGGCAACAGCTTCATTTCGCTGGTCAAGGACACCGCGCTGGCGGCCACTATCCAGGTGCCGGAGCTGTTCCGTCAGGCACAGCTGATTACCGCCCGTACCTTCGAAGTTTTCACCATGTATCTTGCCGCCGCGCTGATCTACTGGATTCTGGCCACGGTGCTTTCGCACCTGCAGAACAAGTTGGAAGAGCGGGTCAATCGGCACGACCAGGAGTCCTGACCCCATGATTGTCGTGGAAAAACTGACAAAGCAGTTCAAGGGTCAAGTCGTGCTCAACGGCATCGATCTGCAAGTGAAGGAAGGCGAGGTCGTGGCGATCATCGGGCCTAGCGGCTCGGGCAAGACCACGTTCCTGCGTTGCCTGAATTTCCTGGAGGAGCCCAGCAGTGGCCGGATCAAGGTCGGCAATATCGAGATCGATACCCGCCGCCCGTTGAACCAGCAGCAAAGCCTGGTGCGCAACTTGCGCCAGCACGTGGGTTTCGTGTTCCAGAACTTCAACCTGTTCCCCCATCGCACTGCCCTGGAAAACGTTATCGAAGGCCCGATCATCGTCAAGAAGATCCCCCACGCCGACGCCGTTGCCCTGGGTAAAAAGCTGTTGGCCAAGGTTGGCCTGGCGGGCAAGGAAGATGCTTACCCGCGCCGTCTCTCGGGCGGCCAGCAACAACGCGTGGCAATTGCCCGGGCGCTGGCGATGGAACCGGAAGTGATCCTGTTCGACGAACCGACCTCTGCACTCGACCCGGAGCTGGTGGGTGAAGTGCTGGCGACGATCCGCGGCCTGGCCGAAGAGAATCGCACCATGGTCATCGTGACCCACGAAATGGCTTTCGCCCGTGACGTGGCCAATCGCGTGGTGTTTTTCGACAAGGGCGTGATCGTCGAACAAGGCGAGGCAAAGGCGTTGTTTGCCAACCCGAAAGAAGAACGCACGAAACAGTTCCTCAGTAAGTTCCTGAACAACTCACACAACTAACACCCCTTCGCAAAACTGTTAACTTCCACGGACGGAAGTTACATACCCTCCCCGCTCACACATAACAACCCCCGAAAATCATAGATAATAATTCGTCCGTACTGGCGGCACATATTTATATCCCGCAACAGACTTGTACTGCTCATCGAACATTACCCCCCATTCCCCCGCCCACGGTATTCAAGGCCGAACACACCCGGTACTCATAAGCAAAGTCTACGCTCCAATAGCGCTTATTAACTTCAATGCGTAGGACATTTCTGAATAACGCTATATCCCCCGCTCAACTAACAATCGCTATTGACACTGATTCACCCGAACTCTTATCTAGCCTACAAACCGCACCAGCGATTATTAAACCAGAACAATTAATTATCTTTCACGCCTTTATTTTTTCAGACACGGACTTCGCTGCAACAACTTCAAGGAGATTCCATGAAAAGCACTTCGAACCAACCCGAACTTGCAGCCCCAACCCTGGCGCAATCTCACAGGAGCGACATCAACATCACCTCGGCCGCGCACCTGCTGATTGACGTGCCGCCCTACCCCGCAATGGACGATGGCGATCTGATCGAACTGTTCTGGGACAACTGCTATGTCGCCTCCCGGGTGCTGACCAACAATGAGGTTGGCCGATCCGTTCAACTGAGGGTGCCGGAGAGCTTCATCGTCAATGGCTCATCGCGCGTCCATTACCGGATCATGCAGGTCGGCCAGGGGCCGGCGGTTTCGCCGGCCAGGCGCGTGCAAGTCAAACTCGATTGTCCGGGTGGCGAGCCTTCTGCCTTGTACGGCGACGAAAACCAGTGCCTGGCCCCCGTGAGCATCCCCGAAACGATTCGCCGCCAGGGCGTGAATCCCAACCAGATCAAGCGCGGCGTGCCCGTGACCATCGAGCCGTACCTGAACATGGCGGCCGACGACGAAATCACCCTGCGCTGGGGCGACGTGCGCATGGACCTGCCGCGACTCACGGCGAATGACGTGGGCCAGCCAATCCAGGTCTGGGTACCACCGGCGATCATTATCGAGGCCGGCGAAGACCTGCGCCTGGAAGTGACGTATTGCATCCTCGACCGGGTCGGCAACAACTCACGGTGGGCGCCCGCACGCACGTTGAAGATTGGTTGTGCCAATCCGTACCTCAACGTCCCGCCAAAGAAAGTGCTCAAGGCTGCTGAACGAAGAAATCGCTGATGCCTGAATGGATCGAAACGACACACTTCTATTGATATTCCTAAAGGTTAGTTCAAAACTATTTTATAAACGCTTAGGGTATATACACCGGACCACCGGACACTCTTGTTTTCGCTCGCCGCACTGCGGCGTTTCCATGAGATGTGAGGTAGGTATGGTCCGGAACACAATCACCCCAGTGCAGATCGCCAGGGCATTGCGTGCAGCCAGGGAGCGGCGCTGATGTCCAATTTGGCAGATGCAATCGTCCAGAGTGATCTGGATATCGCCCCGCTATTGTTGCCCGCACAAGTGCTGCGCAACGACGCACAAGCGATCAAGGCCGCTCATGAACTGGCGCAAGTCGCGCGCCTGCAAGCGGCCAAACGTGACCAGCAGCGCAAGCTGCCTTGGTCGGAAATCGAACAATTCACCCGCAGCGGGCTGGGCAGCATTTGCATCCCCCGCGAGTACGGTGGCCCACAGGTTTCGTTCGTCACCCTGGCTGAGGTGTTCGCGATCATTTCCGCGGCAGACCCGGCCCTGGGGCAGATCCCGCAGAACCAGTTCGGCATCCTGAATCTGGTGCTGGGCAGCGCCACTGAAGCGCAGAAAAAACAGCTGTTCAATAGCGTGCTCGACGGCTGGCGCATCGGCAACGCCGGGCCGGAACGCGGCACCAAAAACACCCTGGACCTCAAGGCGCGCATCACCGCCGACGGCGATGGTTTTGTCATCAGCGGGCAGAAGTTCTATTCCACCGGCGCGCTGTTCGCGCATTGGGTTGCAGTCAAGGCGCTCAATGACGATGGCAAGCAAGTGCTGGCCTTCGTGCGTCGCGGTACGCCGGGGCTGCGCATCGTCGATGACTGGTCCGGTTTCGGTCAGCGCACCACCGCCAGCGGTACGATTTTGCTCAACAACGTGCGGGTCGACGCCGATCTGGTGGTGGACAACTGGAAGATCAATGAAAAGCCCAACACCCAGGGCGCCGTCTCGCAACTGATTCAGGCCGCCATTGACGCCGGAATCGCCCGGGGCGCCATCGACGATGCCATCGAATTCGTGAAAACCCGTTCCCGACCATGGATTGACGCCAACGTTGAACGGGCCAGCGATGACCTGTACGTGATCGCCGATATCGGCAAGCTGAAAATCGAATTGCATGCCGCCGAGGCCCTGCTGCGCAAGGCCGGACAAGTGCTCGATCAGGTCAGCGCCGCGCCGCTCACCGCCGAATCCGCCGCCCGTGCCTCGATTGTCGTGGCCGAAGCCAAGGTGCTGACCACCGAGATCTCGCTACTGGCCAGCGAAAAGCTTTTCGAGCTGGCCGGCAGCCGCGCGACCCTTGCCGAATTCAACCTTGACCGCCATTGGCGCAACGCCCGGGTGCACACCCTGCATGACCCGGTGCGCTGGAAGTACCACGCCGTGGGCGCCTATCACCTGAACGGCACTTTACCGGCTCGCCATTCCTGGATTTAACGACCGGAACACTTCTACCAGAGCGCTGGAGAAACACATGACAAGTTCTCACCACGTCGCGGTCATCACCAGCGATGAGCAAGCCCTGATTGTCGCCAGCGACCTGGCCGACGATTTCAGGCGCGACAGCGCCCTCCGTGATCGCGAACGCCGTTTGCCACACCCGGAACTGGACGTGTTTTCCCGCTCGGGCCTGTGGGGCATCAGCGTGCCGAAAGAGCACGGTGGCGCGGGCGTTTCCAACGTCACGCTGGCCAAAGTCATCGCCCTGATTTCCCAGGCCGACGGCTCCCTCGGGCAGATCCCGCAGAATCATTTTTATGCCCTGGAAGTGCTGCGCGTAAACGGCAACCCCGAGCAGAAAAACCGCCTGTACGCCGAAGTACTGGCCGGTCAGCGTTTCGGCAATGCACTCGCCGAGCTAGGCACCAAAACCGCCCACGACCGCGTCACCCGCCTGACCCCTGATTTACAGGGAGCGCGCGGCGGCTATCGCATCAACGGGCGTAAGTTCTACGCCACCGGCGCAATCTATGCCCAGCGCATCCCTACCTCGGTCATTGATGAAAACGGCGTGCAGCAATTGGCGTTCGTCCCGAGCAACAGCAAAGGTTTGACTGTCATCGACGACTGGAGCGGCTTCGGTCAGCGCACCACCGGTAGCGGTTCGGTGGTGTTCGAAGATGTTTTCGTCGCCGTCGAAGACGTGATCCCGTTTCAAACCGCGTTCGAGCGCCCGACCCCGGTCGGTCCACTCGCGCAAATTCTTCACGCCGCCATCGACACCGGCATCGCCCGCGCGGCCTACGAAGATGCACTGCATTTTGTGCGGACCAAGACCCGGCCGTGGATCGACGCGACCCATGAGAGAGCCATCGATGATCCGCTGACCCTCAAGAGCTTCGGCCACTTGAGCATTCGCCTGCACGTCACCGAAGCGCTGCTCGAACGCGCCGGCGAATGCCTCGACAGGGCTCAGGCTGACACCAACGCCGAGACCGTCGCAGCGGCTTCGATTGCCATCGCCGAAGCCCGCGCCATCAGCACCGAAATCTCCCTCGCGGCCGGCAGTACCTTGTTCGAACTGGCCGGCAGCCAGGCGACCCTGATTGAACACGGCCTTGATCGGCACTGGCGTAACGCCCGGGTGCACACCCTGCACGACCCGGTGCGCTGGAAGTACCACGCGGTGGGCAATTACTACCTCAACGATGAAAACCCGCCGCTACGGGGGACTATCTGATGGCCAGGAAAAAAATCCTGCTCAACGCGTTCAACATGAACTGCATCGGGCACATCAACCACGGCCTGTGGACGCACCCGCGCGACACGTCGACCCAATACAAAACCATTGAGTACTGGACCGAACTGGCGCAGTTGCTCGAACGCGGCCTGTTCGACGGTTTGTTCATCGCTGACATCGTTGGCGTTTACGACGTCTACCAAAACTCGGTGGACGTTCCGCTCAAGGAGTCGATTCAGCTGCCGGTCAACGACCCGTTGCTGCTGGTCTCGGCCATGGCGGCGGTGACCAAAAACCTCGGTTTCGGTCTCACCGCCAACCTCACCTACGAGCCGCCGTACCTGTTCGCCCGCCGCATGTCAACGCTGGATCATCTGAGCCGTGGTCGTGTGGGCTGGAACATCGTCACCGGCTACCTCGACAGCGCCGCCAAGGCCATGGGCCTGAGCGAGCAGGTCGAGCACGACCGCCGTTACGACCAGGCCGACGAGTACCTGGAGGTGCTCTACAAACTCTGGGAAAGCAGCTGGGAAAACGGCGCGGTGTTGAACGATCCCCGGCAACGCATCTATGCGCAGCCGGACAAGGTGCACAAGGTCGAGCACAAGGGCGAGTTCTATCAGGTCGAGGGTTATCACCTGTGCGAGCCGTCACCGCAGCGCACACCGGTGCTGTTCCAGGCCGGCAGTTCGGATCGCGGTTTGCTGTTCGCCGGCCGGCACGCTGAGTGTGTGTTCATCAGCGGCCAGACCAAGACGTCGACCCAGGTGCAAGTGGACAAGGTCCGCGCCAGCGCGGTCGCCGCCGGGCGCAATCCCGAGGACATCAAGGTGTTCATGGGCTTGAACGTGATTGTCGGCGAAACCGAAGAGCTGGCCTGGGCCAAGCACGCCGAATACCTGAGCTACGCCAGTGCCGAAGCCGGCGTGGCGCATTTCTCGGCGTCCACCGGCATCGATATTTCCGAGTACGCCATCGACGAGCCGATCCAGTACGTGAAAAGCAACGCGATCCAGTCAGCCACCAAAAACCTGCAAAACAACGACTGGACCCGACGCAAATTGCTCGAACAACACGCCCTCGGCGGACGCTACATCACCGTGGTCGGCTCGCCTGAGCAAGTGGCCGATGAGCTGGAATCATGGATCGCCGAAACCGGCCTCGACGGCTTCAACCTGACGCGGATCGTCACGCCGGAAAGCTACGTGGATTTCATCGACCTGGTGATCCCCGAACTGCAACGCCGAGGCTCGTACAAGACCGCCTACGACGACGGCAGCTTGCGGGAAAAGCTGTTTCACCGAGCGGCGCATTTGCCTGGGCAACATACCGGCTCGGCCTTCCGACGCTAAAAGCATCGCTGGCAAGCCAGCTCCCACAGGGGGCGCGTGAACACCCGAGAACACTGTGGGAGCTGGCTTGCCAGCGATGAGGCCCGCCCGAACACCAAAAATCTTATGCACTGACTGGAAAAACCATCATGACCAAGAACCACCTCTCTCACCCAGTCAAAGTACTGGCCCTGGCCCTCGGCCTTTTTAGCTCTGCGGTGTTCGCCGCCGACGCTCCGCTGAAAATCGGCACCACCGCTGCCTTCGCCATTCCGCTGGAAGCCGCGGTTGAAGAAGCCGGTAAACAAGGCCTGAAAGTCGAGCTGGTGGAGTTCACCGACTGGATTGCACCCAACGTCAGCCTCGCCTCCGGTGACATCGACGTGAACTACTTCCAGCACATCCCGTTCCTGGAAAACGCCAAGGCTGCCGCCGGTTTTGACCTGGTGCCGTTTGCGCCGGGGATCATCAACAACGTCGGCCTCTACTCGAAAAAATACAAAAGCTTCGACGAGTTGCCAGAAGGCGCCAGCGTGGCGATCGCCAACGACCCGATCAACAGCGGCCGTGGTTTGCAACTGTTGGCCAAGGCTGGCCTGATCACCCTCAAACCGGGTGTCGGCTACAAGGCCACCGAAGAAGACATCATTGCCAACCCGAAGAAAATCAAGATCCTCCAGGTTGAAGCCGTGCAACTGGTCCGCGCTTACGACGACGCTGATCTGGTCCAGGGCTACCCGGCCTACATCCGCCTGGCGAAGACCTTCGATGCCGGTTCCGCGCTGCTGTTCGACGGCCTCGACCACAAGGAATACGTGATCCAGTTCGTGATCCAGCCGAAGAGCAAAACCGACCCGCGCCTGATCAAGTTCGTCGACATCTACCAGCATTCGCCAGCCGTGCGCGCCGCGCTGGATAAAGCCCATGGCAAGCTCTATCAAGCCGGCTGGGAGAGCTGAGCATGACCGCTGCCACGCAACTGCGACTGGAAATTCCAGAGCCTCATGCCGCCGTGCAAACCGAGCTGCACCCTGAACTCAATCGTGCCCACGTTCGCTTCGTCGGCCTGGGTAAAACCTACGACGGTAAACATGGCCCGGTGGCCGCCCTGCACGGCATTGACCTGGCGATCCAGCGCGGTGAAGTGTTCGGCATTATCGGCCGCAGCGGCGCCGGCAAATCGTCATTGATCCGTACCATCAATCGCCTGGAACAACCGACTTCAGGCCGGGTGCTGATCGATCAGGTCGACATCGGTGGGTTCGACGAGGATCGCCTGGTGGCGCTGCGGCGGCGCATCGGCATGATCTTCCAGCACTTCAATCTGATGTCGGCCAAAACCGTTTGGCAGAATGTCGAGTTGCCGCTGAAAGTCGCCGGCGTGCCCAAGGAAAAACGCGATCAGAAGGTTCGCGAACTGCTGGAACTGGTGGGCCTGCAAGCCAAGCACAAGGCCTACCCCGCGCAACTCTCCGGTGGCCAGAAACAACGTGTCGGCATTGCCCGCGCGCTGGTGCACGACCCGGCGATTCTGCTGTGCGACGAGGCCACTTCCGCGCTGGATCCGGAAACCACGCAATCGATCCTCGGGTTGTTGCGCGAGATCAACCAGCGCCTGGGCCTGACCATCATTTTGATCACCCATGAAATGGCAGTGATCCGCGAGATCTGTGATCGCGTCGTGGTGCTCGAACATGGGCACATCGTTGAGCAAGGCCCGGTGTGGGAAGTGTTCGGCAATCCGCAGCACGACGTCAGCAAGACCTTGCTCGCGCCATTGCAACACGCCCTGCCGCCAGAGCTGCAAAACCGCTTGCGATCCCGGCCACAGTCAGCAGAAGACGCGGTGGTATTGCGCCTGCAATTTACCGGCGCTGCCGATGATGAACCGGACATCGCGGCCCTGTTCGGCGCTCTCGGCGGCCGAGTGCGCTTGTTGCAGGGTGGCGTGGAACGGATTCAAGGGCACGCCCTCGGACAATTGCTGTTGTCGGTGACGGGTTCATCCCTCACTGCCGAAGAACTGCAGCAACGCGCCGGCCGCTGGGCGCAACAGGTGGAGGTGTTGGGTTATGTGGTTTGATCGCTTGCTGCAAGGCTTTATCGACACGTTTTTGATGGTCGGTGTGTCATCGCTGATCGCGCTGCTGGCGGGTATTCCGCTGGCGGTGATCCTGGTCACCAGTTCCAGGGGCGGAATCTACGAGGCCCCGGCGATCAACCGCGCATTGGGCGCGTTCGTGAACCTGTTCCGCTCGATCCCGTTCCTGATTCTGATGGTGGCACTGATCCCCTTCACCCGCTTGATTGTCGGCACCACCTACGGCGTATGGGCGGCGGTGGTGCCGTTGACCATCGCGGCGACGCCGTTCTTTGCGCGGATTGCCGAGGTCAGTTTGCGCGAGGTCGATCACGGGCTGATCGAAGCCGCGCAGGCCATGGGTTGCCGACGCGGTCACATCGTTTGGCATGTGCTGTTGCCGGAAGCGCTGCCGGGGATTGTTGGCGGGTTCACCATCACTCTGGTCACGATGATCAATTCGTCGGCCATGGCCGGGGCGATTGGTGCGGGCGGGCTGGGGGACATTGCGTACCGGTATGGGTATCAGCGTTTTGACAGCCAGATCATGTTGACGGTGATTGTGTTGCTGGTGGCGTTGGTGGCGGTGATTCAGTTGGGTGGCGACAGACTGGCGCGGGAATTGAACAAGCGGTAGATCCTCGGTGCGTCAGGTGCTTTTGTGGCGAGGGCGCTTGCACGACCTGAAATTTCATGGCGTATATTCGGCAAATCCCAATTGCCTGCGCAGCCGACCATGAAACAAACCCCCGACGACCTCGAAAAAATCACAACCACCACCCTCGGCCACTACAACTCGGTGGCGGACGGTTTTCGTGAAGGCACTCGCGATCACGATGTCAGCCAGAACATCGATGCCCTGCTGCGGCATATCCATGGCCAGGCACCGTTCGACATTCTCGACTTCGGCTGCGGCCCCGGTCGGGATCTGCAGACGTTTACGCGCATGGGCCACACAGCCGTCGGCCTCGACGGTTCGGAAAAATTCGCGCAGATGGCCCGTGAGGACAGCGGCTGCGAAGTCTGGCAGCAGGACTTTCTGAAGCTCGATCTGCCGGCCGAGCGTTTCGACGGTATTTTTGCCAACGCGGTGTTGTTCCACATCCCGCGCCAGGAGCTGCCTCGGGTATTGCTGGAGTTGCGTGGGGCGCTGAAGCCTGGTGGTGTGTTGTTCAGTTCCAATCCCCGTGGCGAGAATCAGGAAGGCTGGAACGGGCCGCGCTATGGGGCGTATCACGATCTTCAAGCGTGGCAGCAGTTGCTCACCGAAGCGGGGTTTGTCGAGCTGGAGCATTACTACCGGCCAGCGGGACTGCCGCGGGAGCAGCAGCCTTGGCTGGCGAGTGTGTGGCGTAAGCCGGTGTAGTCTGTTCGGACGCCATCGCCAGCAGGCTGGCTCCCACCGTTGAACGCATGCACCTGTGGGAGCCAGCCTGCTGGCGATGAGCGCGCAGCGCTCGCCTTATCGCACTTCTTTCTTAGGCTCGTGAATCCTGTACCAGGCCACGTACAACGCCGGCAAAAACAGCAGCGTGAGCAAGGTCGCGACGATGATCCCGCCGATCATCGCGTAGGCCATCGGCCCCCAGAACACTTCCCGGGCAATCGGGATCATGCCCAGGCTCGCCGCCGCGGCGGTCAGCAGGATCGGTCGCCGACGGTGTTCGGTGGCTTCCAGCACGGCATCCCATTGTGAAGAACCTTCGGCCACGAACGCGTCGATCTGGGTCACCAGAATCACCGAGTTGCGGATGATGATGCCGATCAGCGCCAGAATGCCGAGGATCGCCACAAAGCCCATCGGCGTTCCCGTCGGCACCAGCGCCAGCACCACGCCGATCAGGCCCAGCGGCGCGACGCTGGCCACCAGGAACATTTTCTGCACGCTGTGCAGTTGAATCATCAGGAAGGTGGCCATCAGGAACACCATCAACGGGATGACCTTGTTGATCGGCCCCTGGGCCTTGGCGCTCTCCTCCACCGTACCGCCCGTGGCGACCTTGTATCCCGCCGGCAATGCTGCAGCGAACTGGTCGATGTCCGGCTTGAGCAGTTTCACCAGATCGGTGGGCTGAATTTCACCGACCACCGCCGTCTTGATGGTAATCGTCGGTTTACGATCGCGACGCCACACCAGCGGTTGCTCAAGTTCGTAGCGCACGGAGGCAAACGCGAGCAAAGGAATCGAGGTGCCGCCCGGGGTGAGAATCTGCAGGTTCTGCAGGGTTTCCGGCGAACCCCGTTCGGCGTCTACGGCGCGACCGACCACGTTGATCAGGTAGATGTCATCGTCGACCTGGGTCACCGTCGAGCCACTGACGATGCTGTTCATCAGGTTCGCCACGTCCTCGGACGACAAGCCGAGCTGGCGGGCCTTGTCCTGGGCAATATCGATGCGCAGCACCTTGCCCGGCTCGTTCCAGTCGAAAATGATTTCGCCGATGTGCGGGTTCTTGTCCAACTGGCTGGCCAGATCGATGGCGTGCTTGCGCACCTGGTCGATGTCCGGGCCGCTGACCCGGTACTGGATCGGCCGGCCCACAGGCGGGCCCATTTCCAGCGCCTGGACAAAACTGCCGATGCCGACGAAATCCTTGCGCAGACGTTCACGCAGGCGATCGCTGAGGGCTGTGCGGGTCTCGAAGTCTTTGGCGACGATCACCAATTGCGCGTAGTAGGGGTTCTGCAGTTGCTGGTCGAGAGGC
Source organism: Pseudomonas sp. TNT2022 ID1044 (assembly GCF_028656895.1). Lineage (NCBI taxonomy): Bacteria > Pseudomonadati > Pseudomonadota > Gammaproteobacteria > Pseudomonadales > Pseudomonadaceae > Pseudomonas > Pseudomonas sp. TNT2022 ID1044. The sequence goes on along the minus strand of NZ_JAMDHB010000004.1, from coordinate 66,892 downwards.
AGGTAAAAACGAATCGCACCCTGGCCGACGTAAGTACTCCAGCGCACGATATCCGGGTCACCCTTGAGCGTCGCTTCGAGCTTGTCCACGGCCTTGCGGGTTTCATCGATCGAGGCGTTTTGCGGCAGGTTCAGGTCGACGAGGATTTCCGGGCGGTCCGAGGCCGGAAAGAACTGATTCTGCACAAAGCGCATACCGACAACCGACAGCGCGAACAACAGGATGGTGAGGCCAATCGCCCACCAGCGGTTGCGCATGCTCCACAACAGGCCGCTATTGAATGCCCGTCCCAGACGCCCGGGTTCGGCCGCATGCGGCTTCACATTGACGCTGAGGATGTGCACGCCGATGACCGGGGCGAACAGCACCGCCACCACCCACGAAACCAGCATGGCCACGGCAATCACCGCAAACAGGGTGAAGGTGTATTCACCGGCCGAGCTGCCATTGAGGCCAATCGGTACGAAACCCGCCACTGTGACCAACGTACCTGTGAGCATCGGGAAGGCGGTCGAGGTATAGGCAAAGGTCGCCGCCTGCTCCTTGGTATCGCCCAACTCCAGACGCGAGACCATCATCTCGACCGTGATCATCGCATCATCCACCAGCAGGCCCAGCGCGATGATCAACGCACCAAGGGAAATCCGCTGCATGGTGATGCCGCTGTATTCCATGAACACGAACACCATCGCCAGCACCAGCGGGATCGAGCACGCCACCACCAGACCGGCGCGCACGCCGAGGCTGATGAAGCTGACCACCAACACGATCACCACGGCTTCGAACAAGGCACTGGTGAACCCGCCAACCGCGGCTTCCACCACGACGGACTGATCGGAGACGTTGTGGACACCGACGCCCACCGGCAGGTTCGCAGTGAGCTCGCTGACACGCTGGTGCAGGGCCTTGCCGAATTCCTGGATGTTGCCGCCGGTCTGCATGGCAATGGCCAGGCCGATGGCCTGTTGTCCATTGAAACGAAATTCCGGGGTCGACGGGTCGACGTAACCACGGCGAATATCGGCAATGTCGGCCAGGCGATAGAAGCGATCATTGAGCCGCAGGTTGACGTTGGCCAGGTCTTTCTCGGAAATGAACTGCCCGGATGTGCGCACCGAAATCCGCTCGGGACCGGCTTCGATCACCCCCGCCGGCGTCACGGCGTTCTGCGCTTGCAGGCTTTGAACCACCTGCTGCTCATCGATGCCCAGCGCCGCCAGTTTGCGGGTCGAGAAATTCAGGTACAGGACTTCATCCTGCTGCCCGACCATCTCGATCTTGCCCAATCCCGGCACGCCACGGATGTCGGCACGGGCCTGTTCGACGTAGTCGCGCAACTGGCGCAACGTCAGGCCGTCGGCGGTAAAGGCATAGATCGAACCGAACACGTCACCGAATTCGTCGTTGAACGATGGTCCCTGGATGCCTTGGGGAAACGAGTAGCGAATGTCGCCGATTTTCTTGCGCACCTGGTACCAGATTTCCGGAATGTCCTTGGCCTTGGTGGTGTCGCGCAAGTAAACGTACACCGTGGACTCACCGGGGCGGGTGTAGCTTTTCACGTAGTCGAGCGAGTCGAGTTCTTCGAGTTTTTTCTCGATGCGGTCAGTGACCTGCTTGAGGGTTTCCTCCTGGGTCGCACCCGGCCAGCGGGTCTGGATCACCATGGTCTTGATGGTGAATGAAGGGTCTTCCTCGCGACCCAGGTTCAAGTACGAGAACACGCCCATCAGCAACGCGACGAACATCAAATACCAGACAAACGACTGATGTTTAAGCGCCCATTCGGATAAGTTGAAGCTCCCTTTCATTGTGGGCTGCCCTCATCTACTTTCACTTTCTGCCCCGGTTTGAGGCTGTTCACACCCGCACTGACAATCCGCTCGCCGGACTTCACGCCACTGGCCACGACCACCGTTGTATCGGTGCGGCTGACGATGCTGACGTCCCGCGGGGATACGGTTTGTGACTGCGTATCGACGATCCAGATCCGCGGTTTGCCATCGACCTCCTGCAGTGCGCTCAGAGGCAGTTCGATTTGCGGCTTGATCGCCGAACTCAAGGTCACGCTGATCGCCGAGCCCAGACGAAACGCGGTGGGCGTTTCGCTCAGGGTCAGGCGCGCACGGCGGGTACGGGTGGCGCTTTCTGCCTGGGGTTCGATTTCACGGACGATGGCCGTGGTGTTGATTTCCGGGGTCAGTTGCAAGGCCACTTGAAACACCACGTCCTGGGGCAACTGATCGACCAGGGTGTCCGGCAGATCGATCACCGCTTCCTTGATGTCCGGTTGTGCCAGGGTGACCACTTGCTGGCCGGCAGTGACGACTTGCCCGGCCTCGGCCATCCACGCGGTGACCACCGCTTTGTGATCGGCACGCAGTTCAACGTAGTTCAGTTGGTCCTTGGCCTGATTGACCGCCGCCTGGGCCTGGTCAAGAGAAGCCTGGGTGGTTTTCAGGTCAGTCTGCGCAGCGTCGAGTTGCGCCTGGGAGCCCACCCCTTGATCGAACAGGCTCTGCTGTCGCCGTGCAGTGGCCTGAGCATTAATCAGATTCGCCCGGATACTCGCCAGATCGCCTTCTGCGGAGCGCAACTGGTTCTTCTGATCGGTAGGATCCAGCGAGGCAAGCAAGGCGCCCTTTTCGACTTCCGCGCCGACATCGACGCTACGGCTGGCGATGCGTCCCGGCACCCGGAAACCGACGTTGCTTTCATAACGGGCCTGGATGCTCCCCGCGAAGCGGCCGAGGTTTTGCTCACCCAGCGCTTCGACCTTGATCGACAACACCGGGCGCACCGGTTCCGGTGCTGCTTCCTCTTTCGAACAGGCCACCAGCATCACACTGGCGAACACCAGTAACAGATGCTTCATGGTTGACTCTCCGTGGCCAATTCCTTGTAGGTGTTTTCAGCGATTTCCACGGTCACGCCGGGGTGCAGCAACTGGCCGCCGGCAATGACGACTTTTTCGCCGCCTTTGAGGCCATCGCTGATGATGACTTTACCGGTCAGGTAGCGGCCAACGGTGACGGCATGCAGCTGCGCCTTGCCTTCGCCGTCCACCAGCCACACGGCAGGGTCGCTGACTTTCTTGGTCAACGCCGACCATGGCAATTCCACCGCGGATTTACCCCGGGTATTGGCACTGGCACTCACCACCGAGCCCAGCTGCATGCCCGGCGGCAAGCTGTCGAGGGTGACTTTGACCTGTACGGTACCGGTCTGCTCGGAGACCGCCGGGGTGATTTCCCGGACGGTGCCAGTGGTTTTGATCGCCGGATTGTCGAGCAGGCTGACCACGACGGCTTTGTCTGATGGCGGTTCGGCCAGCAGCGATTCGTAGACATTGAACACCGCATCGCGCTCACCGTCCTGGGCCAGGCTGAAAATCGGCACCGTGGCCTGAACCACTTGCCCGACTTCTGCCTGGCGCTGAGTGATCACGCCCGGCGCATCGGAAACCAAGGCGGTGTAACTCAGTTGTTCACGGGCATTGGCCAATTGCGCCTGGGCCGCCGCCAGCGAGCTTTGGCTGCTACGCAATGCAGCCTGGGCAGAGTCGTATTCGCTTTGGCTGGTATAGCCTTTGGGCAACAGTTTTTGCTGACGCACGAATGAAGCGGCGTTCTGTTTGACCCTGGCCTGTTCGGCGACGACTTGAGCCTGCGCGGAGTCGACATTGGTTTGCAGGTCCTTCGGGTCGAGCCGGGCAAGGACCTGTCTGGCCGAGATCCGGTCACCGACATCGACCGTACGCTGGATGATCTTTCCGCTCACGCGAAAAGACAGTTCGGTCTGCACCCGGGCCTGCACATCGCCGGTCAAGGTGATGTTGGCGGCATATTCGGCAGGTTTGACTTCCTGAACGAAAACCCGTGGCCGAGCCTTCTCAATCGGTGCTTCTTCATCACACGCGGTCAGCAAAGCCAGGAGGCTCAAGCCGATCGCCATTTTCATTCCAGGACCAGCCATGCAGACTCCTTTGCGTTATGCGCGCGCAATACGTCTGTCAGCTTAGAACAGGGTTTCAAACGCGCACGTTGCGCGGCGTCAAATAAAGAACAATTTGCGTGGCGACGCAATGAGCGCTTCGGCGCCCCGGGTTCGGGTCAGCACGCGGTAGCCAAAAACTACCCTGCGGAATTTGCCGAGGCGAAGTAAGACGTCTATTTTCCCTTGCGCTGTAGGAAGGATCTTTTTTTCGATTTACCCCTCCAAGGACGAACCGCTATTGGCCAGACTCGCCGGCCGATCACTCACAAGGAAGAGAAAATGGCAGATGCAAAAGTGCTTCAACCCATGAACCCGCAGGACATCGTGAAGTTATTGGTGGCGTTGCGCCGAGCGTTGAAGGCCAGGGTGGCGTGAATTTCATCGTTGATTGATGCCAGGCTTTTGTGGCGAGGGGGCTTGCTCCCGCTCGGTTGCGCAGCAGTCGCAATCCCAGGCAACGCGGTGTGCATGATCGACCGCATGCACAGGTGTTGGGGTCGCTTAGCAATCCGGCGCGAGCAAGCTCGCAGGCCACAGGTTTCAGAGAACGCCCAATAAAAAAACGCCGACGCTGTATTAGCCGTCGGCGTTGGAAACCTTGAAGAGGTTTACCTCGCGAATCAGAACGCCGGCAGTACCGCGCCGCTGTACTTCTTCTCGATGAATGCTTTCACTTCCGGGCTGGTCAGGGCTTTGGCCAGTTTTTGGATGGCGGCGCTGTCCTTGTTATCAGGACGAGCCACCAGGAAGTTTACGTATGGCGAATCTGCACCTTCGATCACCAGCGCGTCTTTAGCCGGGTTCAGACCCGCCTCCAGCGCGTAGTTGGTGTTGATCATGTCCAGGTCGACTTGATCCAGCACGCGCGGCAGCATGGCCGATTCCAGTTCCTTGAACTTGAAGTTGTGCGGGTTCTTGGCGATGTCTTTCGGCGTGGCCAACGCGTTTTTCGGGTCTTTCAACTCGATCAGGCCAGCCTTCTGCAGCAGGATCAGGGCACGGCCGCTGTTGCTGCCTTCGTTAGGAATAGCGATGGTCGCGCCGTCTTTCAGCTCGGCCAGGGTTTTGACTTTCTTCGAGTAGCCACCGAACGGTTCAACGTGAACACCGATCACGGTGACCAGGTTGGTGCCTTTGCCTTCGTTGAAGCTTTTCAGGTACGGCAGGGTCTGGAAGTAGTTGGCGTCCAGACGCTTCTGATCAACCTGTACGTTGGGCTGAACGTAGTCGGTGAAGACTTTGATTTCCAGGTCCACGCCTTCTTTGGCGAGGGTTGGCTTGATCAGTTCAAGAATCTCGGCGTGGGGAACCGGGGTCGCCGCTACCACCAGTTTCTCGCCAGCCTGGGCCAGGCCCGCGGTCAGGGCAGCCGCCAGAGCGGTGAACAACAGAACCTTTTTCATGCAGTGTCCTTATCGAATATCACAGTCGCTTGTGGCGACGGCTATTAGTACGTGTGCCAGTGAAGTGCTATCGCTGGCGTGACGCGGACAATACCGGGATTTTTTATTCCCGAACAATATCTTTTATTCACTTTCATATTCCATTTTGTTCATACAGCTCTAGCTCGCGCATTCCCTGTAGGAGCTGGCTTGTCAGCGATGGCGTCTGTACAGAAAAACCGCGGAGGCCCAATCGCGAGCAAGCTTGCTCCTAAAGGAGGCCGGCGTTTTTAAGGATTTGTTTCAGGGCGTCTTTTTCGGCGGCGGAGCCGTTGTCGAGGATCTGTTGCAGTTGCCGTTCGATTTGTACCAATCCTTCATCCGGCAAATTCAAATGCTCGGGCAAAATCTCATCGCCGGTACTCACCAGCAATGCAAAGTGAATGACATTTTCCAGCTCCCGGGTGTTGCCCGGCCAACTGTGTCGTTCCAGCACATGTTGCGCAGTTTCGCTGATCAGCGGCACCGGCAGATCCAGGCGCTGGCTATAGATACCCAGGAAGTATTCGGCCAACGACAGGATGTCGCCCACCCGCTCGCGCAAGGCCGGCAGTTCGAGTTGGCCTTCGCTTAGATAGTGATAGAGCCGCTCATGGAACTTGCCCGCGGCGACGGCCTGGGCCAGATCGATACTGGTGGCCGCCACCAGGCGCACGTCCACCGGACTCGGCTGATGGGCACCTACACGGGTGACTTCGTGGTTTTCCAGAGCGGCGAGCAGTTTGATCTGGATCGGCAACGGCAAATCGCCGATCTCGTCCAGGTACAACGTTCCGCCGTTGGCCGAACCGAACCATCCGGCCCGGCTGCTGGCCGAACCGCTGTAACTGCCGGCCGCGTAGCCAAACAATTCGGCGTCGGCATAGGTCGGGCTGATCGCCCCGCAATTGACCGAGACGAACAAGCCACCGCGATCGCTGGCGCGATGGATGTGCCGTGCAAGCAACTCCTTGCCGGTGCCGGTTTCACCGCGGATCAACACTGAAATCGAACGCGGCGCCAGTTGTTCCAGCTCTTGGCGCAATTGTCGGGAACGCGGATCGACGAACACCAATGCCTTGGCGCGGATGCTCAGGGGACTTTTTTCAGCGTCGGGAAAGGTCAGCAATGGCTGACCGAAGGATTCAAAACTCATGGCAGACTCCCGCCCCAAACCGCCGGGAGACGGGGGGCGATTCTAAAAAAAGAAAAGGTTCAAGCGCGGCGCAGGGCGTGATGTTCCATACGGTTCTGCAGGCGATAGAGATAGGCAAAACCCTGCTCCCAGCGTTGGTGGCCGGACTTGACGTTGATGTGGCCGGCACCCGCGAGGATGCCCGCCTCCGCGCCCCAGTTACGCGCCAGTTCCATGGCTCGCGACGCACTGACGGCACTGTCGTTGTCGGAGCTGACGACTTGGCTGGGGAATGGCAGCAGGTCCGTCGGAATCGGTGCGAAATTGCGCAAGGCCGGCACACAAGCCGGACGCTCGACGTCTGCCGGTGCGACCAGCAAGGCACCGCGTACCTGACGCAAAAACTGCACAGGCGCGGTCGCTGCCCAATGGGCGACGGTGATGCATCCCAGGCTGTGGGCAATCAGGATCACCGGCGTGCTGTCGGCGGCAATCGCCTCAGCCAACGCGGCGACCCAGTCTTCACGACGCGGGGTCAGCCAGTCGGCCTGTTCCACCCGCGCGCTGTTCGGCAGGCTGTTCTGCCAATGGCTTTGCCAATGATCTTCTGGCGATCCTTGCCAGCCCGGCACAATCAGATAGCGAATTGATTCGTTGCGCATGGGGGTGCTCTCCTGCTGCGTGTCTGTTCCTGATTGAGTATAGGGATGAGAGTTATATTCTTTAAGGAATAAGAAGCTATTTATTAAGACCCAAATAGAATATGAAAACACGCGCTGGTGTGACGTGTTTGGCCGGAATAAAAAAGGGGCCGCACCCTGCCAAGGAGACGGCCCCGGAAAATCGTAAATTTGTCAGCGCGCAGTGATCACCGACAACTTGGTGATGCCTGCCCGCTCAATTGACGCCATGGTGAATTTCTCGTGTAAACGTTTCGCGCGAATTAGGTTTCGGTTTAATGAATTTTGAAATCGATGGGTACGCTGACCCAGCCGTCCCGGGCGATATCACCTTGCCTGACAAGGGCTTGGGGCCGGCGACCAAAAAGCCATGCTTTGAGGCATTGAAAATATGACCGTATGGCATCGCTTTGAACGGCTTCGGTAAGCGCACATGCCCCCTTACAACCGCGAGATTGCTAAAACGCCGCCGGACGCTTTAGATCAACAACCGTTCAATCAACTCAGGATGAGTACCCATGACATTAAATTTCCGGACATTGGCCTGCATGGCGTTGTTATTGACGCCGCTGTCGATTTTTGCGGCCATTCCCATGGACACCGACACCATTGAAATCCGAAACAAAACCAGCCACCCCATCAACATCTTCCAGGGGAAGTGGAAGGGCGTCGTATTGCCGGATGAGCGCTTTCAGGCCAAGGATTTCCAAACCGCAACGGTCACGATTTCGACCTCCACACCCGAGGCGGCCATCCGGTTCGTTTCACTGAGCAGTGGCAAGGGCTGCAAAGCCCACACCTGTGTGCTGATTACCGGCAACTGATATAGCGGTTTCCTGCGTGTATCCCTGGTTCAGTCCCAGGAGACTCGCGTAGCAGGCTCGCTCCCACATTTGATCTTCAGCGAACACAAAATGTGTGAACAGTCGAGATCCACTGTGGGAGCTGGCCTGCCAGCGATAGAGCCTTCAGACCCGCACACCCTCTGCGGCTTCACCCCGAACTTCCTCTCTTCGCACAAACCGATTCGCCCGCGCAAACGTCCCCAGATCATTAAACCGCACCCCCATCTCACGCATCACCTTATGCGCCACCGGCACGGTCATCTGGCGAATGTAAAACGGTTCCTTCACCACGAAATGGTGAATCCCGTGGCTGCTGCCAAAGTTGAAGCAGAACGCTTGCAGCGGCCATAGCCACCAGGCGTTCAGCACTTGGCACTGCTGCATCACGTTCCCTGGCTCGATGTCGCCGTAGTAGTGCATGTTCGAGCTGATGAAGTGCAGGCAGAACGTGCGCAGCACGTTCGGGCCGATGATCACCACCGCCGCGATATCAATCACGTTCATCACCGACAGCGTGGTCGCCGACCACTCGATCGGCGTACCCACCAAATACGCGATGCCGTTGGCCGCATGGAAGCCGAGAAACACATACCACGCGCCCCAATGCACCAGCGCCAGCGGCGCATAAACTTTCAGGGTGCGCTTGAGGATGCTGAACTTGTGCGCCCAGGTCTTGGCGCGCAGCATGCGAATGAACGCCGACATGATGTTGTCGCCAATCATCAGCAACCGCGCGAAACCCCAGGGCTCGCCGTTGGTGATCGCACGTTCTTCCATGTCGGTTTCGGAACCGGACACCTTGTGGTGATTGAGGTGCAGGTGGCGGCGAATCCACGGATTGATCGTGCTCGGCCGCGCCAGCCAGACCAGGCCCATCATCAGGTTGTGCGGCACTCGCTGCTTGCGGAAGTACATGCTGTGAATCAGGTCGTGTTCCAGTTCATGGGTCAGCGAAGCAAAAAACGCGTTGAGCAAAAGACACGCCCACCACGCCATATGCCCCGTCATGTACAGCGCCGCCGAGCCGATCATCCCGGCCAGCGCGAAGGCCAGGATGCCTGCGCCCAATGCATCCTGATGCTTGAGAATCGGGTAGCGTTCGCGCAATTCGACCCCTTTGGCCAGCACCACCTCGCGAATATGTGCCGATCGCTGAGCTGCATTCAGTCGTTGGGGGCTTGCAGAAGTACGGTCCATGCTTCCATCCTCTGGTTATTGATGTTCGCATCCTGCCTGCCGCGCCCATTTGCAGCGGTAGCCGTGAACGCCAACCTGTTGACCGGAAGCGCCAATCAGCATGACTGAACCGACCTCACTCGCCAGCTGGACCCGCGCCTTGCGCAAGCAACTCGATGCCCTGGGCGTCGACAGCACCAGCCTGTGCCAGCAAGCGGGACTCGATCCACAGTTGATGGAAGACCCGAACGCGCGCTATCCATTGTCCGGTACTACGCGCCTGTGGGAGTTGGCGGTACAGGTCAGTGGCGACCCGGCGATTGGTTTGCGCGTGTCACGTTTCGTCAGCCCGACGACCTTCCATGCGCTGGGTTATGCGCTGGTGGCCAGCGGCAGTCTGCGTGAAGTGTTCGAACGCATCGTGCGCTATCACCAGGTGGTCAGCGATGCCCTGGAACTGGAGCTGACCCGCACCGAGGATCGCTACCTTTTTTGTCTGAAAATTCCCTGCGGCAATCCGGCCCCGGCCTTTGAGGCCATCGATGCATTCATGGCGATTTACGTGCGCACCTGCCGCAATCGCCTGGGCCGGGATTACGCGCCACTGGCGACGTACCTGCGGCGGCCGGAGCCGGCAGACGCGCATCAATGGCATAAAGTCTTTCGCTCGCCGATACACTTCGGCGCCGACGAAGACCGGCTGGAATTCGCCCTGGTCGATTTCGACAGCCACCTGGATGACGCCAACCCGGAGCTGGCCGAGCACAACGAAACCGTGCTCAAACGCACCCTCGCGCAACTCAAGCCGCTGACGTGGGAGCGCAAGGTCCGCGATGCCATTGAAGAACAATTGCCCGAAGGCGAACCCAGCGCCGAACACATCGCCAAGGCCCTGCACCTGAGCCTGCGCAGCCTGCAAAGGCATCTGGCGGATGAAGGCTGTCGCTTCGATACGCTGCTCAACGAAAGCCGCGAGAACCTGGCACTGCTGCACCTGCGCGACTCGCACGTCTCGCTGAGCGAGATCAGTTATCTGCTGGGGTTTGCCGATACCAGCAGCTTCAGCCGCGCCTTCAAGCGCTGGACCGGGATGACGCCGGGGCAGTTTCGGGATGGGTTGCGCTGATTGATCAGGAAGGTGGTTGGCAGGACCGGCCCCATCGCGAGCAGGCGCGCTCCCACATGGGGTAGGTGTAGGCCGTTAAATTGTAGCGAGTGACCGCAACCGCTCGGCATCGAGGATTTCGATTTCGCCGTAGCTCAGTCCAATGATCCCCTGCCCCTGCAAATCCTTGAGGATCTGGTTGGTGGTCTGGCGCGACAGTGACAACATCGAAGCAAGCTGCTCCTGCGGCAGGTGCAGGACGCGGCGTGGCTCGTCGATTTCGCCATAGCCGGCGGCAATCATCAACAAGCGATGGGCCAATCGAGTAGGAGCCGGCATCAGGCTCAGTTGTTCGAGGTTGATGAAGGTCAGGCGCAGTTTCTGGCTCATCAACAAGGCCAGCTGTCGCCAATACAGCGGTTGTTCTTCGAGCAGCGCCAGCAACACCGACTGCGGGATGTGCGCCAGGGTGCTATGACCCAGGCTGGACGCATCGTGGGTGCGTGGCTGGCCATCGAACAGACCGATTTCACCGAACCAGTGCGGCGCTTCCACCACGCTCAACAATGCCTCTTTTCCCTGCTCGTTCACGGCACCGATACGCATCGCGCCTTCAAGCACCGCGTACAGGCCACAGGGCGCATCGCCACGCTTGAACAGCCGCTGGCCCGGCGACAGGCGCCGCACCCTGGCCGCCGACAGCAGACTATCCTGTAGGGAAACAGGCAAATGGCTGAACCACTGACCGCCTGCCAGGCGTGGACGCCAGACCTGCATATCCATGAAAACTCCTAGAGATTGTCGCCTGGCTGACAGAGCGGAAACCGGCCCCGGGGCATGATCAATCACCCTACAGGAGAACAACAATGAAAAGCCTTGTCGACCACCTCAGTCAATACGCCGCCTATCACCGTGACCCGCGCAACATCGCCACGCACTTCATCGGCATTCCGCTGATCGTAGTGGCCGTCGCCGTGCTGCTGTCACGTCCGCAATGGGGTGGGGGCTGGCTCTCGCCGGCGGTGTTGGTGTCGTTGGCATCGGCGTGGTTTTACCTGCGTCTTGAACTGCGCCTCGGGGTGCTGATGACAGTGTTGCTCGGGCTTTGCGTGTGGGCGGGACACGTCCTGGCGCAGCAAAGCACAATGGTCTGGCTTGCCAGCGGTGTCGGAATGTTTGTGATCGGCTGGGCGATTCAGTTTGTCGGCCACCACTATGAAGGCCGCAAACCGGCGTTCGTCGATGATGTGACGGGGTTGATTGTCGGGCCGTTGTTTGTGGTGGCTGAGCTGGCGTTTTTGCTGGGGATGCGGCATGAGCTCAAAGAGCAGATCGAAGCGCGTGCGGGCGGGGTGCGGGTCAATCCGAAACGTGCGGCTGTTTAGATCGCAATCGCAAGCAAGCTCGCTCCCACAATGGGTCGGTGTTGAGCACAAAATCTGTGACAGACCGATATCCCTGTGGGGCAGGCTTGCCCGCGATGCTTTTAGAGGTTGGCGACTTTCTGCCAGACCTTCGGTTTGAAGAACAATGTCTCACCTTTCGCCAACCCGATCAGGCTGTCGTGATCCTTCACCACTTCGGCCTCGATCAGATCGCTTTGCCCTTCCACCTTCAGCGTTACCCGCGTCGTTGCACCCAGCGGACGGATATCCCGCACTTCGGCCGCATGGTGATCGTCCAGTTCATGCCGTGACAGCGAGACTTCGTGTGGGCGGAACAGCACGTGGTTGTCTTCACCCAAGTGCAGACGGTTCGAATCACCCAGGAAGTGATAAACAAAATCACTGGCCGGATTTTCGTAGACGTCGCCCGGTGAACCGATCTGCTCGATCACGCCCTTGTTCATCACCACGATACGGTCGGCGACTTCCATCGCTTCTTCCTGGTCATGGGTCACGAACACCGACGTCAGGTTGATGTCTTCGTGCAGGCGCGCCAGCCAACGGCGCAGCTCTTTACGGACCTTGGCATCGAGCGCACCGAACGGTTCGTCGAGCAGCAGCACCTTCGGCTCCACCGCCAAGGCACGGGCCAGCGCAATACGCTGACGCTGACCGCCGGAAAGTTGTTCCGGGTAGCGATCCGACAACCAATCGAGCTGCACCATGTTCAGCAGCTCGTGAACTTTCGCCGCGATCTGGCTTTCGCTCGGGCGCTGGTTCTTCGGCTTCATGCGCAGGCCGAACGCGACGTTATCGAATACCGTCATGTGGCGGAACAGCGCGTAGTGCTGGAACACGAAACCGACGTTGCGATCACGCACATCGTGCCCGGATACGTCTTCACCGTGGAACACGATGTTGCCCTGATCCGGCGTTTCCAGGCCGGCGATGATCCGCAGCAGCGTGGTCTTGCCGCAGCCCGAAGGACCGAGCAGCGCGACGAGCTCACCGCTCTGGATGTCCAGGCTGATGTTGTCCAGCGCCTTGAACGCATTGAAATTCTTGCTGACGTTACGCACTTCGATCGACATGAATTATTCCTCCGCGGCGCTGGCGCGCAGGCGGTTAATACGGTTTTCGCTCCACTGCTTCAGCAGCAGGATGAAGAGCGCCATGATCAGCAACAGGCTCGCCACGGCGAACGCGGCCACGTGGTTGTATTCGTTGTAGAGGATCTCGACGTGCAGCGGCAGGGTGTTGGTCACCCCGCGAATGTGCCCGGAAACCACCGACACCGCACCGAACTCCCCCATGGCCCGCGCGGTACACAGCACCACGCCGTAGATCAGGCCCCATTTGATGTTGGGTACGGTGACGTGCCAGAACATCTGCCAGCCATTGGCCCCGAGCAAGCGTGCGGCCTCTTCTTCCTGGGTGCCCTGCTCCTGCATCAGCGGGATCAGCTCTCGCGCCACGAACGGCACGGTGACGAAAATCGTCGCCAGCACGATGCCTGGCAAGGCGAAGACGATCTGGATGTCGTGGTCCTGCAACCACGGCCCGAACAGGCCCTGGGCGCCGAACATCAAGACATAGACCAGACCGGCGATCACCGGCGAGACCGAGAACGGCAGGTCGATCAACGTGACCAGCATGCTCTTGCCGCGGAACGAGTACTTACTCACGCACCACGCAGCGCTGACGCCGAACACCAGGTTCAGCGGCACCGAAATCAGCACGGCAATCACCGTGAGCTTCAGGGCGGACAACGCATCAGGCTCGAAGATGGCGGTGAAAAACGCACCGAGGCCGAGCTTCAAACCCTGGGACACCACGATGAACAGCGGCAGCAGCAGGAACAGCGCAAAAATCAGCCAGCCGAGACCGATCAGGATGCGCCGCGAAGTCGCACTGCCACGACGGGCAGCGTTGGCCGAAGAGGCGGCAGCAATAGACGATTGGGACATGTTCGCGCCTCCTTATGGGGTTTCGATGCGCCGCTGCAGCAAGTTGATCAGCAGCAACAAGATGAAAGAAACCACCAGCATCAGTACACCAATGGAGGTAGCACCCGTGTAATCGTACTGGTCGAGTTTGACCATGATCAGCAGCGGCAGGATTTCGGTTTTCATCGGCATGTTGCCGGCGATGAAAATCACCGAACCGTACTCGCCGACCCCACGGGCAAAGGCCAGGGCGAAACCGGTCAACCATGCAGGCAACAGTGCCGGCACCAGGATATGACGGAACACCTGAAACGGCTTCGCACCCAGGCACGCTGCCGCTTCTTCCACTTCACGAGGAATATCGGCCAATACTGGCTGTACGGTACGTACCACGAATGGAAGGGTCACAAACGTCAGGGCAAGGGTGATGCCCAGGGGGGTGTAGGCGATCTTGAAACCCAGGTCGGCTGCAAACTGACCGACCAGACCGTTAGGCGCGTACAACGCGGTCAGCGCAATACCGGCCACGGCGGTGGGCAGAGCGAACGGCAAATCGATCATCGCATCGATGATTTTGCGTCCGGGAAAGGTATAGCGCACCAGCACCCAGGCCAGCAGCGTGCCGATGATGCCGTTGATGATCGCGGCATACAGGGCGGTGCCGAAGCTCAGCTTCAGTGCTGCCAGCACCCGTGGCGCCGAGATGATTGCCCAGAACTGATCCCAGGTGAGTTGAGCGGCATGCACGAACATCGCCGCCAGTGGTATGAGCACAATCAGGCTGAGGTACACCAAGGTGTAACCCAGCGTCAGCCCGAAGCCGGGTATGACGGGGGAGATACGACGCGACATAAAAGTCCTTGGTTGATAACACGCAAAGCCCCGAAGATTAAATCCGGGGCTCCTTGATAGCTATTTAAGATTACTGCGCCTGGTAGATCTGGTCGAACACACCGCCGTCGTTGAAGAACTTCGGCTGCGCGGTTTTCCAGCCGCCGAAGTCTTTGTCGATGGTCACCAGCTCCAGTTGCGGGAACTGCTTGGCGTACTTGGCAGCCACGTCCTTGTCACGTGGACGATAGAAGTTTTTCGCCGCAATTTCCTGGCCGGCCGGGCTGTACAGGTGCTTGAGGTACGCCTCGGCGATCTCGGTGTTGCCCTTTTTCTCGGCGTTCTTGTCGACCAGCGCCACCGGTGGCTCGGCGAGAATCGACAGCGAAGGCACGACAATGTCGAACTTGTCGGCGCCGCCATCTTCTTTCAGAGCCAGGAAGGCTTCGTTTTCCCAGGCCAGCAACACGTCACCCTGACCGTTGTTGACGAAAGTGATGGTCGAGCCGCGGGCGCCGGTGTCCAGCACGGGCACGTGTTTGAACAGGGTTTGCACATATTCCTTGGCCTTGGCCTCATCACCGCCATTGGCTTTCAGGCCGTAGGCCCAGGCCGCGAGAAAGTTCCAGCGTGCGCCGCCGGAGGTTTTCGGGTTCGGGGTGATCACCGATACGTCGTTCTTGACCAGATCGCCCCAGTCCTTGATGCCTTTAGGGTTGCCTTTGCGTACCAGGAACACGATGGTCGAGGTGTACGGCGTGCTCGCTTCCGGCAGACGCTTCTGCCAGTCCGCCGGCAGGGTCTTGCCGAGCCTGGCGATTTCGTCGATGTCACCGGCCAGGGCCAGGGTCACCACGTCGGCACGCAGGCCATCGATCACCGCCCGGCCTTGCTTGCCCGAACCACCGTGGGATTGCTGGATCTTCACGGTGTCGCCCGCGTGATCGTTCTGCCAATACTTGATGAACTCGGCGTTGTACTCCTGATACAGCTCACGGGTCGGGTCATACGACACGTTCAACAGCTCGTAATCCTTGGCAACCGCGGAACCGGCAAAAAGGGCACTGGCCAGGGCGGCCAAAGCGAAATGGCGAATCGACGACATGGTGAAAGCTCCTGGAATGCTTGGTGTGTTGGCTTTTCTTATGGAGTGCTGGAATCGGGCTGCGATCTTTTGAATCTTCGCGTCAGCCCGGCTTGCTGCCCGGCTGCTGCAAACGGAATTTTTCCTTGCGTTCGATCTGAACCACCTGGGCGTTATGCACGGTGATTTCCACGGAGCCAAAACGCAGATCGCGCAGGGCGCTCTGGATTTCACGCACAATGGTTGCTTCGTCCTGGCCTTCAACGCTACGCAGAGATGCGCTCATGGTGCTGCTCCTTCAACTGTGTGGTCGCCTGGCAGTGGGCGGCACTGCTTGCGGCGTGAAACCAATAGTAGAGAGGCGCTGATATTCTTAAAAAGACTATTTAAGAATTTTTATATAACCATATGGCATTACTTGACGGGACAAGGGTTTGCGCCGGGGAAGATCAAAAGATCGCAGCCGCGGGTCCCGCAACAGGCGCTGACGAAGGGCCGCGATCTTTTACTTTTACCGAATCAACGGCGTATGAGCCCAATCCAGTTCCCCGACCGGCACCGGTCGGCCGAACCAATAACCCTGCCCCAAATGACAATCGTGCCCGAGCAGAAACGCCGCCTGTTCCACTTGCTCGATTCCTTCTGCCTGCACCTGCATCCCCATGCTCTGCGCCAGGGCGATGATGACCCGCACGATGGCTGAATCATCCTCATCACACGGCAGCCCGGCAACGAAGCCCTGATCAATCTTGAGCTTCTGCACCGGCAAGCGCTTGAGTCGCAGCAAGGACGAGTAGCCCGTGCCGAAATCGTCGATGGCCAGGCATACGCCGAGCTCACGCAGGCGGTGCATTTGTTCCAGCGCGACTTCCGGATCGTCCATCACCGCGCTCTCGGTGACCTCGAGTTCCAGACAGGCCGGGGCGAGCCCGGTTTCACGCAGCACCTGCGCCACTTGCTGGTAAAGCTCGCGACGAGCGAACAGCCGCGAGGAAACATTTACGGCGACAAACGACAATTCGACACCGGCCTGCCGCCACTGGCACATCTGCTGACATGCCTGGCGCATCACCCAAGCGTCGATGTCGGCGATCAACCCCGTTCGCTCAGCGACGGGAATGAATTCCGCCGGCGAAACCAGACCACGCTGCGGATGCTCCCAACGCACCAACGCCTCGACGCCGACCAGGCGACTGGTCTTAAGGTCGTGAACCGGCTGGTAATGCACCCGCAACTGTTGCTGCTCCAGGGCGAGTCGCAACTCGAATGCCAACTCAACCCGCTGCTGGGCATGGGCGGTCAACTCTTCGGTGTAGAGCGCGTAACCATTGCGGCCCGCGCTCTTGGCCTTGAACAAGGCCGAATCGGCGTTGCGCAATAGTTGCTCCGAGTTCAGGGCATCACCGGGGAACAGGCTGATACCGATGCTGGTATTGATAAACAACGACTGCCCGTCGATCGGGAAAGGCTCTTTGAGGCCATCGATGATGCGCTGGGCCAATGCCGCAGCCTGCACCAACTGCGGACAACTTTCGTCCAGCACGGCGAACTCATCGCCCCCAAGTCGCGCCAGGGTGATCGCCGGACCGAATATCGCCTGCAAACGCTGGGCGACGGCTTTGAGCAGTTGGTCACCGATGGTGTGCCCAAGGCTGTCGTTGATCATCTTGAAGTGATCCAGATCGATCATCAGCAAGGCACAACCACGCTTGTGCATTTGCGCCGACGCCAATGCCTGCTCGACACGGTCGGTGAACAGCAATCGATTGGGCAAATCAGTCAGCGGGTCGTGGTGCGCCAGGTGCATCAGTTCGTGTTCGGAATGTTTGATCGCACTGATATCGGAAAACACCGCCACGTAATGGCTACGCCGCCCCTGGTCGTCGAAAATGATGCGGATGGTCTGCCACTGCGGGTAAATCTCGCCGCTTTTGCGCCGATTCCAGATTTCCCCGCTCCACTCGCCCGAGCGGTCCAGGGTGGCGAACATCGCCTGATAGAAATCCGCCGAATGACGGCCGGATTTAAACAGGTTGGGCCGCTGCCCCAGAACCTCTTCACCTTGATAGCCGGTGATTTCCATGAACGCACGGTTCACATGGACAATCAGCCCGTCGCAATCAGTGACCAACACCCCTTCGCGGGTGCAATCGAACACGGCGGCAGCCTGACGCAAACGCTCACGATCTTCGCGGCGTTCACGCAGTCTGGCACCGATTCCCAGGCTTCGAAGCAGTCGAACGCGGGCAATAAAGATCAACCCGGCGCTCAACGCCATCCACACGTAACCGTTGATCAGTTGCCAGCGCATCCGCTCGACTGAGTGATCTAAGAAACTGTTCAATAAATAGTCACTCGTCTGCAACCAGATCACAGAGAGCAACAGATAAAGCAGCGCTGCACGCAAGGCATCGCGATAGCTGGCAGACATACGACGGTCCATGTCCATACAAAATTGCCGGGATTATAGGTTAAAGAAACATTCAGCCACTCTTATCTGAAAGGGCGACTGGTTTTCTCTGTGGGCTTAGTGATAATGCAACGGCTGTTTTTTTCTTTATCGAGGGCCCTATAGCCTATGTGGTACGAAGGTTTTCTCGGCTTGTCGCCCTGGTCACTGGTGGCAGTCACCCTGCTGATGACCCACGTGACAATCGTCGCCGTCACGGTCTATCTGCACCGTTATTCAGCCCACCGCTCCCTGGAGCTGAATGCGGGCCTGAAACATTTCTTCCGTTTCTGGCTGTGGCTGACCACGGCGCAGAACACCCGCGAGTGGACGGCTATCCACCGCAAGCACCACGCCAAGTGCGAAACCGAAGATGATCCCCACAGCCCGGTCGTCAAAGGCTTGTCCACCGTTTTGCGCAAAGGCGCCGAGCTGTACCGCGCCGAAGCGGAAAACCCCGAGACCCTGCGCATCTACGGCAAGAACTGCCCCGAAGACTGGATCGAGCGCAATCTCTATTCCCGCTTTCCGCTGCTGGGCGTGGCGATCATGGGCGTCATCGACTTGCTGCTGTTCGGCACCATCGGCATCACCATCTGGGCCATCCAGATGATGTGGATCCCGGTGTGGGCTGCCGGCGTGGTCAACGGCCTGGGTCACGCCGTCGGCTACCGCAACTTCGAGTGCCGCGATGCGGCGACCAATCTGGTGCCCTGGGGCATTCTCATTGGTGGTGAAGAACTGCATAACAACCATCACACCTACCCTAACTCGGCCAAACTGTCGGTGAAGAAGTGGGAATTCGATATGGGCTGGGCATGGATTCAAGTGTTCAGCTTCCTGCGCCTGGCCAAGGTCCAGCGGATCGCGCCGATTGCCCACCGCGTCGAGGGCAAGGGCAGCCTGGACATGGACACCGCGATGGCGATCCTCAACAACCGCTTCCAGATCATGGCCCAGTACCGCAAATTGGTGATCGGCCCGCTGGTCAAGCAAGAGCTGGAGAAGGTCGATCATTCGGTTCGCCACCAATTCCACCGCGCCAAGCGCCTGCTCTCCCGGGAGACCAGCCTGCTGGACGAAAAACACCACGTACGCATCCAGAACATGCTCGAGCACAGCCAGGCGCTGAAGGTAATTTACGAGAAACGCCTGGCCTTGCAGCAGATCTGGGTCAAGACCAGCTCAAATGGTCATGACATGCTGGCCGCCATCAAGGACTGGGTACACGAAGCCGAAGCCAGCGGGATTCAATCCCTGCGTGATTTCGCTGATCAGCTGAAAACCTACTCCCTGCGCCCTACCGCCTGACTGTGGCTAACCTGACAACGCGTTTTTAGAGCGCGTTGTCAGTACCGCCCGGCGGGAGCAAGCTCCCTGGTCACCAAAAGCGGGAACTTCGCCAAAAATCCCCCCTCTCAAAGACACTTCGCCATCCTGGCGGGCTTCGTTATGGCCGCTTTCGAATCCCGAGCGGCGCACGCCCTTTGAGATTTGAGCCGATGGTCAATAAAAACCTGAAAGACTCCTCTTCACCGCAGTGGCCAGAGGCCGCACAAACCTTGCTGGCGCTCATGCACGCCCAAGGCGAAGTGGCGCGCCTGAGTGAACGCGAACAGTTGTTCAGCACGCTGCTGGTCAGCGTCAACGCCGTGCTTTGGGCGTTCAACTGGGAAACCCGTCAGGTGCTGTATGTCAGCCCCGCCTACGAACGGATTTTCGGCCGCTGCGCCGACCTTTTGCTGTCCGACTACAACCAGTGGCGCGACAGCATTTACCCCGACGACCTGGAATACGCCGAACGCAGCCTGGCACAAGTGCTCGACAAAGGCGCCGTGGAAGACCGCGAATACCGGATCATCGACGGCGACGGCCAGGTGCGCTGGCTCAGCGACAAGTGCTTCATCAACCGTCAGGCGGAACCTGGCCAGCCGCTGATCATTGTTGGCATCGCGGAAGACATCACCGAAAAAAAACAGATGGAAACCGAGCTGCAACGCCTGGCCACCACCGACGCCCTGACCCAGAGCAGCAATCGCCGACATTTCTTCGACGGCGCGAATCAGGAGTTCGAACTGGCACGGCAACAAGGCACGCCGCTGTCGTTCCTGATGCTGGACATCGATGACTTCAAAGTGATCAACGACACTTACGGCCATCAGGAAGGCGACAACGTGCTGCAACACATCGCCGACAGCGGCCGCGCCGCGCTGCGTCGTGGCGATCTGTTCGGGCGAATCGGGGGTGAGGAGTTCGCAGCGGTATTCCCCGGCTGCACCCCGGAGATGGCCCTGCAAGTGGCCGAGCGCCTGCAACGGGAGATCCAGCGCTTGAGCTTCAACCACGACGGCCAGACATTCGGCATCACCGTCAGCCAAGGGCTGACCAGCCTCATTGCCGAAGACGAAAACATCGACAGCCTGTTTACCCGCGCCGATGCGGCGATGTATCAGGCCAAACGCGATGGCAAGAACCGGATTGTCACCGCCTGACGATCTAACAAAAAACCTGTAGGAGCTGGCTTGCCAGCTCCTACAGAGGTTGGTGTGAAGATGACTTCTTGCGCATCCGCATCAACTCCGGCAGCCCGATCTTGAGCAACCGTGCCGTGCGACTTCTGGCCAGTTCCTCAACGCCCTCATGCTCGGTCAGCCGCGCCAGTTGCGCCGCCATGTTCATCACCAAGGCTTCGCGCGAGTAAACCCCGCCACCGAGCTGGTACACCGCGGCAATCAGCTCTCGCAGCTCCAGCGGCAGCCGCCAGCGCGTACGCAGTGCCGAACCATAGGCCGCGCCGAATTCGGCCAGCGCTTCGCCGACCTCCTCCTGTTCGTCCAACTCGCCACCGGCCTGCTTCCACTCCTGCAAACAACGCAACAACGCCAAGTCACCCAAGCAATGCAACATGCCGGCGCAATAACAGCGCGCCTGATCCAGGTCGAGCAAACGCGCCAGGGTCCGGGCGTATTCAGCCGTGTGCAGCGACAGGTCCCAATAACGCTCGGCGTAGTCCGCCAGACAGGGGTCGCTGAGCCGGGCACTGCGTTTGAGCGCCAGCCCCAGAATCAGGTTCATGCTTTGTCCGGTGCCCAGTCGATGCAACGCCTGAGACAGGGTCTGCACGGCGGCGCCATGGTGCTGCGCCGCGCTGTTGGCGGCGGCAATGAGTACGGCGGTGATCTGCGGGTCGGTGCGAATTTCATCTTCCAGCAGCGTCAGATCAAGGCCGTTGGGGTTGAGGCTGCGTTTGACTGCCAACTGCACGTCGGTCATTAGAGGCGCGCCCTCGGCCAGCTCACGACGACGCTCCAGGAACACCGACAATGTCATGCCCGGCGCCAACGCCGGTACTTCGCACGACACCTCCTGACCGGCGCTGAGCAGTAAATCCTGCAGGCGTTGGGTCAGGCTTTCCATGTTCAGCGGCTTGGTCAGATAAGCGGTTGGCGCCAGCGGCAAGGCCTCGCGCACGCTCGCACTGTCGTTGCGGCTGCTCATCAGGATGAAGGGCAATGGCGGATTGCGTTTGCGCTGACGAATATTGCGCAGCACATTCAGGCCATCGACGCCAGGCAACTCCCAATCGACGATCACCAGGTCATACGGGTTGAGCGCCAACAATTCCAACGCCGCCTGACCATCGGCGCACAAGTCCAGTCGCGCGTCGCAGCGAACGTTCAACAACACTTCCTTGAGCAAGTCCCGGGACCAAGGGTCGGCCTCGGCGATCAGCACTCTTGGCACGGCGGGTAAATTGACGACTGTCATACGGCTCTCCCTTGCAATGCCTGAACCTTAGCGAATGCTGGCCTTTCGATACAGCGCTAATGCGCAGGTTATATTTCGCCTGGCATGAAAAAACCCGCCGAAGCGGGTTTTTTGTCGATCAGGTCACACTAAGTGATCACAGCTCGGAGAAGCACTCTTCGATGATCGCCAGACCTTTGTCCAGTTGCTCGTCCGGCGAAGTCAGCGGTACCAGGACGCGCAGAACGTTGCCGTAGGTGCCGCAGGACAGCAGGATCAGACCCTTGTCGCGAGCCTTGGCCACAACCGATGCCACTGCGGCAGCATTCGGCTTGTGGCTGTCGCCGTCTTCGAACAGCTCGACCGCGATCATCGCGCCCAGGGCACGGACTTCACCGATTACCGGGTACTTGGCCTGGATGGCTTTGAGGCCAGTGACCAGACGCTCGCCGACCGCCTTGCAGCGATCCAGCAGGTGCTCTTCCTCGAACACTTCCATCACGGCCAGGGCCGCGGCGCAAGCGATCGGGCTACCGGCGTAGGTGCCGCCCAGGCCGCCTGGAGCGATGGCGTCCATGTATTCGGCTTTGCCGCACACACCGGCCAGCGGGAAGCCGCCAGCGATGGATTTGGCGAAGGTGGTCAGGTCGGCAGCAACGCCCATCTGCTCCATGGCGAAGAAGGTGCCGGTACGGCCAGCGCCAGTCTGTACTTCGTCAGCGATCAGCAGGATTCCGTGCTGGTCGCACAGGGCACGCAGACGCTTCATGAATTCTTTCGGAGCGACGTAAAAACCACCTTCGCCCTGAACCGGCTCGATGATGATCGCTGCGATGTCACGCGGCTCGGCGTCGTTCTTGAAGATGCGTTCGATGGAAGCGATCGAATCGTCGATGCTCACACCATGCAGTTCGTTCGGGTACAGCGCGCGGAACACGCCGCCTGGCATCAGGCCCATGCCGGCCGAGTAAGGCACGACTTTACCGGTCAGGCCCAGAGTCATCATGGTGCGACCGTGGTAAGCGCCGGTGAAGGCGATCACGCCGGCACGGCCAGTGGCGGCACGGGCGATTTTCACGGCGTTTTCTACGGCTTCGGAACCAGTGGTGACCAGCAGGGTTTTCTTGTCGAAATCACCTGGCACCTTGGCGTTGATTTTTTCGCACACTTCTACGTACGGTTCGTAAGCCAGGACCTGGAAGCAAGTGTGGGTCAGCTTGTTCAGCTGCTCGGTCACGGCGGCAATGATTTTCGGGTGCACGTGGCCAGTGTTCAGCACAGCGATACCGCCGGCGAAGTCGATGAACTCACGACCTTCAACGTCGGTCACGGTAGCGTTCTTCGCGGAGTCGGCGAAAATCGGGTGAATCTGGCCAACACCACGTGGAACAGCAGCGGTACGGCGGGCCATCAAAGAAGCGTTCGTCTTGCTCATAAAGTCCTCATTCGCCGCTCATCGGGCGGCGTGGTTCAAGGAAAATGCGACGGGGATTCAACGGTGACAGCATGCGATGATCGACTGCCACGGCGTTCCCGGCCACAGAGAATATTCCGGTTTGAAGCGGCGCAAAGGGACAGCGCTCTCGTGCCCTTTGCGCTTGAAGCAATGCCTTGCCGGGCTTATGCCCTCGAGCTTAGATGCCCAGGCAGAGGTATTTGATTTCCAGGTAATCTTCGATGCCGTACTTGGAGCCTTCACGGCCCAGGCCCGAGGCCTTGATGCCGCCGAACGGCGCGACTTCGTTGGAGATCAGCCCGGTGTTGACGCCGACCATACCGTATTCCAGGGCTTCAGCCACACGGAACACACGGCCCAGGTCGCGAGCATAGAAGTACGAGGCCAGACCGAACTCGGTGTCGTTCGACATCGCGATCACATCGGCTTCATCTTTGAAGCGGAACAGCGGCGCCAACGGGCCGAAGGTTTCTTCCTTGGCCACGGCAGCGTTGTTCGGCACGTTGGTCAGGATGGTCGGCTCGAAGAAGTTACCTTCCATCGGCTTGCCGCCGGACAGCACGGTGGCGCCTTTGGCAACGGCGTCAGCGATGTGCTCTTGAACTTTGGCGACCGCTTTTTCGTCGATCAGCGGACCGGTGGTGGTGCCGTCTTCCAGACCGTTGCCGATCTTCAGCTTGGCGACTGCCACTTTCAGCTTCTCGGCGAATGCGTCGTAGACCGAATCCTGAATGTACAGGCGGTTGGCGCAGACGCAGGTCTGGCCGTTGTTGCGGTATTTGGAAATGATCGCGCCTTCGACGGCCTTATCCAGGTCCGCGTCGTCGAACACGATGAACGGTGCGTTGCCGCCCAGTTCCAGGGAGACTTTCTTGATGTCCTTGGCGCATTCCGACATCAGTTGACGACCAATTTCGGTCGAACCGGTGAACGACAGTTTGCGCACGATCGGGTTGCTGGTCAGCTCGCTGCCGATGTCGCCGGCGCTGCCGGATACAACGCTGAACACGCCAGCCGGGATGCCGGCACGCTGGGCCAGTTCGGCCAGGGCGAAGGCGGAAAACGGCGTTTGCGAAGCAGGCTTGAGCACCATGGTGCAACCGGCGGCCAGGGCCGGGCCGGCTTTACGGGTGATCATCGCGGCCGGGAAGTTCCACGGGGTGATGGCAGCGGTCACGCCGATAGGCTGCTTGATCACGATCAGGCGCTTGTCTGGCTGGTGACCCGGAATCACGTCACCGTAGATGCGCTTGGCTTCTTCGGCGAACCACTCGATGAACGAAGCGGCGTAAACGATTTCGCCCTTGGCTTCGGCCAATGGCTTGCCTTGTTCCAGGGTCATCAGGCGAGCCAGGTCGTCCTGGTTCTCGATCATCAGTTCGAACCAGCGACGCAGTTTGCCCGCACGTTCTTTGGCGGTCAGTGCACGCCAGGCCGGCAGTGCTTTGTCAGCAGCTTCGATTGCACGGCGGGTTTCGGCAGCGCCCATTTTCGGCACAGTGCCCAGAATTTCGCCCGTTGCCGGGTTGTTGACCTTGATCGTCTGACCATTGTCCGCATCGACCCAAGCGCCATCGATGAAGGCTTGCTGGCGGAACAACTGGGTGTCTTTAAGCTGCATGTCGGCTTTCCTTAACAGCACCGCGCGATACGCGGAGCAAATTATGATTGTAGAAAGGCGCCTCAGTAGGCTGCCGTCAGGGAAATCATTCACCGGGCTGAAGCACATAAATAGCGCACTGTTCGAAACTCGTGCGGTTCAGCACCCAGACAAGAGCGTTTGAAATCTCAAACGAATCCTAGGATCAAAGGGGGTAAAGGACAATAGGGCGTTCGAAAAAAAGAACGAAAAGCCGTTTTTTGCTGCAATTTTCTGATCAGCGTAGCAACCGCAGGTTACGCTTTGGAAAAACGCAGGCGTTTCAGCAGCATGGACGCCCGCAATGCATATGAGTATCATGGCGCCCGCATCGCACCAGTAGCTCAGCTGGATAGAGTACTGCCCTCCGAAGGCAGGGGTCGTGGGTTCGAATCCCGCCTGGTGCACCATATAGAAGAAACGAGAAAGCCTCAGGCCTTAGTGACTGGGGCTTTTTTGTGGGTGATGGGTTTTGATCTAGTGATCCACGCTGCTTGATTCAAACAGCCGGCCAATATCGCGCGCGCTATGCAGTACCCGCTCGATGTGAACATCGTTGGCGACCACGCAGTAAAAAATCAAATATCGACCATGAGTAATCATTCGTACGCCTTTGGCGTAGTCCTCCCGAGAAATCCCAAGAAGCGGCTGCGCAATCAGCCGTGAACACTGCACTCGCAGCTCACCAATAAACGACTTGGCGCGGCCAGGATTGTCACGGGCGATGTATCTCGCGATCTGCTGCAAATCATCTCGTGCTTGAGCGGAGAAAAGCAGTTGCCTCACGGATGCCCCTGCTCAGCTGCGACCTCATCAATGAGCGCGTCGAGCTCAGCAAACACGGTATCGGCGGCGATGGCTGGACGTGGATCATTGCGGCTGGCAGCAATGGCCTCACGAATTTCCGCTGCCTGCAATCGATCCAGCAATTCCTGATAAGCCGCGTGCGGCAAGAGATAAGCGGCGGGACGATTATGGTTAAGAACAGCAATAGCCTCTGAGCCTGCCTGCTCGATCACAGTGCTGGGACTGCGCTTGAGTTCGGTGATGCTAACCGACCGGCTAGCGAGTAATTGCTCCATGACGGCTCCAAAGGTACTAAAAATAGTACTTTATAGTGCTTGATTGTCGGAGCTACGGTCAACGAGCATTTGGCCGAAGCCAAAAAAACCGCCGAAGCGGTTTTTTCATTTTATCGTCGAATCAAACGGCCTATTAATAATAGGTAAAGCTTATTCAGGACGGGACACGCGCCTATTTTTTGGCCGACACCTAAGCGTCGGCGGTTTGTTTTTGCTGCATGGCGAAAATCGCCGCCATCTCAGGTTCATCCAGGTGATCCAGCGCCCGCTCCACCAACAAATGCACGCCATCGGCCATGCGGCTGAGCGCCAGGGCTTTGGAGCGGCGTGAACCGTCTACATTGTCGGCGAGGTCGGCGGCTATGGCGCTGATCGACAGCAGGTCTTCCGAGGCGTTGGCGAGCAGGGTTTCAGTGTTGATGTTGGGGCTGACGGTGAAGAGCGAGCCTTTGCGTTCAGGTTGCTCTGATTCGGATGCTGGTGGGTCGGGGACTTTTTTGGACATTTGACTAACTCCAGAAGTGGAGCCGTACACACGTCGCTGCTAAACGATGGGTGGCGGCTGTGCGCGGGTTAGCAGACCGGGGAGTTAGCAAACCGGCGCGCCCGAGGGCGCCCCACGCACAGCCACCATAACGTGCAGGTAAGTAACCTGACTGATGCTATGCACTTCACTAACCACGGCGGGCTGCTAAACCCGGTCACTGACAACCAGTGACGCGAATCAAACTACCGACCCGCTCTCAAGCGCACAAGCCGGCGGATTCTGGCGTAGCCGTAGGTAATGGCGCAAGAATTTGTAGCTTGCAGGAAGTAAACCGAAGCCCTTTTAAACAAGCCCAAAATCACTCGGCTGCGGGGCTTTACCTGTAGGAGCGAGCCTCCTACAGGAGATCATTTTTCAGGGAATGTTACTCAGTGGTCCAGTCAAACTCGTCGTACTCATCATCCTCGTCGTCCTCAAAGAATTCCTCTTCAAGGTCGTCTTCTTCAGCACCGGCTTCTTCCGGCTGATTCAGCAGAAAGTCCTTACGACTCTCGGTAATCGCTCGCCGCAGTTCCTCGCCCTTTTGTGGGCAGTTGAGCATTTGGGCGATGCGGTCGATTTTTTTTGTCACGGCATCCTCCAACGCATCGACTATGGCCCGATAGTGCGCGCTTTCGGGCCTTGATGCCAAATTGTCGAGCGTTGTGCCGATCAGTTTTTCTGCAAATCCTTGAGTCGGGCCGTGAGGTTTTCGTCGGGGAAACGCTTGTGCAGGTCGGCGAGCAATTTATCGGCCGCTTGCTTGTGCCCGTCTTTTTGCAGGCGAAGCACTTCGCGAAGCTGCTCGTCCAGGGATTTCACCGGTGCAGCGGCGCGCTTGCTGACGTTGGCTTCTTCGGCCATTTGTGCATTCAAGGACTCGCTCTGCGCGGGGGCAGCGAAGTCGGCCATGGGTACCGCAGGCGCCGGGGCAGCCAATGAGCGCGCAGCCGCCGGGGCTTCGGCGAACTCTTTTTTGGCTTGTGGCGCAGATGCTTTGGGGGCGAAGTCGTAGCCGGGTGCCTGTTCAGGCGTGCGTTGTACCAGCGCCAGCATCAGCGCGACGCCGACCAGGCTGGCGAATGCGACCTGCCAACGAGGTTGCTGGCAAGCCTGAACCCAGCGTTGCCACAGGTTCTGTTTCGGCGCAGGGACTTCACTCTGTGCGGCAGACAGGATAAACGCGTCCAGATGAGCCGGCGGTTCACCCGCGGCATGTTCACGAAAGTGCTTCACCATTTGTTCTTCTGGCGTAGGACGGGCGTCAGTCATGTCAGTACCTCCTCGGCCAGCAGCCGACGCAGTTTTTGTTGGGCGTAGCGCAAGCGGCTTTTCACGGTTTCCAGCGGGGTTTCGGTGAGGGTGGCGATCTGCGCAAAGTCGAGTTCGCCGTGAGCGCGCAGCAGAAACACTTCACGCTGGTCGGCGGGCAGGTTTTGCAACGCGTGTTCGAGACGTTGGCTGTCGCGACTCAGGCTCAGCAATTGCTCGGGATCGGCGGTACTGTCGATCACCGCGTGAGCCTGTTCGTCATAGCTGTCGTGCAAGGGGTTATGGATGCCGTGTTTGCGCCAGTGATCGATCAGTCGATTGCGGGCAATCTGGTAAAGCCAGGTACGAAAATTCGCCCGTCCCTGTGGCTGGCTGGTGCTGCGGATCAGGCTCAGCCAGGTGTCCTGATAAACCTCTTCGGCCAGCTCGGCCTTGCCGCTCAGGCCGAACAGGAAGCGGTAGAGCCCCTGGCGGTGACGGGCGTACAAAATCTCGAACGCAGGCCCGTCACCCGAACGATAGCGCGCCAGCAGCGATTCATCGCTTGATTCAGCGCCAGACATATCAGTTGTAGCCTCCCTTGAGCGGCTGATTGTTTGCAGCCGTGGTGGTGCGCAGGCTCTGCGCCAGTTCCACTAACTGCACGAACTCACTGCGCAAGCCGAATCGATCATCGCCCCGCGCACCACGCGCCAGCACTTCGGTGTCTTTGAGGCTGAATTCGCCGGTGTAGCGCCCATCCTTGAGCTGCTGGGAGAATGCTGCCACCGCCGCGGCAAAGCGCAGATCATCGCTGGGTTTGCCCATCGGGGCGTTGACGATCGGGCGTTCGATCAAGCGACTGTTCCCACCTTCCGGTAGCTGATAACGCACTCGCAGCATGGCCAATTCTCCGCTCTTCTGCGAAACCGCGGCTCCCGATTGAGCGTAACGCAGCGGCTCCAACCAGCCCTTCTCGCCTGCCGGGACAATTTCGTACAACGCCGTTACCGTGTGTCCTGCACCGATCTCGCCAGCATCGACCTTGTCGTTGCTGAAATCCTCACGCTTCAACGCGCGGTTTTCGTAGCCGAGTAGCCGATATTCACTGATCTGCGCCGGGTTGAACTCCACTTGCAACTTCACATTCTTCGCCACCACGGCGAGGGTCGAGCCGAGCTGATCCACCAGCACCTTGCGCGCCTCGCGCAGGTTGTCGATGTAGGCGTAGTTGCCATCGCCGGCATCGGCCAGTTGTTCCATCAGCTGTTCATTGTAGTTATCCACACCGAAACCCAGGGTGGTCAGGGATACGCCGGTCTTGCGTTTATCCACAGCCATTTGCTTGAGGCTGTCGAAGTCGCTGATGCCGACGTTGAAGTCGCCGTCCGTGGCAAGCAGTACGCGGTTGATGCCTTTGGGGATAAAGGCCTGTTGCGCCTGTTGATAAGCCAGTTCGATACCCGAGGCCCCGGCGGTGGAGCCACCAGCGGTCAATTGATCGATGGCGGTACGAATCCTGGCTTTTTCCCGTCCGGAGGTGGGTTCCAGTACCACTCGCGACTCCCCGGCGTAGACCACTAACGACACCCGATCCTGTTCACGCAATTGATCGACCAGCAGTTTCAGTGTGCTTTTCACCAACGGCAAACCCTCGCGGCGATCCATCGAGCCGGACACGTCCACCAGAAACACCAGGTTCGCCGGGGCCAGTTCCGCAACGGCACGGTCGGAAGCTTTGATGCCGATGCGCAGCAAGCGGGTATGCGGGTTCCACGGCGATGCCGCCAGTTCGGTGGTCACGCCGAAGGGCGAACCATCAGTGGGCAACGCGTAATCGTAGGGAAAGTAATTGACCATCTCCTCCAGCCGCACCGCCCCTTCCGGTGGCAGGCGCCCTTGATTGAGCAAACGGCGGACATTGGCGTACGCGCCGGTGTCGACGTCGGCGCTGAAGGTCGAGACCGGCGCTTCGGCGACGCTGTGGATGGGGTTGTCCGCCAGCGTTTGATATTTCTCGCGCGGCTCGTCGCGATAGCCCTGTGGATAAGCCTCACCCGCAATCGTCGGCGTGAAGCTGGCGATCGGCGCTGCCCGCACATTGCGCTTGGTCAGCGAAGTATCGGCCGCAACCATTTCGTGCTGCGCCAGCGCTTCGGTCTTAAGTTCAGGTTGGGCCGCTGGCGACGCAGCGGCAGACTCGGGTTTGGACGAAACACCGCAGCCGGCAACGGCCAGCAAAAACCCGACGGCGAAACCCTGGGCGGCCGGGCGGAGGAAATGCAGAGGGACGGACATGGGGGCTGACCTCAGGAGGAAAATGATCCATTCATCCTCTGAGACGGTCAGCCTTTTCGATTCGGGTTAAGCCGCGCTAAAAAATCTTCAGCGATGGTAACGCCGCACCACGCTGCTGTTTTTCAGCACATGGCCTTTGATTTTTTCCAGAAACTGCGCTCGGGTCAGGCCGGCAGGCAAGGCATCCGGGGCCAGGTCCAGGGCGTAGATCTGAATGAGGTAATGGTGCGCGCTGTCACCCACGGGCGGGCATGGGCCGACGTAGCCGGTGGTGCCCTTGCTGTTGGTGCCGCCCACGCCTTCAAGCGCGGATTTGGCGCCGACGCCGGACGCAATCTGATGTGTGCTGGCCTTGATGCCGTAATGCAGCCAGTGATCGACGCCCTGCCCTTTCTGGCCATCGGGGTCGTGCATGACGATGGCGTAGCTGAGGGTGCCTGGCGGGCCGGCGTTCCAGGCCAATGCCGGCGAAACGTTGTGCCCGCCGCAGCCCGCTGCATCGCTGGCGGCGGCCGAAGTGAACAAGCGGTTATCCGATACACCCGGGATGTTCAGGGTGAAACGCTCTTGGGCTGCGTGTGCCGGAAGTTGCACGCAAAAGGCGAAGGCAACGGCCGCCAGCCAAGGTTTCAGAGAGGTCATTCGGGTCATTCCGGAGCACCTTGTGCGTGTTGGGCCGTCGTCGGCGTGCAAACTATAGCCGGACCGTTCACGCGGTGTCAGTGGGTTCTGGATGAACATTGCGGTGACACAAACACGCAGGAGCTGCCTCAGGTTGCGATCTTTTGATGATTGAAAAGCAAAAGATCGCAACCTGCGGCAGCTCCTAAAGGGGGCGCGGTGGTTTTACTGGATTTCGACAGTGCCGCCGAACTTGCTCATCACGAAACCGACGAATTCTTCGAGGGTCATTTTCTGGCCGTTGAAGTCCACCTGATTGTTGGCGTAATGCAGTTTGGTGACGATGTTGTTGCCGTCCAGTTTCGCCAACTGCGAGCCAACGGCCATGCTGCTGAACATGTCAGCCGTGGCCGTGGCCTGATCGGCAATGAGTTTGGCGTCGGTCTGACCGTCGAGTTGCGACTGCACGGTGAGTACGTCAACGAGCATTGGCTTGGACACTTTCAGATTGAAGTCCAGCAATGCAACCAACTGTTTCACCAACTGATCGGCCGGCAAATCGATCGATTGCGGTTTGGTCAGGTCAAGCACCAGGTTCGCCCGGCTCTCGCCGTTGGTGGTTTTGAATGACAGGTTCTCCAATGCCACTTGCGGGCCGGCGGCAAGCAACTGCTCCAGGTTGGTCTTGAGTTGCGCTTCCTCGGCTTCGGTCAGGTTCAGTTCCGGCACCGGTTGCCCTGCTTCGGCAGCCTCGGCGGCGGCCTGTTCGTAGGGTTGCAGTTTGGTCTGGTAAATCTGCATCAGCACCAGGGTGGAGGGGATGTCGAGATTCTTCAGGCTCATGGCCATCTGCGCCGAACCCACCACCTGGCCGTTCAACGACACTTCACCGATTTTATAATCGGCGCGCCCGGAAGCGCTGGTGCCCGACTCCTCGGTGTGGTTCTTCATTTCAAAACTCTTGAACCCAAGCACCGACTGTTTGGCGCCATAGGTGGTTTTGCTGTTGCTCAGCTCGATGGTGTTGTCGCCGGTGTAGTAGCCATAGGTGCTTTTGGTCAGGTTGCTGGCCAGGGTGAGACCGTTCAGTTCGACCAATACCGGCGCCTGATCTTCGGAAACAGTGGTCAGCTTCAGGCTGTCCATGTAGCCATCGGCCTTGACCTTCTGCGCCTGGGCGCTGGCCGCGACATCCATCTTCAGACCGGAAAACTTCATGCTGGATTTGTCGTCCAGGGCCATTTCCAGTGGCAGCAATTCCAGGGTGCCGTTGGTGGAGTTGTCGTAGCCTATATTCACGACACCCTTGAGCGGCGAGGCGTCCTGGGCGGCGGCGAACCATTTTTCGGTGAACGGCGTCTTTTCCAGTTCGTAGTGACTGGTGGCCATGACCGGCAACCACTTCAGCGACATCAGGCGCGAGAACGGCAACGGACCGTGTTCAATGTGATCGACGAACAGCAATTCCACCGGGGCTTCGCCGAACATTTCGCCTTCACCCTTGAGGCGATAGTGCGCGGTGCTGCTGAACATATGACGTTCCAGCGAGACCAGCTCCAGCGATGCAGTGCCCTTGTAGCCGACCAGCGCGGCCTGCAATTGCTTGTTGGCATCCACCAGGGAAGTGTTCAACACCCCCTCGATCCTGGTGCCGGTAAACCAGGCACCGCCAGCGCTGATTGCACCAATGGCGACAACAATTCCCAGAAGCACGCCTGCTGATTTATTCATGTATGACCCGTTGAATGTCCGTTGTTGAAGGTGTGGTCGTCTTCCCTGAACCCATGGCGGGTTACGGTCACGACTGCGCTGAAAGTGAGGTGCAGATTAGCATCAGGCGCGCGGGGCGGCCCAATGATTAACGGTGAAAGAGTGTTTATGGGACGTTGCCGTAAGACGTGAGCATTGCGGTGTTGATTCGATGGCTATCGCTGGCAAGCCAGCTCCCACAGGGATTGGTGTACCTGTAGGAGCTGGCTTGCCAGCGATGGCGTCGGTGTCATCAACACAGATTCAAGAATATTGAACCTCGATCTCATCCAGCTGATGATCAAACGTTTTAAGCCGCGCAGTCCAGGTGTACACCAGCACTTCAAAATCCCGGTTGATCACCGCCCCACCCGTCACTTCGCCACGCGGGTCGCAGAAATCCAGTTGATAGCGCTCGCGGGCCATGGCGGTAGCGACATCGGCCAGTTCCCGGGCGTTGTTGAGCCAGTGTCGACCGTCGTCCTCGACTTGCTTGTCCAGTTCCAGGCATTGCTTCTTCAGGGTTTCGAGACTTTTTTCCAGCGGCGTGCCGGTGAGTTCCCCCATGACTTCCTGGAACGTGCGCCCCGGCTGCCAGTAACTGCCCCAGAAATAGCGATCGAACACCGTTTCGACCCGGCGCAACGCGACCTTGGTGTCCCAGATCAGCAGCAGCGTCTTGCCTTGCTGGAGTTGTCTTTTTTTGATGCGTTGCGTCTGGACGGACACCCAGGCCACCACCGCGACGGACATCACGGCGATGAGCGCCACCGCACTGTCGAGGAACACCATCGCCTTGTCGATCTGGTGGGCGAGCATGATGCCGTAGAAATAGGTGGCCGAAAGCAGCAACAACGCTACGACGGCGCACCAGAAGCCGAGAGCATAAGGGTTTTTCATTATTGGTTTCCCCATGACCTGCGCGAGCCTTAAGTGCAGCAAGGGCGCTTTACACGGGGCGCCCTTCCAACACTTCAAAGCATAGCAACGGCCTCAGGGTTTGCCGGAGTTCGACGCTTGCGTTCGTCCGCTTTCCCAACCACCGCCCAACGCCAGGAACAAATTGATCTGGCTCGCGGCAACCTGGGTGTTCGCCGCCGCCAGTTGCGCGGTAACGTCGATGTAGGTGCGTGTCGCTTGCAGGTCGGCCAGGAAGGAGGCACGACCCGCCTCGAAGAAGCGGTGAGTCTGATCCGCCGCCAGTTTTGCCGACTGCTCGGCGTCTGCCAGGGCATCACGGCGTTGCAGAAATGCCGAATACTGGGCCAGGCCAGTCTGGGCTTCGCGGATGGCATTGAGCACCACGCCGTCGAAATGCGCGAGCGCGCCCTGGGTGGCCGCCTCGGCTTCGCGGATGCGCGCTCGGGCGCCGTTGGTCGGCACGGTCCAGGTCAACGACGGCCCGAAGCCCCAGCGATTGGTCGACGGCTCGCCGAGGTTGTCGACAATACCCACGGTGCCGATGGTCGCGCCGATGCTGATGTCCGGGTACAACTGCCCCGTGGCGACGCCAATCGTGGCGGTTGCCGCCGCCAGTCGACGCTCGGCCTGCCGTATGTCGGGACGACGCTTGAGCAACGATGCGCCATCGCCCACCGGCATCAGTTGCGCGATTTTCGGCAGTTCGGCGCAGGTCGCCGTGCCTGAGGGCAG
This sequence comes from Pseudomonas sp. TNT2022 ID1044, assembly GCF_028656895.1. Classification (NCBI taxonomy): domain Bacteria; kingdom Pseudomonadati; phylum Pseudomonadota; class Gammaproteobacteria; order Pseudomonadales; family Pseudomonadaceae; genus Pseudomonas; species Pseudomonas sp. TNT2022 ID1044. Next base: position 32,817 of record NZ_JAMDHB010000004.1, on the reverse strand, counting down.
TTGATCGACAGGCTTGGCCAACAGCATCGACAACTGGAACAGCCCTGCCTGACGCGCCGCCTCATAACGGGGCATTTCGGCGCGCAAGGATTTGAATTGGGTTTGCGAGCGAGTGACCTGGGTTTCGTCGCCACGCCCGGCATCGCGCAGACGCTGGATGAGCGTGGTGCTTTGCGATTGCAGGTCGAGGGAGTGCTGGGCAATCTCGCGCTCTTCGTTGGCCGCGCACACCTGGGTGTAGGCGCGGACCACATCGGCCACCAAAGTGATGCGTGCCGTGTCAGCAGCAGCCTGGGTCGCATCGGCATTGGCCTTGGCCGCCTCGATGCCGCGCTGCAGTGTGCCGAACAGGTCGAACTGGTACGAGGCGCTGATGCCGATATCGCCGATGTTGGCCACCGGCACTTTTTCCGGCAGCAAGAATGCTTCACCCGACTCCTGCAAGCGCTGGGCACCCATCTTCACCCCGCCACTCCAGCCACCAGCGGCCTCAGCCTCGTCGACCTGAGCGCGGGCCCTGGACAGGTTGGCTGCCGCCACGCGCAAATCGGTGTTGGAAGCCATGGCTTGCTGGACCAATTGGTCGAGTCGCGGGTCCTGATACAGGCGCCACCAATCGGCGGGCACGGGTACCGAGACCACCGGCTTGCCCTCCACCGCCAACTCGCCCTGCAAGTCTTTGCGATGGATGGCGGCGGCATCTGGCACCTGATAGTCCGGGCCGACCACCTGACACGCCGACAGCAACAAGCCTAATCCGGCAACCGCCAAACCCGAGGCCTTGCTCATTGCGCGGGCTCCCGCTGGCTGTCCTCAATGATCGATACCGTAGCGGTGCGCCCGGCGATCATGCGGAAATCCGCCGGCACCTCGTCGAAGGCAATCCGCACCGGAATCCGCTGGGCCAGGCGCACCCAGCTGAACGCCGGGTTGACGTTGGGCAGCAGGTTGTTGCCGCTGGTGCGGTCGCGGTCTTCGATGCCGGCGACGATGCTTTCCACGTGCCCGCGCAAGCGTGCGTTGTCGCCGATCACGCGGATATCGACACGCTGGCCGATGTGAATGCCGTTGAGCTTGGTTTCTTCGAAATAGCCATCGATGTGGAAGGAGTTGCTGTCGACCACCGACAACACCGGGCGCCCGGCACTGACGAATTCCTGGCTGCGCGGTGCGCGGTCGTTGACGTAACCGTCGACCGGGCTGCGGATCACCGAGCGGTCGAGGTTGAGCTGCGCGCTGTCCACCGCCACTTGGGCTTCCATCAAGGCGACCTGGGCGCGGGCCACACGCGACTGGCTTTCTTCCAGCTGCTCGCCCGGCACCAGATTACCGAGGCCCTTGTTGCGCTTGGCTTCGCGTTGAGCCTGGGCCAGGGTTTCCTCGCGGTCGGCGACTGCCGCTTTTGCCTGACGCAGGGCCAGTTTGAAACGGTCCTGATCGATGCTGAACAACACCTGGCCGCGCTTGACCAACTGGTTGTCGCGCACTTCCACGTGCTGGATCAGCCCGGACACGTCCGGCGCGATCTGCACGATGTCGGCACGGATGTGCCCGTCGCGGGTCCAGGGCGCGAACATGTAATACATCACCATGCGCCAGACCACGACCACGGCGAAGCTCACGATCAACAGGGTCAGCACCACGCGACCGAGGGTTAGAAACGGTTTTTTCATGTCATCAGGTATCGACTGAGTGAATCCACGGCGCCAAGCAGCAAGGCGTAGAGGGCCACGTTGAACAATGCCCGGTGCCAGACCAGACGGTAAAAGTGCAGGCGCGTCAGCACCCCGTGCACCAACAGGTACAACACATACGTAATGCCCATCAGCACCAGCAGCGTAGGCAGGAACACCCCGCTGATATCCAGATCACCGATCATAAAGGCGCTCCATCGATGCCATGGGGAAGCGGTTCTTCAGCGTCGGCGGGACCGACAAACTCGACGCCGGGCAACAACGCCAGGCGCAAGCCGCTCAAGGCGTGCAGCAGATGCCGACGGGTTTCATCGTCACCCGCGCCGGCAAGGGCACGACGGGTGCGGTCGAGGGTCATCAGCAACGGACTCGGTGCCGGCAGGCGTTCACCAGCCTTGAGGCAAGCCTTGAAATACTCGCCGACCTCGGCCACTACCTGATGCAGCAATGTCTGCGGCGCGCCGTGAACCCGTGGCGTATAAGCGAGCAAGTCCAGCATATTCAGCGCCACACGGACTTCGCGCAGGGCGATGCCGGTGTCCTGGCCGGTCATGGCCAACCGCGGCAAATGCTGCATCAGTCGATCCAGCACCTGCACGCCCAGCTTCCGGTGATCGGCCAGGGTGGCCGGTTCGGTGAGGCTGACAATGTCGCGCCAGGCGAAACGGGTCAGGCGCTTGGCCGCCAGTTCGGCGCCGAACGGGCGGGCGATCAGGGTCCAGACGAAGGCGAACAACAGCCCCACAGGACCGGCCAGGTTGGAATTGACGAAGCTGAGAAAGTCCGCGTCGTAGGCGCCTTGAATGCTGATGAACGACGAGGTGTTGACCAGCGTCAGCAGCATGCCGAGGTAAAACTGCGGCTTGACCGTCAAGGTGCCGACGATGATGAACGGCACGGCAAACGCCAGCACCAGCATCGGGAAATCATGCAGGTTGGGCAGCACAAGAAACAGGTAGAGGCTGGCGAACAACACCGACATCGCCGTCCAGAAAAAGAACCGGTAAATCTGCGGCGCCGGGTCATCCATCGAGGCAAAGAAGCTGCACGCCACCGCCGCCAGAATCACCGCCGCGCCGCCGTCGGTCCAGCCCAGCAGAATCCACAGCACCGAAGCGACGATGATCGCCATGACGGTAGATGCGGCGGAATAAAGCATCAGGCCACGGTCCAAAAATGCAGTCAGCCGGCCCAGACGCCAGTGCCGATACACCGCACGCCAGCTGTCCTGGCTTTCGCATTGGATGGCGTGTTGCAGGCTGCGGCAGTCCTGCCACAAGTCGATCCATTCGCCGAGCCGATAAATGGCATTGGAGAACAGCAGTTGCTTGCGATCCTCCAGCGCTTGGGCGTCGGGTTGCAGGGCTTGGAGCTGGTCTTTCAACGCTTGCCAGCGGTTGAGGTCAGCGTCCTTGTGGTCGAGCCATTGGGTGGCGGCGACCAGCAGCGGTGTGAACTTGTCCACCAGCTCCGGGGTGCGTCGCTCCAACGCGTAGAGCGCATCGTCGAGGGCATCGATCACCGGTAATAGATGAATCATTCGGCCACGCAACTCTTTGGTGTTACGCACGGTTTGTGGGCGCGCGCCTTCGTGGGGCAACTGGCCGATCATCAATTCGAGGGTATTGAACGTCGTCACCATCGACGCACGCAGGGCGCTGACCGCCTCGGGCTGCACGTTGCGGCCAAGGAAGCGCTGGCTGTAAGTCGACGCGTCAGCGAACCACTTGCCCACCGAATCGTTGAACACCGGGGCCAGGCGCCGAGGCCAGAACATGGCGCCCACCACCGCCGCCACGGCGATGCCCAGGAAGATTTCTTCAGTGCGCGCTTCGGCCACGTCCCATACACCCAACGGGTTATCCACCACCGGCAGCGCAATCAACGGCAAGGTGTAACCGGCCAGCATCAAGGCGTAGTTGTTGGCGGTACGCAAATGCATGGACAGAAACAACAGGATCCCGGTCCACAGCGCGATGACCACCACCAGCACGTAAGGACTCTGGACAAACATCGGCACGAACAGAACGGCGGCAGCGGCGCCCAGAAAAGTGCCGACCGCGCGGTACAGCGCCTTGGAACTGGTCGGCCCGACAAACGGGCTGGAAACGATATACACCGTGGCCATCGCCCAGTAAGGACGCGGCATTTGCATGAGCAGGGCGATGTAAAGCGCGATCATCGAAGCCGCGAAGGTGCGTACTCCGTAAAACCAGTCCCGCGCGGGAGGCATGCCGGAAAAGAAGCCGCTCAAGGGTGAGTGTCCGAAGGTTGCCCAGCCGCCTCGAAGGCCTTCAATACACGCAGGGCAGCTTCCAGGTCTCGCGGGGCGATGCCTTCGAGTACCTCATTGCGCAATCGCACCAGTTCGACCTCAACGGCTTGTACCAGGGTCCGACCCGTATCAGTCAGGCTCAGGCATTTTGCCCGGCGGTCCTGGGCATCGGCGGTACGACAGACGTAACCGGCGTGGCACAGTTGATCCAGCAAACGCACAAGAGACGGACTTTCCATCCCCGCCGCCTGCGCCACCGTCACCTGCCGCACCCCCTCGCCCAAGCGGCCGATCATCAACAACGGAACAGCACAGGCTTCGGAGATTCCATAGTTGACCAGCGTGGTCTGGCAGATCTTGCGCCAATGCCGGGCGGCCACCACCATGGAGCTGCTGATGTTCATCTGGAGAGCGTCGAGGGAATTCGGCACGAGGGAAAACACACACTGTTAGTTTGCTAACTATCAATATGGCATTTGAAGGGATTTTTCGTCAAGTTTTGAAACAAATTGGTGGACATCAACGCTTCTTGGCTCGCTCATAGACTTGACTGCGTTCGCGCAGCGTATGCCCCAATTTTTCCCACTCCTTGCGTGCGGACGGCAGGAATTCGAGTTTATAGGTCATCCAGGGTTACCGGGATCGGCGTTTCATGACGGCGAGCGCGAACAATATCCGCCAACGCAAGGTCATCAAGACGCTCCATCATGGCCTCGAAAACATCCGCCGGGACCATGTACCCCATCACTTTATTGTGATTGAGAACTGCGACCGGTCCGCCATGGGCGCCGTTCAATACCGCAGTTGGATTTTTCTTTAACTCAGACACACTGACAGCCATATCGGCCAAGACGCTTTGCATAATTAAGACCTCAAATAAGGTCGTAATTCTGGTCTATTTGTCTGATGTGAGCAATCAAGAAAACTGCTCTTCATCCGATTGTCATACCCCCCGCCCTTTCCTCAACATCACATCCAGCTGATCCACCACCTCCGCCCAATCGGCATCATCCAGAATTTCCTTGCGCAACAGATCCGCCTGGCTCGGGTTCCAGAAAAACGCGTCCGCCAGATGCAGTTCGGGTTTGAGCGGTGAATGGGTGGCGATGAATTTGTCGATGCTTTCGGCGTCGTCGGCCAGGCCGAGTTGCTTGAACAGGGATGGAAGGGTGTGGGTTGGGTTTTCCATGTCGGGCTCCTGTGAATCAGTAAAGGGACCGCTGCGCGGTCATCGCGAGCAGGCTCGCTCCCACAGGGATTGCGAAACCCTGCCCGCGATGACGGCAGCAAATACACCGCACATTAATCACTCAATTCCCGCACCTCCGCATGCGGCACCATTTTCAGGAAGTCAGGCATGTTGATGTGCAGCAGGTTGATGTGGTTGCCAGCCTCCAGGTAGATGTCTTTCTGCCGGGTCAGCAACGGATCGATGACCACGTCTAGCCCATAGGCTTCGCCCAGGGCAGGCACCGCACCCCGTTCGCAGTCATCGAACAGGTGCGGCAGGTTGCTTTCCCGGGACACCTGCCATTCCCCGCTGCTGCGGACTTTGCTCAGGTCCAAGTGACGGCTGGCGGGCAGCACGGCCATCAGGTAATGCCCATGGTTATCATCCAGGATCACCGATTTGGCCACCCGCTCGGCAGGAATGCCCGCGACCCGCGCCGTTTCAAGACTGCTGGCCGAGTGGGGGTGGGTGACGATGTCATAGTCGCATTGAGCCTTCTCCAGGCTTCGCTGCACGGTTCTTGCCATACGCATGATGCACCTCGATGTCCGCAACATTGCCGGGCGGACGTGGTTAACGTTGTTCTGCGTAGTAAAAGTCTAGGCCTGCCGGACCGTTTCGACGGGAAATCCGCCCATCGGACACGTCGACAGCTGAGCAAAAAACGTACAACCGCCAGGTCAACTAGACTCAATACAGAACCACTGGCGACTCTCCCGGAGTTCACGTGAATACCCGTTGTTGTGCCCTTGCATTGTTGTTGGCGTTGAGCGGCTCTGCGCTCGCCGCAGAGGCTGACCTGTCGGCAACCAATCCCGTCGGGATCTGGCTGATCATCTTTGGCATCGCATTTCTGATCGCCGAAGCAGCAATGCCCAATTACGGCGTGATCGGCCTGGGCGGGATTGTGATGTTCGTGATCGGCGCGGTGATCCTGACCAATGCCGATCTGCCCATCCCGTTAATGATCGGACTGGGCCTGATCAGTGCGCTACTGCTGATATTCCTGCTGATCCGCGCCCTGAAAACCCGACCACGGCAAAACGTCAGCGGCGATGCCGGACTGCTGGGCAGCGTGACGCCGGTGTTGTCACTGCAGGCCGGCGATGCGTTTCACGGTTGGGTGCATTTGCAGGGTGAACACTGGCAAGTGTCGAGTGCCAAACCGCTGCAAATCGGGCAACGGGTCCGCGTAGTGGCACGCAAGGGATTAACACTGGAAGTTGCCGCGACTGACGCGGTGGCAGTAGGAGAGTAACCATGGGATTGCAACTGGGTTTTGTCGCGCTGCTACTGCTGTTGATCGTATTGGCGGGAGCGACCTTCCGCATCCTGCGCGAATACGAACGCGGGGTGGTGTTCCAGCTCGGACGCTTCTGGCAGGTCAAAGGCCCGGGGCTGATCCTGTTGATTCCAGTGATTCAGCAAATGGTCCGCGTCGACTTGCGCACCGTGGTCCTCGACGTACCGACGCAGGATGTGATCACCCGCGACAACGTATCGGTCAAGGTCAACGCCGTGCTGTACTTCCGCGTGCTCGATCCGCAGAAGGCAATCATCCAGGTCGAAGACTTTCTCATGGCCACCAGCCAATTGGCGCAAACCACGTTGCGTGCCGTGCTCGGTAAACACGAACTCGATGAATTGCTGGCCGAACGCGAACGGCTGAACGTCGACATCCAGCAAGTGCTCGACGCCCAGACCGATGCGTGGGGGATCAAGGTCGCCAACGTCGAGATCAAGCACGTGGACCTCAACGAATCGATGATCCGCGCCATCGCCAAACAGGCCGAAGCGGAACGCGAACGTCGGGCCAAAGTGATCCACGCCGAAGGCGAATTGCAAGCCTCGGAAAAACTCATGCAAGCCGCTGAAATGCTCGGCCGCCAGCCCGGTGCGATGCAGTTGCGCTACATGCAGACGCTGAGTTCGATTGCTGGCGACAAGAGCTCAACCATCGTCTTTCCGTTGCCGATCGAGTTGCTCAAGGGCATGGCGGATTTGTCACCGAAGCCTTGAACGCCCCTCAGCGCTGCGCCGCCAGCGGATACACCGACTGCCATCCGCCACCCAGTGCCTTGTACAAACCGACCGCGGCGAGCGACACACCGGCAGAGCTCTCGACCCATTGCTCCTGAGTCGCCAGCAAGGCGCTTTGCACGGTGAGCACGTTGACGAAATCCACCACACCCTCAACGTATTGCCGTTGCGCGGTTTGCAAGGCGATTTGGTTCTGCCGCACCGCTTCGGCCAGGCTGTCACGGCGCAGTTGGCTGGCGTAGTAGGCGCTCAGTTGATCGTCGATTTCATGCCAGGCACGCAACACGGTTTGCTGGTAGCCAATGGCAGCTTCCTGTTGCTGGGCTTCGCGCAGGTTCAGGACACCGCGCAAGCGTCCGCCGTCGAACAAAGGCAAGCTGAACTGCGGGCCGATGCTGAACGCACGCGAGCCCCATGAGCCGAAATCGCTCAGCTGCATGGCTTGTGAACCGACATTGCCCGACAGCGTGATGCGCGGATAAAAATCACCCTTGGCCACGCCAATGCTCGCGGTCGCGGTATGCAATCGGGCTTCGGCCTCACGGATGTCCGGACGACGCTCGGCCAGTTGCGACGGCAGGCCGATGGCGACCTGACGCGGGGTCTGCGGCACTGGCGCGTCGGTGGATAACTCGGCGGCCAACGCGTTTGGCGGTTCGCCCATCAACAGGCTCAGGGCGTTGATCAATTGCGCCTGACGTTGCTCCAGCCCCGGCAGGCGCGACTCGATAGCGGCGACTTGCGCGGCGGCTTCGGCGACGTCCAGATCGGTCGCCACACCATCGGCCAGACGCAGTTGCGACAGTTTCAAACTGTGACGCGCGACATCGAGGTTCTGCTCGGTGACAGCGCGGGTGTTTTGCACGCCACGCAACTGAATGTAGTTGTGTGCGGTTTCAGCGAGCACCGACAACAACACACCACGGCGGTCATTTTCCGCGACCTCAAGGGTAGCGTCGGCGGCTTCGGTTTCGCGGCGTACCCGGCCCCAGAAATCCAGTTCCCAGGACGCGGAGAAACCGCCATCCCACAAGTTGAACGCGGAGTTGCCATTGTTCCCCGACGGGTCCATCAAACCTTCGCCGCTGTTGCGTTTACGTGCATAGCCGCCGCCAGCGGCGGTGCCTGGATATCGGTCGGCGGTCACCACCTGGCGCACGGCGCGGCTCTGTTGCAAGCGGCTGCTGGCGAGCTTCAGGTCGAGGTTGTCAGTCAAGGCGCGCTGACTCAACGCCGAGAGTTTCGGATCGTTGAACACGTCCCACCAGCGCTCATTCAGGGTCTCGTTGATGGCCTGGCTGGCGGCGGCTTTTGAGGGTTTCGACCACTCGGCGATTTGTTGTGCCTCGGGTTTGCGAAAGTCCGGGCCGACGGTGCAGGCGCCCAACGCAAACAGACTAAAAACAAACACTGCTGACTGGGCCAACGCCTTGCTCCCGCCGGGCTGCGAAGCGGCCGAAAAATCCGTGAGCGCTGCGCACTCAAACGGGAGCAAGCTCCCTCGCCACAGGGATCGATGTTTGTCAGAAAAACTCATCGCTGAACAACCTCGTTCACCTTGCCACTGGCCGTATCAATCCGCGCCTCCACCGACATCCCCACGCGCAAGCGCTCGGCCATCGGCTGCCCCGGTTCCAGCACAATCTTCACCGGTATCCGCTGCACAACCTTGGTGAAGTTACCGGTCGCGTTGTCCGGTTTCACCGAAGCAAACGTCACGCCCGTGGCCGGTGCGATACTCTCGACGCGACCGGTGAGCAGCTCGCCACCAAAGGTATCGACACGCACCTGCACGTCTTGGCCTGGCTGCACATTGGTCAATTGGGTTTCCTGAAAGTTGGCAACCACATAAGCCTGCGCCAGCGGGACCACGGCAAGCAGTTTGCTGCCTGGCGTGACATAGGCGCCGACCCGCACGGCGCGCTCGCCGACCATGCCGTCCTGCGGCGCAACGATGCGTGTGTAAGACAACTCATAACTGGCAATTTCCAGTTTCGCCTGCGCGCGTTGCAAGCCGCCGTCAGCCGCGTCACGCTGAGCGGTCAGAATGTCGACCTGCTTGCGCTCCGCCGCGAGCAACGCCGTGGCATTGGTCAATTGCGCGCGGGCCTGGTCGATGCGCGTGCGCGCCTGCTGCGCATTTTGCACCGTCCCCGCACCGACGCCGGCAAGGTGGTTGTAGCGATTCAATTCGTGTTCGGCGAACGCCATTTCCGCCTTGGCCGATATCACTTTTGCCTGTGCCTGAGCGATCACCGATGCTTGACGTTCGAGGGTCGCCCGGGCGTTTTGCAGCTGTGCCTGCGCCATCAGCGATTCGGCAGAGGCGGCCTCAGCGGCGGCGCGCAAGTCGCGATCATCGATCAATGCCAGCAACTGCCCGGCCTTGACCTGCTGGTTGTCTTCCACCAGCACTTGCTTGATGAACCCGGCAACACGCGGCACCACCAGCGTGTAGTCCGCCGCGACATAAGCGTCGTTGGTGCTCTGCTGCGTGCGCTGGCCGAACAGGTTGGGCGTCAGCAGATAAACCAGCACGCCCAGCGTGATCACGACGGCAACGCCCACAGCCACTTTTTGCTTTGATTGAGTCGTCATAAAAACCTTCAGTTTCAGTGGAGCATTCAGGTCGGTGCGCGCGGTGGAAAGATCCGCGTCGGCATCCAGAAAATCAGCAGGATCAGCGCCACGGCGACACCGGCCATGCACAGGTAAAGATCCGAGGCGGCGAGCACCACGGCTTGTTCATGCAACCGACGGGCGAGGCCCGGCGTGTCACTGTCGACCAGGGGCGAATTGCCCAGACGGTCCACCAGCATCGTCGAGTGGAAGTGCAGGCGCTGGGTGGTCAAGGTGTCCAGCACCCCGGTGGCGATGACCGCCGCCAGGCCTTTCACGGTGTTGAACCATGATGAAGCGAAAGGGCCGTCCATCGGGTTGATGCTGCCGGTCGACAGCATCAGCAACGGCAACACCGCCATCGGCTGACCGAAGATCTGCAGCAGTTGCAGCACATAGAAGTCGTCACGAATCCACACCGACGTCAGCTGCGAACCGCCCATGCAGGACAGCACCAGCATGCTCAGGCCAAGCCCCAATACCCAACGGCAATCGACCCAGCGCAGGTTGCACAGCGCGGCCACCAACGGCAGCGCAATCAACTGCGGCAATGCTGCCAGCAGCGTGATCGGCGCGGTCTGCACCGGGCGATAGCCCTGGACCTGCGCCAGATAGCTCGATGGAAGAATCACCACCGCCGACAGCACCACCAGAACCCCGGCAAGGGTGATCAAGGCGAACGACAAGTTGCGGATGCCGAGCATCTGTATTTTGAAAAACGGGACGGGCTGCGACCATTCGTTGATCAGGAACAGCACCAGCAATAGCACCCCGCCGATCAGCAAACCGCAGATCAGGCTCGACTCGAACCAGTTCAGCCGATTGCCCTGCAGAATGCCGATCACCAGCATGCAGATCGCCGGAAACCCGAGCAGCAGGCCGCGCCAGTTGAACTGTTTGAAGCGCTCAAGGCGCAGCGGATCCTGAGGAATGCCATAGCCCACCGCGACCATGGCAATCAGGCACGGCACGACGATTTGCCAGAACGTCCATTGCCAGCCGACGTACTCGGTCCAGAGCCCCGCCAGTGGCGTGCCCAGCCCCGGACCGAAGGTGGCCGTCAGGGTGTAGCCGGCCAGACCGTAAAGCTTCACGTTGGCCGGCAGAAAACGCAGGGCAACGGTCATCAACATCGGCGGCAATGCACCGCCGGCCAGGCCTTGCAAGGTACGCAGCACCAGCAGGCTTTCGTAGTTCGGCGCAAAAGGGCACAACACCCCCAACAGGGTGAAGGCACTGATCGCCCAGAGCGTGAAGCGCCGCAATGAAAGGGTCACAGCGCACCAGGGTGCAAACGCCGCGGCGGCCACCGAAGTCGCAGCGTAGCTGGCGACCAGCCAGGTGCCCTCGTCATAGCCGATGGCCAACGCACCCCGGATATCCGCCAGGGCAACCTTGGTCACCATCTCGTTGAGGCCAGCAACCAGCACCGCCAACAACACGCCCACCAGGCCAATGATGAGCCGTGGGCCAAACACCATCGGCGCAGGGGCCGCCGTGGGGGCAGCCAAAGGCGCCGTGGCCGTCAGGGAGGTCATCGGTGTACAACTCCGAAAAAATAAGGTGGCAGTCTACGAACGCCAATCACTGACGAAAACTGACTTATCGGCAATTTATAAGTGCGTCTGACGCAGCATTCGGACACCGCTAATCACCGCGACGACGAACCCTTGTCACGCGTAGAAATGACGGAAAAAACTATCACCGCCGCTTCAGCTCAACCACCATCCATAGGTGTTAGTGGCCCCTTGCGAACTTCAGGGCTGAGCGGCCAGCCACGTCTCGTCGCAACAGGCTTTGAGCGTTTCACGCAGCCAGCGGTGGGCGGGATCGTTGTCAAAGCGCGGGTGCCAGGCCTGGCTGAGCACGATGGTCGGCAATGGAATTGGCAATGTGAACGAACGCAACTTGAGCCCCAGTCTGCGCACGCTCAGCAGCGTCTCCCGGGGCACCGGCAGAATCAGATCGGAATCGGGCAAAGCGAACATCGCCGCATGGAAACTCGGCGCAATCACCGCCACCCGCCGCTCCAGCCCCAAGGCGTTGAGGGCCGCATCGATCGGCCCACGGGCGATGCCGCGACGGGACATGCTGATGTGCGAATAACCGGCGAAACGTTCGGCGGTGATTTCCTGGTCGAGCAAGGGATGATCCTCGCGCACCAGCCCGACAAACTGGGTGGAAAACAGGTTCTGCACTTTCACTTCCGGCATCACCGGCCGATTGTTGCTGACGCTCAGATCGATGCGGCCCTCGCGCAAGGCCTCGTCATCGCCGTCGCCCTCCGGCGCGAAACGCAATTCGCAATGCGGGGCCTGACGCTCCAGGGTGTCGAACAGCTTGCCGCCATAGATGCCAATGAAGAAATCGTTGGCCCGAATACTGAAGCGCCGCCGCAAACTGCCCAGATCCACCACGCCCGCGGAGTGGAACAACTGCGCGGCCTGCTCCACCACATCGCGCACCTGTTCGCGCAATTCCAGCGCCTTGGGCGTCGGCACCAAACCACGACCGGCGCGCACCAGGATCGGATCACCGATGGCCTCACGAATACGCGTCAACGTGCGGCTCATCGCCGCCGGACTCAAGTTCATCCGCCGCGCCGCGCCCACCACACTGCCCTCGTCGAGCAAGGCGTCGAGGGCGACCAAGAGGTTCATGTCTGGCAATTGCATGGCGAGCACTCGTGACTGATCCGGGTTGATTCAGACGCAATGCTAGCAAACTACCTCAGAATGATGGGCCGGCCCGATAAGAGACCCACACCACTATCACTTCTGATAGTTCTCAAGTCTGGCTCAAGCGAGTAAAACTCAAGACCTGCCCCTCGGCCGAGAAGATCCCGGTATGAGTCAATCCATTGATCAAGACAACGGCGGCGCGTCACGAGTCGTACTGCTGGCCACCGACCGCAGCCAATCCATCCTTGGCGAAATCGTCGATGGGCAAACCAACACCCTCAGTTACTCCGCTTACGGCGAGCAATCCGCGCCGCAAAAAGTCGAGACACGACTGGGGTTCAATGGCCAGTTGCGTGAAGCAAGCATTGGTTGGTATTTGCTGGGCAACGGCTACCGCGCCTACAACCCGCGGTTGATGCGGTTTCATAGTCCGGACAGTTGGAGTCCGTTTGGGCGGGGTGGGTTGAATGCGTATATGTATTGCGTGGGGGATCCGGTGAATCGGGTGGATCCGACGGGGCATTTTTGGGATGTCATCAAGCTTTTTGCTCGGGACATGAGATACCGAACACCCGAAAAACTCGCCATTGCCAACACCAAGGCAATCGCAAGACAAAAAGCCATGTCGGCCCTTAGCCGAAGCTCCCGTTCAGTTGAACCCTCGAATCCGAGTCGTCAGTTTAACGCTCTGTCTAAGATTGGCGGCTATATCATGGGAGCCCCTGGCGCTATAAATCCCACTTCGTCGCCAGGCGGTGAAATTGCGCCCCAAAATGTGGGCGGCTGGAGATCACAAAATGTAAAAACACCTTGGCGAGTGAGTCATACCACCCAGGCCAGTTCGTCATCAAATACAAGCCGCCAAGTCATCAGCTCCAGTGGAAGGCCTATGAAGGAAGAAAACTATTTACAAGGTGGAGAGGTCCTCCCACGTAAAGAACTCTGGCCGAGCAACGAAACGATTTCCAGCAACGCCTCCAGTTGGACGAATGCCTCCAATACAACGGCGGGACACAGCATTCATAGTGATCAGTTTTCCCATGCTGCGGATCTTAGAGACTTGGAGGAGTCGTGGGCCCGACTCAATCAATTAGAGCGCGATCGTGACTGGTCTTCCAACGAGTCTTTTCACTCGACTGTTTCTTCAATACGCAATACATGAGGGTTTAGGCTCATGAAGTACAGCGGTGCCCCCTCACCGCACCATCCCCCACCGCCTGACCGTCACCCGCTCCAACGAATCAAACACCAGGTTCTCCACCAGCAACCCGATCAGAATCACCACCACCAACCCGGCAAACACCTTGTCCGTGTACAGCTCATTGCGATTCTGAAAGATGTACCAGCCCAACCCGCCTTTGCCGCTGGTGGCGCCGAACACCAACTCCGCTGCGATCAACGTGCGCCAGGCAAATGCCCAGCCGATTTTCAGGCCGGCGAGGATTGATGGCAACGCGGCCGGGATCAGGATGAACAGTACGAAGCGCATACCCTTGAGGCCGTAGTTGCGCCCAGCCATGCGCAGGGTTTCCGAGACACCGAGGAACCCGGCGTAGGTGTTCAGCGCCAGTGCCCACAGCACTGAATGCACCAGCACGAAAATCAGGCTGTTCTGCCCCAGGCCGAACCACAGCAGCGCCAGCGGCAATAACGCGATGGCCGGCAACGGGTTGAACATCGAGGTCAGCGTGCTGAGCAAATCGCGACCGAATTGCGTCGACACCGCCAGTGTCGTCAGGGCAAATGCCAGGACGATGCCGATCAGGTAACCCTTGAGCAACACCACCAAAGAAATCCACACCTTGCCGAGCAATTCACCACTGAGCAGGCCGTCGCACAAGGCGTTTGCGGTTTGCATGAAGCTCGGCAGCAGCAGGTCGTTGTTTGTATAGCGCGAAGCGGCTTCCCACAGCACGGCGAGCATCATCAGGATCAGGCTTTTACGAAGCCAGCCCTGTTGCCACAGACGTTGGCCGATGGGCAGTTCACGCTCCAGCGGCACGCTGGTCAGTGGCTGCAGAACGGTTTCAAACGCTTCACGCGGGGATGATAAATGGCTCATCGGGCCCTCCTCTCAAACTGGCTCAATAAGCGATGCGGATATCGGCGAAGTCGAGTTCACGCTCGGTTTCTGGCGACTGGCCTTCATCGAACAACAACCGGTGGATGCGCCGCGCCGACGCCTGGAACGCCACCCCGCCGAGGCTGTGCAAGTCGTATTGATGGCTGTGGACTTCTGCCCTCACCCGCCCCGGATGTGGTGACAGCAACAGGATGCGGTTGCCCACCACCAGCGCTTCTTCGATGGAGTGCGTCACGAACAGCAACGTGAAGCGTACTTCCTCCCAAAGCAGCAGCAACTCCTCCTGCATCTTGCGTCGGGTCAGTGCATCGAGGGCCGCGAAGGGTTCGTCCATCAAGAGGATTTTCGGCTGCATCGCCAACGCCCGGGCGATGGCCACCCGCGCTTTCATGCCGCCCGACAGGGTATGCGGATAAGCCTCGGCAAACGCCGCCAGACCGACCTTCTCCAGGTAGTGCAGCGCCCGCTCTTCTGCCTCTTTGCGCTTGAGGGTTTTCGAGGCCAGCAGCGCGAACATCACGTTTTGCTTGACGGTTTTCCAGGGTGGCAGTTGATCGAACTCCTGGAACACCACAATCCGGTCCGGCCCCGGTGCATCGACCCGCTGACCCTGCAGACGGATCTCGCCTTCCACGGGCTGGATGAATCCGGCAGCCGCTTTGAGCAGTGTCGACTTGCCGCAACCGGACGGACCCAGCAACACAAAACGGTCTGCCAGGTCGATTTCAAAACTGACTTGGTGGGTGGCTCGAACCACACGCTGCGGCGTGCGGTATTCGAGGCTGACATTATCGACCGACAACAGCGCCTGGGCTGTTGCGTCCGGTTTGCTGACCGTGTGGCCTTGCAAGGAAGCATTCATTTCAATCAGCTCCCTTGCAGCGGTTTGGCGTCCTGGAAGAAGTAATCCTTCCACGACTGCGGTTTGTTTTTGATCGCGCCGACGCGGTAGAGAAACTCAGCCAGCGGATAGGTATTTTTCGGCGTGACGCTGAATTCGAACTGCGGGTTGTCGATGATTTTCAGCAACTCGGCGCGGTCGATTTTTGCCTTGGTGACGCGGATGTAGGTGTCGGCTGCCGCGCCTTTATCGTTTTGGGCAAACGTGGCCGCTTCGGTCAAAGCCTCGATAAAAGCTTTGTAGGTTTTCGGGTTCTCGTTGCGGAATTTCTCGGTGGCGAACAGCACTGTCGGCGAGTTCGGGCCCAACAGCTCGTAGGTGTTGAGCACCACGTGCACGTTCGGATTGGCCAGTGCCTGATCCTGGAACGGCGGGTTGGAGAAATGCCCGGTCAGTTCGGTGCCGCCAGCCACCAGCGCTGCCGTGGCATCCGGGTGCGGAACGGCGATGGTGTACTTGTCGAGGCGATTGAATTCCTTGTCGCCCCACTGCTTGGCGGCGGCGTATTGCAGAAAGCGCGACTGCACCGAAACCCCCACGGCCGGCACCGCAATGCGATCTTTCTCGGTGAAATCGGCGATGGTTTTGACCTGCGGATTGTTGCTCACCAAGTAGTACGGGAAGTTACCCAGTGAAGCCACTGCCTTAACGTTCTGCTTGCCGTGGGTGCGGTCCCAGATGGTCAGTAGCGGGCCGACGCCGGCACCGGCAATGTCGATCGAACCGGAGAGCAACGCATCGTTGACCGCCGCACCGCCCGAGAGCTGGGTCCAGTCGACCTTGATGTCGATGCCTTCCTGCTTGCCGTACTTCTCGATCAAGTTCTGATCGCGCACCACGTTGAGCAACAGGTAAACGATGCCGAACTGTTCGGCGATACGGATTTCACCTTCGGCGTGAGCCACAGTCGGCGCCACCAGGCTGCCGGCGATCAGGCTGAAACCCAGGCCGATGGCGGCGGCCAGCGGCGCGAATGGAAGACGTTTGGACATGATCAATCTCCGACAAATCAGAAAGGCGCGTCGCCCTGGATGGTGGTGCGATACAGCTTGCGGCGCAGATGGCTTGGGCATCCGGCGGCAAGGTGGATCAGCGAACGGTTGTCCCAGAACACCAGGTCATGGGGCTGCCACTGATGGCGATAGATGTTTTGTGGCAACACGCTGTGGGCGTAGAGCTCGGTCAGCAGTTGTTGGCTCTCGTCCTCCGGCAGGCCAACGATGCGGGTGGTGAATCCCTCGCTGACGAACAGCGCCTTGCGACCGTTTTCCGGGTGAGTACGCACCACCGGGTGCACCACTTCGGCGACCTGGGCGAGTTGCTCCGGGGTCAGCGTCGGGCGCCAGTTGCCTTCGAATTTGGTCTCGCTGTAACGCGCCGTGTAGGAGTGCGCCGCCGAGCGACCGTCCACCGCTTTGCGCAGCGCCTCGGGCAGGTTGTCCCAGGCTTTGTGCATATCGGCGAAGAGCGTGTCGCCGCCCTCGGATGGCAGCTCCTGGGCATGCAGCATCGAGCCAAGGCTCGGCAGTTCTTTGTAGGAGAGATCGGAATGCCAGAACTTGCCGGCATCACCGAGGCCGATGTTTTGGCCGTTCTCGACAATGTTGGACACGATGAGGATTTGCGGATGGTTCGCCAGCAAAAACTGCTTGAGCACATGAATTTGCAACACGCCAAAACGACGGCTGAAATCGATCTGTTGCTGAGGGGTTATGCGCTGGTCGCGAAAGACCACCACGTGATAGTCCAGGTGAGCGCGGTGAATGCGGGCGAAGTCCCGGTCATTGATCGGACGGGACACATCGAGGCCGATGATTTCGGCGCCCACTGCGCCGCTGAACGGGCGAATTTCAAAGTGTTGTGATGCGATGGCTGGCGATGCGGATACGGCTGACATAAATCACTCCCACGCACGGCACGCTCAAGGGCGCGCACGTCGATCAGAAACTCACGGATGTCGTGATGGTTCGTGTCGTGCGGCGCGCCGATTGGTCGGCAGGTACGCAGGTGTGTAACTTTATAGATATAAGAACATGATTTTAAATACCGTTAGCGAATAACCATATGGCCGAATTCGCCTATGCTGCTGACAGCATGACGCGGTTCTTCTCCGAGGGATGTTCCATGTTCTACGTGCAACGCAATACAGACGGACAACTGATGCGCGTGGAAGCCGAAGCCTACGCCGAATCCACGGAAACGCTGCCGGCCGACCACCCTGATCTCCAGGCCTGGTTCGCCAACGAACTCATGGCCACCAGCCTCACCCAGCTCAAGCAGATCAAACAGCTCAAGCAACTGCGCAAGAGTGACCTGGAAATGATCCGGGTACTCGACGATTTGATCGAAGTGTTGATCAGCAAAGGCGTGATCCTCGTCACCGACCTGCCAGCGCCGGCACAGGCCAAACTCATGGACCGAAGCCAGGCGCGGGAGGCGTTGGGCGGGTTGAGTCATTTGGTGGGTGATGATGAGGACGGGTTGATCTGAGTTTTTTCTTCGTCGCCTGTACTGACGCCATCGCGGGCAAATCCGCTCCCACAGTTTTTTGTGTGGTGCCCAAATTTTGCATCCACCGACAATCACTGTGGGAGCGGGCTTGCCCGCGATGGCGCCCTCACAGACAACTGAAAATCCAGAGCCCTACCCCCAAGGCTTCGGCTCACCCACCAACCGCCCCTGAACCCCATAAACCCCCAGCTCACGAATCACCGCCAGTTCGCCCTCAGTCTCGACCCGTTCGGCAATCAGCGGCAGATCAATGCTGTGGGCCGCTCGCTGAACCGCTTCGATGAACAGGCGCTTGTCGCTCTCCTGATCGATCGCGCGGATGTAGCTGCCATCGATCTTCAAGTACGCCAATCCGAGCCGCGCCAGGTTGCCGATCATGCTGAATCGCCCGCCAAAATGCTGCAGGCTCAACGAGAACCCGAGCTCGCGCAAACGCCGCGTCAGGTCTTCAAGTACGGCTTGGTCCGGCAATTGTTCTTCGCCGATTTCCAGGGTCAGGCGCGATCCCAGATTGGAATGCGAACGCAGCAGTTCGAAGAGGCCATTCAGTGCCTGCGGGTCTTCGAGGGTTGCCGGAGACAGGTTCAGCGCCAGGGACGATTCGTGATTGGCCATCTGTTCCAGCACCAACTCCAGCATCAGCCGGTCCAGTCGCGCGGTCCAGTCGAAGCGTTCCAGCCACGGCAGGAAGCGCCCGGCCGGAATGCTCTGGCCCTGATCGTCGATCAACCGTGAAAGGACCTTGTAATGCAGCACCAGCTGCGTGTCCTGGCTGGCCACTACCGGCTGGAAAAACAAAGTGAACCGCCGCTGATTCAGCGCCTGATCCAGCAAACCGTGCCAGGCATGATGATCATCGCCAACACTGGCCAACGCGCTGTGATCCAGGCAGACCCAGTTCGAATCACTCTGGCCCTCCGCCTGCGCCAGCGCCTGATCCGCCAGACCGAGCACGGCTTGCGGCGCGTCGCCATAGACAAATGGCGCCAGCCCGATCGCGGCCACCATAGCCACGTCCGTCGCACCGGTCGCATGCAGGCTGGCCATGGCGCTGTCGAGGTGCTGCGCCAACTGCAACGCTTCTTCGCGCACCAGCCCTGGCGCCAGCACGGCAAACTCGCCGCCCCGAATCCGTGTAACCAGGTTCAGGGTTTCCGGGTATCGCGCGCACTCTCGGGACAGTTGCTCGCCGACAGCCTTTAAAAATTCGTCTGTACGCTGACCGCCCAAACGCTGGTTGAGCCCCGCCAGATCCTGAACCCGCAGCAACAGCAAATAGCCAGAACTGGCCTGCTCGGGATTGCTCACCCGCGCGTGCAATTGCATCTCGAAATAACGCCGGTTGGCCAACCCGGTCAGGTTGTCCTGATAAGACTCGGCCCGCAGTTTTTCACTGCGCTCGGCCTGTTCCTGAAACAGCGCCTTGAGCTTTTCGACCATCTGGTTCATGGCTTGCACCACGCGCCGCAGTTCAGGCGTGCGAGGCAGGTCGGGCAAGCTGAGAAACTCGCGACGGGCGATGGCATGGGACTGCTGGACCATGTAATCAAGCGGTTTCAATTGTCGACGCAGCAGCAGCGCCCCCAGTATCGCGCTGACCACCCCACAGATCAGCAACCACGCCAGACTGCCCAACGCGCTCTGCCACAGTTTGGCCAGGGCGAACATCGGGTGGCTGATCACCTCGACCCGCGCAGCCTGCTCCCAACCACGGCTGACGATCGCATCACCACCGGCAGGCTCCAGGCCGATCAGTTTGACGAACCAGGCCGGGACGTTGGTATCCGCCGGGATACCGCTGCGTTCTACCAGTGTCTTGTCGCTGGACAGATCAACCACACGGATGCTGGCGTAATAGCCGCTGTCGAAAATCGAACTGACCAGTAACTCGGTCATCGCCGGGTCATCGATGTTCGGTGTCAGGGACAGCGCCAGCGCCGTTGCCGCGTCCTGGGCGTGGGAGCGCAGCTGATTGACGTACTGGGTTCGTGAACTCTCCAGGCTGACCATGAAACTGCCGGTGAAGGCGATGACCAGGAACAGACAGATTGCGATCAACAGTTGTTTGAACAATGACATCTGTGGCTTGCTCCTAGTTAATCGACTCGACCGGGAATCCTTCGGCCTGCATTTTTTTCAGCACGTCCTGCCAACGAGACAGGCGCTTGGTATCACCGACCCTCTGACTGCCCTTGGCACCGGGCAACCACACCCCTTCTGCATTGAAAGAGTAGACCGGCAGCAGATCCGTTCGTTGGCTGGCGGGCCGGATTTCATCGATCAGGCTGTCGAGCACCAGCGGCACGGCCTGCGGGCTCGAGTAATAGGTCAACACCATGTGCGCGCGATTGAGGCGCAACGCCTTCACGTAGGTAATGCGCAGCTTGTCACTGGCAACGCCCAAGTGACGCAGGCTGAAATACTTGGCGATAGCGTAGTCTTCGCAATCGCCGGCGCCTTTCCATAGGGCTTCGATCGGGGTCTCCCAGTAATCGGCCTGATGCCACAGATCGACATCCTCGACGTAGCGTATGCGCTGGTTGAAGAACTGGTTGACCTGCTTGAGCTGCTCCAGCTCGCCGGCCTGCTTCTGGATGGCCAACAGATGCTGCCAATCATCGATGCGCTGCTGACCTTCGCCCAAAGGTCCGTACAATGCCTGCGCCCGGCGGCTGATGGAGGAAAAGTCCCAATCGCCCAGCGCATCGCCCAGCATCACGCCGGCCAGCAGTAACGCGCCGCACAGCGAGCACAATGTCCGTGAGATCGGGAAACGTACTGCCAATGCGAGGCATCCAGGTCAGGCAGGTGGAATTCGGTTGATGGTGTAGGTTAGCTTGCAAAAAAACAATGGCACGGTGAGATCACCGAGGGCGCGCTAAACTCATGGAAAGGCGCTCTGTTGCGCGTTTGACAAGCCGTCAGGCAGTTACTAGTGTCAGTTGGATCCAAAAATAAATCAGCCATTCAGGGTGCGTAGTAGTGACACAAAAGCCCAACCCGCTTAGCAGTATCAAGGTCAACGGGCCGATTCCCGCTCACTTGGCACGCTCAGTCATCGAGGAAACCCTGCGCTCGGCCATTCTTGATGGTCGCCTGCCTTGCGGTATCGCCCTGCGCCAGCAAGACCTGGCCGACCTCTTTGGTGTCAGCCGCATGCCGGTGCGAGAAGCCCTGCGCCAGCTCGAAGCTCAGTCGCTGCTTAACGTGGTCGCTCACAAAGGTGCCGTAGTCGCCCCGCTGGTCCAGGGTGACGCCGCGGAAACCTACGCCCTGCGGATACTGTTGGAGTCCGAAGCACTGCGCCTGTCGGTGCCACTGCTTGAGCCTGCGGACCTCGAACAGGCCGCGCGGTATATCGATAAGTTGGAAACCGAACACGATTACACCGAAATCGGCCGACTCAACCGCCTGTTCCACATGGCGCTTTACGGCAAGGCGCCCAATAAACGGCTGCTGAAACTGGTGGAAGACGGTTTGAACGAGGAAGAACGCTTCCTGCGCTTCAATCTGGAAGCCATGGGCCTGGGCAAACTGTCCCAGGAAGACCACCGGGCCATGTTGCGTGCCGCCGAAGAGCGGGATGTCGAAGGTTCAGTGAAGTTGCTCACCCATCACCTCAATCGTGGGGTTGAGGTCATCACCCAATACCTCAACAGCCCTGAAGCCCAGAGCAGAAACAACCCGAAGTAAAGCAGTGATGAGGGAGCCCGCTCCCTCTCGGCTGTACAGCCGACAGTCCGCTTGAAATCGAACGATCCGCTTACAAATCTCCCGCCTTCATAGCCCTCACCGCCCCCAGGCCTCGGTGATAGCGGCTGCATTGAATTACGCTCACTCTTGGGGTGCCGACCACCTATGAACGGGGCGACGCACTGCAGTAATGGAGCAGTCCCCCGCACCAAGAACCTACGGAAGGAGCCTTGCCACGGGAACGGAAGCGTCGACGTCATCCCCGGCGAACTTCCACCCCTCAGATCACTTCAACGGTTTCATCAAGAAAGTTGCTTCGAGTGAGGCATTCACTCTTTATAAAAATTCTGACTTATATAAGACGGAAGGAGCAACCACGCCCAAATAAAACTTATACAAATAGTCTTATTGGAACTTGTCGCGCGAGAGAAAGTTAAACTTAAAAACACTGAAAAAAATAACTTGCCCAGCACTTTATTTGTGTACTAGTTTTTCTACGCCGACATTGGGCACTGGCTGAGAAGCCGCAACCTATGGCCCCCAAAGCAACTGAAAAAGATCAATTCAATTGAGGCAACTGCTCGCCTGGAGAAACTTAAAACCCGCAACCAACACTTGATTACGCCTTCCCATCTGACAACTTAAAGGTTCGCCAATGAGATCCACTAGAGAGCATCTTGAGCAAAAGAAAGCCGAACTGAGTGCGCACCCGATTTTCTCCGAAATACATTCACTCTCGGTTCTACAGCGTTTTATGGAAAGCCATGTATTCGCAGTTTGGGACTTCATGTCGCTGACCAAGCGATTACAGCAAGAACTGACGTGTACGCAATTACCCTGGCTCCCCCCACGAGACCCGCAGGCGGCACGATTGATCAACGAGATTGTGCTCGGCGAGGAATCCGATGACCGCCCGGCCCAGGGACACTACAGCCATTTCGAGTTGTACCTGGATGCCATGCGCGAAGTCGGCGCGAGCACAGCCGCCATCGAACGCTTCGTGTCGCTGCAGCAGGAAGGCGTGAGCTATGACGTAGCGTTGCGAAGTGTCGAGGTCGACCCGGCGGCTGCGCGGTTCGTGCGCCATACGTTGCACACCGCGTTGCACGCCCCGGGCCACAGTGTCGCGGCGGCATTTCTGCATGGTCGCGAGAGTGTGATTGCGCAGATGTTCCAGCGCATTCTTGACGACTGGGGGATCGGCATCGAACAGGCCCCGACCTTCCGTTACTACCTCGAACGGCACATTGAAGTCGACTCTGAAGACCACGGCCCTGCCGCAGAACGACTCCTTGCCCGACTGGTCGACAGCGATCCGCAACGCCAGGCAGACGCGTACGCCAGCGCCATCGCCGCCGTGGAAAGCCGCATCGCCCTGTGGGATGGCTTGCGCCTGAGCATGAGCGAACCTTTGGCGAAGGTGAATCCATGAACGCCGCCGACTATCTATCGTTCGCCGACGCCTGGGAGAGCCGCGCCACCATCCGCACCCGCCCGCGGCGCCTGCTGGAGAACGACGACAAGCTGATCTATCCGCTGAGTCGGCAACCGCTGGTACTCAGCGAGACGTTCCTGCGCGAATGCCCGGAGCAGCGCGATTTCGCCCTGGTGCAGACGCTCTACAAATTCATTAACGACGTGGTGATCTTCGAAACCGAGATCGTCGACAAGACCGCCCGCAGCATCGCCAAGAATCGCTTCGCCATGGCGTTCCCTTTCGCCTGTCGCTATGACGCCATGACCGTGGTCGTCGACGAGGATTACCACGCGCTGGTGGCCATGGATTTCATGCAGCAGACCGTCGCCATGACCGGCATCACGCCCATCGAGTTGCCCGACGAAATCGAGCTGAGCCGCGCGATCCCGGCCGCCATCGCCCTCGCGCCGGAACACCTGCGCAGCGCTGTGGAGCTGATATGCGTGGCGATCGCCGAGAACACCGTGACCGGCGATGTCGCGGCGTTTGCCAAGGACGGTACGGTCAAGCAGTCGATCAAGGGCCTGATGGCCGACCACTTGCTCGACGAAGGCAGGCACTCCGGATTCTGGTCGCGGATGGTGCGCATCTACTGGCATACCGCGAGCGAAGACGACCGTCAGCGCATCGCGCAAATCCTGCCGGTATTCATCGGCCACTACCTGACCAACGACATTCAGAAAGCCTTCGACGTCCACCTGATCGACGCTTTGCAGATCAAAGACGCCACACGCCAGTCCCTCAAGAACGAGATGTCCGGCCTGGCCTTCCCGATCAATCGCCACCATCCGCTGGTCGCCAACATCGTGCGGTTTTTCCGCAGCAGTTCGCTGCTCGATTCGCCGTGCGTGCAAAGCGCCTTGAGCGACTATTTGCTTTGACGAGGACCCCGTCATGAGACGTCTCGACATTCTGCTCGCTGGACACAGCCAGGCCCTGACCGAGCTTGCGCTGGAGCTCGAACAACACGGTCATGCACTGACGCGGATAACGTCATTCGACGCACCGGTGCCGGAGCACCTTGATCTGGTGATCGATGATGCCAGCCTGAACATTCGGATTCCCGGTGTTGCGCCGCGCCTGACGCTGCAACTGGGTATCGACCTGTCGGCCGCTTCGGGGCTACCGGCGCTGGATCTGTTATTCACCGTCGACTCGACGTTGCTCACTCGCCTGCCGATCGCCGATGAAACCACGGGCAACGGCCAGGCGCTGCGTTTGCGCGCGATGGCGGAACTGTTCGACCACGTGGCGCTGCTGGTCAGTCGCTACTCCCGGGATGCCGAGTATTTCCTGCACACCGAAGCGGCCACCGACGTTCACGTCGCGAAGCGCGAAAACCTGCTGTTTCTCGATAGCCTCGCGTACCTCCATCGCCGCAATGCCACGGCTCATCCGCGACTGCTGAAACTGGCTGAACAGCCGCTGATCGAGCGACTTGAACAGCGCTTCATTCAGAGCGCCGAAAGGCCTGCGTTGAACGTTGCCGGCATCACCCTGGACTATCGCCAACTGCATGACCTGAGCCGTGCGATCGAACAACGATTGCAGCCCTTGCTATCTGTGCATGAAGGCCCGGTGGTCGTGGGGATCTGCCTGCCGAAATGCAGCGCGTTATACGCCGGGATTCTGGCGATTCTGGGCAGCGGCGCGGTGTACTTGCCACTGGAGCCAAGCCATCCGCTGCAACGCCAGCAGTACATTCTGTCGAACGCCGGCGCGGCGATATTCCTGCATGACGGGCAGCATCCGCTTGCAACTGAAATGCCGGGATTCGATATCACGGCTATCGACGCCACTGCAGTGAATCTCGCGCAACCGCTGATGCGTCGGCGCCTCACTCCCGATGCACCGTGCATGGCGCTTTACACATCGGGCACCACCGGCCACCCCAAAGGCGTTTTGCTCAGCCAGGCCAACCTCGCACACTTCACCGCGTGGTACGCCGACTATGTGCAACTGACCGAAAAGAGCCGGGTGCTGCAGTTTTCTTCACTGAGTTTCGACTCGTCGCTGATCGATATTTTCCCGACCCTGCTGCAAGGCGCCGAACTGGTCGTGCCCGGCGATGACCAGCGTCGCGATCCGCTGCAACTGGTGGAGCTGATCCGTCATCAGCAACTGAGCCACGCCTTTTTGCCACCGGCACTGCTGAGCATTCTGCCGCTGGAGCAACTGCGCAATCTCGAACACGTGATGACCGGCGGTGATGTCTGCGAGCCGTGGGTCATCCAGCAACTGACCCGCCAAGGCAAGCTCTACAACCTCTACGGCCCGACCGAAGCCACGGTGCTGATTACCGCACGGCAGTTGCAGGCGGACGACAACAACCGAACCCTCGGCGACCCGATCGCCAACAGTCAGGTGCTGATTCTCGATGAGGACTTGCAGCCGGTGACTGAGCAGACCGTCGGTGAGTTGTACATCGCCGGTCCCGGCGTGTGTCTTGGGTATGTGAACAACCCGCAGCAGACTGCCGAACGCTATCTGACCCTGACGCGGCCTGATGGCCAGGCCTTGCGCGTCTATCGCACCGGCGACATGGGGAAGTGGACGAGCGAGGGAATCGAGCTGTGCGGGCGGCGCGACAACCAGGTAAAGATTCGCGGCTTTCGAGTCGAGCCGGAGGAGATCGAACGCTGCCTGCGCGACAGCCAGCTGTACCGTCAGGTGGCGGTGGTGATCGACCGCCATCGGCGAATCCTGGCCTTCCTTGCACAGCCTCAGGAACACCGGGCCGGTGCAGCTCGCGATGCGCTGAAGGTTCATGCCCTGGAGTTTCTGCCGGACTACATGCAGCCCGTAGCGTGGACCGAACTGATGAGCATGCCGTACGCCAGCAACGGCAAGGTCGATCGCAAGGCGTTGCTGGAGCTGCCGGTCTGTGTCAGCGAAAACACCTCGCTACGGCTGCCGGCCAACACCGATGAAGCGCTATTGCTGGAAATCTGGGCCGAGTTGCTGGAGTTGCCGACCGGCGATATTTCCACCGATGAAAGCTTCTTCAATCTGGGCGGTCATTCGATCCTGTTGTCGCGCATGCTCCTGCGTTTGCGCGAAGAATTCGGTCGCAGCATTTCGATCAACCGCTTCATCGAACTGCCCACCATCGCCAAGCTTGCGACACTGGTGCGAGGTTCAGGCAGTGACGAAGTATTGAGCGAGCAAGCCTTGGCCGACGCCTCACGCGAACTGCATGTGCAACCGTTACCCATCAGCCGTCTGGGCGATGTACACAAGGTCATCGTCACCGGTGCCAACAGTTTTGTCGGCGTGCACATCGTCGAAGCCTTGCTGGCGTGGGGCGCCAGCGAAGTCGCCTGCCTGGTCCGCGATGGAAACGGGCAATCGGCCGTCGAGCGGTTCGCTCAGGCATTGCGCGAGAATCGACTGGAGCATCTGGACCTGAGTCGGGTGCGGGTCTACGCGGCGGACATCACCCGGCCTTGGCTGGGGCTGGCCGATGAGGCCTACCAGCGCCTTGATCGAGAGTTCGGCGCATTGGTGCACAACGCTGCCAACGTCAATCACGTACTCGACTACGCGTCACTGGCGCGGGACAACGTCGAGCCGATTTTCGAATGCCTGCGATTGTGCGAAGGGCAGAGCAAAAAGATCTTCAACTTCGTCTCGACACTCTCGGCGTCCAGCACGGTTTCCGCCGATGGCCAGGTACTCGAGCTACCCGCAGCGCAAACCCCGCCCATCTACATCAAGAACGGCTACAACCTGTCCAAATGGGTCGGCGAGCGGATCCTCGAACGCGCGCGCGAACGCGGTGTGCAGGTCAATCTCTATCGCCCCGGAAACATCAGTTTCAACAGCCTGACCGGCGTGTGTCAGCCACACAAGAATCGTTTGATGTTGATGCTCAAGGGCTCGATCCAGCTCGGCCAGGTACCGGAGTTCGCGCTGAATTTCGACCTGATGCCGGTGGACTTCCTCGCCCGTTTCATCGCCTTCCATGCCAGCCGCTATCAGCCGGAAAAAGCGGTGTTCAACCTGCACAATCCCGAGCCCCTGAGCTGGGACCGCTATGTGGCGTCGTTTCGTGACGCCGGGCAGGAATTTTCATTGGTCAGCGTCGCCGACTGGCAGCAGCAACTGGGCCGGGTCGACAGCGATAACGCGCTGTTCGGCGTGCTGGGCTTCTACCTCAACGGCTTCGAAGAAGACATCGGCGACATCTCAATGATTGGTCACGCCAACGCCCAGGCCGGTGTGCGGCAGATGGGCGCGCGCTATCCGGAAAAATCCCCGGCGTTGCTGCGACGCGGGTGCGACTACCTCAAAGAAATCAATTTCATCTAATTCCATCCAAACCAGCACGGAGCAAAACCATGAGCACTCTGCAACCCGATACCCTGATCAAAAACCCACAAGGCTGCCACGTCGTGTCCGCGGTGGAAGTCCCGGCCGAGGCTACACAGGTCTGGGCCGTTGTCGGTAACTTTGCCGGTTTCGACCGATTCATTCCGGCGCTGTCGCACATCGAAATGACCGGTGAGGGTGTGTCTTCGCTGCGCAAGAAATTCTTCAAGGACGGCAACCTCGTCGTCGAGCAACTCAACTCCCGCGACGATCAGGCACGGAACATGACCTGGACCACGATCTACAACACCCTGGGGGTGGCGAATCTGTGGGCGGCGATGCAGGTAGAGTCTTTGGGCTCAGGCACATCCATCGCCACCTGGACCATCATCGCCGAACCGGCGCAGGGTGGTGACGCGCCGGGATTCCAGGCGTTCGTCCAGGGTTTTGCCGATGATGCGATGAACAATGTGTTGAAGCTGTTTGGATAAGGCTTTCGTTTAGCGGTGATTGATGCGCAGGCTCACACCTGCAGTTCTGTGGGAGTGAGTCTTGCTCGCGATGAACAAAAACGCGGTCTGCGCGACTTGAGTTTCACAGCAGTTGCAAAATCCCCACCCCTTGATGACAATGCGACTAATTATCATTTGTGACGTCCGAGCAGTCGCGTTCATGTCCTCTCCCGAGTTTGCAGTACAGGCGCTTTACAGCAGCCATCACGGATGGCTCAACGGGTGGCTCCGTGCCCGATTGGGCAATGCCGCCGATGCCGCAGACCTGGCCCAGGATACTTTTGTGCGGTTGCTGCAACGAACCGAACGCCTGGAGCTCAAAGCCCCTCGCGCCTTTCTGCGAACCATTGCCCGAGGCCTGGTGATCGATCACTGGCGCCGCGAGGAAATCGAACGCGCGTATCTGGAAACCATCGCTCATCTTCCCGAGGCCGAAACGCCAAGCGCCGAATCCCGTGCGTTGGTGCTCGAATTGCTCGAAAGCATCGCCCGCATGCTTGAAGGATTGAAGCCGAAAGTACGTCAGGCGTTTCTCTTGGCGCAGTGCGAGGGCCTCACCCACAAACAGATCGCCGAACACATGGGGCTGTCCCTGCGTTCGGTGGAGCGCTATGTCGCCGATGCGCTTTTCCACTGCTACACGCTGCGTTATCAAGCATGACGCCTTTGGATAATTGGTCGTTGAACCGCCGTGGCGAACCGCATCAACAAGCGGTCAAACAAGCCATCAACTGGCTGCTGCGTTTGCGCAACAATGCCTCCAATTCGAAGCTTCGCCAGCAATGCGATCTCTGGCGCGCAGCACACCATGAGCACGAACTGGCCTGGCAGCGCGTGCAGTCACTGCACTCGGAGTTGAGCAACAATCTGCGGGCCGTGCCCGGCGCACAAGTGGCCTTCAACACGCTGGAGAACAGTGCCCAGCAATTGGGACGGCGCCAGGCGATGAAGTTGCTGTCGGGTGTCTTGCTGATGGGTTCGGCCGCGTGGCTGGGCAAGGACGTTATCGGCTGGCAGCAATGGCGCGCCGATTTCGCCACCGCCACCGGTGAGCGCCGCGCCTTCCAATTGCCGGATGGCACGCGGCTTGAGCTCAACACCGATAGCGCTGTGGACCTGGATTACACACCGCAACAACGCCTGATCAAACTGACCCGAGGCGAAATCATCGTCACCTGCGGCGGGGCCGATGAAGGCGCTGCATTCGATCGGCCCTTGCGCGTTCAAAGCCGGCACGGCCTGTACGAAGGCGTGGGCGCGCGCTTCATCCTGCGCCATGAGGCCGAGTGCACGCGGCTCAGTGTCACCAACGGCCATGTGCTGATTCATTCGCCACTGGCTGCCGATGGCCAGCCAACTCAAGTCAAGGCGGGGCTCAGTTACCTGATCGATCATCAGCAGGCGCGGTTGGCCCCACCGCTGGACATGGATCTTGGCGCCTGGGCGGACGGGGTGATCGTGACCCGCAACATGCGGCTGGGGGATTTCCTCCAGGAGGTCGGACGCTATCGCCACGGTTACCTGAAGTGTGCGGCCGACATTGCCGACATTCGACTGTCCGGGGTGTTCCGCCTGGAGGACACCGACAAGTTGCTGGCCATCCTGCCGCAAACCCTGCCGGTGCAATTGCGCTACCGCACGCGTTGGTGGGTGACGCTGGAACGGCGAGTCTGAACAATTTTTTTGGCGGGTTTTCCGATCAGGTCCGGCTTAGTCAGTAAGCACTTCAACTCAGCCTTAGCGACTTCCTACGGAAACCTACAATGACTGGCCGCTCCATCAGTAAGAATGCTCTTCGTTTCACGGCGAAATCCGGCGTATTGCGTCACGCCATTCGTGCTGCTCTTTTCTCGACTGCATTAGGCGTTGGCCTCGTGCCCGTCATGGGTCATGCCCAGGAAGGCAGTGAAGCCAGCCACCAGCGCTTCAACATCGCCGCCGGCTCTTTGAGCGATGTACTCAACCAGTTTGCGCGTCAGGCCGGTATCACATTGTCGATGACGCCGGAGCAAACCCGCGGGCATGAGTCACCGGGTTTGCAGGGCGAATACTCAACGGATCAGGGCCTGAGCCGTCTACTTAGTGGCTCGCGTCTCATGGCCGTCAGCCCCGATGGCAGCAGCTATGTATTGCGCCCCGCCGCCGACAACGAAGCGCTGGCGCTGCCGGCCACCGATATCCGAGGCTTCGCACTCGGCAATGCCTTGGGCAGCATGGAAGGCTACAACGCGACCCACAGCCAGATCGCCACCAAGACCAGTACCGCGTTGCTGGAAACCTCGCAAAGCGTATCAGTCGTCACCCGCGAGCAAATGGACGACCAGGGGTCGCAAACGGTATCGCAAGCCATGCGCTATACCCCCGGCGTGCTGACCAATCCTTATGGCGCGACCCATCGCTACGACTACGTGGCCATGCGCGGCTTCAACGACGGCTCGGTGGATAACATCTATCTCGATGGACTCAAGTCCATGGGCGACAGCGGCACCTACAGCACCATGCAGGTCGACCCGTACTTCCTTGAGCGCATCGACATTCTCAAAGGTCCGTCATCGGTGCTTTACGGTCGCAGTTCACCCGGCGGCCTGGTGGCGTTGACCAGCAAGAAACCGCTGTATGAGCCCTATCATCAGATCCAGGCCACGATAGGCAACCAAGGCCAACGCGGCATGGGTTTTGACTTCAGCGGCCCTGTGGATGACGACAAGCGTGTTGCCTATCGCCTGACAGGTCTGGCGGATCAGTCCGACACGCAATTCGATCACAACGAGGAAAAACGCTTTGCCCTTGCACCGACGGTGAGCATCGATTTCACCGAAGACACCTCGCTGACCTTGCAAGCGTACCTTCAGCATGACCCCGATGGCGGCTATCACGGTGGCGTTCCTGCCGATGGGACTCTTCGCCTGCGCAACGGCAACCGGATCACTGCGCATTTCTTCGAAGGTGAGCCGAGTATCGATGGCTACTCGCGTGATCAGCAGTCTTTCGGTTATCAGTTTGAGCATCGCTTCAACGACACCTTCACCGCCCGACAGAACTTCCGTTATCTCGACTCCAAAGTGAACATGGATCAGGTCTACGCCTATGGCTGGACAACTCCCACCAGCAACGAACTGAATCGCTACTACAGCGGTGGCGACGAGAAGCTGCATGCATTCATCGTGGACAACATGTTGCAGGCGGAATTTTTCACCGGCGCATCCAAACACACTGTGCTGATGGGGGCGGACTACCAGCGACGCAAGACTGTCGTGGACTGGACCAGTGGCGGTCTGGCGCCGATCAACGCATTCGATCCGGTGTACGGAAACCCGGCGATCGAGATGTACGGTGACACCCGTTACTTGCGACGCCTGGAGCAAACCGGCGTGTATCTGCAAGACTTGATCGAGATGGACAAATGGCGCTTTTCCCTCGGTCTTCGCCAGGATTGGGTTGAGACATCGGACGAGAACCAAATGGCGGAAAGCGGTCGTCCTGAAGGCACCGAGATCAACGACAAACGTACCAAACTGACGGGACGCGCCGGGGCCCTGTACCTGTTCGATAACGGCATCGCTCCGTACATCAGCTATTCCGAGTCATTCAACCCGAACTCCTACTCGGACAGCGCGGGCAATCCATTGGCGCCCACCGATGGTACGCAGTGGGAAGTCGGTTTGAAGTATCAGCCACCGGGTACAGACAATCTGTTCACTGCATCGCTGTTCCGCATCGATCAGGAAAACCTGGCCACCAAACTGCCGCAGGAGAACTTCTATCGAGCGGTGGGTGCTGTCCGCTCTCAAGGTCTGGAACTGGAAGCGCACATGCAACTGACCAATAACCTCAAAGTACTCGGCAGCTACACCTTCACCGACATTGAATACTCGAAGTCCATGGTCAGCACCTTGAGTACGGATACCGACCTCATTGAAAACAAAGGAAACTCACCTACCCAGGCACCACGGCATATGGCTTCGATATGGGCTGATTATGCATTCGACCATGGCACTCTTGATGGCCTGCGGCTGGGTGGCGGGGTGCGGTATGTGGGGTACAGCTGGGCCGATGCAGAAAACACCATGAAGGTGCCGTCGTATACGTTGTTTGATGCCTCTGTCGGTTATGACCTGGGCAAGGTGGGCTTGAAGGGTGTGGATGTGCGTTTGAATGCGAACAACTTGACCAATGAATCTTATGTAGCGTCCTGTGCCAGCCTGAACTTCTGCTACCTGGGCGAAGAACGCAATGTCTCTGCGACGGTGAGCTACCAGTTCTAATCATCCTAGCGAGCATGAAAAAGCCAGCCCCTGAATCCAGGGGCTGGCTTTTTAACGTCTGCGACTTTTAACAGGCCCAGAACGACAAAACCCCTGTCTGCGTTAGCAGACAGGGGTCTTGGGATTTAATCTTGACGATGACCTACTCTCACATGGGGAAACCCCACACTACCATCGGCGATGCATCGTTTCACTGCTGAGTTCGGGATGGGATCAGGTGGTTCCAATGCTCTATGGTCGTCAAGAAATTCGGTGTGCTGGCCCGTCTCCAGGGACGTATCAGCGAATTCTTGATGCTTCTACTATAAAGACAAAACCCCAACTGCTTTCGCAATTGGGGTTTCGGAATTTAATCTTGACGATGACCTACTCTCACATGGGGAAACCCCACACTACCATCGGCGATGCATCGTTTCACTGCTGAGTTCGGGATGGGATCAGGTGGTTCCAATGCTCTATGGTCGTCAAGAAATTCGGTGTGCCGACTCGTCTTTCGACGCTTCAGCAAATTGGGTATGTGACAG
>NZ_JAMDHB010000003.1:0-314557 GCF_028656895.1 Pseudomonas sp. TNT2022 ID1044 | reverse complement strand
TTTTCAATCAGCGCCGACATGGTGAGCTCATATGGCGACCAGGGCCGTACGGAAAATTCCTATCCTGCTCAACGTTTCCCAGGTGCAAATTCAAGCCGCCGAAGAAACATCTGTAATGGCGCCAGTCGTAAGCCAGCAAAATGGGCTCGTATATTCTGTAGGCAAGGGGTAGGAGGCTATAGTCTGAACGTTGTGCAGCTGGCCCTATGGGGTGTTTCTCACTCTAATGACGCTCTAGTGGCCTAGACATGCAAGCGGAGCCCGCAGGCGTGAGGATGGACGCCCGCAGGGCCGTGATGAGGCTGATGGCCGAAACACGGTTCACGACAGCCGTCCCCACCGGGGCGCGCTCAACGCATCCATTAGAATGCCAATTACAGTTCTCACTCAGCAACAGGCTTGCGACTCACCAACATAACCGTCAAACCGCGAATCTTCTCCGAGGCGATGGAGATCTCTGGATCATCAGACCCAGCTGCGCTGTCTGCCAAAGCGTCCCTGATGGAAACAAGGATGCGTCCGAGCGCTTTGGGGTTAAAGGAACTCCGATCATCTCTGGGGAAAATTGGGATCGATGGGAGAGGGTGGAGTGGATCAATATTCAGGTAACGCAGGTAACGATCAAAGACTTCATCGAAATGGGGTGACAGCGGCAGCCAGCCATCCTTGGCTGAGCGAAGCTCAACCCAACGTCCACCCGACCTACGATTGAACTGATCGAGATGACCGGGCGCCCTGGCGTTTCCCATGATGCTCCAGAGTTGGCGGCCCGAGTACCTGGCCATGATCAGGTACATCTCAATTATTCGGAATTCATGCGCCCCCATGAAATTCGGCAGCGATTTTAAGACCCATCCCAGCTCAGCATCGGTCAAAAAGCCGATCGCCTTGGGTTGCTTAAAAGCAAGATTAGGAAGGGGCTGCGCGGCAACGTTCTCGCGTGAGGCTGACATATCCTTGAGATAAAAATCCAAAAACTGCGTCGCGCAGCGAATCTCTCGCTTCCAGACATTTTTCTCGATTTCGCCGTCATCACCAATTGATCTGGAGTCGAGGAATGGGCGCCAGATTGGGTTTATTGACCAGCCCTCGAATCCGACGCCGGCTTCCTGCACGAAGCGCGCCTGTTTGCCGGACACAGTCCAAGCTTTTGGCGGGTTGAGCACAAACTCAGCGTAGCTCTCAAAGTCTTTGCGGCGCCAGTCAACGAGCGACAGGCCATGGGCAAAACTCCAATTGAGCATTTTCTCCAGCCCAGTGATGCAGCTGTGGTACTGACGGTGAGGATTTTCTGCGCCCCAATTATGAGCAATCCAGTTCACAAATCTGTCGACGTACCAGATGTTGATGAAGGGGTTGGCTGCCGGATCGATCTGGGCTAACCGATCAGCCACAGCGAGATTCGTAGGAAAGGCTCGATGCTGGTTTGGCCTCCAGTACACGTAGGGAGGGAAAATCGGGAATGGGATGAACGGCCGAGTCATGAAAGAACCAGGGAGCTAGAATGAGTGATGGCTCCTTTAACCTGTAGCAGAAAGCTGCAGCATTGCCATGGCGATTGTCATCGTCGAATGGGGTGGAGGATTGGGTGAAGCCAACCGGAGATTAGTGAGGGGCCATGAGCAGAGATAGGATTATGAATCCAACCCAAGTTTTTGATTTTCAGGGAAACGGGGGTTTGTGGGGATTTGACCGGAGGTATGTGGGATTGGACAGACCTCAAGCGTAGCTCCGTACAGATACATGATTTAACATAATATACATTATGCGTAACAAAGTATTACAGCATCAGGCTCGTTGCACGCAGATTTCAAGTCTCCAATCGACCCCTGAAATCTCATCGATCTGTCAGACTTTCAAACAATCCCAAATGCTCTGGAAACTGCTCGCTGAGTTGTCGTCGGCTCCCCATTTCCATATCCGCAAAATCAAACCCTGGCGAAACCGCTTCACTGATCAAACCGAATCCCGAAGAACCTGCCAATAGCCGTGATGCTTTCCAGATACCGCCCGGTACGTGTAACTGCAAACGTTGACCGGCGATAATGTCACTGCCCATTTCAATCGTTTTCAATCTGCCGTCTGGAAAAATCAGCGTGTATTCGATTGCATCACCCAAATGGTAGTAATGCACGATGTCTGACTTGTTCAGGTGGAAATGACCTAT
Source organism: Pseudomonas sp. TNT2022 ID1044 (assembly GCF_028656895.1). Taxonomy (NCBI): domain Bacteria; kingdom Pseudomonadati; phylum Pseudomonadota; class Gammaproteobacteria; order Pseudomonadales; family Pseudomonadaceae; genus Pseudomonas; species Pseudomonas sp. TNT2022 ID1044. The sequence goes on along the minus strand of NZ_JAMDHB010000003.1, from coordinate 312,390 downwards.
GGGTGAATCCTGGGTCAGCAAGTAATAGATAGACGTCATGCGGTATCGTGGGCCGCCCGCAGTGCTCAGCATGGTTTGATCGTCGGACTGAAACGTTCGACGGTAATAGCCGCCTTCCTGATGTCGAACCAGATCGAGTGCGGCGATTAATTGCTGGGTGGCGTCTGGTATCGTCCTGCTCACGCACTTTTCCTTTCTCAGGATTTTACTGCATTTGATAGATTTTAGCCGACGTTTGGCGATTAACTCGACTAAACAGGCATTTAGCGTAGTTATAATTTATTCGCCAAATAAAGGCTCTGGACGTCCTTCATCCCATCAGTCAGCGATTCGTGTTTTCGTTGATCATTAACAATTTTCGCGTGTATGCCAAACGCGCTTTACTTGCAACAAGCCAGGTCGGGGGCGTGTATTTGAGCGGTTTGTGAAAGTTTGCTGTTTGCGGATGACCAAGCATGTACCGGCGTGAGCAAGACACTTGCTCATTGCCAGCGCAGGGAGATCAGGTTCTGAACCGATCTGATTTTGCATTCTTGCGATCGACGCAGATATCAATTCCAAGGCCAATACATATGAATATAACCCCCACATCCTTGTCCTCCTCTTCACTTGACCTACGTCGAAAGCCACAATCAGCAATCAATCACAACGCTGAATCAATAACGAACATCAAGAATCTGATCGAAACCCTGCACGCCAACAACATCACCACAACAAAACCCTCGCTTGAAACATTGCTCAGCAAAGAAACACGGTCTCTGCACAATCAAGACAGCGACCTCACCACAATCAGTGCCTGCTGCAACGCTGAGACGTTACAACGCGGGGAATATAAATTTACCGATCTGAGGACCGACATCACTTATACGGTCGATCCCGTAAAAACCAATGCACTCATGTCCATACTCAACGATCACCTGCCCGAGAAATCGGTAAGTTTTTCGGTGCCTGCGGTCAGCTTTCATGACATGCAAATTGAGCCGTTGACCCCATCAGACTACAAGAGCGGTTTACCTTTCTTGCTGAGTTGTGAGACCCGGCATTGTGATTTCATTGGCGGGTTCGGTGGCAATTATCCTTTAGCGGAGTATCTGTCAGCCGACGGTATTTCTTGCAAGATCACCCGCGCCGCACATTACGTGGGGCATGTCAATGTGTGGAAAGATGTTGAAGGCAATATCCTGCTCGGAACGTTGGCCATCAATCAAGAAGCGGTCAAAACCAGTGTATTGAGGCAGACGCTTGAATTGTTTGCCAAAAGCTTGCTGGAGAGTAACCCGGATAGCCAAAAAATATTATTGGGAATGGGCGGAAAAAATCTTTCAATACTTTTTCCAAATCAATTTATGGATGGAGGGAATGGGCACTCTCCCTTGGGAAAAGTCCGGCATGAAGACAACGCCTTCGAAAAATTCCCTGATGAACTACAAACGCTGGAGCAGATTACCGGCATGCCTCCTTACGGAACGGTGAACTTAAATAATCAAGACAAAATCGGCATGAGCCCCAACAACAGGCTGGATATGAAAAACGCCGTGGTGTTCATGGATGAAAAAAAAGCCCTGTACGTCGACGTTAAAGCCAGTGAGTTGCTGGAGCAAATCCATACCAAGTCCGCCTATCGAGAGCAAAAAGACCGCAGGACAACGGAATGGCAAGACATTCAACAGCAAGGGGGAAAAACACCGTCTGGATAGGTTTAGTGAAATCGAGCTCCATCTTCTCCAGCAAGGTGTCACCGACGTCAAGCTTGAACACTCACAAGGTCAGGACGTAACGATATCGACGCCGCGAAAACCAGAAAATCTGCCTTATGCAGTACTGGATTCCCAACCGAATGGCGACCGCTTTGTTACTAAACTGAGGGTCGGTGGGCAACGCCCCCAGATTTAAAAAAACCTCGGGCAATGCTGACGGCAGCGCTTTCGCCGTCGCCAGCCAACCAACATTCAAAGAGCACTCAAGCATCAATTTGGGTCCAGCAACCCACCACTCCAGTGACGCGACACATTGCTGCCGGTGAACTTCGCCACCACCACGCCCTGCGAGATCAATCGATCGCGATAACGGGTGATCATGCGCCCGGTTTGTTCGGCCACCAGCACTACTTCTGAGGTCGGATCCCCCGGGCGGCGCAGGATCCGTGCGAACCGCTGGCCTTGCTCCACGACGTCACCCAGTTCTTTTTCGAAGATCAGCACACCGGGTTGTGGCGCGAGAATGGTCTCCATTTGCGCCATGTCCCTGACCTCGACGGGCCACTCGGGCCGTGTGGTTGCGCCGTCGATAACGCCGAAACCGCAGAGCCAGGCGTACAGGCCTTGTGCATCTTGCGTGGCGTACCGGTCGCTAACGTCGCCCTGCCCTCGCAATTCCAGGGTCGCGGCCAGGCGGCCCTGCGTGGTGCCTTCGCGCAACCACGGCGCAATGATGGTTTCCTCAAAGGAGCCATCGCCACCTTCGTCCCAGATGATCGCCAGTTCCATCTTCATTGCCGCCGCCAGTTCGTGGCCTTGGGGCCAGAAGCTGCGGTGTACATAGATATAAGGAAGTGCTTCGTCATCGGTGTGCAGATCGAGCATGACATCTGCCGGTGCGGCCAGTTGCACCAGTTTCTTCTGCCATTCATGGACATTGGTGGACGGTTGCTCCATCGCCGCAGACTGGTCAAAGCCTCGATTGAAGTTATGGCCGGTGGCATCGTGAAAGCGTCCCAGAATCCGCCCCTGGCGAAACTGGCCGATGCCCAGCGGGTTGGCCTGTGGCACCACGGTCACGCTGCCGTTGAGTCGGCCCTCAGCCTCCGCTACCGCAAGCTGCTGCATCAATAAATGCAGGACCAGCATCCCGGCAATTTCATCGGCATGCACCCCGGCCTGTAGATGCACCTTCGGCCCGTCGCAGGCGCCTTGGAAACGCCAGGCGCCCACCTGCACCGTATCGCCATTGTTGTTGCGAATGTTGAACGAAATATCCTGCGCCATGCCATTGTCCTTCCTACATGAACGTAAATAACCGACACGCGCCTGGCAGCAATCGGTCTATCGGCGATGCTCGACGGACTCTGGATCGAGTGGTGCGTCAACCCCTTCAGTCCGTCCATCGGGCTCCACATCTGCCGCTGCTGGATAAAGGGGCTGCGACACGGAGCATTCAGCACCGACGACGTCCTGTGAGGGATGCCGGCCAAAAATCATCGCCAGGGTGCCACTGACCGCGATCAAACCGGCGCCGATCATCAGCGACACATCCATCAGCGTGCCCCAGATCATGCTCGACAGCAGGAATGCCCAGATCAGACCGGTGTACTCAAACGGCGCCAGCACCGTCGCAGTGGCGCGCTGGAAACTGGCGAACAACAGGAACTGGCCGATGCCACCCAACAGCCCTGCCCCCAGCATGCCCAGCCATGCCGGCGTTGGTGCCGGCGTATGGGTCCAGGGCAACGCCAGCGCCATGCAGATGACGAACACCACATTGGTGATCAGCATCTGCTCCAGCACCGAGGTCTGGTCATCCACCTGGCGCAGCTGGATATAAGTGAACGCCCAGCACATCGCCGCCAGCAACGTCAGGACAATCGGCACCGGATTGGCCAGGTTGTTCGGGCGGCAAGCAATCACCACGCCGACAAAACCGACGATCAGGGTGAACCACTGCCCACCGGTGACGCGCTCCTTCAGAATCGCCGTCGCCAGCACCGTAACCATGATCGGCGCGGAAAAATACAGCGTGGTCATCTCAGCGAGCGTGAGATCGCGTGCCGCCGTGTAGTACAGCAACCACGCGGCAATCGACAGCAAGCCGCGTACCACCAGCAAGCGCCGGCTGGACGAACGCCACGCGCGGCGCACCAGTGACAAGCGCCCTATCAACAAACACGCAATCGCCACCACCAGCGCACGCCAGAACAAAATGGTGACCACCGAATAGTCGGCCACCAGCCACTTGATTCCGGCGTCCTGCAACGACAGGAATGCGTAGCCCAGTGTGCACAGGCCAATGCCCTGTAGCGAGCGGTCAACCAACGGTTTATTCATCATGCAGACCTGCGTACCGGCGTGCCCCGGCGTTCAACAAAGGCAAACAAGGCTTCGATGAGGAACGTCAGGCAGACGTAGACCCCGGCCACCAACAGCAACGGCTCGTACACTTGCAGGGTTTGCGCGCGAACGACGTTGGCCGCGCCCAGCAAGTCGATCACCGCGATGGTCGAGGCCAACGCCGTGGACTTGAGCAACATCACGGTTTCCCCGGCCAGGGTTGGCAGCAGTAAACGCAGTGCCCGGGGCAACCGCACGCGCAACAGTGACTGGCGAGCGGTCATGCCAAACGCGGAGGCGGCTTCCATCTCGCCTTTGGGTACCGCCAACAGGCCGCCGCGAATCACTTCGCCGACATAGGCACCCACCGACACCACCAGGGCAAACACGATGTACCAATAACCATCACGCAGGTACGGCCAGAGGAAACTGCCGCGAATCAGCGGGAACTGCGCAAACAGGCTGCCGAGGCCGTAGTAGAAAATGTAAATCTGAATCAGCAACGGCGTTCCGCGGGTCACGCTGGTATAGAACAGGCTGACCTTGGCGATGAGCTTGTTTTTCGAGATCCGTGCCAACGCCACCAGTACGGCCAAGACAAAACCGAAGACGCTGGAAATCAGCAGGATGGTGATGGTGGTTTGCAGCCCCCTGATCAACAGCGATGCGTATTCAATGGTCCACGCTGGAATCATTTCATTTACTCAGCCGGTTTAGTCAGCAAGGGGCATCCAGCGACGAATGCGTCGCTCAAGCCGTCCCGACAGGTAGTTGGACACCAGCGTCACCGCGTAATACAACGCCGCGGCCGTGAGGTAGAACAACAGGTAGTGACGCGTCGAACCCGCCGCTTGTTTGGCGGTGTACAGCAGTTCATTGGTGCCGACCACGCTGATCAGCGCGCTGTCCTTGATCAGGTTGATCCACAAGTTGGCCATCCCCGCCATCGCGTAGGGCGCCATGATCGGCAGCGTGACACGACGGAACAGGCCGAAACCGTGTAAGCCGAAAGCCTTGGCCGCTTCGATCTGGCCATAGGGAATCGCCTGGATCGCCGCGCGGAAAATTTCCGAGGCGTAGGCGCCCTGCACCAGGCCCAGCACCACGATCGCTGCCAACGGGCCGCTGACGTTGACCACCTCGTAACCGAGGGAGGTCATCAGTGAATTGAGCAGCATGGAACCGACGTAGTACAGCAGTAGGATCAGCAACAACTCCGGCACCGCTCGGAACAACGTGGTGTAACCGCGAGCCAGTGCGGCAATGGGTTTGGGCGCTCCCAGCTTGAGGCAGGCCACCACCAGGCCGATCGCCAGCCCGAGCACGAAGGCCCCGGCCGAAATCTGCAGGGTCATCCAGAGCCCCTTGAGCAGCGCCCCGCCCCATCCTTGCTCGCTGAAATTGATCAAATCAAACATGGCTGGCATTCGTATCTCCGGTTGGCAAACGCGATCCCATGCGGGAACTGGCTTGCCAGCGATGGCGGTGTGTCAGGTACACCTCGTTGTGCCGATCGCCAGCAAGCCGGCTCCTGCGGTCAGAACGTCGGTTTTACGCTGGTACCGAAGTAGCTCTGGGACAGGTCGTCATAGTCCTTGCTCGCCAGCAGTTCCTGGATTGCCTTGTCGAGCCTGGCCTTGAGTTCGGTGTCGTCCTTGCGCATGCCGGCGCCCACGCCTTTGCCGAAGATCGGGTCGTACGGCACCGCGCCGAGGTAAGCCAGGTCCTTGGCATCGGGGGTTTTGACGAAAGCGGCCATGGCAGTGCCGTCGGCCATCATCAGGTCGATACGGCCGGCAATCAGGTCGGCGTTGGCCGAGTCCTGGGTATCGTAGTACTTAACGTCAGCGATTTTTTCGTAGTAGGTCTTCAGGTAACTCGCACTCACCGTCGAGTTCTGCACGCCGATGATCTTGCCCTTGAGGTCATCCGGGTACTTCTTGACGGAGGCGTCTTTCGGCCCCACCACCGCGACCACCGAGTCGTAATAAGCCTTGCTGAACGCGATCTGTTTTTCCCGCTCTTCAGTCACTGACATCGACGAGAAAATCACGTCGATCTTCTTCGCCAGCAACGACGGAATGATCCCGTCCCACGCCACCTCCTTGATCTCGCACTCGGCTTTCATTTCGCTGCACAGCTTGTGGATCAGGTCGACTTCAAAGCCCTTCCACTCACCGCTGGCTTGTTTCTCGGTGTACGGCGGATAGGGTTCGGCCGCGACCGCGAAGCGAATGGGCTGTGCCTGTGCCGCGCTCATGCCGGCCAGCAGTACGCAGGCGGCGCCGGTCAACCAGTGTGCAAAACGTCGATTTCCCATGGTGTTTTCCCGTCTTTTTATGTGGCGTTAGCGAGTTTGATGAGCGTTGACGAACTGCCGGCAACGCTCGCTGCGTGGGTGTACGAACACTTCGTCCGGCGAACCGGTTTCCTCGATCAGCCCTTGATGCAAGAAGGCGACTTTGGAAGAGACATCGCGTGCGAAGGCCATTTCATGGGTCACCAGGATCATGGTCCGGCCTTCTTCGGCGAGGGAGCGGATCACCCGCAGCACTTCCCCGACCAATTCCGGGTCGAGTGCCGAGGTGGGTTCATCGAACAGCATGACCTTGGGCCGCATGGCCAGGGCCCGGGCGATGGCCACCCGTTGTTGCTGTCCCCCGGAGAGAAACGCCGGGTACTCGTTGCGCTTGGCTGCCAGCCCGACGCGTTCGAGCAAGGCTTCGGCCCGTTCGGTGGCCTCCGCTTTGCTTTCACGAAGGACCTGGGTCGGCGCTTCGATGAGGTTTTCCAGCACCGTGCGATGGGGCCAGAGGTTGAAGTTCTGGAACACCATGCCGAGGCTGGAACGGATGCGCACCAGTTGCCTGGCGTCGGACACCAGCGGCGCGCCGGGGCGGGTGTGGTTGAGGTGAATGCTTTCGCCGTCCACTAGGATGCGCCCCTGATCCGGCACTTCGAGCATGTTGATGCAACGCAGCAAAGTACTTTTGCCCGAGCCACTGGCGCCGATCAGCGAGATCACTTCGCCTTCGCGGGCGGTCAGCGATACGCCCTTGAGCACCTCGATATTGCCGAAGCGTTTATGCAGGTGATCGACTTCGATCATGGTCCGCGCAGCGACCGGCTCGACCGCTGCCTCGGTGGCGACGCTGGTGATCACCGGTCGCGGCGCTTCGCCCTTCAACACCAGAACGAAATCACGAATGCGCTGACAGGCCTCGGCCAGTTGCTCTTCCCCCAAGGTAAAGGACAGCCGCACAAAACCCTGCGCCGGTTCACCGAAGGCGGCCGCGTCCAGCACCGATACCTTCGCTTCACGCAACAGCCGCCAGGCGAACTCCAGCGAAGTCAGGCCAGTGCCGCGCACGTCCACCAGCACGAACATCCCTGCATCAGGCGTCAGCACTGATATGCCCGGGCAATCGGCCAGCCCGGTCACCACCCGATCACGGCGACGACGATAGATCTCGCGCATGCCGTGGGTCACTTCATCGTGGGCTTCGACAGCCTTGAGTGCGGCTTCCATGACGAATCCCGGCAAGCCGTAGAGCATGCTCAGCACCAGGGTTTCGGCATGTGCGATCAGGGCCGGTGCGGCAACGATCCAGCCGATGCGCCAACCGGTCATGGCGTGGGATTTCGACAGGCTGCCGATGACCACACAGCGCTGGGCCATACCGGGCAACGCCGCCAGGCTAAGGTGTTCGCGCTCGAAAGCCAGGCTCTCATAGACTTCATCGACCACCACCCACAGGTCGTGGGCGATCGCCAGGTCTGCGATGGCTTGCAGCTCTTCTCGGTTAAGCACGACGCCCGTGGGGTTGTTGGGATTGGACAGGAAAATCGCTCGGGTTCTCGGGGTAATGGCTTTGGCCAGCACGGCCGCGTCGAAGCGGAAATCATCCATCGCCGAGCACGGCACCCGCACCAGCGTGGCGCCCGAGCCTTTGAGCGTCGCTTCGTAGGTCACGTACATAGGATCGAGCGCGATCACCTCGTCACCCGCACTGAGCAGGCACATCGAGGCGACGAACAAGGCGTTCTGCGCGCCGGCCACGGTAATCACGTTTGCAGCCTGCACCTCACGCTCGAACAATTTGCCGTAGCGCGCAGCGATGGCGTCGCGCAACGCCTGGCGGCCGGCGATTTCAGTGTAGTGGGTGTCCCCTTCTCGCAGCGCCTGGATGGCAGCGTCGGTGATGAAATCAGGCGTCGGGAAATCCGGATCGCCGACACTGAGAATGATCACATCCTCACCATTGCGGCGGGCTTCGAACGCCGCATTGTGAATATCCCAGGCAGCAACGCCTTGTCCTGAGATCCGCTCAACAAAGGGTGAAAACCGCATGCCAGTGCCTCGTCCAATAGAAGAAACGCAAGCCCGCAACCAGCCGGGAAAGAAGGTGGAACGAACATAGACCAGGCTGAACACTCGTTCAACAGAAAACTCACGACGGTTCGCGTTCAGCGTAAACAGGTCGTTTTTACGACAGTGGTGGCGTTTTTGCGCAGCGCGGCGTTGAAACTGAACGGACGCCATTCAGGCGTCTATGCTGCTGTGATGTTTATTGGTTGGAAGACGCGCGATGCATTCAGGTATCCGCCAGCTGCTGCTGTCTGCCGTGCTTGTCCTCGGCGGTTGCGTGCGGTTGGGACCGGACTTTCAACCGCCGGGCGAAGCGTGGGTCGACCACTGGAACACCCCTGCCCTCGACCAGGCCAGCCAACGCGTGGTGAACCCGGACATCCGCCAGTGGTGGCAAGTGTTCGCCGACCCGGCGCTGAACCAGTTGATCGCCGAATCCGATGCCCACAACGCCAGCCTGAAAATTGCCGGATTGCGCGTCATGGAGGCGCGCGCACAATTGGGCATCGCCCAAAGCAACCTCTACCCGCAACTGCAGCAGGTCAGCGCTGACAGCGTGTATATCAACCGCCGACAGTACGGTGGCAATAACCCGGTCGACAGCCATTTCTGGCAGCACAGCGGCGGATTCGATGTGGGTTGGGAGCTGGATTTCTGGGGGCGTTTCAGCCGCGCGATCGAGTCATCCGATGCCAGTTACTTCGCGGCCGAAGCCAATTATGAAGATGCGCTTGTGTTGTTGCGGGCTCAGGTTGCCGACACCTATTTTTCCCTGCGCACCACCGAAGCGCGGCTTCGCGTGGCCCGGGAAAACGCCCGTCAGCAACAGCGCAATTACGAGATTACGGAAAAACTGTTCAACAGCGGCCAGACTGCCGAACTCGACCTTCAACAAGCCAAGACTCAATACCTCGGGACTTTGAGCACCCTCCCCGGGCTTGAGGATCAGATCGGTCGAATCCGCAATGCACTGGGTGTGTTGATCGGTCGTCCGCCGGGGGCGCTCCCGCTGATGGCGGAAAACACCGGACTGATTCCGCTGGTGGACCGCGCCGTGTTGCAGGATGTCCCGGCCAATCTGCTGTTGCGCCGGCCTGATGTGCGGGCTGCCGAACTGAATGTCGCCGCACAATCGGCGCTGATCGGCGTGGCCGAAACCGATTTTTACCCGTCGTTGACCTTGCTGGGCAGCATTGTCTGGTCCACCGACACCCTGAGCGGCACGTCCCGCAGTCTCGATCTGGTGGGTGGCCCCAGCCTGCGCTGGAACGTGTTCGACTACGGGCGCATCAGCAACAACGTGCGCGTGCAGGACGCGCGGTTGCAGCAGTTGATCGAAGCCTACCGCGACAAAGTACGCCAGGCCGCACGCGAAGCGGATGATGCGGCCAATGGCCTGACGCGCTCATTGCAGCGCGAACGCATCCTGCGCGAGGCCGAAGGTGCTGCCAAACGCTCATTGGAACTGGCCAACACGCTGTACCGCGAAGGCTATTCGGACTTCCAGCGCGTGCTCGATGCCCAACGCGCGCTGCTCGAACTCCAGGACAGTTACCTGCTCAGTCGCGGCGATGCCGTCAGCAACGTGATTGCCCTGTACAAGGCCCTCGGTGGCGGTTGGTACAGCGCCCAAGCCAAAGTCGACGCCACGACGCGCAAGCAGATGGAACAACGCACGGACTGGGGCAATCTGCTGACTGAACCCGCCGCCCCGCCCGCCTACCCTTTGCCCGAGCAGGTGAAAGACCATGAGTGAAGCCGCGCCCGTAACGCCCGACGCGCCCTCCCCGCCGCCCGCTGAAGCGGCTACCGATCCGACCAGAAAAGGCATCAAGTGGGTGCTGCTGCTGATTGTCTTCAGCCTCGCGTGGTACCTGCTGGCTGACCGCTTCACGCCGTATACGCAACAGGCGCGGGTGGGTGCATTCGTGATCCCGGTGGCGGCGGAAGTCGCAGGTAGAGTGATCCGCGTCAATGTGCGCAACAATCAGGACGTCAAGGCCGGGGAAGTGATTTTCGAGATCGACCCGCAGCCGTATCAGATTGCCGTCGACCGGGCTCGAGCGGACCTGGAATCCACCCGCCGGCAGATCGGCGCCAGTACCGCCGGCATTGCTTCGGCGCAGGCCAACTTGCGCGCGGCACAAGCCAACGAGCTCAAGGCGCGTCAGGACAATCAGCGGCTTGAAGGGTTGTACCGCGAAGACCCGGGCACCATCTCCGTGCGCCTGCTGGAAGTCTCGCGCGCCAACCGTGAGGCGGCCGTCAGTCAGGTTGCCGCGGCCCGCGCCGAGGTGCAACGCGCCCGTGAAACCGAAGGTGGCAGCGCGGAAGACAACGCCCTGTTGCGCAGCGCCGCGACCGCGTTGTCGAAAGCCGAACTGGACTTGTCGAACACGCAGATCCGCGCTCGCTCGGCCGGGTTGATCACCGACCTGCGCACCGATGTCGGTCAATTCGCGGCGGCCGGTAATCCGGTCATGACCCTGATTGCGATCCACGATGTATGGATCAGCGCCGACATGACCGAGAACAACCTCGCCCTGGTCAAACCTGAAACCCCGGTGTCCATTGCCCTCGATGCGTTGCCCGGCGAAGTCTTCCAGGGGCGTGTGCGCAGCGTCGGCTACGGCGTCAGCGTGGGCCAACCCGCCGCCCCCGGCAGCCTGCCGACGGTGCAGAACAGTCGCGACTGGTTGCGCCCGGCGCAACGCTTTCCTGTGATCATCGAGTTCTCGCCGGAGGCCTTGACCATGCTCAAGGACAACCGTGCCATCCGCTCCGGAGGTCAGGCTGAAGTCATGGCCTTTCCGTCCGAAGGCAATGTGCTGAACCCGCTGGGGCGGATATTTCTGTGGCTGATGAGCTGGCTGTCGTATGCCTACTAGCCGCTCGCCGAGGGTGCAGCGCGCGCTGCGTCTGGCCAGTGGCACGGCGTTGTGTCTGGGGGCGAGTTTCGGCATGGGCATGCCAATCCCCTTTCTGGCGCCGGTGCTGGGGGCGTTGTTGCTGGTCAGCATCAATCGTCCGTTGCCGTTCAAGGCCACCCTGGTGCTGGCACTGACCGCGATGCTGACCACTGGCATTGGCCTGCTGCTGATTCCGGTCCTGCGTTACTACGCCTTCAGCGGCGTGCTGTTGATCGGCCTCTGTTTGTTGATGGTCTTTCGATACGGCCAACGTGGCGGCAATAACCTGGTGGTCACCTTTCTGGTGATCGGCCTGACCATGATTCCTGCAGCCGGTGTGGTGGACTTTGGCCTCGCGGCGACGGTGATCAAGGCGTTGACCAGCGGGTTGCTCCTGGCGGTGATGATCGGCAGGCTAAGTCACTGGCTGTTCCCGGAGCCGGACAATGCACCGACTCCCCCACCCGCCCCGGCATTATCGGCGCAAGATGTCGACCGTGTGGCGTTGCGGGCAACCCTGATCGTGATGCCAACGTTTTTGCTGGCGCTGATTGATCCGGCGAGCTACATGCCCATCGTGCTGAAGGCGGTCAGCCTGGGCCAGCAAAGTTCCACCACCCATGCGCGCGATGCCGCACGCGAGTTGATTGGCTCGACGTTGCTGGGCGGGCTGCTCGCGATCCTGTTCTGGAGTGCACTGACGTTGTTTGTGCACCTATGGATGTTCTTCCTGTGGATGCTGCTGTTCGCCCTGATCCTGGCGCGCAAGCTGTATGGCTTGAGTCCGGGCCGGTTGAGTCCGGGTTTCTGGCTCAATACCCTGATCACGCTGATCATCCTGTTGGGCCAGTCGGTTCAGGACAGTCTGGCGGGCAAAGACGTCTACACCGCATTTGCGGTGCGCATGGGCCTGTTCATCGCCGTCACGTTGTATGCCTGCCTGATGGTGCATCTGCTCGAGCAGCGTCAATCGACACGATCGACGGCGATCGCCGAATAACCCGTGGCGAGGGAGTTGCTCTCGCTAGGTCGCAAAGCGGGCTCTTCGTTAAAAGGCCTGCTGCGCAGTCCAGCGCGAGCAAGCTCCCTCGCCACAGGGGGGCGGACTTGTTTATGGATTGACCTGATACCCCTTGCCTTGCAGGCAACTGGTGTAGGCCGTCGCCGTGTTCGCCGTGTTGGTCTTATCTTGCGCACGACGTTCCTGACGCTGGCGCGAACCACCGACCACGGCACCGGCCGCAGCGGTCTGCTTGGCGCGGTCCTGCCGGTAATCCTGTTTGTTGTCGTCATCGACGCGATCATAAAACTCGTCGTGCTGCCGACCGCGCACCTGCGCGGCGGTCGCCCCGGCAGCCGCCCCGGCCACGGCGCCCTTTACCCGACCTCCGGACGGTGTTGAGGTCGTCGATGTACTACTGGCGGCGATGCTGTTGCATTCATTGATGTCGAGTTGGGTCTGTTGTGAACTCTGGCCCTTCATCGGTACGACCGTTTGTGCCCAACCCTGGGCACTGAAAACCGACAATACGACGCACAGGCCGATAGGTGACAAACGTTTCATGGTGACCTCCGACAGCAGCCGGACTGGGTTAAGTAAAACAGTGTAGTTCACCGTTTTACTCAATCACTCCAACCCTTCCTCCAGATGCGCCCGCCTGACCGCCGGTTGCTCATACACCCGCTCGTACCACCCTTGCCGATGCGTCAAGCCATTGAATGGATGCCCAGCGGATAGAGCTTGTCATCAAACTGCGCCAACTTCGGAAACACCAACGGCTGGTCATCACTCAGATGTTGCAGGCGCTGGTCGTAATCAATCAAAAACTGCCGACGCGCCTCGTCACTGATGTACGGCACATGCCAGGCCACAAACGGTTCCAGCACGTCGAAACCGACGTACGCCAAGGTCCCGCGCAGGATCGGGCGCAGCATGTCTTCCAGCGGTCCATGAATCGCGTCCTCACCGAACATGTGCTCGCGGCCGCCCAAGGTCACGGTGACCAACGCTTTTTTGCCGGCCAGCCCGCCCTGATCGTAGAAACGCTTGCCGCCATAGCAAATCCCCGACACTAAAACCCGGTCGATCCAGCCCTTGAGCATCGCCGGAGCGGAGAACCAGAAGATCGGGAAGTTGAGGATCAGCAGGTCGGCCCACAGCAGTTTGTCCAGCTCGGCCTGGATGTCCGCCGCCAAGGATTGGCTCTTCACGCCCAGACGTTGTTCGAGGGCGTAGACCAGGTATTCCGGGTTTTCCCGCGAGGAGAAGTCCGCGTCGCTGGCCACCGGGTTCCAGTTCATTGGGTACAGGTCACTGACCTGCACTTCATGGCCTTGGGCTTCAAGGCTGGCCACGGCTTGATCCCGCAGGGCGGCGGTGAAGGATTTCGGCTCCGGGTGAGCGTGGACGATCAATACTTTCATGGTGATTCCTTAGACTTTTTCCAGCGTAGGGTTTGAATGCGTGGCGCGGCTCGCCAGCAAGCGGTCGAGCCAGTCCGGGTCCATTTGTGGTTCCGAGGAGAACAACAGCCCGGTGTAATCCTGATGCGGTGGTGTAAAGATTTCGCTGCGTGAGCCGTGGTCGACCACCCTGCCCCGCTGCATCACCAGCACCTCATCGGCAATCGCCCGCACGGTGGCGACGTCATGGGTGATGAACAGGTAGGCGACGCCCAGCTGTTGCTGAATGCGGTTGAGCAGTTTAAGTACGCCTTCAGCCACCAGTTGATCGAGGGCCGAGGTCACTTCATCGCAGATGATCAGCTGCGGATCGGCCGCCAGCGCCCGGGCTATGCAGATCCGTTGTTTCTGCCCACCGGACAACTCTCGAGGCTGACGCTCCATGAAGGTCGCCGGGTCCAGTTCAATCATCTCCAGCAACTCGGCGACCCGCGCACGCATGGCCTTGCCTTTGAGGCCCAGGTAAAAGGTCAGTGGCCGACCGATGATGTCGACGATGCGCTGACGCGGGTTCAACGCCGTGTCCGGGATCTGGTAGATCATCTGGATGCGCCGCAGTTGCTCCTTGCTGCGCTGGCGAAAATCCGCCGGCAACGGTTGGCCGTCGTACAGCACCTCGCCATAGGTGGGTGGCAACAAACCCGTGATCAAGCGCGCCGTGGAGCTTTTGCCACTGCCGGACTCGCCGATCACGGCCAGGGTTTGCCCGCGATAAAGCTTCAGCGAAACATCATGCAGCACCGGTTGGTGGCCGTAACTGGCGCAACTCTTGCGCAATTCCAGCAGCGGTTGCTCCTGCTGTGGCAATGCCTTGGGCTCGGTGCGGAAGCTGCGCACCGCCCACAATGACTTGGTGTAATCCTCCTGCGGGTCACCGAGCATCTTGCGGGTTTCGGCCTCTTCCACCAGTTTGCCGTGGCGCAGCACCATGATGCGGTCGGCCATTTGCGCGACGACTGCCAGGTCGTGGCTGATGTAGATCGCGGCGCTGCCGTAGGTGGCCACCGCATCGCGAATCGCCGCCAGCACTTCGATCTGCATGGTGACATCCAGCGCAGTGGTCGGCTCGTCGAAGATAATCAGGTCCGGGTGGCAGGCCATGGCCATGGCGGTCATCACGCGCTGTAACTGACCGCCAGACACCTGATGCGGATAGCGCTGGCCGATGGTTTCGGGATTCGGCAAACGCAGTACACGATACAGTTCGACGGCTTCGGCCATGGCCTGATCACGACTCATGCCACCGTTCTTTACCGCCGTTTCGACGTGCTGATCGATCAGGCGATGAGCCGGGTTGAACGAGGCCGCTGCGCTCTGTGCCACATAGGCAATGCGCAAACCGCGCAACTTGCGCAGGGCTTCGGGTTTGGCCTTGAGCAAGTCGATGCCGTCGAAATGCACCGAGCCGCCGGTGATCCGGCAGCCATCGCGGGTGTAGCCCATGGCTGACAACCCGAGGGTCGACTTGCCCGCGCCGGACTCACCGATCAGCCCCAGCACTTCGCCGCGCTGCAGGGTCAGGTCGATGCCCTTGATCAGCGGGTGCCAGGCGTCTTCGTAGTGACCTTCGATGTGCAGGTCGCGGATTTCCAGCAAAGGTTTGGTTGTCGTCATGTTCAGCATTCCTTGAGGCCGCTGGATTTGTGCAGCATCCAGTCGACGACGAAGTTGACGCTGACCGTGATCAACGCCACGGCCAGGGCGGGCAGCAACGGGCTGATGTCGCCGAAGGTGATCAGTACGGCGTTGTCTCGCACCATGCTGCCCCAGTCGGCGGTGGGCGGTTGAATGCCCAGGCCGAGGAACGACAGCGCACTGATGAACAGGAACACAAAGCAGAACCGCAGCCCGAACTCGGCAATCAACGGCGCCGCCGCATTCGGCAGCACTTCACGAGACACCAGCCAGTACAGGCCTTCACCGCGCAGGCGAGCGGCTTCGACGAAGTCCTGCACCACCACGTTCATCGCCACGGCGCGTGAAAGGCGAAACACCCGGGTCGCGTCCAGCAGCGCAATCACCAGCACCAGCGAAGTCGCGGTGGTGCCGACCACGCTGAGGATCAGCAAGGCGAAAATCAGCTGCGGAATCGCCATCAGAATGTCCACCACCCGCGACAAACCCTGATCGACCCAGCCGCCCTTGATCGCCGCGATCAGGCCACAGGAACCCCCGAGCAAGAACGCCAGCGCCGTGGTCAGGAACGCGATGCCCAGGGTGTTGCGCGCGCCATAGACCAGGCGGCTGAACATGTCGCGCCCCAGGTTATCGGTGCCCAACAGGAACTGCCCGCCCCACGGTGCGAAGCCCTCGCCCACCACTTGGGTTTCGCCGAACGGCGCCAGTACCGGCGCGAACAGGGCCACGAGGATGTACAGCAGGATGACCAATAACCCGAACTTGGCGCTCAGCGGCGCCCGCCATAATTGTTTAAGCAAGCTCATGGTTTACCCCTTCGGATGCATCAGGCGTGGATTGCTGGCAATCGACAGCACATCGGCGCTGGTATTGAGCAGGATGTAGGTCGCGGCGAAGATCAGGCTGCAGGCCTGCACCACCGGGATGTCGCGCTTGGCCACCGAGTCCACCAGCAACTGGCCGAGACCCGGATAGACAAACACCACCTCGACCACCACCACGCCGACCACCAGGTACGCCAGGTTCAGCGCCACGACGTTGACGATCGGCGCCAGCGCATTGGGCAGCGCATGGCGGAAGATGATCCGCGACTGGCTGATGCCTTTGAGCCGTGCCATTTCGATGTAGGGACTGGCCAGCAGGTTGATCAGCGAGGCGCGGGTCATGCGCATCATCTGCGCGATGACCACCAGGCTGAGAGTTGCTACCGGCAGTACCGAGCGTTCCAGCACGGTGCCGAGGGACGCGTCCGGCGACAGGTTGGAAATGCTCGGGAACCAGCTGAGCTTCACTGCGAACACCAGAATCAGGAGGTAGGCGACAAAGAACTCGGGAAACGACACCGCGCTCAATGCCGAGGTGTTGAGCAAACGGTCGAACCAACTATTGCGGTACAGCGCAGCGAGCATCCCCAGCAGCAACGCCAGTGGCACTGAAACCAATGCCGCCAGCAACGCGAGGCTGAAAGTGTTGCCCAAACGCGAGCCGACCAGGTCGGCAATGGGCCGCTGGTTGGCCAGCGACACCCCCAGATCGCCGTGCAGCAATTGCCAGATCCAGTGGCCGAAACGCGTCAGCGGCGGCAAGTCCAGGCCCAGTTGCGCGCGGTAGGCCGCCACGGTTTCCGGCGTGGCGGACTGGCCAAGCATGGCCTGGGCGATATCGCCCGGGAGCAGGCCGACGGCGAGGAAGATGATGACTGAAACGGCGAACAGCGATAACAGGCCTAATGCCAGGCGCTGCCCTAATAGCTTGAAAATACTTCTCATCGTGCGGTTCCTTGAATGGGCACGCGGGTGAAGATTGCAAATTCCACTGTGGGAGCTGGCTTGCCAGCGATACCGGTTTGTCATCCAATATCTATGTCGACTGTCACGGCGCCATCGCGGGCAAGCCCGCTCCCACAGCGATCTTCACTGTTTGATAGATCCCGGTTTACGCCTGCCACCACCGCTCAATCACCCGCAACCCATCCAGCTCGCCATACGGCGCTGTCTGCCCGCCGTGGGCGACCTTGTTGGAGCGCGCCGCCACCGAACTGGCAAACAACGGCACGATCGCCCCGCCCTCGTCGCGGCACAGGCTCTGCATTTCGTTGTACATCTCGCGGCGCAGCGGTTCGTTCATCTCGCCACGGGCGGCGTTGAGCAATTGGTTGAAGCGCGGGTTGTCCCAGTGGGTTTCGTTCCACGCCGCGCCTTTGGCATAACCGATGCTGAACATGCGGTCGGCAGTCAGGCTGCTGTACCAGAACGACGTGGTGAACGGTTGCTTCATCCATACGTTGGAGAAAAAACCATCAGCCGGTTCGCGCACGACATCGATGTCGATCCCGGCGGCACGGGCCTGTTCCTTGAACAACACCGAGGCGTCGACCGCGCCGGTATACGCCGCGTCGGAGGCTTGCAGGCGAACTTTGAGCGAATCCAGGCCGGCCTTCTTCAGATAGAAACGCGACTTGTCCGGATCGTAGGTGCGCTGTTCCAGCGCCGTGTTGATGAAGCGGCTTCCTGGCTGGATCGGGTGGTCGTTCCCCACCAGCCCGTAGCCGTACAGCACCGATGCGAGCAACGTTTCACGGTTGATCGCGTGCTTCATCGCCATGCGCACGTCGTTGTTCTGGAACACCTGGCTGTCGGTAAGCATCGGGAAGGTGTAGTGCTGCGCGCCCTTGGTTTCTTCGATCACCAGGTTCGGGTTGCGCTTGAGCAACGCCACGGTTTTCAGGTCGACCTTGTTGATCACGTCAACTTGCCCGGTGACCAGCGCGTTGATGCGCGCGGCGCCATCGCCAATCGCGATCAGTTCGGCACCGGCAAAGTGCGCACGCCCTGCCTTCCAGTAATCCGGACTGCGCTCCAGGGTCATGCGCACACCCGGTTCGAATTCCTTGAGATGGTAACCACCGGTGCCGACACCGGCCTGCCAGTCCGGCACGCCGTCCTTGCTCGGCATGATCACCAGATGGTAATCGGCAACCACGTAGGTGAAATCGGCATTGCCGGATTTCAGTTCGAACACCACGCTGTCGCTGCCATTGGCACTGACCTTGTCCACATCGCCCAACACGGTTTTCGCCGCGGAGCTGGACTTTTCCCCGAGGTGATGCTGGATCGAGGCGACCACATCGTCGGCGGTCAGGGTCTTACCGTTGTGGAAGGTCACGCCCTGGCGCAATTTGAAAGTCCAGACCCGTGCGTCCGGGGTCGAGGTCCAGCTTTCAGCCAGTTCGGGGATCGCCGTGCCGTCGACGGCAATTTCGGTGAGGGTGTTATAGATCGCCGAGAACCCGACGAAGGTGAAGGTATCGACCCAGGAGCCGGGGTCTTTCGAATCGGTGGTGCTGCCACCTGCCAGGCCCAGACGCAATACGCCTCCGGGTTTCGGCGACGACTGCGCCGCCATGGCGCCAAACGGCAGCCCCATCGAAAACGCCCCGGCCACAGCTGCGGCAGCGGCGCTGTACTTCAAGAAGTCGCGACGCGGGAAGCTGAATTCATGGTTCGCTTGAGTAATCTTGTTTTTGTTATCGCTCATTGCATTGCCCCTGATAAAAGCTAATGAAATACCCATTCAAAGCCACGCCAGACACCGGGCCATGGCCCGGTGCGTATAACGTTTGAATCGCCAACGGTCACACCTGGATCGCCTTCACTTCGACGAATTCGTTCAGCCCTTCTTCCCCCCACTCCCGACCATTACCCGATTGTTTGTAGCCGCCGAACGGCGCCTGATAATTGAACGCCGCGCCATTGAGGAAGCACTGGCCAGCCCGCAGTTGCCGCCCCAGATGCAGGGCGCGCTCGGCACTCCCGGCCCAGACACCGCTGGACAGGCCAAACGGCGAGTCGTTGGCGATCTGGATCGCGTGAGCTTCATCGTTGTAGGGAATCAGGCACAGCACCGGGCCGAAGATTTCTTCCTGGGCGATGCGCAGGCGGTTGTCGACGTCGGCGAACAGCGTCGGGCTGACGTAATAACCGCGTTCGAACGCCGGTGCTGGATCCCCACCGCACAGCAGGCGCGCGCCTTCCTGTTGCCCAACCTTGATGTAATCGAGCACGGTGCGGCGTTGCCCCGCCGAACACATCGGCCCGAGAAAACTATGTGGGTCGAGCGGATCGCCCATTTTCAGGCTCAGGGTTTCGGCCAGCGCCAATTCCAGTGCTTCTGCGTAGCGAGTGGCCGGCAGCAGCATGCGGGTCAACGCGGTGCAGGTTTGACCGGAGTTGATCATCACGTCCTGCACGCCATAACGAACCGCAGCAGCCAGATCAGCGTCTTCGGCGATCAACAGCGGCGACTTGCCGCCCAGTTCCAGACACACGCGTTTCACTGATGGCGCTGCCGCTTGCGCCACGCGAACACCGGCGCCGGTGGATCCGGTGAACGACACCATGTCGACGTCCGGGTGTTTGGCCAACGCTTCGCCGACTTTCGAACCCGGCCCGCTGACCAGGTTGAACACTCCGGCCGGCAGGCCGATGGCTTCGATCATCTGTGCCAGCAAAAATGCATGCAGCGGCGTTTCCTGGCTCGGCTTGACCACCACCGTGCAACCGGCAGCCAGTGCCGGGGCGAGTTTGCCGATCAACTGATGCAGCGGGTAATTCCATGGATTGATAAAGGCGCAGACGCCCACCGCTTCACGGATCACCAGCGAGTTGCCGACTTCGCGCACGTCATCCATCAGGTGGGCCAGTCCGACGTATTGCTCGAGGCCGATAATCGGCCCGTCGACCTGTACCGAGCGGCACCATTGCACCGGCATGCCCAATTCAGTGGTGATGACTGCGGCCATTTCATCGGCACGGCTGCGCAGTTGCTCGGCCAGTGCGCGGATGTAGCCGGCGCGTACGCTGGCGGGGGTGCGCGACCAGGATTCGAAGGCCTTACGCGCGGCGGCGACCGCGTTGTTGACGTCGCGCTCATCTCCCAGCGGCACGCTGCCGGCCACTTCTTCGGTGGCCGGGTTGATCACCTCGGCGATCCCCTGCCCCGACGGCGTTTGCCAGCGGCCATCAATAAACAATCTCTTGTGGTTAAGCATGAACCTCGGCCTCCATCAATTCCTGGGCACATCGGGCAATGCGCTGACAGGCATCACGCAACGGTTCGGCGCCGACCACCAGCCCCAGACGAATGTGCCCCGCCGCGCTCGGGCCGAAGGCTTCGCCGGCCAGTACCGAGACGCCATGGCGATCGAGCAAGCGGTCGGCAAATGCCTGGGCGCTGAGCCCGGTTTCGCGGATATCCACCATCACGAACATTCCGCCATCGGGCTTCAAGGCGCGCACGCCCGGGCATTCGGCGAGGCTGTCGCACACCAGATCGCGACGCTGGCGATAGGCTTCGCGCATGGCTTGCAGTTCCGGCAGGTTGCTTTCCAGCGCGATCACCGCGGCGTCCTGAATGAAATCCGGCGAACCGTAGAGCATGCACAGCGCAAGGTTTTCCAGGTGCGTGGCCAGTGACGGCGGCGCCACCACCCAGCCGATGCGCCACCCGGTCATGGCGTGGGATTTCGACAGGCTGTTGAGGGTCGCCGTGCGCTCGGCCATGCCCGGCAAGCTCGCCGGGCTGACGTGCTCGCCTTCAAACAGCAGTTCGCTGTAGACCTCATCGGAAATCAGCCACAGATCGTGGGCGATGCACAGTTCGGCCAGCGCCTGCCAGGTGCTGCGCGGCAGGCTTGCGCCTGACGGGTTGTGCGGACTGTTCAAGGCCAGCGCCCGGGTACGAGGCGTGATCCGCGCGGCGACGTCTTCGGGCAATACGCGAAAACCGTTTTCCGAACGCACCGGCACCGGCACGACCACGGCGCCGCAGGCACCAAACACCGCTTCGTAAGTGACATACATCGGTTCGGCGACGATCACTTCATCGCCCGGGTTCAGTACGCATTGGGCAACGGCGAACAGCGCACACTGCGCGCCGGCCAGCACCGTGACCTGATCCGCCGAGACGGCTTGCCCGCTGCGTTGCCGATGACGCTTGGCGATGGCTTCACGCAGGGCACGCTTGCCGCGTACTTCGGCATAGTGCGTGTTGCCGTTGAGCAGGCTGTCGATGGCGCCCTGCACGATGGGTTGCGGTGTGTCGAAATCCGGGTCGCCCACGGACAGCAACAAGATGTCTTCACCCTGCTCGCGCAGTGCCAGGGCACGGTAGTGAATATCCCAGGCGGCGGCGCCGTCCCCGGCGATACGTTGAGTCAGATCGGAAAAGCGCATGGCTTCATCCCCCTTAAATACAGATCAATGGGCGCAGGCATGCTTGAGTTCGATCAGGGTCACGCCGTTGCGCTTGAAGCCGTGGCGCAAGTCGGTTTGCAACTCCGCCAGGCTTTGCGGCTGAGTCACGGTGCAACCGAACGCGCGCGCGAGGGCGGCGAAATCCGGGTTGCGCGGCAGCACGCCGATCGGCTCGATATCGAGGCCGAGCATGTCGTCGCGGATCTGCCCCAGTGCGTCGTTGTTCCACAGCAAAACGACCAACGGGCTGTCGAGCTCTTCCACGGCGGTGGCCAGTTCCTGGGCGGTGTAAAGGAAACCGCCGTCGCCCACCAGCACCAGGCCCGGACGTTGCGGCGCAGCGAACTTGGCGCCGATGCCGGCGGGCAAGCCGTAGCCCAAGGTGCCGTAGCCGGTCGGGTGCAGCCAGCTGCGGATCGCGAGGCTGTCGAAGGCGTAGTTGCCGGTGTAGGCCAGTTGGGTCATGTCGGTGCTGATGAACGCGTTTTCCGGCAACTGCGCAGCAATGCAATCGAGAATTGACTGATGGATCCGTTGCAACGGGCCATGGCTGGCCTTGACCGCTTCACGCAATGCCGCAACCGAGGCAATCGCCGCGCTGGCGTCACGTACGCTGGATGGCAGGCGCTCAAGCAAGCCGCTGAGGGTTTGTTGCGCGTCGCCATGCAAGGCCACAGTGCACGGATAGAAGTCGTTGAACTTGCGCGGATCGATGTCCACTCGCAGCAGTTCAGCATTGAGCGGCAGGCGCTCGCGCCAGAAATCGGTGTCGGCCATTTCCGTGCCGACCGCCAGCACCACGTCGGCTTCGGCGATCAGGTTCCAGCCGGGTTCTACGCACAGCGACGATCCGGCATTCAACGGCGCGTCGGGTGCTAGCAGGCCCTTGCCGGCGACACTGGTAAACAGCGGCGCCGCGAGTCGGGTGCTGATGTCTTGCAGTTGCGAAGTGGCCTGCAAGGCGCCGCCACCGGCGATGATCATCGGGCGTTTTGCGCCGTTGAGTTTGGCCACGGCTTCATCGAGCGCGGTGGCGGATGCCGGACCACGCCCCGGGCGACGCACCACGTCGTTGCTCCAGTCACGAGCAATCGGCGCCGACAACACATCCAGCGGCACCGAAATGTGCACCGGACGCGGACGCTCGCTGTCGAACACCGCATAGGCGCGGGCGATCAGTTCCGGCAGGTCTTGCGCGCTCAGTGCCACGGCGGAGAACGCCGTGATCGGCGCAGTCATCGCCCGC
The DNA here is from genome assembly GCF_028656895.1 of Pseudomonas sp. TNT2022 ID1044. NCBI lineage: Bacteria > Pseudomonadati > Pseudomonadota > Gammaproteobacteria > Pseudomonadales > Pseudomonadaceae > Pseudomonas > Pseudomonas sp. TNT2022 ID1044. The sequence goes on along the minus strand of NZ_JAMDHB010000003.1, from coordinate 289,468 downwards.
TGATCCTGACACTCATGCAGGCTGCCCCAGCCCTTGCCGAGGCTGGCGCTGTGGTTAACGCTGGAAATCACCAGCATGGGAATAGAGTCGGCGTAAGCCTGCCCGATTCCCGTGGCGGCGTTGGTCACGCCGGGGCCGGTGATGACGAAACATACGCCGGGTTTGCCGCTGACCCGCGCGTAACCGTCGGCCATGAAACTGGCGCCTTGTTCATGCCGAGTCAGCACGTGGCGAATGCCGCTGCCGGGCAAGCCGCGATACAGCTCCAGCGTGTGCACGCCGGGAATGCCGAACACGGTATCGACGCCGTAATTGGCCAGCAGGCGCACCAGCGCCTGGCCACCGGTCAAGGTTTTGCTTTGCATGTTCAGGTCCTCACACATGGCCAAGGCGAATCAACGCATCGACCGCAGTCGTGCCATCGGCGCCGACCAACAATGGGTTCACATCGAGTTCCAACAATTGCGCGGCGTTTTCGCAGGCGTAATCGGCGACCGCGCGAATCGCGGCCACCAGCGCTTCCAGATCCGCCGCATCACGGCCACGGAAACCCTGCAGCAACGGTGCACTGCGCAGACCTAGCACGGCGTTGCGGATGGCGCCGTCGGTGGTCGGCAGCAACAGGCTGCGACTGTCCTTGAGCAATTCCACCAGAATGCCGCCGGCGCCAATCACCAGGGCCAGGCCGAAATCGTTTTCGCGTTTGATGCCGACGATCAACTCGGCCAACGGCGGTTTGGCCATGGGCTCCAGCAGCAGTTGGTCGAACGCCACGTCCGGCGCATACGCGGCGATGCTGGCGCGCATGGTTTCCAGTGCTGCGCTTAATGCGGCGCTGTCCTTGAGGTTCAGTGCCACGGCGCCGGCTTCGGTCTTGTGCGGCAACTGTGCGCTGACGGCTTTCACCACCAGCGGGTAGCCCAGCACTTCGGCGTCTTTCAAGGCATTGGCCGGGGTGCTGAGAACGCCGTTTGGCGTCGGCAGACCGAAAGCGCTTAATGCCTGTTTGGAATTCCATTCATTGAGCAGCTCACCCTCGCCGGTCAATGCTTGCGGACACAGCGGCAGCAACGCCGACTCACCCAGAGCCAACAACGCCTGACGATTGCGCTGGTAACCGGCGATTCGACCCCATGCCGCCAAACCATCCTCGACGCCTTGCAACGCCGCCACGCCTTGCGCATGCAGGCGCTCACGGGCGTGGGCCGGCAGTAATTCAGGGAACGCCGAAGTGACAAAGCCGCTCTTGCCATGACGCTTCAATGCTGCACAGTACAGCTCAAGCAGCAGGTCGCACTCCTTGCGCTCGCCGGTGAACTCGGCGGGGTAATCAAGCACCAGCATCGCCGCGTCGGCTGGCGTGCGCAGGGCGCTGTCGAGCATGCGATTGAGCGCCGCGCCATCGCCCCAGATCGCGGTGGTGAAATCCAGCGGGTTGACCAGGTTGGCGTAACCGGGCAACACCTGCGCCAGTTCGCCGACCTGCCCGTCATCGAGTGTCGGCAAGCCCAGTTCATTGCGTTCGGCGTAGTCGGCAATCAGCCCGGCATCGCCACCGGAACAGGCCAGTGCGATCAGGCTGTTGCCCGCCGGCAGGTTGCCGCAGGCCGCGGCTTTCAGGGTTTCGACAAAACTCACCGGGCCACTGACGCGAATCACGCCCAGGCGCTCGAACAACGCGTCGTACAGCGCATCGGAACCGGACAGCGAACTGGTGTGACTCAGGGCCAGTTCGGCGCCGATCTGCGACACGCCGGTTTTCAAGGCAATGATCGGAATGCCCTTCTCCAGGGCCTTGTGCGCGGCGCGGGCGAACCCCGGGACGTTTTTCAAACCTTCGAGGTGCAGGCCGATGGCGGTGACACGCGGTTCGTCGAGCAGCACATCCATCAATTCAGCCACGCCCAGTTGCGCCTGATTACCGACCGACGCCATGTAGGCCACCGGCAGCGACCGGTCGCTCATTGACAGGTTGTAGGCGAAGTTGCCGCTCTGAGTCAGCACCGCCACGCCCTTCTCCACCGCTTTGCCGCCATGGGCCACCGGCCACAGCGCGGCGCTGTGCAGGTAGTCGAGCAAGCCGTAGCAGTTGGGGCCGAGCAACGCCATGTCGCCGGCGGCTGCAAGCAGTTGTTGTTGCAGCGCCTGGCCTTCGGCGCCGGTTTCGGCGAACCCCGAGGCATAGCAGATCGCGCCGCCGGCACCGATGGCGGCCAGTTCGGCGACGCAGGTCAGGGTCAAATCACGGTTGGTGGCGATGAACACCGCGTCCGGCCCGCAGGGCAAATCGGCAATGCTGCGCACGCAGGGCACGCCTTCAAGGCTGTCGTGCTGCGGGTTGACCAGCCACATTTGCCCTTGGTAGCCACCGTCGGCGCAGCGTTTGAGGGCGCGCGCCATGCTGCGGCCGCCGACAAACGCCACGTGTTGTGGCGCGAGCATGCGCTGGAGGTTGTCGCGAATGGTTTGGGACATGGCAATTCTCCAGGCCGATCAGCGCAGCAGTGGCCGCAACAGCTCGCGGGAAATAATGTGGCGCTGGATTTCCGAAGTGCCTTCCCAGACTCGCTCGATCCGCGCGTTACGCCAAATGCGCTCCACCGGGCTTTCATCCATCAGGCCCATGCCGCCAAAGATCTGCACGGCTTCATCCGCCGCACGTCCGAGCACTTCACTGGCGAACAACTTGGCCATGCCGGCCTCGCCGTCAGTCATGGTGCCCTGGTCCATTTTCCACGCGGTGTGCAGGGTCAGCAGTTCCGCGGCGCGGATCTGAGTCGCCATGTCCGCCAATTTGAACGACACGCCCTGGAAGTGACCGATGGCCTGGCCAAACTGCTTGCGGTCGGCCGCCCATTGCAGCGAGCAATCCAGTGCACGCTGGGCCTGCCCGACACAGTTGGCCGCGACCATCACCCGCCCGGCAGTCAGCCAGGCGTTGGCGACGTCCCAGCCTTTGCCGACTTCACCCAGCACTTTGCTGGCCGGTACGCGGCAATCGTCGAAGAACATTTCGAAGGTGTGGTAACCACGGTTGCTCACGCATTTCGGGCCACGGCGGATGGTCATGCCGGGGGTGTTGCGGTCGACCAGGAACGAGGTCACGGCGTTGCGCTTCTTGCCGTTTTGTTCGTAGGTGTCGGTCACCGCGAAGACGATGGCGAAATCGGCGTGGCCGGCGTGGCTGATGAAATGCTTGCTGCCGTTGAGGATGAAGTCGTCGCCTTCACGCACGGCGCGGGTCTTGATCGCATTGGCGTCGGAGCCGGCACCCGGTTCGGTCAAGGCGAAGCAGTCGATTTTCTCGCCCTGGATGCACGGCAGCAGGTAGTCGTTGATCTGGTCGCCTTTGCAGGCCATGAGGATTTTCGAAGGCCGTGCGACGAACACGTGCAGCGCCCAGGACACTTTCGACAGTTCACGCTCGATCAGCGCCTGGGACAGGTAATCCAGACCGCCGCCGCCGACGTCTTCCGGCATGTTGAAAGCATAGAAACCGGCGGCAATCGCCTTGCCGCGTATCTGGGCGGCCAGTTCGGCAGAGACCTCGTCGGCACGGTCGACTTCGGTCTCATAGGGCAGCAGTTCCTTCTCGACGAAGCTGCGTACCGAGTCCACCAACATTTCTTGTTCTTGGGTCAGTTGGAAATTCATGCGGCTACCTGTTGTTCGTGTGCTGATAGGTGGATGCGGGGCTTAGCGACCGATGAAGCGTGCCGGGCGTTTTTCCATGGCGGCGCGCAGGGCTTCACTGCCGTCGACGCTGCGACCGCAGAGCAACCCGGCGGCGAGTTCGGCTTGCAGCTGTTCGGCGAGACTGCGTTCGGCGCCTTCGCGCATGAGTTTTTTGGTTTGGGCGAAGGCGAAAGTCGGCCCGGCAGCCAGGCGTGTGGCCAATTCGCTGGCGACGGTCAGCAGTTGATCATCGGCGCAGACTTCGCCGACCAGACCCGCGGAAAGCGCACGGTCGGCGCTCCACAACTCATCGAGGAACAGCAGACGCTTGGCTTGTTCGCTGCCGATCAGCCGTGGCAGGTGCCAACTGGCGCCGGCGTCCGGCGAGTAGGCCATGCTGGTGTAGCCGGCCTTGAATCGCGCCGATTGCCCGGCGATGCGCAGGTCGCAGCACAAGGTCAAATCCATACCGGCGCCGACGGCAGTGCCGTTGATGGCGGCGATCGTCGGTTTTTCCAGACTGTGAAGACGGGTCATCAAGGCGTGGGCGGTTTCGGTCCAGCCGTAGGTTTCCAGCGCACCGCGGGCTTCGGCGTCGGCCCACTCGTCGAGGTCAGCGCCGGCGCAGAAACTGCGACCGCTGCCGGTCAACACCACCACGCGTACCGCTGGGTCGGCGTTGAAGCTGTCGAGCAACCCATGCAGGGTGTTCAGGGTCGGGATGTCCAGCGCGTTGCGCTGAGCGGTGCGATTGAGCGTAATCCAGGCAACGCCTGCTTCGACCTGACTGAGCAGCGAATCATGAGTAGTCATGCGAGTCCTCGAATTATTGTGATGGGTCTGAGGTGATGCGACTTGAGGCCATACTAAACGAGTGTTCAGCAAGGCGGCAATCGGTGGAGAGATCAGCTGTAACGATCGTCTTTAATCGTTAACGCATTGGTTTTATTGGTTTATTTGTCGAGTTTTGGTGTTGGGCCAGTGCCGCTGTTACAACTTCGAACAACTGCCGACAAGGCATTGCGACGTTCGAAAACCTGTAGAAGCCGGCTTGCTGGCGATTGCGGCATCACATCCAACATCTCTGCTGGCTGACACATCGCTATCGCCAGCAAGCCGGCTCCTACGGGGATCAGGCTGTCGGCAGGCTTGGTGCCAACACGGCCTGACGTTTGCGATGGATCAGGAAATACGCGCCATAGCACAGCGCGATGAACCCGAAGCCCCAATACAGCGATGGACGCTGGGTTTCATCCAGGGCCAGGAACACGAACAGCGAGCAGCACAAGGTAATGCACATCAGCGGCAATACCGGGAACCACGGTGCGCGGTATTTCAGGTCGCTGAGTTTGTTGCCGTCACGCAGCCAGGCTTTGCGGAATTTGTACTGTGCCAGCGCGATGACAATCCAGGTTACGGTGCCGGACATGCCGCTCACCGCCATCAGCACCATGAACAAGGTGTCGGCCGCGACGAAACTGGTCATCAACGACACCAGGGCAAAGCACAACGTGATGCTCAATGCACGCAGCGGCACGCCACGCTTGCTCAGCGGCGACAGGCTCTTGGGCGCCATGCCGGTTTTCGACATTGCCCATAGAATGCGCGTCGAGGCATACAGGCCGGAGTTGCCCACCGACAGAATCGCGGTGAGGATCACGAAGTTCATCAAGTCAGCCGCATACGGAATGCCAACCATATCGAACACCTGCACAAACGGGCTTTCCATCAACCCCGCCTGCTGCCACGGCACGATGGCCGACAGCACGATGATCGCCAGCACATAGAAAATCAGCACGCGGAACACCACGTTGCGCACGGCACGCGGGATGCTCTTTTCCGGCTGATCGGTTTCGCCGGCTGCCACGCCCATGATCTCGCAACCCTGGAAGGCGTAGACCACAGTCATCATCACTGCGAACACTGCCGACAACCCATTGGGGAACAACGAATCGCCAATCAGATTGCTCGCCATTGGCGCGGGCGCGCCGCTGCTCAGCGGTATCGCGCCGAAGATCACCAGCACGCCAACCACGATAAAACCGAGAATCGCCGCGACCTTGATCCCGGAAAACCAGTATTCCGCCTCACCGAATGCGCGGGTCGCCATGGCGTTGATGCCGAACAACACCACCACGAACAGCGCCGACCAGTACCAAATTGGCACTTCAGGAAACCAACGGGTCATCAGCATGCCGGCGGCGGTGAATTCCAGGCCTACGGTGGTCGCCCAACTCATCCAGTAGACCCAGCCGATCATGAAGCCGGTAGCCGGCCCGATGTACTGGGTGGCATGGGTTTGAAACGAGCCCGACACCGGCATCTGTACCGACAGTTCACCGAGGCAGACCATCACCAGATACATCAGGAAACCTGCGACCAGGTACGCCAGAATCGCCCCCACCGGGCCACCCTGATTGATGATGACACCGGAGCCCATGAACAGCCCGGTGCCAATCACCCCGTCCAGGGACAGCATGAAGATGTGCCGGCTTTTCAGGGCCCGGGTCAGTTGGATGCCTTTGCGATCAGTATTTTCGTTCATGTCTGCACCTCAGCAGTCGGTGAGGTGCGCAGTGCATGACAGGACGTCAGGGCACGGGGAGGAATCAGCTTTACGGCAATTCATTATTATTATCTCCAATAAGCTTCGAAGACCGCGCTGCGGCGGTTGCGTCGATTATTGGAAAGCCATGTAAGGTCGCGTTGTACGTAAAGATCGAAGTTGTGAAAAGTCGTAACAAACTTGTACGTCAGCGCTGCAACAGTTGTTCCAGCGTGTCGAGCGAGCGTTGGCATTGCCCGTCGATCTGCGGTGCAAGCAAGCGGACAGCCGCCTCGTCATTGCTCCGTGCCGCGTCTTCCAGCCATCTCAGATCATTGGCCAAGGCACGAAAGCCCAGCGAATCGCAGCTGCCGGCCAGTCGGTGCGCCAGATGCGCGACTTCGCTGCCGTCATCGGCGCCAATGGCTTCGCGCAACGCCTGACGATGTTGCAGGATCGAGTCGCGCAGTACGGCCAGCAGCCCCTGCACTTTCTGCTCGCCCAGCAAGGTGCGATGGGTTTGCAGCAGCGGCCAGTCCATCGCGCTGTCTTCCGGCAACGGCTCGGGCGTCAGTGGCTGTTCACTCAGGGCTTTACGCAGCTGGTCCAGTTTCAGCGGTTTGGCGAGCACGCCGTCCATGCCGGCATCCAGATACCCGCGCACCAGCGCCGGCTGCACGCTGGCGGTCAGGGCAAAAATACGTGCGGTTCGGTTCGGCCCCTCGAGGCTACGCAGTCGTTTGCACAACGCCACACCGCTCATGCCCGGCAGATGTACGTCCAGCAGAATCAGATCGAAGGCCTGCGCGGCGCATTGCAGCAGTGCCTGTTCGCTCTCTTCGGCCAGCCAGACCCGATGGCCATCCCGTTGCAGCAAACCGCTGACCACATCGCGATTGAGCGCCACGTCCTCAACCACCAGAATATCCAGCGCTGGCCCCGGCACATCTATCGGCAGCTGAGCCGTCGCACCGACGGCAGGTTGCAGCGTCAGCTCAAACCAGAAACAACTGCCCCGATCGACTTCGCTGGCAACGCCGATGCTCCCGCCCATCTGCTCTACCAGGTGTTTGCAGATCGCAAGCCCCAACCCGGTGCCGCCAAAACGCTGCGCCACTTCATCGCTGGCCTGGGTGAAACGCTCGAAAATCTTTGCCTGCATGGGCGCCGCGATGCCGATGCCGTTATCGGTGACGCTCACCCGCAACTGATCAGCGCGACTGCCTTCAGCTTGCGTGAGCAAGGCCACGTCGACACTGACCTCGCCGTTTTCGGTGAACTTGATCGCATTGGCCAGCAGATTGCTCAAGACCTGGCGCAAAAACTGTTCGGCGCCGTGATAACGCTCGGCCACCCGCTGATCGACGCGACAGTGCAGCACGGTGTCATTGGCCAGTGCCTTCGGTTCCAGCAAGGTCAGCACTTCATCGAGCAATTGGCGCACCGAGAAATCCACCGGCTCCGGCAGGCTTGCGCCCTCCTCCAGTTTGGCGAAGAACAGTACTTCGTTGAGGATGGTCAGCAAGCCTTCGCCGGCCTTGTGCAGCGCATCAAGTCGCTTGCCATCGCGCTCGTCGAGACGCGCATCGCGCAACAGTTCAGCCATGCCGAGAATGCCGTTGAGCGGTGTGCGCAACTCATGGCTCATGGTCGCCAGGAACCGTGACTTGGCGAGGTTGGCCGCTTCGGCTTCGTCCTTGGCGCGCATCAGGCTGGCGGTCCGCCGTTCGACCATTTTCAACAACTCGTCGCGGTTGTCCTGCAAGGCCAACCGATCGGTTTCGCGGCGTTCAATGTCACTGAGGATCGCCCGGCGCATGTCGTCGAGCGCGGTGGCGACCGTGTCGATTTCGTCTTCGTTGGCGCTGCGGCTCTTGCCCAGGCGCAGGGGCTCCTGCCACTGCCCGGCCGCAATGCGCCGGGCAAATTCGGCCATGACCTGCAAGTGCCGGGTCACCAGGCGATAAAACAAACCGGACAACGCCACCGCCAGGCCACACAGGAACGCGCCCATCCACAACAGGCTGGTCAAGCCGCTGGCATACAGGCGCTGATACACCGCCCCCAGGTCGGTGCTGACTTCCAGCTCGCCCAGTTGGCGCAACGGCCCGGACGGAGGCTGGTAATCCAGCACAAAACGCTCGACCCGCAGCGGCCCGACCGGTTGCGGATTGCCTTGCACCAGATCGAAATCGCTGCTGATCAGATGCACCCGGGCGACATCGGAGAAATCCACCAGCCCGCGCAACTGCACGTTCAACTGTTCCTGGTTCAGATCCCACAAACTGCGCTCCAGGCTCGCCAGATACCCGGCGCGGATCAGCTCCATGCGTGAATCGATCTCGCGCATTTCCCGGCGGTACTCGATGTAGAGCTGCACGCTGCTGGCGAGTACGGTGAAGCACAGGCTGAACAACAGAATGAACAGCAGCAGACGCCGCAACAAGCCACCGGGTCGGCCGCGGATCATGGGCTGTTCGCCGGCAAATGGATCATGTCGCGGTAGGTCACTTCGCTCTCATTCAGCAGACGCTCAATGTCACCGGCATTGACCATGCGCTGCAGTTGCGCATCGATATCCGGCATGCGTTCAGCCAGGGGTGAGCGACGGGAAACGGCGACCCGCAGGTCGTCAACGCTGAGGGCTGTAGGCAACGCGACAATGTCTTGCGCGCCGGCCAGGCTTTCGACGTAAAGCTGGCCGGTACGGCGTTCCTGGGTGATGAAGTCGATGCGCCCGCGAATCAGCTTGCCGAAGTTCTGGCGGCTATCGGAGACCCATTCGATGTTGTTGTTTTGCGCGACCATGCGATCGAACTCCACGCCGTAGCTTTCACCGAACAGCAGGCCGCCACGGTAACGGGCCAGGTCTTGCAACCGTTCAAACTTCACCGGGTGTTGGCGGTTGATGAACAGCGCCACTTCTTCACGCAGCACCGGGACGTTGGAAAACAGCATGCTTTGTTCGCGTTGCGCGGTGCTGTAGGCCAGGACCACGTCGACCCGGCCTTCGGCGGCATCGAGCAGGCAGCGTTTCCAGTTGCCCAGCACCACGACCTCGACTTCGTAGCCGAGCTGGCCGAACAGTTTTTTCACCACGCTCGGTGCCAGGCCACGCACCTGTTTGCCGTCGCTCCAGGAAATCGGTGGGTACACCGGGTAATCGCAATAGCGGATCTTTTCCGCTGCCTGGGCGGTGCCCGCCAGCAGCATCAGCAGCCAGAGCAGCCGCCCCAGCGTCATCACGCCGCCAGGCTGGCGGTAAACAGATAACCGGCGCCGTGAATGGTGATGATCAACTGCGGCTCGGCCGGATCGTCATGCAACTTGCGGCGCAAACGGCCGACCAGCACGTCGATGGAGCGATCATTGGGCACCCATTCGCGGTTGCGGATCTGATCCATCAACTGATCGCGACTGAGGGTGTGGCCGCTGTTGCGCAGGAACACACTGAGTAACTGATACTCGCCGTGGGTCAGCAGGGTTTCGCTGCCGGACGGATCGATCAGCCGACGGCGGTCGGTGTCCAGCGCCCAATCGGCGAACTGTTTGACGGGTTTGGCAACGGCGACAACCGGTGGCGGGATCTGCGCATGGCGAACCCGGCGAATCAGGTTCTTCGCCCGGGACACCAATTCGCGCGGATTGAGCGGCTTGATCACGTAGTCATCGGCACCGCATTCGAGGCCGACGATGCGGTCGATTTCATCGTTGCGGCCGGTGATCAGGATAATGCCCACTTCCGAGCGCACCCGCAGCTCGCGGGTCAGGGTCAGGCCGTCCTTGCCCGGTAAGCGGATATCGAGCATGACCAGGTCGACGGTCTGGCTGGCCAGGAAGGTTTCGGCCAGTTCCGCCGTGGCGGCGCTATGCACCTCATAGCCTTCCCGGGACAGGTAGGCATGCAACAGTTCGCGAATCAGCGGATCGTCATCGACGACCAGTACCCGAGGTGTCATTGCTGGTGTCCTGCTTGTTTCTTATTAGAGGGGTGTTGCATCAACGCCAGAGAGTAGCCACAGCTGAACGGGCGATCAACAGCTACTCGTCTGTCTGCAAAATCGCTGGCGGCCACCTGCCTGCAAACCGTCGACCCAGGCTTCACAAATCTGGATGCCCTGCTCCGGGGTGAAGGTGCCGGGGTTGAGCCCGGACTCCAGCCACAAGCCATCGAGCAACGCGCTGAGACTGATCGCGGCGAGATCGGCGTCGAAGTTTTCCCAGTGCTCTTCCTGTGCCAGTTCCATCAGCACCTTGCGCAGAATTGCGCGGTACTCGCCATAGGAATGATCGTGGGCCTTGTTGATGGCCTCGGCGGTTTTCACTGCCCCCCAGAATGCCAGCCAGGCGTCGATCAATTGCGGGTCGAGCAATTCGGCGGAGAACGAACCGCGGAAAAATGCCGACAGGCGTTCACGGGCGTTGGGTGCGGCTTGTTCCATCGCGTCACGCAGCAGGGTCATGACCCGCCCGGTAATCGCCATGTAGGCTTCGGCCACCAGTTCGTCCTTGCCGGAATAGTGGTGGCTGATCAGGCCAACGGAGACACCGGCCTCGGCGGAAATCTTGCGGATCGAGGCGCCCTGGAAGCCATGACGCTTGAGGCACGTCAACGTCGCCTCGATCAGGTTGGCCTTGCGCAACTCCGGTTCCATGCGGGAAAAACGGGCTTCCTGATTCATGGGCGACACGCTCCTTAGGCTCATTCGTTTAGGCCCGCACGGGTTAGCTGCGGGCTGAACGACTGTACAGCAACAATGTGCCTTGGCGTAAGCCCGGGAAACTGCGGCGCCTGCATCGCCAGCAAGCCGGCTCCTACAGTATTGGCTCGTACGCAATTTCCGCGTACACCCACAAATCCTGTAGGCGCTGGCTTGCCAGCGATGGCGTCAACCGATTCAACACCGGGCTTCGGTCAATCCCGATACCCGGGCGCGACCCGATCCAACAACCTCAGCATCGCCGCCCAAGCCAATTGCATGGCATCCGGGTCACTCAACTCACCCTCTTCCAGCGGCCGCCCTGGGTCATTGAACTGCCGCTCGGTGTGCGCGCACACCTCATGTGACGGCAAAACAATTTCGCCGGCTGCCTGCGCTGCCAGTTGAATTTCACAAGCCTTTTCCAGGTAATACATGCGCAAAAACGCCTGGCTCACCGTCTCGCCAACCGTCAGCAGCCCATGATTGCGCAGCATCAACACCGGCTTGTCCCCGAGGTCCTGGACCAGTCGCTGCTGCTCACTCATGTCCAGCGCCACGCCTTCATAGTCGTGGTAGGCCACGCGGCCATAGAACTCCATGGAAATCTGGTTCACTGGCAACAAACCACACTTCAACGCCGCCACTGCACAACCGGATTTGGTGTGGGTGTGCAACACGCATTGCGCATCCTCCCGGGCACCATGGATCGCGCTGTGAATCACGAAACCGGCCGGGTTCACCGGGTAAGGCGAGGCTTCAACGGCGTGGCCATCCAGACCAATCTTGACCAGATTCGACGCCGTAATTTCATCGAACATCAGCCCATAGGGGTTGATCAGAAAATGATGCTCCGGCCCCGGAATGCGCACCGAGATGTGGGTGAAGATCAAATCGGTCATCCGGAAATGGGCGATCAGGCGATAACAGGCAGCCAGCTCTTCACGCAGGCGTTGCTCCGTGGCACTGCGCTGCGGCGCGGTCAGAGAAGTAGCGATTTTATTCATTGTTGTGGTCTCCAGGCTGAAATCGGCTGGGTAGGACAGTAAGGCCGGTCGTGTTGCATCGTCCAGCTGACAATTCACGCTAACGCAGTCGAAAGTAAATAAACAGGTTGATTTTTTACTACAGGTAAATTTCTATAGAACAATAATAACAACGCCGAAACCCGGCCTTTCGGCTTCAGCCTGCCTGGAGTATCCGCACCATGCCGACCTCGACCCCTGCCTTCGCGCACCTGTTCGAACCCTTGGAGATTCGTGGCAAACGCCTGAAAAACCGCATCATGTCCAGCGGGCACGACACGTCGATGCCCACCGACAACCTGGTCAACGAGCAACTGATCGCCTATCACCGGGCGCGCGCCGAGGGCGGTGTCGGGCTGATCGTGCTGCAAGTGGCCGGCGTGCATGACAGCGCGCGGTACACCTCCCATGTGCTGATGGCCACCGACGACGTATGCATCGAGGGTTATCGCAAACTCGCGCAAACCTGCCACGCCCACGGCACCGTGGTGTTGTCCCAGGTGTTTCACCCCGGACGGGAAATCATGGAGTCCAGCGATGGTCTGCTGGCGGTGGCCTACTCCGCTTCGGCGGTGCCCAATGAACGCTTCCGGGTGATGCCCCGTGCGCTGGATCAGGCGATGATCGACGAGATTGTCGCCGGCTATGCCGCCGCAGCCCGACGCCTGCACCAGGCCGGGATCGATGGCGTTGAAGTGGTCGCCAGCCACGGTTATTTGCCGGCGCAATTCATCAATCCTCGGGTCAATCGCCGTACCGATGGCTACAACGGCGGGCTGGAGCAGCGCCTGCGGTTTCTGCGGGAAATCATCGCGGCGATACGGCTCGCCACTGATGAGCAGTTCATCATCGGCCTGCGCATCTGCGCCGATGAGCGAGATCCTGAAGGCCTGACCGACGACGAGTCCCTGGCCGCCGTCCAATCGCTGCAAGCACAACTCGATTACGTGCACATCGTCGCCGGCACCTCAGCTTCGTTGGGCGGCGCGGTGCACATCGTGCCGCCGATGGCCATCGAGGCGGCTTACCTGGCCAAGGAAGCCGGGACGTTCAAGGCCCGTCTGGATATTCCGCTTTTCGTGACCGGACGCATCAACCAGCCCCAGGAAGCCGAGCTTATTCTGGCCCGGGGCCAGGCCGATGTCTGCGGCATGACCCGCGCATTGATTTGCGACCCGCAGATGCCCAACAAAACCGACAACGGCCGCGCCGAAGATGTGCGCGCTTGCATCGCCTGCAATCAGGCGTGTATCGGGCACTTCCACAAGGGCTTGCCGATCTCTTGTATCCAGCACCCGGAAACCGGCCGTGAGCTGATCTTTGGCGAGCGGCAACCGGCTAAAACCCGCAAGCGCATCATGGTCGCCGGTGGTGGTCCGGCTGGCATGAAAGCGGCCACCGTCGCCGCGCAACGCGGGCATGACGTGACGTTGTACGAAGCCAGCTCACAACTCGGCGGTCAGGTGTTGCTCGCGCAATTGCTGCCACGGCGCAGCGAGTTCGGCGGGGCCAGCACCAACCTGCAACGGGAGATGGAACTGGCCGGTGTCCAGGTGGTGCGCAATACCCGCGTCGACCGCACCCTGGTGGAACAGGAAAAGCCGGACATGGTGATCATCGCCACCGGCGCCGAACCCTATTGGCCAACGTTCGAACGCGGTGGCGAGTTGCAGGTGGTGGACGCTTGGCAAGTGCTGCGTGGCGAGGTGCAGATCGGCCGTTCGGTGGTGGTGGTCGACTGGCGCTGCGACTGGATCGGCCCGGGCATCGCCGAGCATCTGACCCGCGCCGGGCATCAGGTGCAACTGGCGGTCAACGGCACCCATTGCGGGGAAAACCTGCCGTTGTATGTCCGCGATCAACTGGCCGGTGAACTGCACAAACTGGGCATTGCGATTATTCCGTACGCCCGGCTGTATGGTTGCGACGACAACACGGTGTACCTGCAACACACCGCCAGTGGCGAGCCGATGCTGCTGGAGAATATCGACACGCTGGTGTTGTGCCAGGGACACCAGCCGGTGGACACACTGGGGGCTGAGCTGCAAGGACTGGTAGAGTTTCGCCGGATCGGCGATTGCCTGGCGCCACGCACCGCCGAAGAAGCGATTTATGAAGGCCTGAAAGTCGCGTGGCAGCTTTAAGGCTGTTTATACTCCGGGGCTTTCACCGCTGTGCTTTGCAGGGGCTGGCTTGCTAGCGATGGACGTTAACGATAACGCGAACGTGGTGTCTGTACCTCCATCGCTGGCGAGCCAGCTCCTACAGAGAGCGGTAAGTCACCACCTCCCCGGTTCGGAATTTTCCATGAGCAACAACAGCAAATCACAGCCCGCAACCGGCGCCGCCGAGCCGCACTTCCTCGGCACCCGCATCCGCGGCCTGCGCAAGCGTCGGGGCATGACCCTCGCGGAACTGGCAGGCTTGAGCGAACTGACCGCCGGCTACATCAGCCAACTGGAACGCAACCTCGCCTACCCGTCGATCCCGGCATTGTTCAACATTGCCCGCAGCCTCGGCGTGACCATCCAGTGGTTCTTCGCCAGCGAGGCCAACACCGCACCCGAGGACGACGGCGTGGTGGTGCGCAAGAACAGTCGCCTGAGCGTGCATTACGAAGACGGCATCGTCGACCAGTTGCTGACACCGCAACCCAATCAAAAGCTGGAAATGCTCCACTCGCGTTTTCCACCCGGCACCTACAGTCAGCAAAGCTACAGCCACGAAGGCGAAGAAGCCGGGTATTTGCTGTCGGGGTGTTTCGAGCTATGGGTCGGCGAGCGCCACTTTCAGCTCAGCGAGGGCGACAGTTTCAGCTTCTCCAGCCAGCAACCGCACCGCTACGGCAACCCAGGCGACGTCGATGCAGTGGTGATCTGGGTCATCACCCCGCCAACCTTTTGAGCGTAAAACTCACACCTGATAAAACTGGCGATACCACCGCACAAACTGCTCCACACCGGCTGCAACCTCCACGTGCGGGGAAAAGCCGACCCAGTCTGCCAGCGCCGAAACATCAGCCCACGTATTGACGACATCGCCCGCCTGCATCGGCAAAAAGTTGCGCTGAGCTTTTATGCCCAACGCCGATTCCAGGCAGTCGACAAAATCCAGCAGCGCGACCGGTTGGCCACGCCCTATATTGAAAATCCGGTTGACGCCCTGGGCCTGCGTGTCCGGCAGCGGCGGCTTCGGACACAAGCGGACAATGCCTTCGACAATGTCGTCGATATAGGTGAAGTCCCGCGCCATCTGGCCATGGTTGTAAATATCGATGGGCCGGCCCTGTAGGATCGCTTCGGTGAACTTGAACAGCGCCATGTCCGGCCGCCCCCAAGGCCCATAAACGGTAAAAAACCGCAGCCCGCTGGCCTGTAGCCCGTAGAGGTGGCAGTAACTGTCGGCGAGCAACTCGTTGGCACGCTTGGTGGCGGCGTACAGGGAGACGGGATGCTCGACCGCGTCATCGACACTGAAGGGCAGTTTGCTGTTGGCGCCGTACACCGAGCTGCTCGACGCGTAGATCAGATGCGCGGGCCGAAAATGCCGGCAGGCTTCCAGTATGTTCAAGAAACCAACCAGATTCGATTGCGCGTAGGCATCCGGGTTATCCAGTGAATAACGGACCCCCGCCTGAGCGGCCAGGTGCACGACCTCGGTGAATCGCTCGGCTTCGAAAAGTGCCATCAAGGCAGGCTTGTCGACAATATCCATGGTGTGGAAACGGAAACCTTGCAGTTCACTCAATTGCTTGAGTCGTGCCTCTTTGAGTTGGACGCTGTAGTAAGGATTGAGGTTGTCGATGCCAACAACTTCATGACCATCAAGGCACAATTGTTTGACCGTGTGATACCCAATGAAACCCGCAGCGCCAGTCACAAGAACGGTCATAGTCCCTGCTCCATATTTCAACTCGACAGGCGACTAGTTATAGCGTCGCTAGTGCACGAGGTCCACCTCTCATAACACCCCCCAATAGTGGGTAAAGGATTGCTGACAGACCAAATCGCCGCCGACTACAAACAACGGGGAAAGTTTTTTTGGCGCGACGATTGGATAAAACACTTTATAAACAAACACTTGTAAGCTGTCATTTTTGACATTTGACCAATGGCGAATTTTTTGACTAGGAACGTTTGACAGACAGCGAAGACTGGCCGATAACTGTCAACGTCTGTTCGAACAAGACGCAAGTGTTCTTTTGCTTGTTCTTCAATGTTCCAACGACACTTCTAAATTTTCTTGTACACCGGTCCAATGTGCAGACCGTGCGGTAGCTTTGACCTTTGAGAATTAAAACTACGGGTCATGCCAGACAAATGCACTTTATAGCGTCATGCGATTAAGTCGCGCACTCTCCTGAAGCGTTTTGTGATTCATTATTGATACACGCTTGCGTCAAACCATAAAAACCAGACTTTTGCTGATTGACATTTCCTGGCTCAAATAGAGCCCCTGCCTGCTTAAACTTCGAAAACTTCAGAGTTTACCAGCATGTCAGCTATCAGCTCCGAGCAGCCTAATTGGTATCTTTTGCAATGCAAGCCACGCCAGGACGAGCGTGCCCACCTCAATTTGATTCAACAAAATTACGTAATCTTCCATCCCCAACTTACGAGTGAACGCGTCATCCGCGGGAGAAGACAGCGGGTGCTGGAATCACTCTTCCCCGGCTATTTGTTTATTCAGCTCAGCCGTACAGACAATTGGGCGCCCATACGTTCCACCCGGGGCATCAGTCGCATTGTCGAATTCAATCAAGGTCCTGCGACGGTGGCAGAACACGTCATCGAGCATTTGCGTGAGCGTTGTGTCGAGTCCTCGGCATCTAGCGCGGACGAGGCCCTTAAACCCGGCGAGCCTTTACAGTTCATCAGTGGTCCGCTGTCGCCACTGGAGGGCGTGTTCATTGCCCCGCAAGGTGCGGAACGGGTGATGATCCTGATGCAGTTTCTTAATCGGGAACAATCTGTTTGTGTGCCCTTGAACATTGTCGAACGTCAACACCGCGCACTTCATACAAACAACTAATTACTAGCCTTATATGCTTTTCGCTAGGAGCTATAAAATGGTCTTGAAGTCACGCTGCCCTTTTGCACTGATCATGGCCTCCCTATACCCTGGAATTGCCTGGAGTACTAATCCGCAACCTATTGATATCTACGGATTCGATTTCACTCCAACTTTCACATTTGCAGAAAGTTATGACGACAACTTTCGCGAACTGGAAAGCAATGTACAGGAGTCCATGATCACCAAACTGGCACCCTCCTTCGAGCTGAAGGCTGAAGACCGCAACAGCGCCACTCGATTGACCTGGCAGCCCACCCGGTACATTTACCACGAGCACACCAGCGCCTCGAACACGGCACAGCGCGTTCGCGCGGACAGCGTCATGGAGTTCACCGACCGACATCGCCTGGCACTCGACGCCGAATACCGCAAATGGCAGCGCACCGAATCGACGGCGGTCGAAGGCGAAAATGACAAGCTCAACAACAAACGGGTGGGTGGCCTCTACACCTACGGCGCCAAGAGCGCGGACAACCAGATCGATTTCGGCGCCAACTACGCAGAGCTTCGCTATGACAATGGCGATGGCGTCAATGACGACAAGGAACGTGATACCACCTCAGTCACCAGCACCTGGTACCACCGCATCGGCAGTAACACCCGCGGCCTGCTGGAATACAACTACTCCAACTTTGATTACCTGCAAGCCAACAGCCAGCGCAGCAGTAATTCCAATGCCGTACTCGCCGGTGCCGTCTGGGATATCACCGCCAAAACCACCGGTAAAGTCCGCATCGGTTACGAGAAAAAGGACTTCGACAGCAGCGAATCCAAGGACCTCGACAACCCCACGTGGCAAGTGGATATGCAATGGAAGCCACGCACCTATTCAACCTTCACCTTCGTCGCCCGCCAGGCGCTGGCCGAGGGCGACGACGGTGCCGATGCCGTGAAGTCGACCTTCACCCAGGTCGGTTGGCGCCATGGCTGGACTGAACGGATCACCACCGTGGCACAAGCCGGGTTCGGCCGATACGTCTACGAGGGCCAAAGCCGCACGGACGACCGGCAGGATTACAACCTGGCCGTGGTGTATGCGATGCGCCGGTGGCTGGAAATCGAAATGGGCTATCGGTACCGCGATAACGACTCGGATGCCGACAACGAAAGTTTTACCCGCAACGTTTTTCAGATCAGCTTCAACGTCAGCCTTTAAGAGGGTTTCGCCATGAAATCACACACTCTTGGCCTGTTGTTCGCCTTGGCAGTTTTCCCCAATACCTATGCCGCAGACCCCGGCACCCAGTACAAGCTGGCCGCCGGCGATGTCTTGCGCATTATCGTGTTTGGCGAGCCGGAGTTGAGCCTGAAAAAGATCCGCCTGAGCGATGCCGGCACCTTTTCCTACCCCTTTCTGGGCGAGATTTCCGCCAAGGGACTGACCCCCGGCCAAGTCGAAAAGATCATCGTCGACGGACTTAAACAAGGGTACCTGATCGACCCGAAAGTCAGTTTGAGCCAGATCGAATACCGCCCGTTCTACATCAACGGCGAAGTGAAAAAGCCCGGCAACTACCCCTTCATACCCGGCCTGACCCTGGAGAAAGCCATCGCCCTGGGCGGCGGCTTGACCGAACGGGCCTCGATCAAACGCGTGACCATCGTGCGCGGTGATGGCGCCGCCACACTCACCGACGAAGTGACACGCAGCACCACGATTGCCCCCGGCGATACCATTTCCATTGCACAAGGCTTTTTCTAATCATGGACAACAGCCCTAGCACCTACGTCGAACGTCCTCTGCAAACGCATCTGCATCAGCAGTACAGCGAAGACAAGGACACGATTGATCTTCTGAAACTCTGGAGGGTGATCTGGCGCGCCAAATGGAGCATCGGATGGCTGGTCCTGGTCAGCTGTCTGCTGGCGATCATTGTGGTCACGAAGATCACGCCGCAATACGTCGGCAGCACCACCTTGCTGTTCAACGATAAAACGCCACCGCTGATGTCCTTCCAGCAAGTCAAGGAATCAGGCAGCAACGCCACCGATTACTTGCAGACACAACAGGCGCTCCTGCAATCACGAGACCTCGCCGAACGCGCGGTGAAAACACTCGACCTGACCACCCACCCGATCACCGACCCGCGCCAGCAACCGAAACCCTGGTTCACGCCGCGCCAATGGCTGGCCGACCTCAACCTCGATCAATGGATTCCTGAACTGGGTCGGTTGATGCCTGTGCAGGAAACGCCAACTGAAGAAGACGTCTTCAATATCGTCACCCAGAACCTGATGCTGCACACCAGCGTGAAGTTCGTCGGCAAGAGCCAGTTGCTGGAAATCGAGGTCGAGCTGCCGGACCCTGTTCTGGCGGCAGCGGCGGCCAATGCGTTGGCGAAGGGCTTTACCGACAGCCAACTCGACACCAGCGAGAAATCCTCGCAAACCACGACGGCCTGGATGAACACACGCCTGGTGGAGCTGCGCAATAACTTGCGGGCGGCCGAGAAGAAGCTTCAAGGCTATCGGGAAGAGCAAGGTCTGGTCGACGTTGGCGGGGTCGCAACCATCAGCGCCAACGAACTGGAAATGACCGGCAATCGCATGGTCGACGCCCGTCGCAACCGCGCTGAAGCGGAGAGCGAGTACCGTCAGGCGAAGTCCCTGAGCAATGGTGATCTGAGCCGACTCTCCAGCGTCCCTGCGGTCTTGAGTAACCCATTGGTCCAGCAATTCCAGGCTGAACGGGCCAAGGCACAAGCCAAGGTCGAGGAGCTGTCGGGGCGCTATGGTCCCAAACACCC
The DNA here is from genome assembly GCF_028656895.1 of Pseudomonas sp. TNT2022 ID1044. Taxonomy (NCBI): domain Bacteria; kingdom Pseudomonadati; phylum Pseudomonadota; class Gammaproteobacteria; order Pseudomonadales; family Pseudomonadaceae; genus Pseudomonas; species Pseudomonas sp. TNT2022 ID1044. The sequence goes on along the minus strand of NZ_JAMDHB010000003.1, from coordinate 269,703 downwards.
GAGCCTGGTGTCCGCGCAGTCGGAACTGCGCGCCGCCACCACCAGCCTGCAACTCCAGGTGCAACAAGTGGTGGCCGGTATCGAACGGCAATACCAGCTCGCCTCTGCCAGCGAAGCCTCGCTGCGTCAATCCTTCAACAGCAACAAGGCGCAGATCCAGGACATTGCCCGCAAGGAGTTCCAGCTGCGCGAGTTCCAGCGTGAGGTCGACAGCACCCGCGCGCTGTATGAAACCTTCGTCACCCGGCTCAAAGAAACCACGGCCACCGCCGACATGGACTCGACAAAAGTGCGCATCGTCGACCCGGCCATCGTACCTACCGAAGCGAGCAAACCCCGTAAAACATTGATTGTCGGGATCGTCGGCTTAATCGCTGCGGTGATCGGCGTGGCCCTGGCCCTGCTCTTCGAGAGCCTGAGCAATACCTTCAAAACCGATGAAACGATTGAGAGCGCGCTTAACATTCCTCTGCTCAGCGTCGTACCGCTGGTGAGGAAAAAAAGCCGCCGGCAACTGGCCCGTTTGTTCGAAGACAACGACAACCCGCGCTTTAGCGAGACCATTCGCAATCTGCGCACCTGGCTGATGTTGCAAGGCAGCGAAATGCCGTCGCAGGTAGTGCTGGTGACGTCGACCGTCGCCGGTGAAGGTAAAAGCACCATCGCCAACAACCTGGCCAGTTCGCTCGCTTCACTGGAGCGCGTGCTGTTGATCGATGCGGACATGCGCCAGCCAACGCTTTCGCTGAACTTTGACTTTCCGCCCGACAGCCCGGGGCTGGCCAATGTCATTGCCGGCACCGCAAGGCTCGAAGACTGTATCGTTTCGGTAGGCAATCTGGACATGCTGCCGGCCGGGATGGTCATCCCCCCTTCGCTGGATCTGTTCTCTGCGCCGCGCCTGCCGTCTCCAGCGGATGCTCTCAACCCGGCACGCCAGCCTCCGCCGCAGGATCTGCTCAGTTCACCGCGCATGGCGCGCATGCTCGATGCGCTGAAATCGCGTTACCGCCACATCATTATCGACTCGCCGCCTGCGGAGATGATCAGCGACGCGCTATTGCTGGCCAAGCACTCGGACGCAGTGATCTACGTGGTCAAGGCTGACAGTACGCCGATCAGCCAGGTGCAGAGAGGCATTGCCATGTTGCAACAAAGCCAGGTGTCGGTATTCGGTACCGTCCTCAACCAGGTAGACCTGCGCAAGGCGCGCAAGTACGGCTACCACCATTCCAAAACGTTTTATGACTATGACTTCGCCCCCCGGTAACGCCTGACCGCCCTGGTCTGTCGCTACGCCTTTCACTGCCATCACAACCGTTCGCTTCACCTCTGCCGAGCTACGGAAAGCCTGCGGGAGCTTCGCCGTGCCCGCTCCTTCAGTGCTGATGAATTCATTGCCTCGAGGTCAAGCCCATGACACCGCTCTATACCGCTCACATGACACACCGCCGAGGCCTGACGTTCTGGGGCCAGTGGTTGTGTGCGATGACGCTGACCATCGCGCTTTTGATGCTGCTCGTGCACTGGCGTGTTGGCAGCCTGACCAGCGAATACCGCACCCTGATGATCCTGACGGTGCTCGGCTCGGTGCCGATCTACAGCATGATGCAGGTCTTCCACAAACGTCATGGCCTGGTGGTCGGGATCGGCCGCTTACTGGCCGGCTGGTTGATCCTGCTGGCCGTTCTGGCGGCCATTGCCTTCATCACCCAGACCAGCGCGATTTACTCGCGCCAGGTCATCGTGGCCTGGGCGGTGCTGGGATTTCTCGTCCAGGTGGGCAGTTTTCTGCCCCTGCATTACTTCGCCCGACTGCATTCGAAGATGATCTGCAACGGGCGCCGTTCAGTGATCATCGGCACCTGCCCGACGGCCCATGAACTGGCGAAAAAACTCTCCAGTCCCAACCGCGCGCTGGCCCTGGGATTCATCGCCACTGCCCATGACAGCGGCCCCGCTCCCAGCATCCTGCCGCTGCTCGGCCACGTTGACGCGATTCGCGAAATCCTCACGCGCCTGGAGGTGCGGCGCGTCTACATCGTGCTGACCATGGAACACGCCGCCACCATTGAAGCGCTCTACATCGACCTGCTGGACATGAACGTCGACGTGGTGTGGATCCCGGATTTCGGCAGCATGGTGCTGCTCAACCATTCGATCTCTGAAATAGAACGAATGCCGGCCATCTATCTCAACGAAAGCCTGCTCAGCTCGCACCCCGCCAGCCTGTTTTGCAAGGACCTGTTCGAACGCAGCCTGGCGGCCATGGCCATTCTTGTCCTCAGCCCGTTGCTGTTGGTGGTGGCGATTACCGTCAAGCTGACCTCTGCCGGCCCGGTGTTGTTCATGCAAAATCGCCACGGCTGCAACGGCGAAGTGATCAAGGTCTGGAAGTTTCGCTCGATGCGCCTGCACGACGACCGCGACGTGCGCCAGGCCACCCGTGACGATGATCGCGTCACGCCGTTCGGACGCTTCTTGCGCCGCAGTTCCATCGACGAATTGCCCCAGCTGTTCAACGTCTTGTCCGGCCAGATGGCCCTCGTCGGCCCCCGCCCCCACGCCGTCACCCACAACATTTATTACACCGGCAAAGTCCGCGCCTACATGGCCCGCCACCGGCTCAAGCCTGGCATCACTGGCCTGGCCCAGATCACCGGGCATCGAGGCGAAACCGAAACCGTGGAAAAGATGCAGCTGCGCGTCGCCCAGGACCTCAACTACATCAACCAATGGTCGCTGTGGCTCGACATCAAAATCCTCATCAAGACCCCCTTCACGCTGTTCTCGAAAAACATCTACTGACCCCCCGCCCCATCGCAGATCACTGTCACGACGACCTGAGGTTTGACCATGAATGTGAGCGTATTCGGTATTGGCTATGTGGGCCTTGTCCAAGGTGCCGCACTGGCAGAGGTCGGGCACAACGTGCTCTGCGTCGATGTCGACACGGCCAGGGTGGAGGCACTGAAGGAAGGCACGTTGCCGATCTACGAGCCAGGCCTGAGAAGCCTGGTGCGCGAGAACTATCAAAGCGGGCGGCTGCGGTTCGGCACAGACCTGGCCAGCGCGGTTCACCATGGCGACGTGCTGTTGATCGCCGTCGGTACGCCGCCTGACGAAGACGGTTCGGCGGATCTGCAATACGTGTTGAGCGTGGCGCAGACCATCGCGCTGAACATGGACCGTCACCAGATCGTCGTCGACAAATCCACCGTGCCGGTCGGAACCGGTGACCTGGTGCGCGCACGCATCGAGCAGGTACTGGCCGAGAACGATCGCAGCGACCTGACGTTCGACGTGGTCTCCAATCCGGAATTTCTCAAGGAAGGCTGCGCGGTGGAAGACTGCATGCGCCCCGACCGGATCATCATCGGCACCGACAGCCCGCACGCCGAAGCGGTCATGCGCGAACTGTACGAACCGTTCAATCGCAGCCGCGAAAAGATCATCGTCATGGACGTTCGCAGCGCCGAACTGACCAAGTACGCCGCCAACTGCATGCTGGCGACCAAGATCAGCTTCATGAACGAAATGGCCAGCCTCGCCGAAAAGCTGGGCGCCGATATCGAGATGGTGCGCCACGGCATCGGCTCCGATCCACGCATCGGTTATCAGTTCATCTACCCGGGCCTGGGCTACGGAGGTTCGTGCTTTCCCAAGGACGTGAAGGCGCTGATACATGCCGCCACCAGCGTCGACATTGATGCCCGGTTGCTCAAGGCCGTCGAGGCACGCAACCAGGAGCAGAAAGCCAGCCTGTACAACAAGATCCTCGATCACTTCGACGGCGCGCTTCGCGGCAAAACCTTTGCCCTGTGGGGCCTGAGCTTCAAACCCAACACCGACGACATGCGCGAAGCCCCCAGTCGGGTATTGATGGAGGCCTTGTGGCAGGCCGGTGCCCGCGTCCAGGCGTTCGACCCCAAAGCCATGGAAGAGGCCCAGCGTATTTATGGTGCGCGCGATGACCTGACACTGGCGGGCACCAAGGAAGCGTCACTGAAAAATGCCGACGCACTGATCATCGTCACCGAGTGGCAGTCGTTTCGGGCGCCGGACTTCGACCTGCTGGCGCGGCAACTCAAGCAACCGCTGATCTTCGATGGCCGCAATCTGTTCGACCCGCAGCGTTTGAGCAAACGCGGCTTTACCTACATTTCCGTGGGCCGTCAGACCCCTTCCGTCTTTCAAGAAGGAGTGGCGCCATGATCAGGCTGGAATTGATCGGGCAATTTTCCCCGAAGCTGCTGGACGCGAACCAGGCGTATTCCTTCATCAACTTTGCGTCCATTGGCAGTTTCTTCGAAAAAGCCCCGAGCTCCGTCGCCTACTTTTGCGACGGCATGTTGATGTCGACGTTCATGTCCCGGGTGACAGGCCGCACGATCGGCCGGGTCAGCTTTGACTTCACGTCCATTGCCGACCTGGTACTCGGCAGTGCCGAGCAACAGGGCAAACGCGTGTATTTCGTTGGCGCACGACAGAGCGAACTGGAGCTGTTCATCAGCAAGATCAAGGCGCTCTACCCACACCTGACCATCGCCGGCTATCACAACGGTTACTTCAATGCGGCCCAGGCCGAGAGCATTCAGGCCGACATCTGCCGCAGCGAAGCAAACATTCTGATCGTCGGCCTGGGTGCCGGATTGCAAGAGCAGTTCGAACAGGACGCGATGCGCGCAGGCTTTCGTGGTGTGGCGTTCACCTGCGGCGGGTTCATTCGCCAGGAAGCCCTGGCCACGCGGCAATACTACCCGGCGGTGATCGATCGCCTGCATATGCGCGCGTTTTATCGAATGTACCGCGAACCCCATACGATCAAACGCTACTTCATCGACTACCCAAGCAACTTCCTGCACCTGCTGGCGATGCTCGCCCGGCACAAAGTCGCCATCAGCGTTGGGGAATGACCATGCACATTCTGTTCATTCTCAAGGATTTCAATTCCGGTGGCGGCGTTGAGCGAGTGCAGCAACGGTTATCCGAGCAATTTCTCAAGGATGGCCAGCGCGTGAGCTTCTTCGTCATGAACGGTGAGACGCCGGACACCACAGGCGCAGAACGCCATAACAACGGCGGTGGCAACGGCATCGTCGGCCTGCTCCGGTCGATCGTTCTGTTACGCCGGCTGATTCGTCGCGAGGGCGTCACCCACCTCATTTCCGCCAAGGAACAGGCCAACGTCTGCACCTGGTTCGCCACCTTGGGCAGTGCCTGCAAAGTCATCTATAGCCGACACGTGACACTCGATTGCACCGAGCAGAAAACCGGCCCCTCCAGCCTGCGCCTTCTCTATGCCTTGTACCTCTGCGGCAGCGGCAAAGTGGTGACGGTCTCCACGGCATTGCGCCAGTCCCTCGTCGACATGCTGCCCTGGGGTCGACAGCGAGTGCGCTATTGCCCCAACGCGGTCATCACCGAGCAGCTGTTTCAAGCCGCGCAGGCGCCACTGCCCGCCGGGTTACCCGGTGACTACTGGTTGGGCCTGGGCAGATTGACGCAACAGAAAGGCTTTCACCTGTTGCTCGATGCCTACGCCATGGCGCTGCAACGCCAGGCGCTGCCAGACCTGGTGATCGCCGGCGACGGTCCGTTACGCGAAGCACTGACCGCCCAGGCACAACGCCTGGGTATCGGGCAGCGGGTGCACTTCACCGGTTTCCTGCGCAACCCCTATCCCCTGCTCAGGCATGCACGCCTGTTCATTCTCAGCTCTCTTCATGAAGGCATGCCGACCGTACTGATCGAGGCCTTGGCGCTGGGTACGCCGGTGCTGGCATGCGACTGCGAGACCGGTCCCAGGGAACTGCTGGACAACGGCCAGCTGGGCCTGTTGGTCAACGCCAACGATGTTCCGGCATTGGCCGATGGCATGCGGCGAAGCCTGACATCAAGGGGGCAAGTGGCACCCAGCGAAAAAATGCTCACCGACGCCATCCGTCCCTACACCAGCCAGCACGCGGCGCAGGCGTATTACCAGGTATGGAACCAATGAAAAAGTTGCTGATTATCCTGCATGACCTCAGCGCCGGCGGGGCCGAGAAAATGATGATGCGTCTTGCCGCGGCACTGGTCGACGCAGGCAATGACGTGACCTTGTTACTGCTGACCGGCGGCGGGCCCAATGCAGCGCACCTCGACCCCCGTGTCAAAAAGGTTGAATTGCGCAGCCCACGCACCTCGCGCGCGGTGCCGGCACTCGCGCGGTTTCTTCGCGCCAATCGCTTTGATGCGCAACTGGCGGCCCTCACCCACGTCAACGTGGTGGCAATCGCCGCTGCCCTGCTGTCCGGCACCCTGGCGCGGCTGCATGTCAGCGAGCGCAATGCCTTTTCCCATGACAAACACGTTAACCCCGACTTCATGGTGCGGGTCGCATATCGGGTGGCACCGCTGCTGTATCGGCTGATTCCCAACCCGGTGATCTGCGTCTCCCGCGGTGTCGCCCAGGACCTGATCGATACCACCATTGCGCGCCGCCGCGACGTGACCACTGCCGACAACCCGGTGCTCGACGACAACTTCCGCGAGAAGACGCCGGGGCTGCCAAGCCACCGCTGGCTCCTGGAAAAGTCCGGCACGGTGATTGTCGCCGTTGGTCGCCTGGCGCCGCAAAAAGGCTTCGACACCCTGATCACGGCATTCGCCGCGTTACCGGACAAGGGCGTGCGCCTGATCATTTTTGGTGAAGGCGCACTCAGGGTCCGATTGCTGGAACAGGCACTGACACTGGGCGTCGCCGATCGCGTCGACCTGCCGGGCTACACCGACGATCCCCTGGCAGAGGTGGCAGCGGCCGATTGCTTTGTGTTGTCGTCTCGGTTCGAGGGCAGTCCCAATGCGCTGGTAGAAGCCTTGTCCACGGGCACCCCGGTGGTCGCGACTCGCTGCCCCCATGGCCCCCAGGACATCCTCATCGACGGCGTGGTTGCACCGCTTGTTGCCGTCGACGACCCGATCGCACTGGCGCAGGCGATTGCCCTGCAACTCGCCACACCGCGCAACCTGCAACGTCATGAACGCCTTGAGGCAGCCGCCCGATTCAAGAATGCCAGCGCGGTGCAAACCTACCTCGCGGCGTTGCTAGGGAGCCGGGCATCATGAGCAGACTCCAGGTCAGATACTCGACGCTACGCGATGGCTTCACTTTGTTTGGCGTGCTGTTCTACATCCAGGTGCTGACATTTGTGCTCGGACTCGGTGGCGGATCCGGCTTCGGCGACATCGGTAAAGATCTCGAAGGCAATGTCGCCAATCAGGTCTGCGGCCTGATCACACTGCTGGTGCCCTTGTACTTCTTCATCCGCAACAAGGTGTTCCTGAGCAAAACCTTTTACCGCAGCAATTTTTTTCTGCTGGTGTTCCTGCTCTGTGTCATCGCATCGATCGGCTGGTCCTACGACCCGATGCTCAGTCTCAAGCGGTTCATCGCGATGCTCGGCGTGGTGTTCTTTGCCGGGTTCATTGCCTATAACTACCCCCTTGAAAAAATCACCTTCATGCTCGGTTGTGCCATCGGCATAGCGGCGCTGATCGGCTTGATACTTGCGGTGGTCATGCCAAGCGTCGCGTTTTTATCCGGTGGTATCCGTGACGGCGCCTTCAAGGGGATTTTCACCGAAAAGAACGCCGGCGCACGGCTCAACGCGATCGCCATCCTGTTGTTGCTGCCGATGATCCGCCAGGGCAACCGCTGGGCCCTCTTCTGCTCGTTTTTTTCGCTGATCGCCGTCCTGCTCGCCCAGTCGGCGACCGGCGTGGCATTGATCGTTTCGGGAACGGTGAGTTACTGGTACTTCCTCACATTGATCCGTTTGCGGATCAACCGCTCGCAGTGGCTGTTCTTCGGTTGCACGCTGGTGTTTCTGCTGGTTTGCCTGTTGCTCTACAACCACATTGCCTGGCTGCTGGAGGTGGCCGGTCGCGATCCGTCATTGACGGACCGCACGCTGATCTGGGAGCTGCTTGCGCCCTTTGTCGACCAGCAATGGCTCAAGGGCTACGGCTTCGGCGCCTTTTGGGCCAGTGCCGACGCCGATGCGTTCATCACGCGCTGGGGCTATATCGGCAACGCCCACAGCGGCTACATGGAGACCCTGCTCAATGGCGGCGTTATCCAGTTGACGGCGTTGGTGCTGCTACTGGGCGAGGCGCTGCTCAAGCAATACCGCGCCGTGACCGCGAACCAGGCGGCACAGTTTCGCGCCAGCGCCCTGGTGATCATCGGCTTGTTCGCCGTCACCAATTATGTGGCGTACGTGATTCCCAACTACCGCTCTGCCGAGTTCCTGGTGTTCTGCACCCTGGCCCTGTCCTTTCGGCGTCACTACGCGCCCTGCCCCGAATCAACACCGACAACCCTGCGCCAGCGTCCGTCCGGCCAGGCATTCGCGCGCGATTGCGCCAAGGCGTAACCCAAGGCTTAAAACAGGAGAAACACCCGTGCGAAACCAAGCCCCTGCTTCAGCGCATACAGTGTGCGTGGTCATCCCGATGTACAACGGCGCCGCCAGCATCGAGCAAACGCTGGTGTCCCTGGCCAAGCAAACCCGCCTGCCCGATCACGTCATCGTCATTGACGACGGTTCCACCGATGACGGCCCCCAACGGGTCAAGGACTTCACCGCGCCGTTTCGCCTGACGCTGCTGCAGCAAGCCAACGAAGGCCAGGCCAGCGCCCGCAACCACGGCATGCGCCACTCTCAAGAGACGTTTGTGGCGATGCTCGACGCCGATGACCAATGGCGTCCACAAAAACTGGAGCTGCAGCTGGCGCTGTACGACGAGCTGACTCATCAGGGTCGCAAGGTCGGGTTGGTCGACTGCTACACGCAGGTCAACTACAGCGACGGCAGGCGGCAACTGGACAACCTGCTCAAGAACGGCATGCATTTCTACGATTTCATCCGCGCCAACGTTCTCAATGGCGTTTCCGCCGCACTGGTCAGGCGCGACGTGATCATGGAACTGGGTGGCTTCGATGCCGGCCTGCGTTACTGCGAAGACCGCTTCATGTGGACCCGAATCGCCGAGCACTGGGAGATCCACACCGTGCCGCAGGTGCTGCTCGAGCGCACGGTCAACAGCGGCAACATGACCGCAAACCCGAAAAAGCACTATCAGAACAAGATCAGGTTCATCGAGGTGTACCTCGACCGCTACGCCGCGCAGTTGAGCAAGCAGCAACAGATCGAATTCGTGCTGGCCAATCACACCGACTTTCTCAATACGTTTTCCCGAGGCGGCGAGCATGTCGAGGTGATCGACGTGTACCAGCGAATGTTCAAGCATTCCTGGCAAACCCTGTTCTTCGATCACGGCAAACCGACCTTGCGCTACCTCTACGCCTGCGCCAAAACATGGCGCAAGCCAACGGCGTCAACCACCGCTCATTGAACCGGTATCCGCCATGGCCAACCGTCGCCTCACTACCCTGGGCTGGATCTTCACCGAGAAGTTCGGCCTGATCTTCCTGTCGATGATCACCTTTGTCGTGTATGCCCGACTGCTGTCTCCGGCGGAGCTGGGTGTGGGCACGATCATCATTGCCATCGTCGAGTTGATCGGGCTGATTTATTCATCGGTGCTGGAAGACCCGCTGGTGCGACTCGAGCGGCTGGAGGACAAGCACATCAGCACCGCCTTCTGGGCGGCGGTACTGGTGAGCCTGGTTTCGATCGTATTCATCTCGGGTGCGGCGACGCTGTACACGTCCGAGCCACTGCTGCAATGGATGACGGCGGTGGCGTCGGTGAAAATCCTCTTCACCATGATGGCGCGTGTCTATGTCGCGCAAATGCGCCGCAGCGGCGACTTCAAGACGCTGGCGTCGCGAACGTTACTGGGCAAGGTGTTTGGTGGCGTTGGCGGCATCGCTGTCGCGCTTTGCGGGTTGGGGGCCTGGGCGGTCATTGCCCAGGCCCTGATCATGGAGCTGGTGTCCATCATCGTATTGATGCGCGCAGACCCGCGGCGCATTGCCTTTCATATTGACGGTCCGGTCCTGCGCGAACTGTTGAAGGCCGGTACACCGGTTGCCATCAACGCACTGAGCTCTCAAACCCTTCAGCGCGGGGTCAACGTGGTGCTCGGGATGGCGGCTGGCGCCAACGCGGTCGGCATGTTCAACATGGCGATGCGCATCATCGATCTGCCACGCACGGCGATTTATAACGGTCTGCTGAGCTATGCGCTGCCGGCGTTCTCCCGGCGCAGTGCAGAGCCGTCGCGATTGCTCGGGATCATTGACGACTCGACCGCCGTCAGCGGCTTTCTGTTGACGCCTTTGTTCCTGGGGATCGCACTCACGGCGAACGACGTCATCCTGTTGATCTTCGGCGCCAAGTGGGCCGATGCCATTCCCCTGCTGCAAGTGCTGGCCTGCGCGGCGGCCATTGGCAACACCGCCATGTACGCCACCACGGCACTGGTGGCGGTCAACCGCAGCCACCTCACGATCAAGGCTGAAGTGGTGACCACGGTGCTGGCGCTGGCACTGGTCTACGGCCTGGGCAGCGTTTATGGCGGCATGGCCGCGGCCCTCGCCCTGCTGGCGCGGATGCTGATCATCACGCCGCTGCAAATCCGCGGCCTCAACGCCGCTATCGGTTACGGCTGGCGCCGGTTCTTCGACTGCAATTACCGCAGCGTGATTGCCTCGCTCGTCATGGCAGCGACCGTGTTGTACGTGTCGTCGCTCTCAGGTTTTGAAGGTTACCTGCACCTGATCTGCAACATCGTGGCAGGCGCGCTCAGCTATGCCGTGGCGTATAGCGTCATGCACCCGCGCTGGCCGCAAGAATTCAAATCGGTTTTCACCACCCGCTGAATTCAGTCCCTGAAACAGGAAGGCCTCACCATGCGCAAAACTACGTTGATTACTGGCGGGGCCGGCTACATCGGCTCTCATACCGCCGTGGCGCTCATCAATGCCGGACACCATGTGCTGGTGCTCGACAATCTGTGTAACAGCTCACGAGAGTGCATCTCGCGCCTGGAACAACTGACCCTGACCCGGGTGGCGTTCATCAAGGGCGATGTTCGTGATTCAAACTTGCTGGACGACATATTCAGACGCTATGACATCGATGCCGTGGTGCATTTTGCCAGCCTCAAATCCGTCGCAGAAAGCGTGCACACGCCTCTGGATTACTACGCCAACAATGTCTGCGGCACGCTTGAGCTGTGCCAGGCCATGGCGCGCAATAACGTGTTCCAACTGGTGTTCAGCTCATCGGCCACGGTGTACGGCGAACCTACACAGATACCCATTGCCGAAGAGGTCGGCACCGGCAAACCGACCACCCCCTATGGCCGCACCAAGCTCATGATCGAAGAGTTGCTCGCCGATCTGTGCCATTCCGATCCACGCTGGAGCATCGGGCTGTTGCGCTACTTCAACCCGATTGGCGCCCACGAAAGCGGGATGATCGGTGAAGACCCCAGGGGCCGTCCCAACAACCTGTTGCCGTGCCTGACGCAGGTCGCCATTGGCCGGATGCCTGAACTCACGGTGTACGGTAACGACTATCCCACCGTGGACGGGACCTGCGTGCGTGACTACATCCACGTGGTCGACCTTGCGATCGGCCACCTCAAGGCTCTTCAGGTGTTGCAGCACAACAGCGGCATCAATGTCTGGAACCTCGGCACCGGCACGGGCTACAGCGTGCTGCAAATCATCCAGAGTTTCGAGGACATCACGGGCATCACTATTCCCTACCACTTCGCGCCAAGACGCGAAGGTGACATCGCCCAATGCTGGGCCGACCCCGGCAAGGCTGGACGGGAGCTGAACTGGACCGCCCAACGGGATCTTCATCAGATGATCGTCGACACCTGGCGGTGGCAGTCGTGCAACCCGCAGGGTTATCAAGCTTCCTTCGAAATCCCCGCGCTGATCGCCGTCAAATGATCTTCAAAGGATCCCTGCTGACTCTGCTGCTGTCGGTGTCGATCGCCTGCAACGCGGCACAAGCGCCCGGTGTTCCCTCCACCGGGCTCGTGCTGTGGCTGGATGCGGCGGATGCGTCGACCATGACCCTGGATGCGCAAAACCATGTCCGGCGCTGGAACGATAAATCTGGAAAATCCAGTCACGCCACTGTCGACGATGGCGCCTCGCAGCCGCAGCGGATCGCCAACGCCCTGAATGGCCATTCGGTGGTGCGTTTCAGTGGCGTGTCGGGGTTGCTGGGTAAACCCATCCGCACTGCCAAAGGCCCTGTGACCGTATTGGTCGTGTCCCGTCGATTGTCCGGACAGCCTGACGTTGATCCCTGGCAACGCTTGTTCAGCTCACGCCCGCAAGCCGCCAACAACGATAACCTGTTGCCCAATTTCGCCATCAGCCTGCCACAAACCAGCGCGTATGCGCCGACCGTTTCCGTCCTGGAGCTTTACGACGTGCCGATTGGCCCGTATGCAGTCGGGCGCAATGCCCTGGGCAACGCCGAGAACTTTCGCGGCGACATCGCCGAAGTGCTGGTCTACGACCGCGCCTTTGCCTCCCTCGCGGAACGTCAGCAAGCCTTTCAGTACCTGGCGGAAAAATGGTCCGTTGCCATCCCCGAACTGGCCAATACCTGGACCCGGGTCGGACCACTGGGCCCATTGCCGAGCCGGTCGAATCGAGAGCTGCCGCTGTCCGACCAGGCCAATGCGGGGCAGTGGATGCTCAACCGGAAACTGTCCGACGACTTCAACGGCACCACCCTCGATCTCGAACGCTGGCACGTCAACAATGGCATTGGGAACGAGTCACTGGGACGCAAACCGGCGCTGTACACGCCGAACAATGTCATCGTCGAGAACGGCAACCTGAACATTATCTTTCGCAAGGAAACCTTGCCGCAGAAGTACGTCAAGCTCGGCTTCAAGGACTACACCTCAGCGATGGTGCGAACCAATGAACGCGGGTTCTACGGCTACTACGAAGTCCGCGCCAAACCCATGAACTCCGCAGGTTCCAGTGCATTCTGGCTGGCGTGGACAGGCATGGCGGACAATGCCACCGAAATCGACATCTTCGAAATCGCCGGCAAAACCAAAAACGGCGCGTTAGACCACTCGTACAACATGAATGCCCACCTGTGGGCCACGCCGCAAAGCAACGAGCACATTGAAAATGGCAGCATCTGGATCAGTCCATGGCGCCTGGCGGATGACTTCCATGTCTACGGCTTCGACTGGCAGCCCGACACACTGCGTTGGTACGTCGACGGGGTGCTGGTCAGGGAATCGAAGAACTCGCACTTCTTCTTCCCGATGGAGGTGAACCTCGACAGCGAGGCCATGTGGAAATGGTTTGGGGTGGTCGACGATGCCGACCTGCCCTCCACCTTTGAAGTCGACTACATGTACATGTGGCAACGCTCGCGCTAGCGCCACACCAGGCTGAGGCGTTCTCAGTCTTGATCCATTGCACCTTCAATTGAAGTCCATGAGGCTCGACGGCTGCTGCGCCGTGCGCCCTGGGTCACATTTCAATCGGCAAGGAGGTTCGTTCTCAAACCGCGCTAACACATCTGGAGCGCACTGCATGATTAAACGCCGGCTGAAAGAATTGGATTTGCTGCGCTTTGTTGCTGCTATCGCGGTAGTGTTCTTTCACTATGCATTTCGCGGGTATGCAAAAGGCGACATGTCCACAATGCCCTACCCACTATTGGCCGAGCCCGCCAAATACGGTTACTTGGGCGTCGAACTGTTTTTCATGATCAGCGGTTTTGTCATTCTGATGACCGCCTCGAGCAATAACCTCAAAGTGTTTTTCATATCCCGTATCGTTCGGCTCTGCCCTGCTTTCTGGGTGTGCTGCACGATCACGTTCCTGATGACGCTTGCGATTGGCCAGCCGAGATACACCGCTGACCTTTATCAATACGTAATAAACATGACCTTTTTAAGCGACTTGCTGGGCGTGCCGTCAATAGACGGCGTGTACTGGTCTCTGTTTGTAGAAATACAGTTTTATTTGATGATATCCATTGTGTTGGGCTTGAAGAAAATAGAAAAAATAGAGACCTATTTTGTGTACTGGCTAGTGATTTCTGCCACAGCGGAGATACTCACTGTCGAGAAGCTGCGCTCGATACTGATCACCGATTACGCCGCTTATTTTATAGCTGGCGCCACGTTCTACCTCATATGGGCCAAGGGCATCACGAGAACACGAGTGCTGCTGTTGGCGGGTGCCTGGGCACTGGCCAACTACACCGCCATTGCATGGGCCCAATTGCTCGAAAGCAAATATTCAACCGAATACAATCCACTCATTGTCTGCAGTTTGATCATGCTGTTTTTCATGACGTTCTTTTTGATCGCGACGAATAAAACCGGCGTCGTAGGGGCTTTGAACTGGACTGTATTAGGTGCGCTGACCTACCCGCTGTACCTGTTACACCAAATGATCGGCTTTATGATTTTCAACATTGCTTATCCGGTGATAAACCCGCACGTATTGCTGTGGAGCACCATCGCCGTGATGATAGGTCTGTCTTATCTCATCCACAAAGAGATCGAGACGCCCATGGCCAGGGTCATCAAAAAATTCCTCTCGATTTCCTTCACCCGTGTCAGAGGCTGATCAACGCATCAGTAACGACGCAACCTTCTCACGCCGCTGGCCACCAGGCTGCGCGGCGCTCGCCCGCTTCAGGGTATCGCTGGGCAACTCTTTGAACAGCGCGCGATAGCTGCTGGAAAACCTCCCCAAATGCCAGAACGACCAATGCATCGCCACTTCGGCGACGGTGGTTTGCGTTGGCGTGCGGCTGAGTAATTCGCGGCGGGCACTGTTCAGGCGGCGCAGGCGCAGCCATTGGGTCGGCGCCATCCCGGTGTAGGTCTTGAACGCATGCTGCAACTGGCGCAGTGAAACCCCGGCGACCAGCGACAGCTCCAACAGGTTCAGGTGTTCTTCCGGCGTATCCGCCGCCCACTCCCCCACTCGTTTCATGATCGCCCGTTCCCCGGCGCGGCGCTGCAGTGCGCCGTGGTCAAGGCAAACGCAAGCGTTGTCGAGAATGAACAGGCAGTCATCGAGCAATTGCTGAGTGAGCGCCTCCCGAGTCGGCGGATCGAACGTCTGCGACAGTCGCGTCAGCGTGCCGCTGAGCCAACGGCAGAACAACGCGTTCTGCTGCGAATTGAGCGGCGCCATGAACAGCCCTTCGAGCCGGGCGACATCGAGGCTGTTGCGCTGCACGAACTCCGGACCGAACACCACGGCGATTTCCTGGTAGTTCTCCGGGGTGATCCAGATGTTGCGGCTCTCGCCATTCAACACATACAGCGCGTTGTCGCTGCGATCGAAACAGAACGCCAGTGAACCCTGTGGTGCACTGAAATTCTGCTCGACGCGGGTATTCATGTGCTCTTCGTAAATCTCCACGCCCTGCAAATCCAGATAGCGCACCAGACCGGCGAAATGCCCTGGCGACATCTGTTGGTAATGCTGGGTCCAGCCCGGCGTGGCGCGGATTTGCTCGGCGACATCGGCGGTGCTGAACGCTTGAACCTGTAGTGAATTGCAGTGTGTCATGGGTGACCTTGCGCACTCTTTTGGTGCGCTTTGTGCTGCTTAAAGTGGATAGATGGAACCGCAAGGCTCGCCCAAGATAGACGTCAACGCGCTACAGGGGAAGTGTCCGGCGGATGAAACTGGCCTCTCCTGGCGTTAATAAAACCAATAACGAGGTCTTTATGAATGTCCCTTTCGATCAGCTGTTCACGTGGCTGAAAGATCACAAGATTACCGAAGTCGAGTGCGTCGTCAGCGACCTGACCGGCATTGCACGCGGCAAAATCGCACCCACCAACAAGTTCCTGCATGAGCGAGGCATGCGCCTGCCGGAAAGTGTGCTTTTGCAAACGGTAACCGGGGACTTTGTCGACGACGACATCTACTACGACCTGCTCGACCCCGCCGACATCGACATGGTCTGCAAGCCGGATGCCGATGCAGTCTACGTGGTGCCATGGGCCATCGAGCCAACCGCCATCGTGATCCACGACACCTTCGACAAGTTCGGCAACCCGATCGAACTGTCGCCGCGCAATGTGCTGAAAAAAGTGCTGCAGCTGTACACCGACAAAGGCTGGCGGCCGATTGTGGCGCCGGAAATGGAGTTCTACCTGACTCAGCGCTGCGAAGACCCGGACTTGCCGCTCAAGGCCCCGATGGGCCGTTCGGGCCGTGCTGAAAGCGGTCGTCAGTCGTTCTCGATCGATGCCGCCAACGAATTCGATCCGCTGTTCGAAGACGTCTACGACTGGTGCGAATTGCAGGGTCTGGACCTCGATACGCTGATCCACGAAGACGGCCCGGCGCAGATGGAAATCAACTTCCGCCATGGCAACGCACTGGACCTGGCCGACCAGATCACCGTGTTCAAACGCACCATGCGCGAAGCCGCGCTCAAGCACAACGTGGCGGCGACCTTCATGGCCAAACCGGTCGGCGACGAACCGGGCAGCGCCATGCACATTCACCAGAGCGTGGTGGACATCGCCACCGGCAAGCCGATCTTCGCCGATGAAAACGGCAACATGAGCGAGTTGTTCCTGCACCACATCGGTGGCTTGCAAAAGTACATCCCGAAAGTGCTGCCGATGTTCGCGCCGAACGTGAACTCGTTCCGCCGCTTCCTGCCGGACACTTCGGCACCGGTGAACGTCGAATGGGGCGAAGAAAACCGCACCGTCGGCCTGCGCGTACCGACCTCAAGCCCGGACGCCATGCGCGTGGAAAACCGCTTGCCGGGCGCCGACGCCAACCCGTACCTGGCCATCGCGGCCAGCCTGTTGTGCGGTTACCTCGGCATGGTCGAGCGTGTTGAACCGAGCGCCGCTGTCCAGGGCCGGGCTTATGAACGCCGCAACCTGCGCCTGCCGATCACCATCGAAGACGCCCTGACCAAAATGGAAGAGTGCGAAACCATCGGCCGTTACCTGGGCGACAAATTCGTGCGCGGCTACGTCGCGGTCAAACGTGCCGAGCACGAAAACTTCAAGCGGGTGATCAGCTCGTGGGAGCGTGAGTTCCTGATGCTCAGCGTCTAAAGCGTGCACTCCCCAGGGGATCACACATTCCCTGTGGGAGCGGGCTTGCCCGCGATGAGGCCGGTACATTCAAACACCCTCTTTGACTGACAGGCCGCCATCGCGGGCAAGCCCGCTCCCACAGGGATAGCGAACACCAAAGAATCACCTGAAAAAAATCCAATAATTCCAAGAAGGTATCGATATGCGTCTATTGAAATCCGTGGCCCCGGTCGCGCTGGCGGTCCTGTTCAGCGCCGTTGCCCAGGCTCAGCCCCAGGTCAGCGTCTACAACTGGACCGACTACATCGGCGATACCACCCTCGCCGACTTCCAGGCCAAAACCGGGATCAAGGTCATCTATGACGTATTCGATTCCAACGAAACCCTGGAAGGCAAACTGCTCGCCGGCCGCACCGGCTATGACGTGGTCGTGCCGTCCAACCACTTCCTCGCTCGCCAGATCAAGGCCGGCGCGTTCCTGAAACTGGACCGCGAGCAACTGCCGAACTACAAGAACCTCGACCCGAAACTCCTGACGCTGCTGGAGAAAAACGATCCGGGCAACGAGCACTCGGTGCCGTACCTGTGGGGCACCAACGGCATCGGCTACAACGTTGAAAAGGTCAAGCAAGTGCTGGGCATCGACCACATCGATTCCTGGGCCGTGTTGTTCGAGCCGGAAAACATCAAGAAGCTCAGCGCGTGCGGCGTGTCGATGATGGATTCGGCGGATGAAGTGTTCCCCGCCGTGCTGAACTACATGGGCATGGACCCGCGCAGCGAGAAACCTGAAGACTTCAAAAAGGCCGAAGCCAAGCTGTTGAGCATCCGCCCGTACATCACCTATTTCCACTCGTCCAAATACGTTTCGGACCTGGCCAACGGCGACATCTGTGTAGCCTTCGGTTACTCGGGTGATGTGTTCCAGGCCGCCAACCGCGCCAAGGAAGCCGGCAACGGCGTGAACATCGCCTACGCCATTCCCAAGGAAGGCGCCAACCTGTGGTTCGACCTGCTGGCGATTCCAGCCGATGCCAGCAACCCGAAAGAAGCCCACGCCTTCATCAATTACCTGCTCGACCCGCAAGTGATCGCCAAGGTCAGCGCGTCGGTCGGTTACGCCAACCCGAACCCGGCCGCCAAGCAGTACATGGACCCGGAACTGGTCAACAATCCCGAGGTTTACCCGCCGCAGGATGTGCTCGACAAACTCTACATCTCCACCACTCCGCCCCAGTCGATCATGCGTTTGATGACCCGTTCCTGGAGCAAAGTGAAGTCCAACCAATGAACCAGTACACCCAGGAACACACGCGCTCGTATTACGCCGCTTCGGCTCATGGCATGGCCAACCGTCCTGAACTGACGTCTGACCTGGTCGCCGACGTTTGTGTGATTGGCGGTGGGTTCACCGGTATCAACACCGCCATCGAACTGGCCCAGCGCGGGCTCTCGGTGATTGTGCTGGAGGCCCGGCGGATCGGCTGGGGTGCCAGCGGACGCAACGGCGGGCAACTGATCCGCGGCATCGGCCATGACGTCAGTGGCTTCGCCAGGCATATCGGTGCCGAAGGCGTGCGTTATCTGGAGCACGCCGGAACGGAGTCTGTGCAAGTGGTGGGCAATCGCATCCGTGAACACGGCATCGATTGCGACCTGCGCTGGGGATTCTGCGAGTTGGCCAACACCCCGGCGCACTTCGCCGGGTTGAAGGCGGAGTATGCAGAACTCCAGGAGGCGGGTTACGCCCACGAAACCCGCCTGATCGAGCCAGAGCAGATTCGTCAGCAGGTGGTGAATTCAGGCGTGTATGCCGGCGGATTGCTCGACATGGGTTCAGGTCATCTGCACCCGATGAATCTGGTGCTGGGTGAAGCGCAGCTCGCGCAATCCCTTGGCGTGCAAATCTTCGAGCAGAGCCCGGTGCTGGAGCTGATCCACGGCAGTACCGTGCAGGTGCGTTGTGCCGGGGGCACGGTTCGCGCCGGCAGTCTGGTGCTGGCCTGTAATGCGCACCTGGAAGAACTCGAACTGAAACTCAGCGGCAAAGTGCTTCCGGCCGGCAGCTACATCATCGCCACCGAACCCTTGTCGGAAGACGCGGCCCGGCAATTGATCCCGCAGAACCTGGCGCTGTGCGACCAGAAAGTCGGCCTGGATTACTACCGGCTCTCGGCAGACCGGCGCTTGCTGTTCGGCGGCGCCTGCCATTATTCCGGGCGCGATCCGGCGGACATCGCCGCTTACATGCGTCCGCAGATGCTCAAGGTCTTCCCGCAACTGGCGCACGCGCGCATCGATTACCAGTGGGGTGGCATGATCGGCATCACCGCCAATCGCTTCCCGCAGGTCGGGCGTTTGAGCCAGCACCCGAACGTGTTCTACGCCCAGGGTTATTCCGGTCATGGCCTGAACGTCACCCACTGGTGCGCCAGGCTGCTGGGCGAGGCGATTCATGTCGGCCACAGCAAAGGCTTCGACGTGTTCAGCGCCGTGCCGCACATGACCTTCCCCGGCGGCCGCGTCCTGCGCTCGCCACTGCTGGCCCTTGGCATGCTGTGGTATCGGATGCGGGAAATGCTCGGCTAGGTTGGGCAGTCATCCTCGTACAAAAGACTGTGGCGAGGGAGCTTGCTCCCGCTCGAGTGCGCAGCACTCGCAAAAAAGGCAATTGTTGCCGGATAGTTTGGGGCCGCTCCGCGACCCAGCGCGAGCAAGCTCGCTCGCCACACATTCTCCCGCTTGTCCTACCCTTCCTGCGCTGTACATCCCATGGTTTCGCCTTTCGATTTGCTCAATTGCGAGTCGCTTCTATATTGAGGAGGTGCTCATCCTTTTCTGCCCTCTGTCGAGTCTGGCCCATGGCATCTACTGATCAACTGATCATTTGCGAGCACTGTGATTGCGTGTACGAAAAAGTGACGCTCGCCAAACATCAGAAAACCCTGTGCACGCGCTGCGGTGGCGTGCTCCAGCGCTATAACGGCCTCACGGTCGAACAACGCCTTGCGTTGACATTCACCGCGTTGATGCTGTGGATCTTTGCCAATTTCTATCCGGTCATGAGCATCAGCCTCAAAGGCCTGAAAAACAGCGCAACGCTCTGGGATTCGGTGCTGGCGTTGAGTCTGGGCCCCATCACCTTCATCGCCTTGGTGGCGGCGATCGCCATGATCATCGCGCCCATTATCCAGTTGCTGCTGCTGATCTGGGTCTTGAGCTTCGCGCTCGGCAACAAACGCTCGCCCGCCTTCAAATTCTGCATGCGCTGGCTGGAAACCCTCCGGCCCTGGAGCATGCTGGAAGTGTGTCTGTTGGGGGCCATGGTGGCGGTGATCAAACTCGCCGGGCTGCTGGACGTGCTGCCGGGCATCGGCTTGTTCGCCCTGGCCATCCTCAGCCTGATGATGATCCGCATTGCCGGCCGCGATATCCGCGAACTATGGGCCATTCAATGACTACGCCCCCGGTCGCCGACGATCTCAATCTATGCCTGTGCCACACCTGCGGCCTGGCTTGCGATATGACCCATCAACCCCACGAATGCGAACGTTGCGGGGCCCCGCTGCATCGACGCAAAACCAACTCGTTGACCCGAACCTGGGCCTTCATGATTGCGGCCCTGGTGTTTTACATCCCGGCTAATCTGTTGCCGGTGATGAACACCAAAATGGTCGGCAGCGGCGCCGACAGTACGATCATGAGCGGCGTGCTGGAGTTCTGGGAAGCTGGCGCCTGGGACATCGCCTTGATCATTTTCATCGCCAGTATTGCGGTGCCGGGCGTCAAGTTCGTGGCGATCACAATGCTGCTGGTCACCGTGCAGCGTGACAGCGCGTGGGCACGCAAGGAGCGCTCACAGCTGTACCGCTTCGTCGAGGTGATCGGTTACTGGTCGATGCTCGATGTCATCGTGGTCGCGCTGGTGGCCTCGCTGGTGAAGTTTCAAGCCCTGGCCGACATCGAGCCGCGCCCGGGCATTCTATTTTTTGGTCTGGTGGTGGTGTTTACCATGCTGTCGGCGATGAGTTTCGACCCGCGGTTGATTTGGGATAAAGAACGGGAAGTTCCGCATAATCAGGAGGTCACGGATGCAGTCGCAAACCACTAACGAACCACGTGCCCCGGGGCAGGCCCCGATCAAGACCCGGCGGTTCAGCATTTCGCTGGTGTGGATTGTGCCGATCGTCGCGGTGCTGGTGGGGATTTCACTGGTGGTGCACAGCATCATGCAGGAAGGGCCGACCATCGTCGTCACCTTCAAGACCGGCAACGGCCTGACGGCGAACAAAACCGAGGTCAAGTACCGCAACGTGGTGATCGGGCATGTTTCGGACGTGGCGCTGAGCGACGATCAGAAGAGCGTCAATGCCACGATAAAACTGGTGAAACAGGCTGAAAGCTTTACCCGTAAAGACTCGCAGTTCTGGGTGGTGAGACCACGGATCGGGGCTGGCGGGGTGTCGGGTATCGATACGCTGCTGTCAGGCGATTACATCGGCGCTGATATCGGCCAGGACAATGCTCGCGCCAAGCACTTCAATGGTCTGGAAAACCCGCCAGCCATCACTTATGGCGAGCCGGGCAAACGCTTCACCCTGCATACCCAGGACCTGGGGTCGCTGGATATCGGTTCCCCGGTGTATTTCCGCAAGATTCCGGTCGGCCAGGTGGTGGCCTATGAGCTGGACCCGGACGGCAAAGGCGTCAACATCGAACTGTTCATCCATGCGCCCAACGATCAATACGTCACCGAAAACACCCGGTTCTGGAATGCCAGCGGGATTGACGTGAACGTCGGGGCCAACGGCTTTGCGGTCAAGACCGAATCCCTGTCCTCGATCCTGGTAGGCGGCATTGCCTTCCGTGCGCCGGAATACAGCCCCAACGACAAGCCGGCACCCGAGGAATACGCCTACGAACTGTTCGACGACCAGCAAACCGCCCTTGCCCCGCCCAGTGGCAAGCCGCAATATCTGGCCCTACGCTTCGATCAGGCACTGCGCGGGCTCAAGGTCGATGCCCCGGTAGAGTTTCTCGGGGTGGAAATCGGCAAGGTGGTGTCGATCAACCTCGACTTCGATGCGAAAAAACGCAGCTTTCCGCTCAACGTCGGCATCGTTATCTACCCGCAGCGCCTGGGTCAGGCTCACATAAAAATGCTCGCCGCGCTCAACCATGACCCCAATGATGAAGCCGCAGGTGTGCGCTTGATGGGCACCTTCATCGAAAACGGCCTGCGAGCCCAGGCCCGCACCGGCAACCTGTTGACCGGCCAGCTCTACATCTCCATGGATTTCTACCCCAAGGCCGAGAAAGTCGCCTTCGATGCTACGGCTCGCCCGGTCATGATTCCGACCGTTCCGGGTAGCCTGGAGCAGTTGCAGGAAAAACTCGAAGCCATGGTCGACAAAATCAACAAACTGCCGGTGGAGCGGATTGCCGGCAATCTGGATGGCAACCTCGTCGAGATGCGCAAAGCCCTGAGCCAATTCAACAGCAAGACACTGCCCGGCGTACAAACCACCCTGTCGAACGTGAGCAAGACGCTGGAATCGGCCGACACCACGCTGAAATCGGCCAACTCAACCCTGGCCGAAGATTCGCCACAACGCGAGCAGCTGGGGCAAACCCTGGACGAGCTCGGGCGCACGTCGCGGTCCTTGCGTGATCTCGCTGATTACCTGGGCCGCCATCCGGAATCGTTGATTCGCGGCCGCCCCAAAAATGCTGCGCCCATGGATCTGCAAGGGCCGCCGAGCAAATGACTACAGGAGTAACACCCATGGCTTTTCCATTGAAGTTGACTCTGGTCGCCACGTTGTCTCTGCTCGCCGCCTGCCGCAGCGATCCGATTGAGTTTCACACCTTGACGCCCGCGCAGTTGCCGGGAAATACCAAGGCCGCGACGGATATCCAGATCGAAGGCCTCACGGTCCCACCGCAGGTCGATCGACCGCAAATCGTGGTGCGCGAGGGCAACACCGGCATGGCCATCCTCGAAACCCAATGGTGGGGCGCCAGTCTCGTGGATGAACTGCGCAGTGCCCTGACCGACCAGATGGTCAACGGCAACCCCAATCGCAAAGTCTCGGTACGGCTCGAGGTGCAGCGCTTCGACTCGATCCCGGGCCAATACGGGCTGATCGATGTGAAATGGCGCCTGCGGGGCGCCAGCGGCGACGAAGACTCACTGCTGTCCTGCCGCAGTGCGTTGCAGACCCCTTCGGGGCCATCCATCGACGAACTGGTGGCGGCTCAGCAAAACAACGTCAGGCGCCTGGCCGAGGTGATCAGCCAGGCAGCCAATAGCGCGCAAAAAGGTTGCCCGTCGACCCGATGAATCGACGAATGCTGTACATGTCTCGACCATCGGCCATGCTCATGTATTGAGCTGAGGGCTTGCGTATTGCGCTGAAGGCTCAGAGATCAAAGCGGTCAACCGCCCTGCGCCGCTCGTTATCATCGCGCACGTCGTAGTTGGCGGTGGTCTGGATGTTGCTGTGATGGGCAAGCTTCTGAGCGATCGACAGATCGTGTTCTTCAATCACCCGGGTAATGAACGAGCGGCGAAAATCATGGGGCATGATTTTCACCCCGACCTGCGTTCCCCGCTGCCGGGCAATGTAGTAAATCGCATGCTTGGTGATGCGCTCGCGGGTGATATGGCTGCCGCGCCGGATGCGATTGAACAGGAACGGGTCATCCTCTTCGCCTTCCTTGAGCATCGAACGCCGCAGTTCCAGCCACGCGTCCAGCTTGGCAAAAGCCCAGGCCGGAGCGTACTTGATCAATTGTTTGTTGCCCTTGGCGGTCACCCGCAGGCTGCGCTCGGCGAAGTCGACCTGGTTCAGGTCGAGGTTGACCGACTCTGACTTGCGCATGCCCGAACCATACAAAATCCCGATGATCGCCGCGTCCCGCAGGCCCTGCGGACGGGGATCGGCGGCGCAGACTTCCATCAGTTCCTGAATCAGCGTGCGCCGCAGGTTGCGGCCCTGGGACAGACGCGTGCCGGCAATGCCCTTGACCGAACGCATTTTCAGCAGATGCTCCTGACTGATCAGGCTCATGCGCCACGCTTCGTTCATCACCCCGCGCACGGCGTTGACGTACAGCGACGAGGTGTTTGGCGCATAACCATCGGTGCGCAATGTGGCGACCAGGGCGATCACGTCTTCGGGTTGCAGGTTATGCCAGGGAATCTCCTCGATGTTCACTTCGTCGAAGCCCAGGCGATCGGCAGCGTCCTGCAGCACATAGCGCATGGTCAGTTGGCTGGAGGGCGCCAAACGCGCCAGATAGACGGTCAGCGGGTTGGTCTTGGGAGTACTTGAATCAGCAACAGGTAAGTCAGTCAAACGAAACGGCCTTGAAAAAAGAAGTCGCAACAAGCGGTGAGCAAGCAAAGATGGCCGTTACGCTGCCGGTCATGGCCGATAAAGTCAAATTACGCCGACAAGGGCCAACGGCCAGGCAATAGATGAATTGAAACATGGCGATGCAATGCTGTTTGCGAGTCGATCGCGGCAGGAGCAAGCCATGAAAATCAGTGTATTTGGTAGCGGTTACGTAGGCCTGGTACAAGCAGCCGTTCTGGCTGAAGTCGGCCATGACGTAGTGTGCATGGACATTGACCAGAAAAAAGTCGAGTTGCTGCAACAAGGGCACGTGAGCATTTTCGAGCCCGGGCTGGCCAGCCTGGTGCGCGAAAGCATCGACGCCAGACGCTTGCAGTTCACCACCGATGAAAAACTCGCCGTGCAACATGGCCAGGTGCTGTTCATCGCCGTGGGCACGCCGTCCCGGGAGGACGGTTCGGCAGATTTGCGCTACGTCATGTCGGTGGGCGACGCCGTGGCGCGTCATCGCGAGCAACCGGTGATTCTTGTGGAGAAATCCACGGTGCCGGTGGGCACCGGCGACAGTTTGCGCGCGCACATCGACAAATGCCTGATCAAGGTCGGGCGCTTGCTGCAGTTCGATATCGTCTCCAACCCCGAGTTTCTCAAGGAAGGCTCCGCCGTGGCGGATTGCCGGCGCCCGGACCGCATCATCATCGGTTGCGAACGCGATGAGGTGCGCGAGGTGATGCGTGACCTGTACTCACCGTTCAATCGCAATCATGACCGCATCATGTTCATGGACCTGCGCAGCGCCGAGCTGACCAAGTACGCCGCCAACTGCATGCTGGCGACCAAGATCAGCTTCATCAACCAGATCGCCGAACTCGCCGAACACCTGGGTGCGGACATCGAATCCGTGCGCCTGGGCATCGGTGCCGATTCGCGCATCGGCTACCACTTCATCTACCCGGGCTGCGGTTATGGCGGCTCGTGTTTTCCCAAGGATATGCGCGCGCTGATCCACAGCGCGGAGCAAGCCCACTGCTCCAGCGATCTGCTGCAAGCGGTAGAAGCAATCAATCAGCGGCAGAAACACAAGCTGTTCGAGCGCATCAAGGCTTACTACAAAGGTGATTTGCGCGGCAGGACGTTTGCCGTATGGGGGCTTGCGTTCAAACCCAACACCGACGACATGCGCGATGCTCCAAGCCGTGTATTGCTCGAATCGCTATGGGCGGCAGGCGCCAACGTACGGGCCTTCGACCCGGAAGCGATGCAGCAAACCCAGCAGCTGTATCCCGACGAAAGCCAGTTGATGCTGATGGGGACGCCGGAATCGGTATTGAACGGCGCGGACGCGTTGATCATCTGCACCGAATGGCAACAGTTCAAGGCGCCAGACTTTGATCTGATTCGCCAACGACTCAATGCACCGGTGATCTTCGACGGCCGCAATCTGTATGACGCCGAACGGTTGGCCCGCAATGGTTTCATGTACTTCCCGATGGGCCGGGGCGAGTCGCGAAAGTTGCCAATTCCATTGCAACGCTGGCCAGCAGTGTCGGTGGCTTGAGGACACTGTTAGCGACAACTGAAACGATTTTGCAAGTTACTGTTTGCTTTATGTGTAATTTTATTCAACGGCCACTAACACCCATGCATCAAATGCAAATCCTGTGGGAGCCAGCTTGCCCGCGATAGCGATTGAACTGCCAACATCCAGGATGAAGCGGATGACGCCTTCGCGGGCAAGCCCTCTCCCACAGGAACCTCGTCAGCCATCAAACCGCAGCTTTCAAATCAACGCCCAGCGCCTGTGCAAATGCCTTCACCAGCGGACTGCGGACGGTGTTGTGGCGCAGGATCAGATTGAACGGTGTGACGATGTGGATCATCTGCGGACGAATCGCACGAAACTCTCCATTAGCGACCATCGGCGCAGCGTAATGCCGGGGCAGGAAGCCCACGAAACGGCCGGTCTTGATCAACAGCGCCACAGCTTCCACCTGGGTGGCTGACGCAGAAAAACTATCGTAGTGGGCAAAATTCAGTTTGTCTCGATGGATCGCGTACCTGTGGTTGACGCACTCGTAATCCTTGAGCACGTTGTCGTCAATTTCCGCATCCGCCCTGTCGAACAAGGGGTGACCGACCGCACAATAAACTTCCGAGCGCTCCTGATATAACGGGTAATAATCAAACTCTTCGCGTTTTTGATAAACAGGGACAATACCCGCCACCAAACGCCCCTCTACGACACCTCGTTCAACTTCATCAAGCTGTGTCGCCTGAAGTTGAAATCGCACCTTGGGTGACTGTTCGTTTATCCGTCTAAGCGCAGCAACTAACGGCGAATTATCATCGCCGATTGTATTATCAATAACCCCCACACCAAGATCTCCGATCAGTTCGTTCTGTGCAGAACTAAGCCGATCACGAAAGTTATCGACCGACGCAAACAAGTCAATGGACGCCTGATACACCAGACGTCCCTCTTCGGTCAGGTGAAAGCCCTCTCGCCCTCGCGTGCACAAGCGCATTCCGATACGGATCTCGAGGTCGGAAATCTGTTTGCTGATCGCTGCCAGCCCCACATTCAGCTCGTTTTGCGCAGCACTGAAACCGCCAGCTTCGACCACTGCCTTGAACACCTTGAGCAATTTGAAGTCCAGCCCACTCAGGGCCAAAGGTGCCCGTTGCAGCGTCTTCGGCGCCGGGTTTCCGGAATTGGAAAGTGGGGTTTCCATAATGCTTATTTACCTCTGTCGCCGTATTCAACACTCTGTGCCCAACAACAAAAACATAGCTGGCCTAATAATAATGAACACAGAAAACCAGGCTTGGCAACCGCCAAAAAATACCGAACATCAGTACCAACTCACTGATCTCGAAACATTAAAAGCTGACAGTTCGATCAGCTCTCGCATCGAAGCAACTGCGTTTATCCCCTGCCCTTGAATTTTGATTAGGCCTGATTCCGCCCGGAAGATTTTCGGCAGATGGATCAGGTCTGGCACACCGATTTCAGTTCGCGTTACCGACGAGGAAAACAACAATGTCTCAAGCTACAGACCGTCTCTGGGGTGCTCGTTTCAAAAGCGGTCCGTCCGAAGCCCTGGCCGCCCTCTCCCGTTGCCCCGAGCGCTATTTCCGCCTCACCCCGTATGACCTCGCCGGTTCCAAGGCCCATGCCCGGGAACTGCAGCGCGCCGGGTTGCTGAGCGAACAAGAAACCCAGACCATGCTTGATGCCCTGGAGCGTATAGGCGCTGACTTCCGCGCCGGCAGCATTGCGCCGACCCTGGAC
The DNA here is from genome assembly GCF_028656895.1 of Pseudomonas sp. TNT2022 ID1044. Classification (NCBI taxonomy): domain Bacteria; kingdom Pseudomonadati; phylum Pseudomonadota; class Gammaproteobacteria; order Pseudomonadales; family Pseudomonadaceae; genus Pseudomonas; species Pseudomonas sp. TNT2022 ID1044. The sequence continues at coordinate 241,998 of NZ_JAMDHB010000003.1, read as the reverse complement.
GACGAAGACGTCCACACCTTCATCGAACGCCTGCTGACCGAACGCCTCGGCGCGCTTGGCGGCAAGCTGCGGGCCGGCCGCTCGCGCAACGACCAGACCGCCAACGACCTGCGTCTGTTTTTGCGCGATCACGTGCGCACCCTCGCCGTTGAAGTACTGGCCTTGCAACAGGCGCTGGTGGATCAGGCCGAGCAACACATCGAGAGCATCTGCCCAGGTTTCACCCACCTGCAGCAGGCGCAGCCGATCGTCTTCGCGCATCACTTGCTGGCCCACTCGCAATCGATGCTGCGTGACGTACAACGCTTGGTGGATTGGGACGCGCGCACCTCGCTGTCGCCTCTCGGCGCTGCCGCCATGGCCGGTTCGGCCATCGCTCGCCTGCCGCAGCAATCGGCGAAAGAAATGGGTTACAGCGGGGTTTGCGAAAACTCCATCGACGCCGTGGCCAGCCGGGATCACGTCGCTGAATTCCTGTTCATCGCCAGCATGCTCGGTATCAATATCTCGCGCCTGGCCGAAGAGTTCTGCCTGTGGTCGTCACGGCAATTCCGATGGGTCGCGCTGGACGATGCCTACGCCACCGGCAGTTCGATCATGCCGCAGAAGAAAAACCCGGACATCGCCGAACTGGCCCGTGGCAAGGCCGGTCGCCTGATCGGCAACCTGACCGGTCTGCTGTCGACGCTGAAGTCCTTGCCGCTGTCCTACAACCGCGACTTGAGCGAAGACAAGAACGGCGTACTCGACAGCGTCGACACCCTGTTGCTGGTGTTGCCGGCGATGGCCGGGATGGTCGCGACCATGAAGGTCAACGTTGAAGAGCTACGGCGTCAGGCGCCACTGGGCTTCACCCTCGCCACCGAAGTGGCCGACTGGCTGGCGGTACGCGGCGTGCCGTTCAAGGAAGCCCACGAGATCACCGGGGCGCTGGTTCAGGCCTGTGAGAAACACGACATTGAACTGTGGGAAGCCTCGCCGGCGCTGCTGGCCGAAATCGACCCACGGCTGACCCCGGAAGTGCGTGACAGCCTGACGCTGGAAGCCGCCATCGCTGCTCGCAGTGGTTGGGGCGGTACCGCGCCGCAACAGGTGCGCGAGCAGATCGGCCGCCTGAAAACCGCCCTCGCCGCCCAGCAGCAATGGACCGAGGACTATCAGGGCTTCCGCCTCTAACGGCCACGACACATACCCCTGCAGGAGCCGGCTTGCCGGCGATGGCGTACAACCAGCCGATATTGAAGCGGGATGACCCACCGCAATCGCTGGTAAGCCGGCGCCTACAGGGACCGTGTTGGATTTGAAAGAACAGTACGGAGAACCACCATGAGCCAGACACAGGCAGAACGACTCCAGGCGGAGCGCAAACTGGCGGAAAACCAGTTTGATATCACCCAGTACGACCATGTGCCACGGCGCTATTACGGGCGGATTTTCTTCGCCACGGTGATCGTCATCGCCATTATCGGCCTGGTGCGCGCCTTCGCCGAAGGCAAGATCGAATGGTCGTACATCGGCCAGTTCCTCACGTCCCAGGCGATCATGTGGGGGTTGCTCAACACCGTCGTCATGGCCGTGCTGGCCATGGCCCTGGGCATCGTGTTCGGGGTGATCACCGCGATCATGCGCATGTCGGCCAACCCGATCCTGCGCTACGTGGCCGTGACCTACACCTGGCTGTTTCGCGGCACGCCGCTGATCCTGCAACTGCTGTTGTGGTTCAACCTGGCGCTGATTTTTCCCACCATCGGCATTCCGGGCTTGTTCGAAATCGACACCGTGAGCCTGATGACGCCGTTCGTGGCCGCCCTGCTCGGCTTGAGCATCAACCAGGGTGCCTACACCGCCGAAGTGGTGCGCGCCGGCCTGCTGTCGGTGGACACCGGCCAGTACGAAGCGGCCAAATCGATTGGCATGCCCCGCCTGCAAGCGCTGCGCCGGATCATCCTGCCACAGGCCATGCGCATCATCATTCCGCCAGTGGGCAACGAGTTCATCGGCATGGTGAAAATGACCTCGCTGGCGAGCGTCATCCAGTACTCGGAGCTGCTCTACAACGCGCAGAACATCTACTACGCCAACGCCCGCGTGATGGAGCTTTTGATCGTGGCCGGTATCTGGTACCTGGCCACCGTCACCGTCCTGTCCTTTGGTCAGAGCCGTCTGGAGCGTCGTTTCGCTCGCGGCGCCGGCAAGCGTTCTTGAGGAGCCCCACATGAGAAGCATCGTCAAAGCCGTGAGCCTGAACAAATACTACGACCAGTACCACGCGCTCAAAGACATCAACATCGAAGTCGAGCAAGGCGAAGTGCTGTGCATCATCGGCCCGTCCGGCTCCGGCAAGAGCACCTTGCTGCGCTGCGTCAACCAGCTGGAAAAGATCGACAAGGGCGGCCTCTGGGTCGACGGCGAACTGGTGGGTTACCGCATCGTCGGCAACAAACTGCACGAGCTCAACGAAACGCAGATCGCCCGCCAGCGCCTGTCCACCGGCATGGTGTTCCAGCGCTTCAACCTGTTCCCGCACATGACTGTGCTGCAAAACATCATCGAAGGGCCGTGCCAGGTGCTCAAGCGTTCTCCCAAGGAAGCGCACGAAGAAGCCCTGGAATTGCTCGCCCGCGTCGGCCTGGCCGACAAACTCAACAGCTACCCGATCGAACTTTCGGGTGGACAGCAACAACGCGTGGCCATTGCGCGTGCATTGGCCATGCGTCCCAAGCTGATGTTGTTCGATGAACCCACTTCGGCACTCGACCCGGAACTGGTCGGTGAGGTGCTGTCGGTGATGCGCGATCTCGCGCAAACCGGCATGACCATGATCGTCGTCACCCATGAACTGGGCTTCGCTCGCGAGGTTTCCAACCGCATGGTGTTCATGGACGGCGGGCAGATCGTGGAGGCTGGAAGCCCCGAAGAAATACTAATAAGTCCGCAAAACCCGCGCACCCAAAGCTTCATTTCTGCCGTTCGAACCTAAGCGTCCCTTGACGCTCACAACACTCATAAGAGAACGACCATGAAGAATTTCGTTATCCCGGCAGTACTCGCAGGCGTTATGGCATCCGGTTTCAGCTTCGCTGCCCAGTTGCCGGCCAGCATCAAGGACAAGGGCGAGATCGTTGTTGCGATCATGCCGAATTACCCGCCGATGGATTTCAAGGACCCGGCCACCAACACCCTTACCGGCCTCGACTATGACCTGGGCAACGCCCTGGCCGAGCGTCTGGGGGTGAAGATCAAATGGCAGGAAACCGGCTTCGAACAAATGATCAACGCCCTGACCACCGACCGCGTGGACATGGTGCTGTCGGGCATGACTGACACCGCCGAGCGTCAGGCCAGCGTGACCTTTGTCGATTACTTCACCAGCGGTCCACAGTTCTACACCTTGCAGAAAAACAAGGACACCAACGAAATCGTCGACCTGTGCGGCAAGAAAGTCGGCACCAGTCGCCGCACCACCTTCCCGTCGGAAATCGCCGAGTGGAGCAAGGCCAACTGCGAAGCCGCTGGCAAGCCGGCGATCAACGTCATCGGCACCGAAGGCTCCGCCGACGCCCGCGCGCAACTGCGCCAGAGCCGTATCGACGCGGCCATGCAGGGCAGCGAAACCCTGTCCTACCTCAAGACGCAGGAAAAGGACATGTACAAAACCGTCGGCCTGCCGATTTCCGAGCAGTTCACCGGGATGGGCGTGAGCAAGAAAAAGCCTGAGCTGAGCGAAGCGGTGAAGGTCGCGCTGCAAAGCATGATCGACGACGGTAGCTACCAGGCGATCCTGAAAAAGTGGGACCTGGAACTGGGTGCGATCAAGACCGCGACCATCAACGCCGGGAAGTAATCGCGCAGGCGCCCCGAATCCAATGTGGGAGCGAGCCTGCTCGCGATTGCGGTGTGTCAGGCAACCAGGATGTTGACTGGCCCGGCCTCATCGCGAGCAGGCTCGCTCCCACAGGAATCGGGTGTTTACTTGAAGATAACTGGAGCACCACAGATGTCCGTCTCCCCTCAACCCACCTGGCCCGACCGGCACAAGGCTTGCCTGGCCCTTGCCTTCGACCTCGATGGCCCGACCGGTGATGCCATGCTCAACGGTTCGATCTGGCACAAACCGGAGTACTTCGGTTTTGGCGGTTACGGTCCGTATCGGGCACTTCCACGGATTCTCGATCTACTGGATGAATTCAACATCCCCACGACTTTCTTCGTCCCGGCCTGGGTCGTGGAGAACTGGCCAAAGCAGTGCCAGGCAATTGTCGAACGCGGGCACGAGGTGGCGTATCACGGTTACAAACACGAATCCTTCTACGCCCTGACGCTGGAACAGCAAAAGGACGTGATGACGTTGTCCCGCGAAGTGTTCTGGAAGCACCTGCACATCCGCGCCGAAGGTTTTCGCACGCCTTCCGGAGACTGGCGCGCAGAAACACCGGCCATGTTGGTAGAGGCCGGCGTGACCTACTCCAGCAGCATGCGCGGCGATGATCGCCCGTACCTGGTGAATGTCCCCGGCCACGCCACGCCGTTGGTGGAAATCCCCGGTCGCTGGGAAATGGACGACTACGCCTCGCTCGCCTACACCCGCGCACCGAACTTTCCCTCAGGCCTCGACCGCACGGCCAGCTACGCGTTGACCCTCGACAACTGGTGCCGCGAGTACGACGGCGCGATGAACGAAGGCTTGTGCCTGACCACTCTGTTCCACCCCAAGATCACTGGTAAACCAGGACGCATCCTGTTGCTGGAAAAACTCTTCGAACACATGCGCCAGCGCGACGATGTGTGGTTCGCCACCTGCCGCGATGTCGCCCAGTGGTGGCTGAAGGAGCATCACCATGGCTGACTCCTATTCCTGGCCCAAGGGCTATCGCTGTGCAGTGGTGCTGACGGTCGATTACAACGACATCCACGGCATCCTCACCCAGGCCCCGGAAGTCGCCGGTCGCGACAAGACCCTGTCGGTCTGGCGTTACGGCACCCAGCGCGGGGTCGAGCGTTTGCTCGGCCTGTTCAAGGAACTTGGCGTCCCGAGCACCTGGTTCGTGCCCGGCATCGTCGCTGAGGAAAACCCCGGGCACATCCACGCGATCAGGGCGGGCGGTCATGAAATCGCCTGCGCCGGGTATCGCCATCAGGACTACGACACGCTTGATCTTGCTGCCCAAAGCGCTGAAATCACCAGGGGCTGCGAAGCGCTGACGACTCTGACGGGTGAACGTCCAAGCGGTTTTCGAATCCCCGCCGGCAATGGTGCGCCGGGCTTCATCGAGGCACTCAGTGATCAGAGGATTCGCTGGTCGTCGTCATGGCGCGGCGACGATTTGCCGTTCGCGCACCCGACCGCCCCGCAAGTGATCGAGCTACCGCTGCACTATGAACTGGAAGACGAACCCTATTTCGCCTTCAACCTGAGCCCCGCCGTGCCTCCGGCGCAATCGCGGATCGCCTCTTACAGCCACACCCTGGGCAACCTGCAAATGGACTTCGCCGGCTTCCACCGCTTCGGCCTGTGCTACGTGCTGCGCCTGCACCCGGAAATCATCGCCACGCCGGGGCGCATTGGCGTGTTGCGCGAATTGCTCGAAGGCATGTTGCAGCACGACGACGTATGGATCACCACCGGTGCCGAAGTCGCACAATGGTGGGCCGAATCAGCCGCGCCCGTGACCGACGACCATCCGGCCTCAGTGTATGAGCGACACTATCGGGATTACGTCCTATGAGCGAACGCCTTCAGCACCTGGCACGGTTTTGTGTCGATACCCGGTTCGAAGACCTGCCTCCTGCGTTGGTCAAACAAACCACGCGGCACATCCTCGATACCTTTGGCGCCAGTCTCGCCGGAGCCGACAGTGACGTGGCGCGAACAGCGCAACAAGTGTTTGCAGGCGAAACGGGCAACGCTTTGGTCTGGGGCACACGCCTGCGGGTGGGTGCCGCGCAGGCAGCCATGCTCAACGGCGTCGCCGCCCATGCCCTGGAACTGGACGACACCGGAGGTTGCGACCATTCCGGGGCTGTGGTGTTGCCGGCGGTCATGGCCGCGCTGTCGATGACGGATCAACCGGTGAGCGGCCGTGAATTGATCACCGCCGTGATACTCGGATACGAAATCGGCCGCAGGGTGCTCGAAGCTTGCGGCGGTTATTCGGCCCACAACGGCGCAGGCTGGCATTCCACGGCGACCTGCGGCGTGTTTGGCGCGGCGGCAGCCAGTGCGCGAATTCTCGGTTTGAGCGCCGGGCAAACGGTGTCGGCATTGGGTATCGCCGCCAGTTTCAGCGGCGGTTTGTGGGCCTTCATTCACGACGGTTCGCACAGCAAAAAACTGCACAGCGGGCGCGCAGCCGAAGGCGGATTGCTGGCGGCACGATTTGCCCAACAGGGCATCAGTGGGCCGACACAGATATTCGACGACGTCTGGGGTGGTTTTCTGAAAACCCTTGCGCCGGCCACTGCCACACCCGACGCGCTGGATGCCGAGCTTGGCGTCGTGTGGAAACTCGCCCGCTGCTCGATCAAACCCTATGCCTCGTGTCGCGGCACCCATTCGGCGATTGATGCCTTGGGGTTGTTGCTGGAGCAACTCGATGTGCCGGTCGATCAGGTCGAAGACGTACAGGTTTCACTGTGCGGATTTCTGCAAGGTATGTGTGGCAGCCACGATGTCAGCACCCAGGCCGCCGCGCAGATGAGTTTGCCCTACGCGCTGGCGGCACGGCTGGTACACGGTCATTGTCGGTTGCAAGCCTTTGACGATGAACAACGCTGCGATCCACGCATTGCTCACTGGATGTCGCGCATCCGTCTTGAAGTCGATCCGCAACTGTCCGAGGATGGCGAGCCCGTGGTGACGCTGCGGACCGTGGACGGTCGGCAAGCGAGTCTGTGCGTTGAAGTGCCGTTGGGTGCGCCGGGGAATCCGCTGAGCGAAGCAGCGCTGGAGTACAAATTTTTCAGTCTGGCGCTGCGGGTGATGCCGCGGCGCCAGGCTGAACAGTTGCTGGGGCAGTTGTGGCGAATTGAAGAGATGGAATCGGTGCGTACGCTGGATCGGTGGCTGGGTTGAGCCTTACATCGACCGGTCGAGCCTCATCGCGGGCAAGCCCCACAGGCATTGCGGCGCTTTTGTGCGGGCGAGCCTGCCAGCGATTGGTCGCGACGCGGTCTCCCGACGTACACCAACAAGACTGAATAAGGACATTTGCACCCACCGTGGCCACTTACTCGCTCGTTATTCGTCGGTTGATGATCGTTTCACTGACCATCGTCGTCAGCCGCGCCATCACCAGCCCGTTGCTCACGCTGTTCCTGAGCAACAAATTGGGCTTGAACCAACAGGACGTTGGTCTGCTGCTGGGCATCGCGGTGTTCATCGCCACCCTGCTCGCCCTGTACGGCGGCTACATCATCGACCGCCTGGAAAAACGCCGGTTGCTGATTTTGGCGATGCTCTCCAGTGCCATCGGTTTCGTGCTGCTGACCTTTGCTGAAAACCTCTATCTGACCACCGCAACACTGGTGATCACTGAGACCGCGTCTGCGCTGTTTCTCATCGGTTCCAAAGCCATCCTCAGCGAAAACCTGCCCATGGGCCAACGCGCCAAGGCTTTTTCCCTGCGCTACACGCTGACCAACATCGGCTACGCCACCGGCCCCATGCTGGGTGTGGTGATTGCCGGCGTGTATCCGATTGCACCTTTCCTGATTGCCGGCGGCATCGCGTTTTTCAGCATTTTCCTGATGATCGGCATCCCGAAGGACTCGGCACAGACACCGGCGATTGGCCAACCGCAGAGTTTTCTCAAGACCCTGGTCACCCTGAAAAACGACCGCACCTTGATCATGTTCACCTGCGGCTGCCTGCTGAGTACCGTGGTGCATGGCCGATTCACGCTGTACCTGTCGCAATACCTGCTGGTGACCCACGATTCCAAAGACGCCCTCGACATCATGGCCGCGCTGCTCGCCTGCAATGCCATCAGCGTGATCCTGTTGCAGTACCAGATCGGTCGGTTCCTCAATCGGGAAAAGCTGCGCTTCTGGATCGCCGGTGGTACCAGCCTGTTCATTCTCGGCCTGATCGGCTTCAGCCTGGCTGACCACCTGATCAGTTGGTGCGTGGCAATGTTCATCTTCACCCTCGGTGAGATGATCATTTACCCGGCCGAATTCCTCTTCGTCGACACCCTGGCCCCGGAAGAACTGCGCGGCAGTTATTACGGCGCACAAAACCTGGCGGCCCTCGGTGGAGCCCTGAGCCCGGTGATTTGCGGCTTTCTATTGATGCATACCCCGGCGCCCACCATGTTCTACGCCTTGAGCGCGCTCACCGCGATGGGTGGATTCTTGTGCTTCATGAGTGGAAGACGCGTGGCTTTACTTCAGAATTAATGAACTGAAGCTTCATTAATATGAATTTGTCAGCATCAGCAATGATCGGCACACTGTCGTCGTTCCTCCCCCAATAGTTGGAACAACTTCAAAGGCTTTCTGGATATCCCAGATAAGCCTTTTTTTTTCCTGAAATTTTTTTGGAACATTCACCATCATGCTTGCTCGCTGGTTGCCCGCCGCCATCAACACCCGCCCCTCCGAATGGAGCCGCGCCGCCATCGGCATGGCTTTGGGCACCCTGCTCAGTGTCTGGCTGTGTGGCCAGGTATTTGGCATCGAAGTGGCGCATCACCTGATCGGGCCGCTGGGGGCGTCGGCGGTGTTGCTGTTTGCCGTGTCGTCCGGTGCACTGGCGCAGCCGTGGTCGATTGTGGGCGGTTACCTGAGCGCGGGCGTGGTGTCGCTGCTTGTAGCCCACGTGCTGGGGCGGACACTGGGCAGTGCCTGTCTCGCGGCGGGCATGGCGCTGGTGTTGATGTGCTGGCTACGTTGCCTGCATCCCCCGGCCGGCGCGTTGGCGCTGACCCTGGTGCTGGCCGACCCGGCCACCATTGCCATGGACTGGAAGGCCCTCGGCCCGGTAATGCTCGGTGCATCGATCATGCTGCTAAGCGCCCTGGCCTATAACAACCTGACGCGCATCCGTTACCCCAAGCGCGCCGCTGACCCGGTGGCTGTGGTGCCTGCCGATCATCCTCCTGTTGAGTCCCAGGCCATCACTGCCCAGGACCTGAAACTGGCCCTGGCCGAAATGGAAGCCTTCTTCGATGTCACGCCTGAAGACCTCGAACAATTGATCCATGCCAGTGAACTGCATGCCAAGCGGCGCAGCATCGCACAAGTATTGAGCCGCAGCGCCTGACAACACTGACCAATGTGGCGAGGGAGCTTGCGCCCTCGCCACGGGGGCGGGTGATCGTCATGCAAAAATGCAGTGAGCAGCTGCACATATCCCGGTTGTACATCACAAATTTGCACTGTTACGATCCTGCATCGCTCGCGCGCGAGCTTCTCTAATAAAGAACAATAAAAGCAGGGAGTTAGTGATGACTGCTCAGGTTTCATCGAAGGGCACGCAGTCCATGGAGGCCACGCAAAATGAAGTGCTGGCCGAGGTACGCAACCACATCGGGCATCTGACCCTCAACCGCCCCGCCGGCCTCAACGCCATTACCCTGGACATGGTGCGCAACCTGCACCGCCAGCTCGATGCCTGGGCGCAGGATGCGCAGGTGCACGCGGTGGTTTTGCGCGGTGCCGGTGAAAAGGCTTTCTGTGCCGGTGGCGACATCCGCTCGCTGTACGACAGCTTCAAAAGCGGCGACACCCTGCACGAAGATTTCTTCGTCGAGGAATACGCCCTCGATCTCGCGATTCACCATTACCGCAAGCCGGTGCTGGCGCTGATGGACGGTTTCGTCCTCGGTGGCGGCATGGGACTGGTGCAAGGCGCCGATCTGCGGGTGGTCACCGAAAAAAGTCGCCTGGCGATGCCGGAAGTCGGCATCGGCTATTTCCCGGACGTCGGCGGCAGCTACTTCCTGCCGCGTATTCCCGGCGAACTGGGGATTTACCTGGGGGTCAGCGGCGTGCAGATCCGTGCCGCGGATGCGCTGTATTGCGGATTGGCTGACTGGTACCTCGACAGCAGCCAACTGACCGCGCTGGACGAAAAACTCGATCAACTGGAGTGGCACGACACGCCGCTCAAAGACCTGCAAAGCCTGCTGGCGAAACTCGCCGTACAGCAATTGCCGGATGCGCCATTGGCAACTTTGCGCCCGGCCATCGACCACTTCTTCGCCCTGCCCGACGTGCCGAGTATGGTTGAGCAAATGCGTGAAGTGACGGTCGCCGACAGCCACGAATGGGCGACAGCCACCGCCGACCTGCTGCAGACCCGTTCACCGCTGGCCATGGGCGTGACCCTGGAAATGCTCCGTCGCGGACGCCACCTGAGCCTTGAACAATGTTTTGCCCTGGAGCTGCACCTGGACCGCCAGTGGTTCGAGCGCGGCGACCTGATCGAAGGCGTGCGCGCCTTGCTGATCGACAAAGACAAGAACCCGCGCTGGAACCCGCCCACCCTGCAGGCGCTGGACGCCGAGCACGTGGCGAGTTTCTTCAACGGTTTCGATGAGAGCGGGAGCTGAGCCATGCACGATCTCGAATTGACCGAAGAACAAGTCATGATCCGCGACATGGCCCGGGACTTTGCCCGCGGCGAAATCGCGCCTCACGCCCAGGCCTGGGAAAAGGCCGGCTGGATCGACGACGCTCTGGTGGCGAAGATGGGTGAACTGGGCCTGCTTGGCATGGTGGTCCCCGAAGAATGGGGCGGCACCTATGTCGACTACGTGGCCTATGCGCTGGCGGTAGAAGAAATTTCCGCGGGCGATGGCGCAACCGGCGCGTTCATGAGCATCCACAACTCAGTGGGCTGCGGGCCGGTGCTCAACTACGGCAGTGAAGAACAGAAGCAAACCTGGCTGGCGGATCTTGCCAGCGGCCAGACCATCGGCTGCTTTTGCCTGACCGAACCCCAGGCCGGTTCCGAAGCGCACAACCTGCGCACCCGCGCCGAACTGCGCGACGGCCAGTGGGTCATCAACGGCGCCAAGCAATTCGTCAGCAACGGCAAACGGGCGAAACTGGCGATCGTGTTCGCGGTGACCGATCCGGACCTGGGCAAGCGCGGAATTTCGGCGTTCCTGGTACCAACCGACACCGCCGGTTTTATCGTCGATCGCACCGAACACAAGATGGGCATTCGCGCGTCTGATACCTGCGCGGTCACTTTGAACAACTGCACCATTGCCGAGGCCAACCTGCTGGGTGAACGCGGCAAAGGCCTGGCCATCGCCCTGTCCAACCTCGAAGGCGGCCGCATCGGCATCGCCGCGCAAGCGCTGGGCATCGCCCGCGCCGCTTTCGAAGCGGCACTGGCCTATTCCCGTGATCGCGTGCAGTTCGACAAACCGATCATCGAGCACCAGAGCATCGCCAATCTCCTGGCCGACATGCACATGCAGTTGAACGCCGCACGGTTGATGATCCTGCATGCCGCACGCCTGCGCACGGCGGGCAAGCCCTGCCTGTCGGAGGCTTCGCAAGCCAAGTTGTTTGCGTCGGAAATGGCCGAGAAAGTCTGCTCCTCGGCGATTCAGATTCATGGCGGATATGGCTATCTGGAGGATTACCCGGTGGAGAAGTACTACCGGGATGCGCGGATCACCCAGATCTATGAAGGGTCGAGCGAGATCCAACGGATGGTGATCGCCCGCGAACTGAAGAACTACCTGGTGTGAGGCCTTAAAAGCATCGCTGGCAAGCCAGCTCCTACAGGTTCCGGCCGGTTCACAACATTTGTGGACGAACGAGAACCCTGTGGGAGCTGGCTTGCCAGCGATGGCGTCAACGAAGACGCCACATTACTTGCCGACGAACTGCGCCTCACGCTTGGCAATAAACGCCGCCATTCCTTCCTTCTGATCCTGCGTCGCAAACGCCGCATGGAACACACGACGCTCAAAGCGCACGCCTTCGGACAGGCTGACTTCAAAGGCGCGGTTGACGCTTTCCTTGACCATCATCGCAATCGGCAATGACTTGCTGGCGATCAGTGTCGCGACTTTCAGTGCTTCATCCAACAGCTCATCGCTCGGCACAATCCGCGCCACAATCCCGCAACGCTCCGCTTCCACCGCGTCGATCAAGCGACCGCTGAGGCACATTTCCATGGCCTTGGCCTTGCCCACGGCGCGACTCAGGCGCTGGGTGCCGCCCATGCCCGGCAGCACACCAAGGTTGATTTCCGGCTGGCCGAATTTGGCGTTGTCGCCGGCCAGGATAAAGTCGCACATCAGCGCCAGTTCGCAGCCGCCGCCCAAAGCAAAGCCGTTGACCGCCGCGATGATCGGCTTGCGGCGGTTGGCCACGCGGTCGCTGTCGCTGAACAGGTCGTCGATGTAGATCTGCGGATAGGTCAGCTCAGCCATTTCCTTGATGTCGGCGCCGGCGGCAAAGGCTTTCTTCGAACCGGTCAGCACGATGCAGCCGATGTTCGAATCGGCTTCCAGGCCATCGAGGGCATGGTTCAGCTCGCTGACGATCTGCGCGTTCAACGCGTTCAGCGCTTGCGGGCGGTTCAGGGTGATCAGGCCGACACGGCCGTGGGTTTCCAGCAAAATCGTTTCGTAGCTCACGTAGGGGTTCCTTCTTTCAAAGATTGCGCGAAATGACCATGCGCTGAATATCGCTGGTGCCTTCGTAGATCTGACAAACCCGTACGTCGCGGTAGATCCGCTCCAGCGGGAAGTCGTTCAGGTAACCGTAACCGCCAAGGGTTTGCAATGCCGAGGAACAGACTTTCTCGGCCATTTCCGAGGCGAACAGCTTGGCCATCGACGCTTCGACCAGCGCCGGTTGACCGCTGTCACGCAGGGCGGCGGCGTAATGCACCATTTGCCGCGCGACAGCGATCTGGGTCGCCATGTCAGCCAGGCGGAATGCGACGGCCTGATGCTCGATGATCGGCTTGCCGAAGCTCTCGCGTTCACGGGCGTAATCGCGGGCCGCTTCGAACGCTGCGCGGGCCATGCCCACCGATTGTGAGGCGATACCGACGCGTCCGCCTTCGAGGTTGGCCAGGGCGATTTTGTAGCCCTCGCCCTCTTCGCCCAAGCGGTTGGCCACCGGGACTTTGACGTCTTCGAACAGGATCTGGCAGGTGTCGGACGCATGCTGGCCGAGTTTGTCCTCGACCCGCGCGACTTTGTAGCCCGGCGAGTCCGTGGGCACGATGAAGGCGCTGATGCCGCGCTTGCCAGCAGCCGGGTCGGTCACCGCAAACACAATCACAACGCCGGCGTTTTGCCCGGAGGTGATGAACTGTTTACAGCCGTTGAGTACGTAGTGATCACCGTTCAGTCTGGCGCGGGTTTTCAGGCCGCTGGCATCGGAACCGGCTTGCGGTTCGGTCAGCGCAAATGCACCGAGCATCGCGCCGCTGGCCAAAGGCTTGAGGAAGCGTTCTTTCTGCTCATCATTGCCGTAATGCAGGATCGGCACGCAACCCACCGAGTTGTGCACGCTCATGATGGTCGAGCAGGCACCGTCGCCGGCGGCGATTTCTTCCAGGGCCATGGCGTAGGCCAGGTAGCCGGTGTCGCAACCGCCCCACTGCTCCGGCACCAACATGCCGAAGAAACCCAGCTCAGCCATCTCGCCGATGGCTTCCTTGGGGAAACGGTGCTCACGGTCCCACTCGGCGGCGAAGGGTTTGAGCCGTTCCTGGGCAAAGTCCCGGGCCATGTCGCGGATTTGTTGTTGGTCGTCATTGGGGATCATGGTGAATCCTTACAAATCTTGAGCAAAGAAACTGGTTGAAACAGAACCTGTGGGAGTGGGCTTGCCCGCTCCCACAGGGATTTGCATTAGCCGTAGTACACGCATTCCACGGCCATGGCCGTCGCTTCGCCACCACCGATGCAGATCGCTGCAACGCCGCGTTTCAGGCCTTTCTGGCGCAATGCCGAAAGCAACGTGACCAGAATCCGCGCGCCAGATGCACCAATCGGGTGGCCCAGGGCGCAGGCGCCACCGTGTACGTTGAGTTTCTCGTGGGGAATTTCCAGATGAGTCATCGCCGCCATGCCGACCACGGCGAAGGCTTCGTTGACTTCCACCAGATCCACTTCATTGAGCGACCAGCCGGTTTTCTTCATCAACTTTTTGATGGCGCCAATCGGTGCCACCGGGAACAGGCCCGGCGTATCGGCGAACGCCGCGTGGCCATGGATCACCGCCAACGGCTTCAGCCCGCGCTTATCGGCTTCGGAGCGACGCATCAGCACCAGCGCCGCCGCGCCGTCGGAGATCGAGCTGGAGTTGGCCGCCGTCACGGTACCGCCTTCGCGGAACGCCGGTTTCAGTGAAGCGATCTTGTCCAGTTTGGCCTTCGGCGGCTGTTCGTCATTGCTGATGGTCACCTGCTCTTTGCCGACGGTCACGGTCAGCGGCACGATCTCGTCCTTGAAGCTGCCGTCCTTGATCGCCTGTTGTGCGCGGGTGGTGGAAGCAATGGCAAAGGCATCCTGCGCCTCGCGGCTGAAACCGTTGGTTTCGGCGCAATCCTCGGCGAAGGTGCCCATCAGGCGGCCCTTGTCGTAGGCGTCTTCAAGGCCGTCGAGGAACATCGAATCCTGCACCTTGCCGTGGCCCATGCGGTAGCCGCTGCGGGCGCGGTCCAGCAGGTACGGCGCGTTGGACATGCTTTCCATGCCCCCGGCGATGACCACTTCGGCGCTGCCGGCAACCAGCATGTCATGGGCCAGAATGGCCGCTTCCATGCCCGAGCCGCACATTTTGTTGAGGGTGGTGCAGCGGGTGGATTTGTCCAGCCCGGCGCCCAGTGCCGCTTGGCGCGCCGGGGCCTGGCCGAGGCCGGCAGGCAGTACGCAGCCGAACAGCACTTCATCGACCGCACCGCTGGCGACACCGGCGCGTTCGACCGCAGCCTTGATCGCCGCAGCGCCGAGTTGCGGTGCAGTAAGGCTTTTCAGATCGCCCTGAAAACCACCCATCGGGGTGCGGACGGCGCTGACGATGACAATCGGATCGTTGGAAAGGCTCATGACAATTCCTCCTTATTTCGCGGCCATGCGCAAGGCACCGTCGAGACGGATCACCTCGCCATTGAGCATGCTGTTTTCAATGATATGCCGCACCAGCGCGGCGTACTCGGCAGGCTTGCCCAGACGCGGCGGGAACGGCACACCGGCGGCCAGGGAATCGCGCACTTCCTGGGTCATGCCGGCCATCATCGGCGTTTCGAAAATGCCCGGGGCGATGGTCATCACACGGATGCCGAAGCGCGCCAGTTCCCGGGCGGCAGGCAAGGTCAGGCTGACAATCGCACCTTTGGACGCCGCGTAGGCCGCCTGACCGATCTGGCCGTCGTAGGCTGCTGCGGATGCGGTATTGATGATCACGCCGCGTTCGCCATCGGCGTCCGCCTCGGTTTCGGCAATCGCCGCCGAGGCCAGGCGCAGCATGTTGAAGCTGCCGATCAGGTTGACGTTGATCACCTGACTGAAGCTGGCCAGCGCGTGCGGACCGTTCTTGCCGAGGATCTTCTCGCCGCGCACGATGCCGGCGCAATTGACCAGGCCATTAAGGCCGCCAAACGCTTTGACCGTCGCCTGCACCGCGGCTTCGGCCGCCGCTTCATTGCTGATGTCCGCGACCACGCTGTGTGCGCCCAGGCGCTGGGCCTGGGCTGCAACCGCTTCGGCATTCATGTCCACCAGCATCACCTTGGCACCGGCCGCGACCAGCATTTCTGCGGTGGCCGCACCGAGGCCCGAAGCGCCGCCGGTGACGAGAAAAACCTTGTTTTCGATCTGCATCATTGTTTCCTTGGATTCAAGCTGAAACGTTCTTCGCTGCGGCCTCTTGAGCCTTGGCGATCTCCTGATTGCGCAAGATAAAGCGCTGCAATTTGCCGCTTGGGGTTTTCGGCAATTCGCTGACAAATTCGATTTCACGCGGGTACGAGTGCGCCGCCAGGCGTTTGCGCACGTGTTGACGCAGCTCTTCGGCCAGTTCGGGTTCGGCGCGGTACTGCGGGTTGAGCACGACGAAGGCTTTGACCAGCTCGGTGCGCTCCGGATCGGGCTTGCCGACGACGGCGGCTTCAACCACGGCCGGGTGTTCAATCAGCGCACTTTCCACGTCGAACGGACCGACGCGGTAGCCCGAGGTGGTGATCACGTCATCGCTGCGACCGACAAAGCTGATGCTGCCGTCCGGGTTCCACTCGACGGTATCGCCGCTCAGGTAGTAATCACCGACGAAGGCCTTGGTCGGCGCACCTTCGTAACCGGCGAACCAGCACATCGGCGACTGGGTGCGGTCGATGGCGAGGATGCCCGGCTGGCCGACATCCAGTTCTTTGAATTGCTCGTCCAGCACCACGATGCGGTGTCCCGGCGAGGCAAAACCGGCAGCGCCCATGTGGATCGGGTGTTGCAGCGCGTGGTGATTGCACAGCACCATGCCGAGCTCGGTCTGGCCGTAGTGGTCGTGAATGACCACACCGAGCTGCTCGGCGAACCAGCGGATCACTTCTGGATTCAACGGCTCACCGGCGCTGCTGACGATGCGCAGCTTGCCCTTGATCGACTTGGCGAACTCATCGCCGCCGGCAATCAACAGACGATAAGCTGTCGGCGAACCGGTGAGATTGGTGATGCCGTACTTATTGATGACGCGGCAGGTGCTTTCGAGGGTGAACGGGCCATCGTAAAACGTGATTGGGTGTCCCATGGCCATCGGGCCGGTCACACCGAAATAGATGCCGTAGGCCCAGCCCGGATCGGCCAGGTTCCAGAATGCATCTTCCGGGCGCAGATCCACGGCGTCGCGGGTGTAACTCTGGAACGCGACGATGGCTTTGAGCGGTACCGACAGTGCTTTCGATGGGCCGGTGGTGCCAGAGGTAAACATCAGAAGGAACGGATCTTCGCCGGTCAACATCACCGGTTCGCAAACATTGGCGTAATTGGCCAGTTCGGCCCAGAAGCTGAAATCACCCCGGACGATGCCTTGGCCTTTTGCACCGCCGACGGTGACGATGGTCGGGCAATCGGCGACTTCAGCGAGTTTCGAGCGGTTGACCCCATCAGTCACCACCACCTTGGCGCCCGAACTGGCGAGGCGATGTTCGATGGCCTTGGGGCCGAACGCCGTGAACAACGGCTGGTAGACCGCGCCGATACGCCAGGTGGCGAAGACGGTGATGAGCAATTCGATGTTACGGGGCAACAGGCCGGCGACTTTGTCGCCTTTTTTCACGCCCTGGGCCAACAGGAAATTGGCAAAGCGCGCGGCTTTATCTTGCAGGTCGGTGAAGGTGTACGTGGCGCTGGCGCCATCGCGTCCTTCCCAAAACAGTGCGATACGACCGGGCAACGCATGGCGGTCGCAACATTCGACGCAGGCGTTGAGGGCTGTCAGATCACCCGCGAGTGCGGCGTCGACGGTGTGCTGATAATTGAACTGTGAAACAGCAGACAGGTAATCGCGCATTGCCAGAATCCCTCTGTATTTTTATTAGGTTGGGGGAACCGTAACTAACAGGGAAATACTCGCTCTGCGCTGCGTCTCGGGCAATGGTCAAAGTTATCAAGTTGCTTGACTGGTTTGGCCAAGATCCAGCAAGTGCAGTGCCTTTGTGGATCAGTGGGATTCGTTAAGAATCAAACTCCGATAATGCCCAGGATTGGACCCCGACCACTTGCGAAACGCCTTGTAGAACGAACTCGCATCGGCAAACCCCAGCCGCGTGGCGATGTCGGCGAAGCTGATGCTCGGCTCGGCCAGCCAGACAATCGCCAGTTCCTTGCGCACGCTGTCCTTGAGCGCTTGATAGGTCTGGCCTTCCTCGGACAACCGACGACGCAGGGTCGAAGCCGACATGCACAGGCGTTGCGCCAGGGCTTCGGTTTCCGGCCATTGCTCGGCGGGCAGTTGTCGCAAGTCGTGCTTGATCCGGCTGGCGAGGCTTTGCGGATCGCGATACTTGACCAGAATGTTGGCCGGCGCGTGAGCGAGGAAACGCTTGAGTTCTTCCGCCGTGCGCTTGATCGGCAGGTCGAGGCAATCGGCAGAGACAATCATCCGCGTGCGTGGCCGGTCGAAACGCAGGTTCTCGGAAAACATCACCTGATAGTCATCGCAAAAATCCGGCTGCGGGCAGCGCAACTCGATGGCCAGGATCGGAATCCGCCGCCCCGCCAGCCAGCACGCCACGCCGTGCACGATCATCCAGTAGGTGAAATAGGTGAAGGCGCGGCGTGGATCGTGGTCGTCTTCCAGCAGCACGATTTCTGCCAGGCTTTGCTGGCGAACCAATTCGGCGGGCATGCGTTCGAGCATTAACGACAGGAAGCCCAGGCCGCTGGTGAGACCCGCCGCCACGCTCGGCTGGATCATGGCGCAGCGGCACAGAAACTCGAAGCTGCCGGACTTGAGCTTGCGCGGGTCCATGCCGAAAAACTCATCATCCCCACGCCGGGCCAGCAAGCGCCAGAGTCGCGCGTATGCCGTGGCCGGGACCCGCGCGGCGCTGTTGTTCAACAGCAAAGGCTCGATGCCGACCTTATTCAACACCTCGTCGGTGACAAGGCCCGGGGCGCAGCTTTGCAACAGCGCTTCACGCACCAGTTGGATGGAGATGGTGTCTTTTTCCGACATTGAGCGAGGCAAGCCCTGTTCGTGTTCGAGTGGTGGGCATATTAGCGCAGCCCGTATGTGCAAAGGAGATCCTTGTGGGCTCCCACAGGATGCTGCGTGATCTTGCAAACCGTTCAGCTTAGGTTCAGCTAAATGTCAATCAGTCCCATATGGGAATGAGTGTCATTATGTTACAACTTAGCTCCCTATCTAAATCCGTGACGGTGCTGAATGCTCGTTCCTTTTCTGATCATGCTGCGCGAAGGTATCGAGGCGGCGTTGATCGTCGGCATCATCGCCAGTTACCTCCAACAGACCGGTCGCGGGCAGTGGATGCCCGCCGTGTGGATCGGCGTCTTTCTTGCCGCCGCCCTCGCCCTGCTGGTAGGCGGCGGCCTGGAACTGGTCAGCGCTGAATTCCCGCAAAAACAACAGGAACTGTTCGAAGGCGTGGTCGGCCTGGTGGCCGTGGGCATCTTGAGTTCCATGGTGTTCTGGATGCGCAAGGTGGCGCGTTCGATCAAGCATTCGCTGCACGCGTCCCTCGATCAGGCGCTGACCGGCTCCAGACACCAGGTGACCGCACTGATCGCCATGGTGTTTTTCGCCGTCGCCCGGGAAGGCCTGGAAACAGTGTTCTTCCTGCTCGCAGTATTCCAGCAAAGCGAAGGCCCGGCGGCACCGATCGGCGCCCTGCTCGGCCTGATCCTGGCCATCGTCGTCGGCTTCCTGATCTACACCGGCAGCATGCGTCTGAACCTCGGCGCGTTCTTTCGCTGGACCGGGTTGTTCATCCTCGTCGTGGCTGCCGGCATTCTCGCCAACTCCGTGCAGGCGCTGCATGAAGCCGGGGTGTGGAACCACCTGCAAACCGTGCTGTTCGACATCAGTGCGACGCTGCCGATGGATGGCCCGCTGGGCTCGGTGCTGGCCGGCATGTTCGGTTATCAGGATGCGCCGACCGTGAGCACCCTCGGCGTCTGGCTGATTTACCTGCTGGTGGCGTTGGTGATGTTTTTCCTCCCCGCACCGGCTCCGGCCAATCACTCCTCTTCAGTTTCCAGCCAGTAAGGGCAACCATGCCAAACCAACCTCCTTCCCAGGCCTCCCCGCCCCGCACCTTGCGCTGGGCGGTGGCCGGTTCGGTGATCGTGATGATCGCCGCCGGTGGCCTGTTCTACTACGCCTCGAAAATGGCCGCCGCCAAACGCCAGGCCAACCACGACGAAGTGCTGGTGACCATTCACCCGCACCGCTGCGAACCCAATGCGCTGACGGTGCCGGCCGGTCGCGCCGGTTTCCGCATCGTCAACCGCTCGGACCGGGCCGTCGAATGGGAAATCCTCGACGGCGTGCTGGTGGTCGAGGAGCGTGAGAACATCGCGCCCGGACTGAGTCAGGTGATCAACGCCAATCTCCTGCCCGGCGACTATGCGATCACCTGCGGCCTGTTGAGTAACCCACGCGGCACCCTGCATGTCACGCCGACGGCGGCGTCCGATGCGGCGGCCAAGGCCAAGCCATCGATGGTGGCGTTTGTCGGGCCGTTGTCAGAGTTTCGCGTGTACGTGAGCCGCCAGGGCTCGGCGCTGATCAACGCCGTGACCGCCCTCGAGCAAGCCATCGAAGCCGGCGACTTGAGCGAGGCGCAGACCCTGTATCTACCGGCTCGCGCGGCCTATCAACGATTGGCCCCCGCCGCCCAACGCCTGGCCGAGCTGGACAACGCCATCAACGCCCGCGCCGATTATTTCGAAAAGCGCGAGCAGGATCCGGGTTTCATCGGCTTCCACCGCCTCGAATATGGGTTGTTCCAACAGCGCGACATCAATGGACTGGCACCTGTCGCCCAACGCCTGCTCGCCGACGTCACCCGCCTCAAACAACAACTGCTGGCCCAATCGCTGCCACCGGAACAGCTGGTGAGCATGGTGGTACGCAACCTCAACAACCTTGCCGAGGTGCGTGCCGATAGCGGCGAAGAGGAACGCTACAGCCACACCGACTTGAACGGTTTCATCGGCAACCTCGACGCCGCGCGCAAGGTCGTCGACCTGCTACGGCCGCTGCTGGCGAAATCCGCGGCTGAGTTGCTGCCGAAGATTGACGCGGCCCTCGCCGCCTTCGATACGCAACTCAACGGCTTCAAAGTCAGTGACGGCTACGCCCGTTACGACAGCGTGAACGCCCAGCAGCGTCAGCAGATCGCCGAGAAGGCCAAGGCCCTCGCCGACGCCCTCGATGGCATTGATCCCGCCCTTGGCCTTTCCGGCCTGTAAGCAGAAGACCCTTTTCAGATGAACGATTCAGAGCCATTCAACCTTCAACGTCGCCGGGTACTGATGGGCATGGGCGCCGCCGGTGTCGCCCTGGCCGGTACAGCATTGAGCTGCCCCGCCATGGCCGCCAGCCCCGCGCAGGTCACTGAAGCCCCGCGCAGCGATACAACCGAAGACCGTCACGACTTCCACGGCAAACATCAAAGCGGCATCGTCACCCCACGTCCGGCATCCGGCATGTTGGTGTCGTTTGATGTACTCGCCACTGATCGCGAAGACCTGGAACGCCTGTTCCGCACCCTCAACGAGCGCATCGCGTTCCTGATGAAGGGCGGTCCGGTGACTGAGGTCGACCCGAAATTGCCACCGGTGGATTCGGGGATTCTCGGCCCGGTCGTGACGCCGGATAACCTGACCGTCACCGTCTCGGTTGGCGAGTCTCTGTTCGACGAACGATTTGGCCTGGCCGACGCCAAGCCCAAGCGCCTGATCCGCATGGTCGGTTTTCCCAACGATGCACTCGACGCGGACTGCTGCCACGGCGACCTGAGCCTGCAGTTTTGCGCCAACACCGCCGACACCAATATTCACGCCTTGCGCGACATCGTGAAAAACCTGCCGGACCTGTTGCTGGTGCGCTGGAAACAGGAAGGCAGCGTGCCGCCCCAGGCGCCGGCGAAACCTGGCGTGCCGGCGCAGAGCGCACGCAACTTCCTCGGTTTTCGCGACGGTTCCGCCAACCCCGATTCCAACGATGCCAAGGCCATGGACAACATCGTCTGGGTCCAGCCCGGCAGCGACGAACCGGCCTGGGCCACGAACGGCAGCTATCAGGCGGTTCGGATCATCCGCAATTTTGTCGAGCGCTGGGACCGCACACCGTTGCAGGAGCAGGAAAGCATTCTTGGTCGAGTCAAAAGCAGCGGCGCGCCCATGGGCGGCACCCATGAAACGCAAGTCCCGGACTACGCCAAGGACCCCGAAGGCAAGTTGACCAAACTTGACGCGCACATCCGCCTGGCCAACCCGCGCACCGCCGCGACCCAGGCCAACCTGATCCTCCGTCGGCCGTTCAATTACTCCAACGGTGTCAACAAGAACGGTCAGCTCGACATGGGCCTGTTGTTTATCTGCTACCAGGCGGATCTGGAGAAAGGCTTTGTCACCGTGCAAACCCGCCTCAATGGCGAGCCGCTGGAGGAATACCTCAAACCGGTGGGCGGCGGTTACTTCTTTACCCTGCCCGGCGTGACGGGCGACCAGGACTTCATCGGTCGCTCCCTGCTGGCTGCCACACAACCCACAAAAACCGCATAAACAACCCCACACGGAGCCGTCCCATGAAAAAGTCGCCACTGGCGTTAATGCTGACCCTAGGCTTGCTCAATACCCCGTTTTCAGCGTTCGCGACCACGGCGCCGATGGCGTTGGTGCAGCCGATTTCCGACTACAAGATCTACGTCACCGAGCAGCTCGATGAACTGGCCAGCCACACCCGGCAGTTCACCGATGCGGTGAAACAAGGCGACCTGGCCACCGCGAAAAAACTCTATGCGCCGACCCGGGTTTATTACGAGTCGATCGAGCCGATCGCCGAGCTGTTCAGTGACCTCGATGCCTCCATCGACTCCCGTGTCGACGACCATGAAAAAGGCGTGACTGCCGAAGACTTCACCGGCTTTCACCGCATCGAATATTCGTTGTTCTCGCAGAACAGCACCAAGGGCCTGGGCGACCTGGCGGACGGTTTGGACAAAGACGTCAAAGACCTGCAAACCCGCGTCGCGAACCTGACGTTCCCACCGGAAAAAGTTGTCGGCGGTGCCGCCGCGTTAGTCGAAGAAGTGGCGGCCACCAAGATCTCCGGCGAGGAAGATCGCTACAGCCACACCGACCTGTATGACTTCCAGGGCAACATCGACGGCGCGAAGAAAATCGTCGACCTGTTCCGTCCGCAAATCGAAAAACAGGACGCTGCGTTCGTTGCCAAAGTCGAGAAGAACTTCACCACGGTGAACACCATCCTGGCCAAGTACAAGACCAGAGACGGCGGTTTCGAGACTTACGACAAAGTGAAGGAAAACGACCGTAAGGCGCTGGTCGGGCCGGTCAATACACTGGCTGAGGACTTGTCGACATTGCGGGGGAAACTGGGGTTGAACTGAGGGTTGCAATCACCACCGGCCTGCGACTGATATCAACATCAGTCGCAGGACTTCTGGCTTCATGGATGGCGATAGCGTTGCGGATGGGTTTTCGTCAGTGTGTTTCTGATCGACCCTAGGCCGTCAATTCCATGAAATTGTCGAGCGCCCGGCCAATCGGGTTGCCGTTTCTATCCAGCGCGTACCATTTTCCGTTTTCCCGAATAGCCGTTATTTCGGTACCGTTGACAGTGCCGCTGACATTATTGACAACGGTGTTCACCCGACTGGGTTGAAATGGTGCAGCGGCTCCGCTGGCATGACCACCAAAAAACGCCCTGAGGCGATCCGTGCACGCCTGCATACTCGCAATTCCGTCTTTGGTCAAAGCGAACACGCCGCTTTTGAATAACTTGGGGAAACCGCTAACGGCTCTTGCGACCCCTCCTGTGACAAGACCTGAGAACCCTACGATCATGCCCGGGACACCGTCCAGCGGGTTAACCAACGAAACCATGGTCTTCCCGGCAATTTTGAAAGCTTCAACGGCCTTGGCCGTGGTCGAGGTGGCAGACCGCACTGCAGGCACCCCCTTGCTCAGCCCACCCGCCATCGTGTTCAGGCCGGAAATCGCATCTGTAAAACAACCAAAGACGCCGTTTATGAAGCGCATTCGCTCCCCTGATTGCAAATCTTTGACAGCAGCATAGAAAGGAATAAGTTGCAGTAGAAAATTATATGTTTTTTCCCTATCTGCACGTTTAGCCTCTTCGGTGGTGGTGCCGTGGGCTTTCTCAAACAGTGAATCCCATTCTCCTTTAAGTAGATTGTCGTTAACGATTTTGTCGACGATATCCAAGGTCCTTTTTGAAAAGTAACTGTCTGGCACGGACTGACGCGAATCCACTCGAGCAGGGTTGGCGGGAAGGGTTTCACCCAATTTTTCGATAATTAGCTTTTGCGATACAGTGCCAGCTATCGGCACGGAGCCTCTTGCATAGGCGGAAAAATCAAACGGCAAAGGGGTTCCGCGTTGTGCAAGCGTATTGACCGTCCGTCCCCTACCCGTTCTGGTCCGTTCGTGTTTCATTTCACCATCGAGTGGTAACTCATACGGTAAATCCGTGCGTTTGATAATTGACATCCGCCCCGGAAACACTTCGAAGTAGCTGACCTTTTTAGCTTCGCCGTCTTGATACTCGCAACGCAACAGTGTTCCTTGGCGTCCAAGGAATGCCGCCCGGTGCTTTGGTTCTTCATCTTCTTTAGGCATTCCCGTTTCTTCGCGCAACGTAAAGAACTGCACTTCTCCAAACTCAAGGCTCTGACGATCTTCCAGCGGCAACGTCGCAATCAGGTTTTTTGTCGTGGTAACAAAACCCTGCTTGCGCGCATTAAAAAAGCTATCTACGGATGTCTTCAAGAGTTTATGCAAATCGGGCAACTTCTCCCAGCCGGCGTCAAACCGCTCATTCGGCATCGGAACATTTCGCATTTCCCAAGCGCCTGAAGAAATGTCTCCCTCCATATAAGCGTCGACGATCGATTTCGTTTCGCCCTTATACGTTATGTTGAACTCTTCAATACCCCGCGGGCCGATCATTACTTCCTCAATGGGTACCTGTTTCCCCTGCGTTGGCTGCGGCCTTCCCTCCGTCGATTCCAGTAACATCTCGGGTGTATTGGGGAAAGCACGCCTAAGTTCTTTAGCTGCAATTTCTCTTCGTGTCACCAGCTCGCGCTCGAACCCTGCCACTGCTTGAGAATATTCCGCTCTCTGGGTCGCAAACTTTTCCGCGGCGATCATATAGTCGCTGGCAGAATACGAAGATGCCCCGCGCTGTTGAACAACACCGTTCATCGCTGCCCATGTCATCAACGTATCAAACGCAAGGCTCCTGAACAGAAATTGCAGCTCAGGCGTTGTGGGCGCGAGCATCGAAAGTGACATCAACTGTTCGTTGGTCATCATTCGCGAACACCCGGGATCCACACACTCGGCAATAGCGCCCCCCAGTCTTAAGGTCACCCAGGTCGCCGTGCCCATCTGAATCCCTGCGTTTGCACCCTGCGTGAGAAATTCCGGGGCTACGTCTGCCAGAAACAAATGCGCAATCAGTGGCGCAGCCTGCGAACTCACACCCTTTTGATCGATAAGGTGCTGTTCAATCTCTGAACGCACTTCTGTCAGATCACGCCCCAGATTTTTGGCCTGGTAGACGTTATAGCCTGCAATGTTTCCCGGCTTGCCGGGAGCGTCAGGATCGACTTCCAGTTTGATCGCTGCCAGCAACAGTTTCTGATAGTGCTCGGGCGAAGCCGTTTCTGCCGCACCATACCAGTTCAGCGCCCCGAGCAATTGCCGCCCACAGACAGCAGATTGGCTTTTTTCAAGTATCTGTTTCAGTAATACATCGGCGTGATTGCGCCGCAATTCCACGGATGTTTTTTGCAGCAGGTCCGCGCCCAATTCATCGATAATTGAGCTGGAGCTGCTTAAAAACCCGCTTGCGACACTGATAACTTTCGCTCTTTCGGCTGCGGTGAGCTGTATCGGTGAATGGGCACTCGCCAGTAACTCGGCGCCGTAGTCGCCCAGTGGCGTGGCCTGAGGCAAAGACGTTTGCAGCCATCGAATAATATTGCGAACTTCGCCCACGGTCTTGGGAACACTAAATCCGCTGAAGGTCAGTATCTGCGGAATATCAAAGTTCAACGGAGCGTACAGCGCATTGCCCGTGTCCTTCACCATGCGCAGCA
The DNA here is from genome assembly GCF_028656895.1 of Pseudomonas sp. TNT2022 ID1044. NCBI lineage: Bacteria > Pseudomonadati > Pseudomonadota > Gammaproteobacteria > Pseudomonadales > Pseudomonadaceae > Pseudomonas > Pseudomonas sp. TNT2022 ID1044. The sequence goes on along the minus strand of NZ_JAMDHB010000003.1, from coordinate 216,179 downwards.
GCGCATTGAAAGGGCCAGTCAATGTACTTTGACGGTTAACCAGATCCGTCAAGTCATACCATTGTGAGTCGTGAATAAAGACCTGGATCTTGTTCTCACTGATTCTGACAGGCAGCAGACTGGCTTCAATATTCTCGCCCGCACAGAGCGCAATCATTTCCGGCAGCTCGAAAAAATCATTCAAGTGATGAAGTATTGCCAAGCTCTTGTGCGCCAGCGGCGAGTCGCCGGCACTTTCACTGTATTGACCGGACAACGACAGGTTCATTTTGTCAGGCTTGTCTTTGACCCACTCTCCCAACTCTTTGATCAGCGTTTCCCGTGCTTTCGCCTCTCTGATTAACTCCTTGACGCTATGACACTCTTTACCCAGCGCGATCCTTTCTTCGTCCGTGATTTCAGGCCATCCCTCGCGTTTGAGTCGATTGGCCAGTTCGCCGGCTTCCTCCTCGGAGGTCGGCGGCACTACCCCATAAAAATCAAGCATCACGTTACACGGGACAAGCTTCTGATCTTCATTCACATAAGGTAAACCGAAGTCGCCAAGATCAAGTACTTCCCTGGCGGCGAGCACTTGTTTTGATACCTGCCACCATCCCGAGGTATCGCACAAGGTAAACGTTTCGATGCTGCCTGGATCGTCACGGGAAGTGCGACCGGATACCGAGCCCTCATGGACCTTCACTGTATCCAGCGCCAAGCCCTTGGATTCGAACCAGGCAAGCACTTTGGGATCATTCAAGGCTTGTTTATAAAGTTCCAGCGGTTTATCGATCAAACAGCCTGCCGGAACTGGCATCGAAATATTTTGCCCGGATTCCAATTGCCCAAGCATGCTCGCTTGTAGGGCTCGATCAGCTTGTGAGGAGATATCCGGATCACTGGCCAGGATGAGCACCGTGGTCGCGCGCTGTTCGTCGTGTTGTCTGCCGTCGGGGCGGTGGGTGATGTGCCCGTTTCCATTTTGGCCAGGCACTGCTCTCAACACGGGCTGATTGCTGTCAGGGCTCAATGGGATCGGCTTTAATTTATCTTCGCCGCTTTGCGTTCTCGAAAGCGACCGTGACATTCGGGTTGGTTGCGCAGAAGAATCAGGTTCGTTCCGAGATGTTGCAATGGGAGTGGTCGTACTGATAGCGGCAGGTGACGCAGGCATCTTTTCAGCTTCCTTTCAAATGAATACGTGAGGCCAGCCTAAAACGCACGTCTGAAAGGAACTATAAAATTACGCTCTGCCGCTAATGGGTTCTCCCGTATCGCCGCCCCGCAGAACGGCTACAAAATCCGATACAGCAACCGCTCAATCCGTACCCGACTGACACGTTTGAGAAACTTCGCAACCCCCGCCGGATATTCCGGCAAGGTCTCCAGGTCCTGATAACGCTCGATGCGCCGGGTGTGCTGGAAGATCTGCGCCAGTTCAGTCCGGCGCGGTTCCAGCAGTTCGCCTTTGGGATCGTCGATCAGCAAGGCGTTTTCCAGATCGAGACGAAACGCTCGCGGGTTGAGGTTGTTGCCGGTCAGCAAGGTATAGCGCTGATCGATCCACATGCCTTTGAGGTGGTAGGTGTTGTCGCCATCCTTCCACAGGTGCAGGTTCAACTGACCGCTGTCGATGTTGCGCTGATGGCGCTTGGCGAAGCGACGCAGGCTGATTTCGTAGAGGTACGGCAACGCCGAAATCACCTTGAACGGCTCGCTCGGCGGGATGTAGAAATCGTTGGCCGTCTTGTCGCCGACCACGATGTCGATCTTCACTCCGCGCGCCAGTGCCCGGTTGATTTCCCGGGTGACGGCCAACGGCAAATTGAAGTACGGCGTACAGATGGTCAGTTGATGCCTGGCGCTGGCGATCAACTCGCCGATCACCCGGCTCAACGGATTGTTCTTGCCCACGCCCAGTAACGGACTGACGGACAGACCGCTCTTGTCCGTGGAGCCCTGGGTGGTGTCGTACGCGGCGTGCTTGAGGCGGCTGCGCAGATCGCCGATGTCGTTGCGCAAGCTGCGGGTGGTCGGCAGGTTCGGCAGGTCGAGGCGATGCACCGCTTTGGAGGCCACCAGGCCATGCTGAACAAGATGCTGCATCGAATCAGCCAGGACGCTGTTGTTCAACAGGTGATAACGGTCGTAGCGGTACTTGTCGAGTTTGTGCAGGTAGACGTTGTTCAGGCTCGCACCGCTATAGATCACGCAGTCATCGATGATGAAGCCCTTCAAATGCAACACCCCGAACAACTCGCGGGTTTGCACCGGCACGCCATACACCGGCACTTCACTGGCGTGGGTACGGGTCATCTCCTGATACCAGGCCGAGTTGCCCGGTTGTTTGCCGGCACCGATCAAACCGCGCTGGGCGCGCAACCAGTCAACGACCACCACCACGTCCAGTTGCGGACGCGCCAGTTTGGCAGCGTGCAAGGCATCGAGAATTTCCTGACCGGCCTCATCCTGTTGCAGGTACAGCGCGACGATGTAGATGCGCTGAGTGGCGCTGGCGATTTTTTCCAGCAGGCAACGTCGGAACTCGGCGGCGCCAGAGAGGATGGTGACGGCATCGGCGGTCAGCGGGAAACTGCGCAGTTTAGGCAGCAGGGAGCGTTTGAAAAGCGACGGCATAGGGCTCGCAATGGGTCGAATCCAGAGAGTTGGTGAGCTTACACCATGGATCGGCTTGGGTCTTGTTACTGGCTGTAATGACGCCATCGCTGGCAAGCCAGCGCCTACAGGTACACGCGTTCTTTTGTAGGCGCTGGCTTGCCAGCGATGGCCATTATCAGGAAAACAAAAAACCCGTTGACCAAGGAGAACGATCGTTCTACTGTATGCCGCATGAACGAAATCACTAGCAACGACACACGCGACATCATCCTGGATGTTACCGAAAAGTTGATCTATAAAAGTGGCATCGCTGCCACTGGCATGGATCTTCTGGTGAAGACCGCCGGCGTCTCCAGAAAAAGCATCTACCGCTATTTCGCCAACAAGGAGGAGCTGACCGTCGCCGCCCTGCAACGCCGCGACCAACGCTGGATGCACTGGTACAGAAGCGAAGTCGGACAGGCCGAAACCCCGGCCGACCGCCTGCTCAACCTGTTTACCGTGCTCAAGTCGTGGTTTGACTCCGAAGGCTTTCGGGGCTGCGCGTTCATCAACACCAGCGGGGAAACCGGCGACCCGCAAGACCCGATCCGGCTGCTTGCCAAGGAGCACAAACAAAAACTGCTCGACTACGTGTGCGAGCTGTGTACCGAACATGGTGCCGAGGATCCGCAGTTGCTGGCCAGACAACTGCTGATCCTGATTGATGGTGCCATTACCGTGGCGCTTGTAATGGGTGATCACAGTGCCGCCGATAATGCGCAATGCATGGCGCGAAAGTTATTGGACCTGTAGCAACTTAATCGAGCCCGACAACGTGTTTACAACTTTAAATTGATTCGGAGATTTTATAATGTCCAACGCCGAAGTTCGTCCGCCATTGCCGCCCTTCACCCGTGAATCGGCCATCGAAAAAGTTCGCCTGGCCGAAGATGGCTGGAACTCCCGCGACCCGGCACGTGTGTCGCTGGCCTACACCCTGGACACCAAGTGGCGTAACCGCGCCGAGTTCGCCTACAACCGCGAAGAAGCCAAGGGTTTCCTGACCCGCAAGTGGGCCAGGGAACTGGACTATCGCTTGATCAAGGAACTGTGGGCATTTACCGACAACCGCATCGCCGTGCGTTACGCCTATGAATGGCACGACGATTCGGGCAACTGGTTCCGCTCCTACGGCAACGAGAACTGGGAATTCGACGAGAACGGCTTGATGGCTAACCGGTTTGCCTGCATCAACGACATGCCGATCAAGGAAAGCGAGCGCAAGTTCCACTGGCCGCTGGGTCGTCGTCCTGATGACCATCCGGGCTTGTCGGATCTGGGCCTGTAATCCGACGCGACGCGGATCCCTGGAGGAGCTGGCTTGCCAGCTCCTCCATTGGTGTTGTGTTGTTCGGGTGGGTAAGATGTCGCCCTTCCCCGCAGCCCTTTTCTGCGCCCCGCCGATTAAGCCGACTCCATGCCTTTCGAACTCAGCGTTGACCTTACTACCCTGGCCATTCTGGCCTTCGTCGCATTCATTGCCGGTTTCATAGACGCCATTGCCGGCGGCGGTGGTCTGTTGACCACCCCGGCCCTGCTCACGGCAGGCCTGCCACCGCACCTGGTGCTTGGCACCAACAAACTCAGCTCGACCTTCGGCTCGGCGATCGCCAGTTTCACCTTCTACCGCCGCAAATTGTTCCATCCCCGGCAATGGGTGCACGCGATCGTCGGCACCTTGGTCGGCGCCCTGACCGGTGCCGTGGTCGCGCATTACCTGCCGGCAGAATGGCTGAACAAGATGCTGCCGGTGATCGTGTTTGCCTGTGGCCTTTATCTATTGTTTGGCGGCACGCCGAAAGCGCCGCTGGACAGCAACGCGCCGATCAAGAAAAAGTGGCAATCGACCCAGGGTTTCACCCTCGGTTTCTATGATGGCGTGGCCGGACCCGGCACCGGTGCGTTCTGGACCGTCAGCAGCCTGCTGATGTACCCGATCGATCTGGTCAAGGCCAGCGGCGTGGCGCGCAGCATGAACTTCGTCAGCAACGCGGCGGCGCTGTCGGTGTTCATTTTTTCCGGGCAAGTGGACTGGATCATCGGCCTGAGCATGGGCCTGTCGGTGATGGTCGGTGCCTTTTTCGGGGCTCGCACCGCCATCAGCGGCGGCGCGAAATTCATTCGTCCGGTGTTCATCACCGTGGTACTGGGCCTGACCGTGCGGCTAGCCTGGCAACACTGGTTCAGCGTGGCCTAAACGCCGGGCCACGTAGACGTCGATCAAGTAACGTGCAATCGAACGTGATGCCGGCAACGGCGGCAGTTCGTGCACGTTGAACCACTGGGCGTCTTCGATTTCGTCTTCCTGGCAGACGATTTCCCCACCGGCATACTCGGCATGGAAGCCGAGCATCATCGAATGCGGGAACGGCCAGCACTGGCTGCCCATGTACTGGATGTTCTGGACCTCGATCCGCACTTCTTCACGCACCTCGCGAATCAGGCAGTCCTCGGCCGATTCGCCCGGTTCGGCGAACCCCGCCAAGGTGCTGTAGACCCCGGTAACGAACCGTGGCGAGCGTGCCAGCAGCACTTCATCGCCACGGGTCACCAACACGATCATGCTCGGCGAGATCCGTGGGTAGCTGCGCAGATCGCACGGCTGGCAATACATCGCCCGTTCGCGCGGCACCTGGCTCATGGCTTGACCGCAATTACCGCAAAAACGATGTTCACGGGCCCAGGTGCCGATCTGCGCGGCGTATCCGAGCACCTTGTACACCGTGTGATCGCCTTCGAGCATGAACGCCCGCAAGCCTTTCCAGTTGCAGCCTGGTATTTCAGCGGGGCTGCGTAACTCCAGCAGGTACACCGGCTCGCCGTCGAGGTGGCCGATGCCATGTTCGGCGAGAACCGGCAGGTCCTGGCGCTTGAGCCATTCCCGGGGGAACAGCGCCCCGTTGTCGTCGAACAAAAAACCTTCCGGGCTACGCGCCACGGCCCAGCCGCCGGGTTGGTCGGTGTCCAGTACTGCAGTGGTCCAGCGTGAAGTCATTTTTCAATCAATCCAGAAATTCGGGTTTCTGTTTGCTCATATGGGCGGCCATGGCCACGCGCAAGTCAGTGGATTGCAACATGGCGGCGTTCCAGGTGGCGACGTATTCGAGGCCGTCATCGATGCGGTGATCGCGCATGTAGCTGATCATTTCCTTGGTGCCGGTGACCGCAATCGGTGACTTGCTGGCAATATCGCGGGCAATGCCCATGACGCCGTCGAGCAGGCTGGCGGTGTCGCTGTAAACGCGATTGACCAGACCCATGCCGCGCGCTTCGTCGGCGCCGAAAGTGCGACCCGTGTAAGCCAGTTCACGCAGCATGCCGTCCCCGATGATTCGCGGCAAGCGTTGCAGCGTACCAACGTCGGCGGCCATGCCGATGTCGATTTCCTTGATCGAGAATTGTGCGTCTTCGGCGGCGTAACGCATGTCGCAGGCGGCGATCAGGTCGATGGCACCGCCCAGGCAGTAACCCTGGATGGCGGCGAGCACCGGTTTGCGGCAATTGTCGACGGCGTTGAAAGAGGCTTGCAAGGTGAGGATTTTGCGTCGCAGCAGGCGCGCGTTGCGCCCGACGTCCTTGCCCAGTTCATTGGCCACACCGGCCAGCATCATCAGGTCGATGCCCGAGGAAAAATGTTTACCGGCACCGCTGAGGACCACCACGCGTACTTCGTCGGTGTCGTCGATCCACTGGAAAATCTCGACGATCTCACGCCAGAACGCAGCGTTCATTGAATTGATCTTTTCCGGGCGATTGATCTGTACATGTGCAATTTTATCGACCAGTTCGACGGTGAACGCGCTGTATTGAGACATGCCAGTGATCCTTTAGCGGGCAAAAAAAGAGGCCCGAACTATAACAAGGCATTGTGGTGGGCAGTAAGGCAGTGGTTCGGCCAAATGCGGGACCAACCGCTCCGCCGATCTGATCTGTGATTGCGTACAACAGCACAAAAAAATGAATAAATGTTCGCGCTGGCGTGTTTGCGTTTTGACAGTCACCCTGACACCCATGGAGCTTCACTTTGGTTCGCGAGCACCTGGGTGAAGCCTGCGTGATCAGGGGTCAACTGGATCCCGCACAGGAGCAGTTGCAGCCGATCAAACTGATGTGCCCGACTCATCGAAAACCTGACCAGTCAAACACGCGGAGGTCGCCATCGCCAGCGATCAGGCAATAAGGGCAGAACTGGGCCAGCACCTGGCGCGTTTGTGGCGTTACGGACTGCTGTTATCCCGACAAAGGCATGTGGCCGAAGATCTGGTGCAGGCAACCTGCGTGCGGGCGCTGGAACGCGCCGCGCAGTTTGCGCCGGGTACGCGCATGGACCATTGGCTGATGAGCATTCTGCATTCGATCTGGCTCAACGAAATACGAGCCCGTCGGGTGCGTCACGGGCAAGGCACGATAGAGGGTGAACAGGTGTTGTCGTTCGACGGTGAATACGCAGCGCAAACCCATGTGATGGCGGCGCAGGTCATCCGCCGCGTCGATGCGCTGCCGGAAACCCAACGGGAAACCGTGTTTCTGGCTTATGTCGAAGGCTTGTCCTACCGCGAAGTCGCCGAGGTGCTGCAGGTGCCCATCGGCACCGTGATGAGTCGCCTGGCCACCGCCCGGGCCAAACTGGCGGAATACCCGCCATTGCAAGCCGTACCGAACCCCTCCACTCACGGAGAACGTCGATGAACGTGAACCCCACAGACGAGCAACTGGTGGCGTACCTCGACAACCAACTCGACAGCGAGCAACGCCAGCGCATCGACGCCGCCGTGGCCGAAGACCCGATGCTCGGCCTGCGCCTGCAATGGCTCAACCGCAGCAGCCTGCCGTTCAAGTCCGCCTACGACGAGTTGGCAAGCCAGGCTCCGGTGGATCGCATGCAAGCCATGCTCGACACCTTGCCCGCGGCACCCCGCCCGCCCCTGAGTCGCCGCTGGTTCCTCGCGGCGGCAGCCGGGCTGGTGGTGAGCGGCGTGCTCGCGGATCGTTTGTTCCTCGGCTGGCAAGCCAGTCAGGAAAACGATAACTGGCGCCAGTTGGTGGCCGACTACATGGTGCTCTACATCCCGCAGACACTCGACCACTTGCCCAACGACGAAGCCGCCCAGCGCTCGCAATTGCGCACGATCGAGACCAGCCTGGATCTGAGCCTTGCACCGGCGCAGCTGGCGTTGCCTCGCGCTGAAATCAAGCGCGCGCAAATCCTTGAATACGACGGCGTGCCCATCGCCCAGATTACCTACCTCGACCCGGTCCACGGCCCGCTGGCGCTGTGCATCACCCGCTCCAACAGCGGCAGCCGGCATTTTGCCCGGGAGCGTCGGCACGGCATGAACATCATCTACTGGGCCGGTATGCAACACGCGTGGATGCTGATCGGGCGCAATTCCATGGCCGACCTGGAAGCCATGGCCAAGTCACTGCGCGGCCGATTGAGCGCCTGACCTTCCGGTAGGTACGGGCTTCTGAGTGTGGGTGGCGCTTCAGCTTGACTGCGTGTTTTCAATCAAACGCCGAATTGGCGTGGTTGACTACTGACCGCAATGACAGGTCGAGTAACACTAAACCGCTGTCGGCAACCACAAACGGAACCTTGCGCCACTCAGCGGAGAAGCCTCGACCGTCAACGTACCGCCCTGCGCCTCAAGCGCCCGTCGACTGATCGCCAGCCCAAGACCAAACCCGCCGGTGGCCCGGTCGCGGCTGCGGTCGAGGCGGTAGAACGGTTCGAAGATCCGTTCGCGCTCGTCGTCCGGAATACCGATACCGTCGTCATCCACCCAGATTTCACAGCCTTTGGGGCACACCTGCACGCCGATCTGGATACGCTTTTCGCAGTAGCGCATGGCGTTGCGCAGCAGGTTTTGCAGCGCGCGGGCGGTCAGCCGCGGGTCGAGGGTGAAGCGTTCGAGCTGGCCGTGGAGCAACACGTCGATGACGATGTCCGGCGATTGCTCGTCATCGATACTGCCCAGGATGCTGTCGATGAATTCATCCAGCGGCACTTCGACCTGTTCCGGCACCCGCGCCGGATTTTGCAGGCGACTGTAAGACAACAGCTCCAGCACCAGCTCATCGAGTTCACGAATGTGATCGACCAAGCCTTGCAGGCGCTCGCGGCTGGTAGCGGGCAAGTCGTCGGAAAGCGCCAGCGCGAGGCCGAAGTCCAGACGGGTCAGCGGCGTGCGCAGCTCATGGGAGACCGCGTTAAGCAAATCCCGCTGCTGGTTAAGAAGATTTTCGATGTCACCGGCCATGGTGTCGAACACGTTGGCCAGGCTGCCGATGTTGGAACTGGCCGCGATCCGCGTGCGCTCGCTCAGATGGCCCTTGCCGAAACGCTCCGCCGCGCTTTTCAGGCGTTCCAGATCACGCCAGTGCGGGCGCAACCACAACAACAGACACGCGAGCATGGTCGCGCCGATCAGTACGTTGATGCTCCAGTACAACAGGCTCACGTCCATCGGATCTGGCGGCACCACCATCTGCACCACCGTGCGCTCGTCCAGCGGCGCCACCGCCAGCGTGCGCCAGCCCCAATCCCCCACGCGCACCACGTATTCGCCGCGTTTCAAACGTTGCTGCTCGTCTACGGACAGACCGGCGTCGTCATTGCCGCTGAGGACGATGTGCAGTGGTTGAAATTCCTTGTCCATTTGCGCCGCCAGCGCCGGCCATTGCTCGCTCGGTACGGCTTTGAACTGTTTGACGATGAGGGTTTGCAGGCCTCGGGAATAATCAAGATTGTAGGCGACAAAGCGCTCGTGGAAGACCTTGATCACCAGGTCCGGCACCAGATAGATCGCCGCGCTGAACGAGACGATGGTCACCAGGTACAGGCGAAAGAGGATTCTGAACATCGGCTCAGCATTCCCACTCGGAACGGCTGAACAGATAACCCTTGCCCCACACGGTCTTGATCTTTCGCGCCTCGCCGGCGTGGTCGTCGAATTTGCGCCGCAGCTTGGAAATCGCCACGTCCACCGAGCGATCGGTGCCGTTGAACTCGATGCCGCGCAGGCGTTGCAGGATCTGGTCACGGCTCAGCACTTCGCCGGCATGCCGGGCCAGCACCACCAGCAGGTTGTATTCGCCGCTGGACAGTTCGACCAGTTGATCGCGCCAGGTCACCGTGCGCTCGGACAGGTCGATGCACAGGTTGCCCATCAAAATACGGTCATTGGCGGTCTGCGGTTCGCTGAGGCTGCTACGCCGCAGCAAGGTGCGCACCCGAGCCAGCAGGACCCGCGGTTCGCAGGGTTTGGTCACGTAGTCATCGGCGCCCATTTCCAGCCCCAGCACCTGATCGTGGCTGTCGTCGCGGGCGGTGAGCATCAGGATCGGCAACGCGGCCGAATCGGCGCGCAGCAAGCGACAGACTTGCAGGCCGTCGAGACCGGGCAGCATCAGGTCGAGGATCACCAGGTCCGGCGGATTGAGCCGCGCCCGCTCGCGTACATGGTCGCCGCGGCCGATCACGCTGACGGAGTACCCGTTGCGTTCAAGATAGCTGGCAATCAGTTCGGCGAGGGCGGTGTCGTCTTCGACCAGGAGAATGTTGGGCATCAGGTGCTTCCAGAAAGTGCGGTGGCGCCCGTCAGGTCTCATCGCTGGCAAGCCAGGTCCCACAGGGTCTGATGTGAACACAAAATGTGTGTGCAGCCTCAACCACTGTGGGAGCTGGCAAGCCAGCGATAGCGGCCTGACAGGCGCTGAAAGAATCAAGGTTTGAAGGATATACGCCAGCACACGGATCTGAGTAAAACCCTTACACAATTTCACACAGCGCCTACAAAGCTTCACCGCTATCTTCGCCGACGCCCAGTAGGATGCTGGGGGTCATTATTGGGGTCATTCATGTCAAAGAATCTGTTAGCCAGGCTCAGCCTGATCGCACTGGCATTGGCGCTGAGCGCGTGCGACAAGGCTCCGACTGCCGAAGAACAGGCGCCACTGGCCAGTGTTCGCATCGAAACCATCGAAGCCCGGCCGCTGTCGATCAGCAGCGAACTTAGCGGACGAATTGCCGCACCGCGCATCGCCGAAGTGCGCGCCCGGGTGGCGGGCGTCGTCCTGCAACGGACTTTCCACGAAGGCACCGACGTGAAAAAAGGCGATGTACTGTTCCGCATCGACCCGGCACCGTTCAAGGCTGACCTGGACAGCGCCGAAGCCGCGCTGCGCAAGTCCGAGGCCAATGCGTTTCAGGCCAAGCTGCTGGAACAGCGATACGCCCAACTGATCGAAGGCAATGCCATCAGCGGCCAGGACTACGACAACGCCCGGGTCGCCGTTCGGCACACCACCGCCGATGTCGCCGCCAACAAAGCCGCTGTCGACCGGGCAAAACTGAACCTCGGCTACGCCACCGTCACCGCGCCGATTTCCGGGCGCATCGGTCGTGCGCTGGTCACCGAAGGCGCGCTGGTGGGCCAGAACGAAACCACGCCACTGGCGTTGATTCAACAGCTGAACCCGATCCACGCCGACCTCACCCAGTCAACCCGCGAACTCAACGACCTGCGTCGGGCCTTCCGTTCCGGTCAGTTGAAAGAAGTCGGCCAAGGGCAGGCCAAAGCAACATTGATTCTGGACGACGGCAGCCTCTACCCGTTGCCGGGCAAGTTGCTGTTCAGCGACATCAGCGTCGACCCGGGTACCGGCCAGATCATTCTGCGCAGTGAATTCCCCAACCCCGACCTCGACCTGCTGCCGGGCAGTTTCGTGCGCGTGCGCCTGGAGCAAGCGGTCAATCAGCAAGGCATCAGCGTGCCGCAGCGGTCGATCCAGCGGGACAGCGCCGGTATTGCCCAAGTGCTGCTGCTCGACGCCGAACAGCGCATCAGCCAGCAACCGGTTGAACTGGGCCAGGTGCAGAACGATCGGTGGGTCGTGACCAACGGCCTGAAACCCGGCGATCGCATCGTCACCGAAGGCCTGCAACACGCCCGTCCCGGCGAAAAGGTGCAGATCGACGACTCCCCTCTTCCACTTGCCCAGGTTTCTGGTCAGTAAGCAGGACGCTTGTTTATGCCGCAGTTCTTTATCGATCGCCCGGTATTCGCCTGGGTGGTCGCGCTGTTCATCCTGCTCGCCGGTGCCCTGGCCATTCCGCAGTTGCCGGTGGCGCAGTACCCTGACGTCGCGCCGCCGCAAATCGAAATTTACGCCGTCTACCCGGGCGCTTCGGCGCAGACCGTGGACGAAAGCGTGGTCAGCCTGATCGAGGAAGAACTCAACGGCGCTGATCACCTGCTGTATTTCGAATCGCAGAGCAGCCTCGGCAGCGCCACGATCAAGGCGACGTTCCAGCCCGGCACTGACCCGGAGATGGCCCAGGTGGATGTGCAAAACCGCCTGAAAGTCGTGGAGTCGCGCCTGCCGCAAGCAGTCAACCAGCAAGGTTTGCAGGTGGAGAAAGTCTCCGCCGGTTTCCTCCTGCTGATCACCCTCACCTCCAGCGACGGCAAGCTCGACGACGTGGCGCTCAGCGACTATCTGGCGCGCAACGTGATGAACGAGATCAAACGTCTGGACGGCGTCGGCAAGGCGCAGTTGTATGGCGCCGAACGGGCGATGCGCATCTGGATCGACCCGCAGAAACTGATCGGTTTCAACCTCACGCCCGCCGACGTCAACGCCGCCATCGTCGCGCAAAACGCTCAGGTTTCGGCCGGCAGCATCGGTGATTTGCCGAGTCGCAGCACCCAGGAAATCACCGCGACGATCCTGGTCAAAGGCCAGTTGTCGACGCCGGAAGAATTCGCCGACATCGTGCTCAAGGCCAATCCCGATGGCTCCACGGTACGCATCGGCGATGTGGCGCGGGTCGAGATCGGCAGTCAGGAATACCAGTTCTCCACGCGCCTGAACGGCAAGCCGTCCACCGCCGTCGGCGTGCAATTGTCGCCCGGTGCCAACGCCCTGAACACCGCTACCCTGGTGCGGGCGAAGATGGACGAGCTGTCGCGCTACTTCCCGGCGAACGTCGAGTACAAGATTCCGTACGACACGTCGCCCTTCGTCAAAGTCTCGATCACCAAAGTGGTCTATACCCTCGGCGAGGCGATGCTGCTGGTGTTCGCGGTGATGTTTCTGTTCCTGCAAAACATCCGCTACACGTTGATCCCGACGCTGGTGGTACCGGTGGCGTTGATGGGCACCTTTGCGACCATGTTGGCCCTGGGGTTCTCGATCAATGTGCTGACCATGTTCGGCATGGTGCTGGCCATCGGCATCCTGGTGGACGACGCGATTGTGGTGGTGGAGAACGTCGAGCGGATCATGGCCACCGAAGGCCTGTCGCCCAAGGAAGCCACACGCAAAGCCATGAAGCAGATCACCGGGGCAATCATCGGCATCACCCTGGTGCTGGTGGCGGTGTTCATCCCGATGGCGTTCATGCAGGGTTCGGTCGGGGTGATTTACCGGCAGTTTTCGCTGTCGATGGCCACCTCGATCCTGTTCTCGGCGTTCCTCGCCCTGACCTTGACCCCGGCGCTGTGCGCGACCCTGCTCAAGCCGATCGCCAAGGGTGAGCATCACGAAAAGAGCGGTTTCTTTGGCTGGTTCAACCGTCGGTTCGAGCAACTGACTGATCGATATCAAGGCTGGGTCGCCTATGCACTCAAGCGCACTGGCCGCTATCTGCTGATCTACGGCGTGCTGCTGATCGGTCTGGGGCTGTGCTTCGCGCGCCTGCCATCCTCGTTTCTGCCGGTGGAGGACCAGGGTTACACCATCACCGATATTCAGTTGCCGCCGGGCGCAACCAAGAACCGAACGGTGCAAGTGGCCGAACTGATCGAGGCCCACAACGCAGGCGAACCCGGCGTCGGTGACAGTGTGGTGATTCTCGGTTTCAGCTTTTCCGGTAGCGGGCAGAACGCGGCGCTGGCGTTCTCGACGCTCACGGACTGGTCAAAACGTGGCAGCGACGACTCGGCGAGTTCGATTGCCGATCGCGCCAACATCGCCCTGAGCCAGATCAAGGACGCCATGGCCTTCGCCGTATTGCCGCCACCGGTAGATGGCCTCGGTACGTCGAGCGGTTTCGAGTTCCGCCTGCAAGACCGTGGCGGCCTCGGCCATGCCACGTTGATGCAGGCACGCACCGAGTTGCTGACGGCGGCTGAAAAGAGCCCGATCCTGATGAACGTGCGCGAAAGCGCCCTGGCCGAGGCACCGCAGGTGCAATTGATCGTCGACCGCAAACAGGCCAATGCCTTGGGCGTGTCCTTTGCCGATATTGGCAGTGTGCTGTCCACCGCCGTCGGTTCGAGCTACATCAACGACTTCCCCAATCAGGGGCGCATGCAGCGTGTTGTGGTGCAGGCCGAAGGCGACCAACGCAGTCAGGTGGACGATCTGCTGAAGATCCACGTGCGTAACAACAACGGCAAGATGGTGCCGCTGTCAGCCTTCGTCCAGGCCAGGTGGATTCAAGGCCCGGCACAGCTCACCCGCTACAACGGTTACCCGGCAATCAGTATTTCCGGTGAACCGACACCCGGCCACAGCACCGGCGAAGCCATGGCGGAAATCGAACGGCTGGTGGCGCTGGGGCCGGCGGGGCTTGGCCAGGAATGGACCGGCCTGTCCTTGCAGGAACGCCTGTCCGGCAGTCAGGCGCCGATCCTGCTCGGGTTGTCCTTGCTGATTGTGTTCCTGTGTCTGGCGGCGTTGTACGAAAGCTGGTCGATTCCGACCTCGGTATTGCTGGTGGTGCCGCTGGGTGTACTCGGCGCGGTGCTGGCGGTGACCTTGCGCGGGATGCCCAACGATGTGTTCTTCAAGGTCGGGCTGATCACCATCATCGGCCTGTCGGCGAAGAACGCGATCCTGATCATCGAGTTCGCCAAGAGCCTGTACGACGAAGGCCACGACTTGATCGACGCCACGCTGCAAGCAGCACGTCTGCGATTGCGGCCAATCGTGATGACCTCACTGGCGTTCATTCTCGGCGTAGTGCCGCTGGCCATCGCCACCGGCGCCAGCTCGGCGAGCCAGCAAGCCATCGGCACCGGGGTGATCGGCGGGATGATCACGGCCACCCTGGCGGTGGTGTTCGTGCCAGTGTTTTTTGTGGTGGTGATGAAGCTGGTGCGTAAACGCCATCAATCAACCTGAACCAACACAAATCCTTGTGGGAGCGGGCAAGCCCGCTCCCACAAAGATCCCACCGTCTTCGGTTTGTGGTCATGACAGACTGCCCTGGGCTAAGGTGTTTACACCGTCCCGCCCAGTCGTTGATCGGTATTCTGTTCAACACAGCGATACTCGGATTCTCGATCCACATCGCCGCCGGGCTGTTCAACTGACGGCTGCACAAACGTTCTAGTCATCGCCCTCGGGACGGGCGTTAAATAGACCGGCAAATCCGCCGCGCAGGTGCCCCATGACTTCTCACAACTGGCTCGATCTGGCCCAGGACGCCGATACCGGCATCGAGACCCTGCGCGCGCATTTCGAAGGCCACGCCTACGATCCGCATTGGCACGACAGCTATCTGGTGGGCGTCACCGAGCAAGGCGTTCAGCAGTTCAACTGTCGACGAGCCAGGCACCAGAGCACGCCGGGCAAGGTGTTTTTGCTGGAACCGGGCGACATTCACGACGGTGAGGCACCGACCGCCGACGGGTTTACCTATCGCATGTTGTACCTCGACCCGCAGTGGTTGAAGCGTGAGCTCGGTGCTGTATTCAACAACGCGCCCGACAACAGCGAGTTGAGTTTTGCCAACACCCTGGCCAGCGATTCGCGCCTGGCCCACGCTACCAGCCTTGCCTTCGAGACGTTGCACCGAGGTGAATTGAAAATCGTGCGCCAGACCGCGCTCGATGGCTTGCTTGAACGCCTGACCAGTCACCTGCACTGGCGCACGCGCTATGGCGAAGACCCACGCCTGCCGCTGGTTGCGCAAAAGGCTCGGGACTATCTGCACGCCAACGCACAACTGGACATCGGCCTCGATCAACTGGCCGCCATTACCGGGGTCGACCGCTTTCGTTTGACCCGTGCGTTCAAGGCCGCCTACGGCATCGCACCGCACGCGTATCTGGTGCAATTGCGCCTGGCCATGGCGCGTCGGTTGCTCGCCCGGGGCGAACAACCGGCAACGGTGGCCATGACCCTGGGCTTTGCCGACCAGAGTCATCTGGGCCGCTGGTTCGTGCGCGCCTACGGCCTGACACCGGCACTCTACCGCAAGCGCTGCTCAAATCTTCCAGACAGCCAAGCGCCTGACTGGTGAAGATCAGCTTCAATGATCTTCACCGGAGTTTGCCTGCGATGCTGTCCTCTTTTCCGACGTTGCTGCCCTTTCTGCTGTTCGCCTTTGTGGCTTCGATCACCCCCGGCCCGACCAACATTCTGGTGCTGAGCAACAGTGCCCGATTCGGCTTGGCGGCGGCCGTTCCGATCATTCTTGGCGCCTGCGCCAGCGCCGCGCTGCTGGTATTGCTGGTGGGCACGGGCGCCGGGACATCGCTGACCGAGTGGCCGCAGCTGCAAACCTGCATGCAATGGGCCGGCGTGGCATGGCTGAGTTATCTGGCCTGGCAAATCTTTCGCGCGCCTGAAGTCGCCATTGCCGCCGAAAATACCGGGAAGCGCCTCGGTTTGCTGGGCGCGGCCGGCCTGCAATGGATCAACCCGAAAACCTGGATGATGGCGCTGGCCGTGGTCAGCGTGTTTGCCGGCGCGGGTGAAAACCGTCTGGCGCAGGTGATGTACTTGTCGCTGGCATTTTTTCTGATTTCGCTGCCGTGCCTCGGGGCCTGGGCATTGCTCGGCGCCGGTTCCGCGCGCTGGTTGCGCTCGCCTCGTGCCCTGCAGCGCTTCAACCGCTGCATGGGCCTGTTGTTGCTGGGTTCGGCTTGGTTAAGCATGCTGTCCTGAGCGCCGCTGGTCGGCTTTTGGCGGGCGGTGATTCATCCAGCACTTGACGGACGATTCATTTCTGGTGTCTTCTGAAACCGGTTTCAGCGCCCTGCGCTCAGCCTTATAAATCCAATAAGAAGGTTTCAGACCGTGAACGATTTCTCCGCCGCCCAGCGCAGCCGTGTGACCATGCTCGACGTGGCCGAACACGCCAAGGTCTCCAAGGCCAGCGTTTCGCGGTTCATCGGCGAAGACCGCGCTTTGCTCTCCGATGCCATTG
Organism: Pseudomonas sp. TNT2022 ID1044; assembly: GCF_028656895.1. Taxonomy (NCBI): domain Bacteria; kingdom Pseudomonadati; phylum Pseudomonadota; class Gammaproteobacteria; order Pseudomonadales; family Pseudomonadaceae; genus Pseudomonas; species Pseudomonas sp. TNT2022 ID1044. The sequence goes on along the minus strand of NZ_JAMDHB010000003.1, from coordinate 199,372 downwards.
CCCGGCGCATCGAACACTCCATTGCCGAACTGGGCTATCGCCCGAACCAGATGGCCCGCGGCCTCAAGCGCGGGCGTACCCGCCTCATCGGCATGCTGGTGGCCGATATCCGCAACCCCTATTCAATCGCCGTGATGCACGGGGTAGAAACCGCCTGTCGGCAGCATGGCTACAGCCTGGTGGTGTGCAACACCGACCGCGACGACGAGCAGGAACGTCAGCACCTGGCCCTGCTGCGCTCGTACAACATCGAAGGCCTGATCGTGAACACCCTCGGCCATCACCGTGACGAGTTGCATGAACTGCACCGGGAAATGCCCCTGGTGCTGGTGGATCGCAAGGTCGCGAACCTCGAAAGCGACATGGTCGGGCTGAACAACCCGCAGGCCATCGACATCGCACTCAATCATCTTGAAGAACACGGCTATCGCGATGTGTTGCTGGTCACCGAACCGGCAGATGGCACCAGCTCGCGAATCGAGCGGGTCAGCAGCTTCAAGGCGCAAATTGAGCAACGTCCGGCGCTTCGCGGCGCGCACCTCGAAACCGGTCGCGATCTGAACGCACAACTGAAGACCTTCCTCGACACGCCAGGCCCTGGCCCGAAAGCGCTGTTTTGCGCGAACGGGATTGCGGCGTTGGCCAGCACCCACGCGCTGCGTGAACTCGGGTGCAAGCTGTTCGAAGACGTCGGGCTGATTGCCCTTGATGACCTGGATTGGTACCCGCTGGTGGGCAGCGGCATTACCGCCCTCGCCCAGCCGACCACGGAGATTGGCGCCAGCGCGTTTGAGTGTCTGCTCAAGCGCTTGCGCGGGGATAACGGGCCGGTGCGGACCCTGGATTTTTCGGCGCAGTTGGTGGTGAGAGGGTCGACCTTGGGAATTTTCCAGTGACTCGACGGGCCTCATCGCTGGCAAGCCAGCTCCTACAGGGGTTTGATGTGAATACAAAGATCACTCTTTTTTTGAACAAAAATGAAACCGGTTTCAGAGGTAGAAAAACAATGAACAAACCCGCCGTTTCCATCAGCCTGTCCAGCTACGGCGCCGATCTGGTGCGCCAACGCGGCCAGGGCAGTTTCATCTCAGTGCTGGCTGCCGCCGGGGCCACACGCATCGAATGGCGCGAAGAGCTGCTGACCTTTGAGAACCCCGAGCACCTGGCCGACGCGACTCAGGCCGAGGGCCTGGAAAGCGTGTACTCATCACCGATGGAACTGTGGCTGGCCGGTCAATCCAGACCTAATCCCGAACTGATCACCGCCCTGCAGCGCGCCCGACTGTTCGGCGCCAAATGGCTGAAAGTGTCGCTGGGTTACTTCACCGACAACAGCGACCTGCAAAGCCTCGCCCGCCTGCTCGGCGACAGTGCCGTGCAATTGCTGGTAGAGAACGACCAGACCCTTCACGGTGGCCGCATCGAGCCGTTCCAGCGGTTCTTCAATGAAGTCGAGCAACATCAGCTGCCGATCAAAATGACCTTCGATATCGGCAACTGGCAATGGCAGGACCAGTCCGCCGCCAGCGCTGCGCGGTTGCTCGGTCGGCACGTCGGTTATGTGCATTGCAAAGCGGTCACGCGCCGCGCCGACGGCAAACTGGTTGCCATTCCACCCGCCGCCAGCGACTTGCAACAGTGGGAACACCTGCTGCGGCACATGGCCCAAGGCGTCATGCGCGCCGCGGAATATCCGCTGCAAGGTGAAGACCTGGTGCAACTGACCACCGAACACGTCACCGCCCTCGCCCGCCTCGGCCAAACGCCGCTGGAGACCGCTGATGTCTGAGATCGATATCCTCTCGTTCGGCGAGACCATGGCGATGTTCGTCGCCGAGCAGGCCGGCGACCTGGCCAGCGTCAACGCCTTCCACAAACGCATTGCCGGCGCCGACAGCAACGTCGCCATTGGCCTGTCGCGTCTGGGTTTCAACGTGACATGGCTGAGCCGCGTCGGCGCCGATTCCCTGGGTCGGTTCGTGATTGACACACTGGAGAAAGAAGGCCTGGATTGCCGCCACGTCGACATCGACCCCGCGCACCCCACCGGGTTTCAGCTCAAGTCGCGCACCGACGATGGCAGCGACCCTGTGGTCGAGTACTTCCGCCGTGGTTCGGCGGCCAGTCACTTGTCGCCGCACTCGATCGTGCCGGACTTGCTCAAGGCCCGGCATCTGCACGCCACGGGCATTCCGCCGGCACTGTCGGAAACGGCGCGACAGATGTCGTTCGAATTGATGACCCGCATGCGCGAGGCCGGGCGCAGCGTGTCGTTCGACCCGAACCTGCGCCCGAGCCTGTGGGCCAGCGAACAGCAGATGATCACCGACATCAACCGCCTCGCCGCCCTCGCCCATTGGGTGCTGCCGGGGCTGAGTGAAGGGCGCCTGCTGACCGGGTTCGACGACCCGGCCGACATCGCCGCGTTCTACCTCGACCAGGGCGCCGAAGCCGTGGCGATCAAACTGGGACCACACGGTGCTTATTACCGCACTCATCTTGATCAGGGTTTCGTCGCCGGCGTGCCGGTGGAAACGGTGGTCGATACGGTCGGTGCCGGCGACGGGTTTGCCGTCGGCATGATCAGCGCTCTTCTGGAAAACCACAGCTTTGCCGAAGCCGTGCAACGGGCCAACTGGATTGGCAGCCGGGCGGTGCAGAGCCGCGGGGACATGGAAGGATTGCCGACCCGGTCTGAAATGGTCAGCGAATTTGAGGCCGCCATCGCGGGCAAGCCCGCTCCCACAGGGGATTTGTGTCGAACATAAATCAAATGTGGGAGCGAGCTTGCCCGCGATGAGGCCAGCACAGTCAATCGAGATCTAAACACCTGCTGCGACAAAAACAACAAGCTCAGGAGCATCACCCATGAAAACCGCAACGCTCGCCACCCGCCGCTGGTGGTACATCATGCCCATCGTGTTCATCACCTACAGCCTGGCGTATCTGGACCGCGCCAACTACGGCTTCGCCGCCGCCTCCGGGATGGCTGCCGACCTGATGATCACCCCGGGCCTGTCGTCGATGCTCGGCGCACTGTTCTTCCTCGGCTACTTTTTCTTCCAGGTGCCGGGGGCGATCTACGCGCAGAAACACAGCGTGAAAAAACTGATTTTCGTCAGTTTGATCCTCTGGGGCAGCCTGGCGACGTTGACCGGAATCGTCTCCAACGCTTACTGGCTGATCGTCATCCGGTTCATGCTCGGCGTGGTCGAAGCCGCGGTGATGCCGGCGATGCTGATCTACCTGTGCCACTGGTTCACCCGTGCCGAACGCTCGCGGGCCAACACCTTTCTGATCCTCGGCAACCCGGTGACCATGCTGTGGATGTCGGTAGTTTCGGGCTATCTGGTGCAGCACTACAGCTGGCGCTGGATGTTCATCATCGAAGGTTTGCCGGCAGTGCTCTGGGCGTTCATCTGGTGGCGTCTGGCCGATGATCGTCCGTCCGAGGCCAAGTGGCTCAATGACCAGGAAAAACAGGACCTGGAAAGCGCACTGGCCGCCGAGCAGGTCGGCATCAAAGCAGTGAAAAACTACGCCGAAGCGTTCCGCTCACCGAAAGTGATCATCCTGGCCTTGCAGTTTTTCTGCTGGAGCATTGGCGTATACGGCTTTGTGCTGTGGCTGCCGTCGATCCTCAAGGCCGGTGCACAAATGGACATGGTCGAGGCCGGCTGGCTGTCCGCGCTGCCGTATCTGGCAGCGGTGATCGGCATGCTGTTGCTGTCCTGGGGTTCGGACAAGTTGCAAAAACGCAAACGCTTCGTCTGGCCACCGCTGCTGATCGCCTCGATTGCGTTCTACGGTTCATACGCCCTGGGCGCCGAACATTTCTGGTGGTCCTACACCTTGCTGGTGATTGCCGGTGCCTGCATGTACGCGCCTTATGGCCCGTTCTTCGCAATCATCCCGGAAATCCTCCCGGCCAACGTCGCCGGTGGCGCCATGGCGCTGATCAACAGCATGGGCGCCCTCGGTTCGTTCGGCGGTTCCTATCTGGTCGGTTACCTGAACAGCTCCACCGGCTCGCCCGGTGCCTCGTACCTGTTGATGAGCGGCGCGTTGATGCTCTCGGTGGTCCTGACAATTTTCCTCAAGCCCGGTGCCAGTGATCGTGAGCGGCCCACGGTCGCCTTAAAGCCCACCACTGCACATTCCTGATTGAGATGATGACGATGAAAAAGCAGGTTGTTCTGTACAAGAAACTCTCGGCGCCACTGATGGCTCGCCTGCACGAGCAGGCCGAAGTGACGCTGATCGAAAGCCTGGATGCCGAGGGCCTGGCCAAACTGCGCGACGCCCTGCCCCGCGCCCAAGGCTTGCTCGGCGCCAGCCTGAAACTGGATGCCCGACTGCTCGATCTGGCGCCCAGCCTGGAGGCCATCGCCAGCGTTTCGGTGGGCGTCGATAACTACGACATCGACTACCTCACCGAGCGGCGCATCCTGCTCAGCAACACGCCGGACGTGCTCACCGAAACCACCGCCGACACCGGTTTCGCGCTGATCCTGGCCACCGCGCGGCGTGTGGTGGAACTGGCGAACATGGTTCGCGACGGCCAGTGGACCCGCAACATCGGTCCCGCGTATTTCGGCAGCGATGTGCACGGCAAAACCCTGGGCATCATCGGCATGGGCCGCATCGGCGAAGCCCTGGCCCAGCGCGGGCACTTCGGCTTCGGCATGCCGGTGATCTATCACAGCCACTCGCCGAAACCGGCGATTGAACAGCGATTCAATGCCCAATACCGCAGCCTCGACGAATTGCTGCAGCAGGCCGATTTTGTCTGCCTGACTCTGCCGCTGACCGCCGAAACCGAAGGACTGATCGGTGAGCGGCAGTTCGCGTTGATGCGGCCAGAGACCATCTTCATCAATATTTCACGGGGCAAAGTCGTGGATGAAGCGTCGCTGATCAAGGCCCTGAGCGAACGACAGATTCGCGCCGCCGGGCTGGACGTGTTCGAGCGTGAACCGCTCAATCATGATTCGCCGCTGCTGCAACTGAACAACGTGGTGGCGACCCCACACATCGGCTCGGCCACCCATGAAACGCGGGAGGCGATGGCCAAGTGTGCGGTGGACAATCTGTTGGCGGCGCTGGCGGGCGAGCGCCCGGTTAATCTGGTCAATCCCGGGGCGTGGAAGGCTTGAGACAATCGTTGCGCTTGAGGTAGCTATCGCGAGCAAGCTCACGCCTACAGTGATCTGCGGTGAACACGAGAATCGTGAACACTATCGAACTGTGGGAGCGAGCGTGCTCGCGATGGGGGTCAACAAAAGCATTGGTTTTACATCAAGCCCGCCGCGCAATCAGAAAGTCTGGAATTTTTCTCAGCGAATATTGAGATTCCTCAAACGCGCCATTCCCTGCTTGATATGTCCCGCGTTGTGACCGATCGCATCGAGCGCCCCTCGAATATTCACTCCTACATCAGCGGAACCCCGCTGTTCCACCAAGATTGTTAGCTCCATCACTGCCGCTTCCAGTGCCAATTGGTTGTGGTAAATCCTTTCAAGAACTTCTGATAACGAATAATTTTCCGACATATTTCAACTCCTTTGAACAATTCAAGCATCGCAGCGAGGCTGCTCGTGTAATAACTTCATAAGTGTTTCTTTTATTTCAGAGGGGAGAAGCCGGCTAGTTCACAACAAAATAGCCGATGAAATTTGACCGATAAACAAAACATAAATCTCGAATTTCCTAGCTAGTTACTGTTAGTCGGGACAGTACTTAGCCCCGCACGATCACCAGCTATATCGCACGCCCACATTCGCCCCCCACGGCTGTTCAATCTTGTTGCCATTGCTGTAATCGAAGTCGGCATGAATCGACACCTTGTCGCTCAGCGACACGGCGACACCGGCACCCAGCTCCCCACGGGAACCCGAGAGGTCGTTATTGAAGGTGTTGTTGTTGACCTTCACTTCGTTGTTGTTGGCGAACTCGTGCACATACGCAGCGCGAAGGTAAGGCTGCACGGCCATATCATCCCACTGGAAGTTACGGCCGGCGGTTGCGCCCACCTTGGCCAGCAAGGAATGAGTACGATCGCCTTCAGCGGACAGGCCGTTATCCAGGTCGTAGTCCTTGCCCTGAATGACCACGCCGGAGAGTTGGGTGAAGGGTTCAACAAAATAATCGTCAGCCAATTTGATGTGTCGACCGAACTCCAGGGACGCACCCACGCCATGGCTGTCGTAATCACCCTTTGCTTTTGTGCCGTCGCTCAGGCGCACATCGGATTCGTTCTGGAAGCGGTTGAACTTGAGCACGCCGTCGAAGTAGTAGCCGCTCGATTCATCCAGCCAAGTGGTGTAGGCGCCCAGGTAGTAGCTGTCGATGGTGGCGCTGGTACCACGGCTCATGTCCAGGTCCGATTGGCTGTAACCGCCCAGCACACCCACCAACCACTGCCCGTCCCCCATCGGCAACGGCGCATCGGCACCGAACGACAGGCCTTGCTGAACTTGCTGGTAGGCGACGCCCGAGCTGGCGTCAACGTTGAACTTGTTGCCGTAGGCACGTATCCAGCCACCGGCCTTGCCGTGGTCCATGCGCACTTCGCCCATGCGGCTGCGCAAGGTGCTGAGTTCGCCATACCAGGCGGTCGGCGCTGCGTTGAACAGCGCGATCACCGATTGAGTGCCCGGGCTGATGGTGCGCGAGAGGGTATTGAGGTACCAGTCGTTAGCGCTCAGTTTGACCAGGTCATAGGAGAACGCTCCCAGGTCGACGGCGCCACCGGCGAGGCTGAAGGTGGCATCACCGCCACCGATGTGCACCACCGGAATCGCACCGGCGCGCACTGGCTCCGAACCACTGGATTTAAGGTCGATGGTGTGGTCGCCGGTGGCGTTGCCGGTTACGGTCAGGGTATCGATCTGACCGGTTTTGAAGTCGTGGTGCATGAAGAACGTACCGCCGGTGCCCGACAGCGTTCCCACGTTCAATTTGAAGAAGTCGCCGGGGTTACCGAACTTGATGGCACCGCCATTCATGTTGAGGTTTTGCACCGAGCCGTCACCCACCATCACCCAGCTCGCGTTGCTGTTGATGCCCAGGTCCCGCACGTTCTGCAAGCGACCGGTCAGGGTCGCGGATTCTTCCAGCAATACATTGGCCGTGCTGCCGCCGTCCGCGACGATATCGCCGGTGAGGGTGCTGTTGCCAACCCGCAAGTTACCTTCCGCGCCGCTGCGCACATCCATCAGGATGCCGTTGCTGGCGTTAAGCGTCGAACCATTGAGGACCGCAATATTGGCCTGGGTCGGGCCAGTACTTAGGGAGTCGACAACAATCGCCGAACCATTCAAACCGGTGACATGGCTTTTGTTCAATTCGAGCGTGCCCGGACTACCGACCACCGGGTCGGGCGACATCTCGATGCCATGCTGATTGCCGGTAATATTGCTGCCGGTGGCTTCGACCGAGCCGCCGAAAATCCGCATGCCGGAGGCGGTAGCACCGGTCCCGGCGACAGTGGTGCGAAGCAGCGTCAGCTTGCCCAGGCCTGTGATCGAAACACCCGTTGCTCCCCCGCTGATCGTGCTGTCACTCACGGTTGCGGTGGACCCTTGCGTGGCCGCCGCGTTACGGGCAACCGAAAGACCTGTTCCATTGCTGAAAATAGTGCTGCGGACAATGTTTGCTACGCCCGCATTGAGCCCCACACCGATGGCGCTCCCGGTAGCCTGTACGGCGCTGCCATTGAGGTTGAGGGTGGAGTTATTGACGGTGATGTCACGGGTCTGCGCGCCATTGGCATTGAGCGTCGAAGCACCGTTCAACACGTAGTTATCCGGCGCGGTGGAGCCATCAATTGTCACGACCTCGCCCGGGACAAGTACCCGTGCATGAGCCATTTCACCGACCAGCAAAAAGGGCGTAATGGATAACAGCTTCAGGGTAATGGCGAGCGGATGAAGCTTGAACGATTGAACCTTGGACATATCGGCACCATGATTGAGCAAAGATCGAAAGCGCCGCAGGCTATAGATCTGGATTCAACCGGTATGTAGGACTAATCCGAAGGAACTTGACCCAGCCACTGCTACTGCCCTTGCGGGCGATTTGCAGTCTGTATTTATCTGTTCTACCGGCGGGCGGAAAGCTGCCGAACCACTCGGCAAGGGTGATGATTTGATTGGTATTGAGTTTTTCCCTGGGAATAAGCCCAGTGGCGTCCCGGTCAATCACAACAGACCTCACGTCCGGCTCTTGGACGTCCAGCGGCTCTGTCCCACCGGAAGTGGATTGGCCTGCCGCAAGCTGCTGCTCTTTTTTATCTGAACCTGCCATGTTGTCGCTCTCCGCATTCAACACCTGGCGCCATGGATTGCCATGGTGCTTGGGCCGGAAAAGCAGACCGAATACTACGGGGCACTACCCAAACGCATCCCGTCGTTCTGCGCTTGGGAGGAGTAAACCGTGTTTTATCAAAGTGCGTAACTGTCAAAGTTGACAGGTAGCGCCACTTTTTTTGCGTGCCAAGGGCGATGCGACGCCGCCGTTTAACAGCGTTTAAGGACACTTCCGGAAAGCCACAAGACTTTGCGCCGTTGCCTACGGGCACGCCAGAATCCGCCGGCTTGTGCGCTTTGGGGGCCATCGGTAACTTGATTCGTGTCACTGCTCATCAGTGATCGGGTTTAGCAGCCTGGGGTTGTAACCAAGGCGCACAAGCGCCTGTCAGTCAGGTATTTCCATGCCTGCACTTGATTGTGGCTGTGCGCAGGGAGCCTTCGGGCGCGCCGGCTTTGCTAGCTTCCCCGGTCTGCTAACCTGCGCACAGTTGCCTCCTTCTCGTTTAGCAGCAAGAGGGTTGGCACCCCAATCAGGGAAGCAAGCTTATGTCCAAAGTAACGCCAAACCCGCCTGACACCGATCCAACCTCCCCGTACGAACCCGACTCCACAAAACTCAACGAAGCCGCCGAGCGCGCCCTCAATTTCCACTTCCCCTCGACCGCCGACATCAAAGCCACGCCGCGTAAGGTCAGCACCCTGTTCACCGTCGACCCGCAAGCCTCCACCGAAACGCTGATGGTGTATCTGGTGGAAACGCTGGCTTCGGTGGACGTGATGGTCCATCAGTTGGTCGATCATCTGGACGGCGGCTCACGCAATGCACTACTGGGCATTTCCAACAGCGTGATGCTGGCGGAGATCACGGCCAACCGCATGCTGGATAAGATTGATCCACCTGAATAGTCCCTGTTAAGGGAACCTCTGTGGCGAGGGAGCTTGCTCCCCCTCGGTTGCGCAGCAGCCGCCGCTTTTTAGGGCCGCTTCGCATCCCGACGGGAGCAAGCGCCCTCGCCACAGGTGAGTCAGCGTTGGCGGACAGCCACTTGCCAGACTCGAGCAATGTCCGTGGCTCGCTCACGCAACAGGCGCGGCGCCTCGGCACACGCCTGTTCCAGCGTCATCGGACCGCTCGCCAGGGCGAACGCGGCGTCGATGCCATGCGCATACAACGCCTGATAGCCCTCGCCCAACGTACCGGCGATAACGATGACCGGCACGCCGCGCAGTTGAGCAATGCGCGCGACACCGAACGGTGTCTTGCCGCGCAGGGTTTGTGCGTCGAAACGCCCTTCGCCGGTGATCACCAGATCAGCATTTTCAACCGCGTCCGCCAGGCCCACCAGCTCGGCAACCACCTCAACCCCGGCCTTGAACTGCGCCCCCAGGAACGCCTTGGCGCCAAAGCCCAAACCACCCGCCGCACCGCTGCCGGGTTCATCGCGCAGGTCTTTTTCCAACACCTTGGCGCAGTGATCGGCGAAGTGCCCCAGCGCCAGATCCAGTTGCTGAACCTGCTCGGGCGATGCACCTTTTTGCGGACCAAATATCGCCGAGGCGCCGTGAGTGCCGCACAGTGGATTGTTCACATCGGCCGCGATGTCGAAACGCACGTCGGCCAAACGAGGGTCGAACTCGCTGAGATCAATGCGCGCCAATTGCGCCAGCGCCAAGCCGCCCGGCGCCAAAGGCTCACCTTGTGCATCCAGCAGCTTCACGCCCAATGCCTGCATCGCACCGGCGCCACCATCATTGGTCGCACTGCCACCGATGGCCAGAATCACCCGTTGCGCGCCGGCATCCAGCGCCGCGCGAATCAGCTCACCGGTGCCGAAGGTACTGCTGATGCACGCATCACGCTGCCCCACCGGGACCAATTGCAAACCGCTGGCCTCGGCCATTTCGATGATCGCGGTGTGGCTGTCGGGCAACCAGCCCCAGGCGGCATTGACCGGCGCGCCTAATGGCCCGCGAACTCCAGTGCGGCGCAGTTCGCCATGACAGGCCGCCAGCACCGACTCGACCGTCCCCTCCCCGCCGTCAGCCATCGGGCATTTGATCAACTGCGCATCGGGCCAGACGTCGGCGAGTCCAAGGGCGATAGCATCAGCAACGCCTTGGGCACTCAGGCTGTCCTTGAACGAGTCGGGGGCGATGACGATTTTCATGGGTACTCTCCGGTTGTTATGGAGATCATGCTGCCAGCAGGCCCGAACAATAACGCCTGTCCGCTGCACAAGCCGCACAGAGGATTATTGTTCATTTCCACAAAAAGCCGTATTCACACGCCCGGGATCGTGTTCAGCTCTGGGGTAATAGTTGAACGCCGAGATACAACGCCAGCATGCCGTCCAGCTTCAACGGATCAACGCCGCTGAGTTCGGCAACGCGCTCCATCCGATAGCGCAAACTGTTGCGATGAATGCCCAAGGCATCAGCGCAGGCCTGGCTCTGGCCGTCGTGTTCGCACCAACTGCGCAAGGTCGCCAGCAACTGGCCGTTGTTGTCCTTGGCGATGACTTTGCGCAGTGGGTTGAGCAACTCGTCCAGCGCATCGTCGTTGCGATGTCGCCAGAGCATCACGGGCAATCGATAACGGGTCAGCGTCAATAAGCGCGATTGGGGCAGGACGTCACGCCCGTAGGCCAGCAAGTCGCTGACCCGACGGTAACAACGGCGCAATCCTGTGAGCCCGTCGGCCTGCCCGCCCACGGCAATGCGCAGGATGTTCCAGCCCAAACCGTCGAGCTTTTCCAGCAGCCGATCATTTTCGATGGACTGGTTGGCCGGTCGACACCACAGCAGCGAGGACTTGGCTGAACTCACGCACCAACTGTCCGGGTAGCGCGAAGTGAGCCAGGCGCTGAGTGCCTCGACGGTATGCCCCGGCCCGTGTTCCATGCCCAATTCAAACAGGTACGGCACCCGCGTCATTTGCGGTTTGAGGCCGAGCTGTTGCGCTTCGTCGATCAACCGCGGTGAACTGCCGGCGTCACTGAGCAGCAACGCCAGCAGGTCGTCGCAACGCTGGCGTCGCCAATGCTGCTCGGCTTGAAGGTTGCGCTGGCCCACCAGCATCTCGGCGGTCATGCGCACCAGTTCGGCGTAGGTGCGTAACTGCTCGGGTTCGCCAGTGATGCCGAGCACGCCGATCAAGCGCTGGTCGAGCATCAGTGGCAGGTTGATCCCGGGCTGCACGCCTTTGAGGTGAACCGCGGTTTGCGCATCGATCTCCACCACGCGGCCATTGGCCAATACCAGTTGCGCGCCTTCGTGGCGGGTGTTGACCCGCTCCGGTTCGCCGCTGCCGAGAATCAGCCCCTGACTGTCCATGACGTTGACGTTGTACGGCAGGATGGCCATCGCGCGGTCGACGATGTCCTGGGCCAAGTCGTGATCGAGTTCGAACATAACGGTGATCCTTGAAAGCGTGAGGGCCACGCGGTTGTTCACCCGCACAGGCCTTGGTAGCAAACCCTGTGCTCAGGCACAAAGACAGCAGCCCCGAGGGTGGTCGAGACTCTCCGGGCGATCAACGTTACCCTTTGCATCGCAAAAAATCATAATAAAGAGAGAGCCGCCATGTCACAGAGCGCCGCCGCTACCCAGGCCATCGTTGACGAGAAAAACGCCGTCTACAAACGCATTACCCTGCGTTTGATCCCCTTCATTTTCATCTGCTACCTGTTCAACTACCTCGACCGGGTGAACGTTGGATTTGCCAAGCTGCAGATGCTCGACGCGCTGAAATTCAGCGAAACCGTGTACGGCCTCGGTGCCGGGATTTTCTTTATTGGCTACGTGCTGTGCGGCGTGCCGAGCAACCTCGCCCTGACCAGATTCGGCCCACGACGCTGGATCGCGCTGATGATGATCACTTGGGGCACGCTGTCGACCTGCCTGCTGTTCGTCACCACCCCGACCGGGTTCTACACCTTGCGCCTGTTCACCGGCGCGGCCGAAGCCGGGTTCTTCCCGGGCGTGGTGCTCTATCTTTCCCAGTGGTTCCCCACCTTCCGCCGTGGCCGCATCATGGCGCTGTTCATGTCGGCGATCCCGGTGTCGGGCCTGCTCGGCAGTCCGTTCTCTGGCTGGATTCTCAATCACTTCGCCGCAGGCCAGGGCGGTTTGGCCGGTTGGCAGTGGATGTTTTTGCTGCAAGGCATTCCGACCGTGATCCTCGGTGCACTGGCGTATTTCCTGCTCAGCGACAGCTACGCCAATGCCAAATGGCTGACCCCGTTCGAGCGCTCAGTGCTCGAAGCGGACCACGCCGATGACCTGGCCAACAAACCGAAAACCACCACGGATTCCCTGCTGGCGGTGTTCAAGAACCCGGCGATCTGGGCGTTCGGCCTGATCTACTTCTGCATTCAGAGCGGCGTCTACGCGATCAACTTCTGGCTGCCGTCGATCATCAAGAACCTGGGCTTCAGCGATAACCTGGTGATTGGCTGGTTGAGTGCGATTCCGTATCTGCTCGCTGCGCTGTTCATGTTGTTCGTGGGCCGCTCGGCAGACTTGCACAAAGAACGCCGCTGGCACTTGGTAGTGCCGATGCTGATGGGCGCGCTGGGGCTGCTGATCGCCGTGAACTTCGCCGCCAACCCGGCCATCGCCATCCTTGGCTTGACCATCGCCACCATGGGCGCCCTCACCGGCCTGCCGATGTTCTGGCCGGTGCCGACCGCGTTGCTCAGTGCGGGCGCTGCGGCGGGTGGTCTGGCGCTGATCAACTCCATGGGGCAGATGGCGGGTTTCCTCAGCCCGTACCTGGTGGGTTGGGTCAAGGACAGCACCGGCTCGACCGATGCGGCGTTGTACCTGCTGGCGGGTGTGATTGTCTGCGGTAGCTTGCTGGCGTTGCGCATGACCCGCACCCTGCGCGTCTAAGCACAGCAAATCCCCTGTGGGAGCTAGCAGGCTCCCACAGTTGTTTCGTGCGTGTGTTTGAGATTTGCGTTTGCTCCCGGCGGTGGTTCTGGTATTTGATTGAGCCTTTCCCTCCGGCAAAAGGATTTCCTCATGAGCTACCGCACACTGGGTCATTCGGGCCTGCAAGTATCTACGCTGACCCTGGGCACCATGATGTTCGGCGAACAGACCAGCACCGAAGATTCCCTGCGGATCATCGACAAGGCCTGGGACCAGGGCATCAATTTCATCGACACCGCCGACGTCTACACCAACGGTCGCTCCGAAGAAATCGTCGGTGAGGCCATCGCCAGCCGCCGCCACGAATGGGTGCTGGCGACCAAGGTCGGCTTCGGCCCGGTGGACGGCGTGCCGAACCGCAGCGGTCTGAGCCGCAAGCACATCTTCAATGGCATCAACGCCAGCCTGACGCGCCTGGGCACTGACTATCTCGACCTCTACTACCTGCACCGCGAAGACCACAACACGCCGCTGGACGTCACTGTATCGGCCATTGGCGACCTGATTCGCCAGGGCAAAATCCGCTATTGGGGCTTGTCGAATTATCGCGGTTGGCGCATTGCCGAGGTGATTCGCATCGCCGACAAACTGGGCATCGACCGGCCAGTGATCAGCCAGCCGCTGTACAACATCGTCAATCGCCAGGCCGAAACCGAGCAGATCACTGCGGCACAGAATTATGGTCTCGGTGTGGTGCCTTACAGCCCCTTGGCGCGCGGCGTGCTCAGCGGCAAGTATGCGCCGGATGCAAAACCCGATGCCGACAGCCGAGCCGGCCGCGCCGACAAGCGAATTCTGGAAACTGAATGGCGTGTGGAGTCGCTGCACATCGCCCGGCAGATCCAGCAATACACTCAGGAGCGCGGCGTCGGCATCGTCGAGTTCGCGATCGCCTGGGTGCTGAACAACGCCGCCGTCACCTCCGCCATTGTCGGCCCGCGCACCGAAGCACAATGGGACGCCTACACTAAGGCACAAGCGGTGAAGATCACGGCTGAAGATGAAGCCTTCATCGATTCGCTGGTGACACCGGGGCATGCCTCGACACCGGGTTTCAATGACGTGAGCCACTTCGTTTCGGGCCGTAAACCGCGTACTGCCTGACGGCTTATGTACCCTGTAGGCGCTGGCTTGCCAGCGATGGCGGTTGCACATTCAAAGCCGAGGTTGGCTGATAGACCGCTATCGCTGGCAAGCCAGCTCCCACAGGTTATTTATTGATTGATCGGTCAATGTCCGGCTGAAAAAACACGTATCCTCTGCGCCCGTTTCACACTCACTCAAAATCACGCGAGGACAGTTTGTCTAAAGGTATCGCTCTATCGGTTTCAGCCTCAGTGCTGTTTGCCGTCATGTATTACTACACGTCGCTGCTCACACCTTTGAGCGGCGTGGAAATTTTTGGCTGGCGCATGCTGCTGACCGTGCCCTGCATGACCGTGTTCATGCTGGTGTCCGGGGAATGGCGGCGCGCGGTCGACCTGATACGGCGCATCGGCGCGCAACCCAAGTTGATCGCCGGCTTGCTGCTCTCTTCGGCGCTCTTGGGCGTACAGCTCTGGCTGTTCATGTGGGCGCCGCTCAACGGCTACAGCCTCGATGTGTCGCTTGGGTATTTCCTGTTACCGCTGGCCATGGTGCTGACCGGGCGCATCGCCTACGGTGAACGCCTGTCGTACCTGCAAAAAGTCGCGGTGTTTTTCGCCACGCTGGGCGTGATCAATGAGCTGTATCAGGTCGGCGGTTTTTCCTGGGCCACGCTGCTGGTGGTGGTCGGCTATCCGTTGTATTTCGTGCTGCGCAAATGGCTGAAAGCCGACAACCTCGGCGGGCTCTGGCTGGACATGACCCTGATGCTTCCGATTGCCTACTGGTTCGTGCACGGCGGTGAACAAGGCTTTGGCGTGTTCGATCAGCATCCGGCGCTGACGTGGCTGATCCCGCTGCTGGGCTTGATCAGTGCGTCGGCCTTGGTGGTCTACATCATCGCCAGCCGCTTGCTGCCGTTCAGCCTGTTCGGGTTGTTGAGCTATGTTGAACCGGTGCTGTTGCTGGGCGTGGCATTGTTGCTGGGCGAAAGCATCAAGCCGACCGAATGGCTGACCTATATCCCGATCTGGATGGCGGTGCTGGTGTTGGTGTTTGAAGGGTTCAAGCATTTGATGCGACAGCGCAGGCCTTAAACCCAACACAAAACAAATGTGGGAGCTAGCCTGCTAGCGATGGCGGTGTACCAGCAACAACAATGCTGGCTGACACTCCGCTATCGCTAGCAGGCTAGCTCCCACAGTTTTTATCGGTGTAATGGTTTAGTCGGTGGAGAGAACGCCACGACGCACCTGATCACGCTCGATCGATTCGAACAGCGCCTTGAAGTTGCCTTCGCCGAAGCCGTCATCGCCCTTGCGCTGGATGAACTCGAAGAACACCGGGCCCATCAGGGTTTCCGAGAAGATCTGCAACAGCAGACGCTTGTCACCCGACTCGGACGAACCGTCCAGCAAAATGCCACGCGCTTGCAGTTCGCCCACCGGCTCGCCGTGATTTGGCAAACGGCCTTCGAGCATTTCGTAGTAAGTGTCCGGCGGCGCGGTCATGAAGCGCATGCCGATGCTCTTCAGGTGATCCCAGGTCTTGAGCAAGTCATCGGACAGGAACGCAACGTGCTGGATGCCCTCGCCGTTGAACTGCATCAGGAACTCTTCGATCTGCCCGGCGCCCTTGGACGATTCTTCGTTCAGCGGGATGCGGATCATACCGTCCGGTGCGGTCATCGCCTTGGAAGTCAGGCCGGTGTATTCGCCCTTGATGTCGAAGTAACGGATTTCACGGAAGTTGAACAGCTTCTCGTAGAAGTTCGCCCAGTAGGCCATGCGACCGCGATACACGTTGTGGGTCAGGTGGTCGATGATCTTCAGGCCGGCACCGACTGGGTGACGGTCGACGCCTTCGATGAACACGAAGTCGATGTCGTAGATCGAGCTGCCTTCACCGAAACGGTCGATCAGGTACAGCGGCGCACCACCAATGCCTTTGATTGCCGGCAGGTTCAGTTCCATCGGACCGGTTTCGATGTGGATAGGCTGGGCGCCCAGTTCCAACGCACGCTTGTAGGCTTTTTGCGAATCCTTGACGCGGAACGCCATGCCGCACACCGACGGACCGTGCTCGGCCGCGAAGTACGAAGCAACGCTGTTGGGTTCGTTATTAAGGATCAGGTTGATCGCGCCCTGACGGTACAGGTGCACGTCTTTGGAACGGTGGGTCGCGACCTTGGTGAAGCCCATGATCTCGAAGATCGGCTCCAGGGTATTCGGGGTCGGCGATGCGAGCTCGATGAATTCAAAGCCCATCAGGCCCATCGGGTTTTCGTATAAATCTGCCATGGTTGGCGCCTCATCATGCTTTTAGAATTAACAAACGTTAGTTGCTAGCAATGCTGAGACCGGTGGGTGGCGCGCACGAGATGCCTCGCACGCTGCGGGCGAGGAAATCACCGTAGATCAATTGAAACCCAAATATCTTCATTGTCGACCCAAGGCTATTGCGGGCGAGGCTTCTGCTGCCAGAAGACGATTATTCTTGTATGCGTAACCTGATTCTACACAGCGTAAATCAGTTTGTCCGCCCTCTCTATAAAATCCGCCTTTTTCCCGCACGTGCAAGGGGTTTGTTGCACAGACATATCCAGACCAGAATCGGCCTTTCCCCCAAATACTTGGCCAGTGTAAGTTGCACGCCCAGCACCAGCGCAGCCTGACCGCGCTCGACCAGCGCCATGCCTCACCGACAACGCTGGCCTTCATCAAACAGGCTGAACGACCGGATTACCGTTGAACGGCACAATGGCCATACGCGAACTATCATGGCTCGTACCTGAACTCTTTTTGGAAGGCATTTGGCCCTGCCAGCATTTGAGAGCTCCATTTCATCGCTACGGGTTCTACGAATGCCACTAAAAACCAAACCCCGAAAACGCAGACTCAAGGTTGCGGTGACCTTGCTCAGTGGCTTGCTTCCGGTAATGTTGGGTTCTTTCATCCTCTACATGCAGGCCGGGCGGGCACTCGAACAGAATGCACAAGAAACCGCCGAAGAAGCCATTCGCCAATTTGAACTGATGCTCGACAACACGGCTCAGGCGGCGCGCGAGTTGTTGCCAATGGCAGGGCAAAGTTGCCTGGACGTCAACCTCGCGCTACGCGAGCAAGTCACCCGACGTCCCTTCGTGCGCTCGACCAACCTGATGTGGGCCGACACTATTTATTGCAGCTCCCTGTTTGGCGACTATCACGAAATAATCTCCTCCGGCGACTATGCCGGTGGCCGGCTGTTTCTGATGAAGGGCAACCCGGTCACGCCCGATACTGCCTTGCTGGTCTATCGGCTCGAGGACGGCAAACGCGGTGCGCTGGCGACGCTGGATGGTTACCACTTGAGCAACGTACTGCGCCTGATCGGCAGGCATACATCCCTGATACTGCAAGTCGGCAGTCACTGGCTAACCGCCGATGGCCGTGTTCGCGATGAGCCCCTGCCCGACTTTCCCGTCGCCCAAAGCATGCTCAAATCAACTCGGTATGATTTCAGCGTGGCGGCTGGCTTCCCGGAAGGCGAAACCTGGCGCTACATGACCAGTGAATACCCGCCGCTGTTCAGTTTGCTGATCTTTTTCGGGGTCATTTCCGGCGCGATCGGCCATGTTCTTCAGAAGCGCTCAACCTCACCCACCCTGGAAATGCAACGAGCGCTGGACGCTGCAGAGTTCGTTCCTTACTTCCAGGCTGTGGTGCATGGCGACAGCAAGAAACTCTCGGGCATCGAAGTATTGATGCGCTGGAATCATCCGAAGGAGGGCCTGGTGCGTCCGGACCTGTTCATTCCGCTTGCCGAACATTCCGGGCTGATTGTGCCGATGACCCGTTCTTTGATGCAGCAAACCGCGACCCTGCTCGGCCCGCTGTCCACTTCGTTTGCCGAACCCTTTCATATCGGTATCAACATCACTGCCAGCCATTGCCAGAACCTCGATCTGATTCAGGATTGCCGCCAGTTCCTCGGCGCTTTCGCACCCGGCTCCATTCACCTGGTACTGGAGTTAACCGAGCGCGAACTGATTGAACCCACTGAACTCACTCATCAACTGTTCGACCAGTTGCATGAACTTGGCGTGATGATCGCCATTGACGATTTCGGTACCGGGCATTCCAGCCTCGGCTATTTGCGCCAGTTCAATGTCGACTTCCTGAAAATCGACCAGAGCTTTGTCGCGATGATCGGCATCGACACACCTTCCAGCCATATTCTCGACAGCATCATCCAACTTGCCGGCAAGCTGGAGCTGTCAATGGTTGCAGAAGGTGTAGAAACCCAGGAGCAAAGTGATTACCTGACCGCACGTAACGTTAACTTCCAGCAAGGCTATCTGTTTGGCCGGCCCATGCCTGGCGCGGAATTCATTAGTGCATTAAGCGATCATTAACCCTTGGGCTTATGCGACGAGACGACTAAAAGGCGCACCAATTTGATTCAAAAGACTACTCTTGTTACATGAAGAAAAAGACATGATTTACTCTTGGTCAATTAACTACTACAATTTTTCATGCCTGCGGTAATTTGGCAGGTGTGCCACTTATCACCGAGTCGCTTCAAGGCTCTTGGCTTATAGCTTTGTTTGCGGTTGGTATCAGCCAAACACACTATTGGAGTAAAGATATTGTCCAGACTCGCTGAATTTCGTGCAGCTGAAAAGGCCCTTCAAGAACAGCTCAAGCAGCTTGAATCCCTGAAGAACGATGCCGGGCTCAAGAAAGAAATCGAATTCGAAGAAAAGCTCCAGGGGCTGATGAAAACCTACGGCAAGAGCCTGCGCGACATCATCGCCATTCTCGATCCGAACCCGGCTAAATCCGGCTTGCAACAGGCCGCTGCACCTAAAACCCGCCGCGCTCGCGTGGTCAAGGTTTATCAGAACCCGCACACCGGTGAAATGATTGAAACCAAGGGCGGCAATCACCGCGGGCTGAAAGCCTGGAAGGAACAATACGGTGCTTCCACCGTTGACTCCTGGCTGCGCGGCTAACATTCGCGTTGTAAAAAAAGCCCTGCTGATGCAGGGCTTTTTCATCAATACCCTCTAAATGCAACGATGTGTCTCGATCAACTCGCTACTTGCCGACTAACTTTGTGCTTAATCCATTGGGTATCTAAAAATTTCAGTGCCCGCTGTGCAAAGCCTGCAACCACCAAAGTCTTCAGCTAAAGTTTCAAGCCGTTTCGTACCGTTTCTATTTCATCCTGACTGGCCTTATAAGCCTCAGCCTGCCCTGCGTAGGAAAGAACATAGGCCTTATCAGCATCCACGGCGGCGACCAAAGTTTGAGAAAGCACATGACGTCCGTTTTGGGTGATGGTGCAGGTAGATTCCAATGCAGATAAACGGCTCAACGTTGCCGGATGAATCCGGTTGCAGACACTTTGATAGCCACTTTGAAAGAAGTCTTTTTGCACCGACTTGCGCATTTCGAGCAACACGCCTTCCAGGTTCACCTGATGTCCACTTTCAACCCGCGTCATGGTCAATTCCATCACCATGACTGGCGTGCCGTCCTGATCGTTTTTCACCGCACGCTGACGAGAAACACCGGACGCCGCCTCGCTTTTCTCTAACTCTTCGACCTGCCAGCCGGCAGGCCAGGTCATCACCGGCGCTTCGGCGGAAGCAGTCGCCACCGCACACAACACACCCATCAAGATGAATACCGATTTGCCGATTCGAATCATTGCCCTGAACACTCACAAGATGAGCGGTGGAGTCTGAGCCTCGACCGATCGTCAGGCAATAGCCGACGCTTTAGGTTTGGTGATGTCGCATCCCTTGCGTATCATTGTCGCCAATCGTCAGCCCCACTTATTTTCCGGAGGGCCCATGAGCCTGCAAGAATTGAACACCTTCCCCGGCGTTACCGCACAACCTGACACCGCCACCCAGAAGTTCGTCTTCAACCACACCATGCTGCGGGTCAAGGACATCACCAAATCCCTGGACTTCTACACGCGCGTTTTGGGTTTCTCGCTGGTGGAAAAACGCGACTTCCCGGAAGCCGAATTCAGCCTGTACTTCCTCGCACTGGTCGACAAGGCCCAGATCCCGGCCGACGCCGCTGCACGCACCGAGTGGATGAAGTCGATCCCTGGCATCCTGGAACTGACCCACAACCACGGCACCGAAAACGACCCGGACTTTGCCTACCACAACGGCAACACTGACCCGCGCGGTTTCGGCCACATCTGCATCTCGGTGCCGGATATCGTCGCTGCGTGCGAGCGTTTCGAAGTACTGGGCTGCGACTTCCAGAAGCGCTTGACTGATGGTCGCATGAAGAGCCTGGCGTTCATCAAGGACCCGGATGCCTATTGGGTCGAGATCATTCAGCCCGCGCCGCTGTGATGCATATCCCCATTCTGTAGGAGCTGGCTTCAACAGCCATGGCGCCCTTGAAATCGCCATCGCCAGTAAGCCGGCTCCTACAGAAAGGCGAATACAAAAAACCCCATGATCACTCATGGGGTTTGGTTTTTTCAGCGTCCGGATTTACGCCGGGGCTGAGGTCCGGATCAAGTGGTCGAATGCGCTCAGGGAAGCCTTGGCGCCCTCGCCCACCGCGATCACGATCTGCTTGTACGGCACCGTCGTCACGTCACCGGCGGCAAACACGCCCGGCAGCGAAGTCTCGCCACGTGCATCGACGATGATCTCGCCACGCGGTGACAGCTCGACGGTGCCTTTGAGCCAGTCAGTGTTCGGCAGCAAACCGATCTGCACGAAGATGCCTTCAAGGTTGATCGTGCGGAACTCACCCGAGTCGCGATCCTTGTACACCAGACCGTTGACCTTCTGGCC
Organism: Pseudomonas sp. TNT2022 ID1044; assembly: GCF_028656895.1. NCBI lineage: Bacteria > Pseudomonadati > Pseudomonadota > Gammaproteobacteria > Pseudomonadales > Pseudomonadaceae > Pseudomonas > Pseudomonas sp. TNT2022 ID1044. Next base: position 178,222 of record NZ_JAMDHB010000003.1, on the reverse strand, counting down.
GTCACCTTTCACTTCACTGGTCAGTGCACTGGTGATGACATTGACGTTGGGCAGGCTGTACAACTTGCGTTGCAACACCGCATCAGCGCGCAGTTTGCTGTCGAACTCCAGCAGCGTGACGTGGCTGACAATGCCCGCCAGATCGATCGCCGCTTCAACGCCGGAGTTACCGCCGCCGATCACCGCTACGCGCTTGCCTTTGAACAACGGGCCATCGCAATGCGGGCAGAAACAAACGCCTTTGGCTTTGTATTCCTGCTCACCCGGCACGCCCATTTCGCGCCAGCGTGCGCCGGTAGCGAGGATCAGCGCCTTGGTTTTCAGTGTGGCACCGCTTTCGAAGCGGACTTCATGCAACTCGCCGGGATTTTTCGCCGGGATCAACGCGCTTGCGCGCTGCAGGTTCATGATATCGACGTCGTATTGCTTAACGTGTTCTTCGAGGGCGCTGGCCAGTTTCGGCCCTTCGGTTTCCTGCACGGAGATGAAGTTCTCGATGGCCATGGTGTCCAGCACCTGCCCACCGAAACGCTCAGCGGCCACACCGGTACGAATGCCTTTACGGGCTGCGTAGATCGCCGCCGAAGCACCGGCCGGGCCACCGCCGACAACCAGTACGTCAAAAGCTTCTTTGGCGCTGATCTTCTCGGCTTGGCGCTCGATGCCACTGGTGTCGATCTTGGCGAGGATTTCTTCCAGGCCCATGCGGCCCTGACCGAAGTTCACGCCATTGAGGTAGATGCTCGGCACCGCCATGATCTGGCGCTCATCGACTTCAGCCTGGAACAGCGCGCCGTCAATCGCGACGTGGCGGATGTTCGGGTTCAACACAGCCATCAGGTTCAGCGCCTGGACAACGTCCGGGCAGTTCTGGCAAGACAGCGAGAAGTAAGTCTCGAAGCTGAACTCACCCTTGATCGAACGGATTTGTTCAATGACTTCGACACTGGCTTTCGAAGGGTGGCCGCCGACTTGCAGCAAGGCCAGCACCAGGGACGTGAATTCGTGGCCCATCGGGATGCCGGCGAAACGCAGGCTGATATCGGCACCCGGGCGATTGATCGAGAACGATGGCTTGCGTGCATCGTCACCGTTGTCGAGCAAAGTAATCAGGCTGGAAAGACTGGCAACGTCTTTCAACAGTTCAAGCATTTCCTGGGATTTCGCACCGTCGTCGAGGGATGCAACGATCTCGATCGGCTGGGTGACCCGTTCCAGGTACGATTTCAACTGGGCTTTAAGATTGGTGTCCAACATACGGGCGATTTCCTTGAATTTTTGAGACAAAAAAACGCCCGAGCGAATATCGCCCGGGCGTTTTTATTGGGCGGTGCAGCTTGCTTAGAAGGTGCGGATGTCCGCCCTGATGAAGCGTGTCACAGACTTAGATCTTGCCGACCAGGTCCAGGGACGGAGCCAGAGTAGCCTCGCCTTCTTTCCACTTGGCTGGGCAAACCTGGCCTGGGTGAGCAGCAACGTATTGAGCAGCCTTGATCTTGCGCAGCAGCTCGGAAGCGTCACGGCCTACACCGCCATCGTTCAGTTCAACGATTTTGATCTGGCCTTCCGGGTTGATCACGAAGGTGCCACGGTCAGCCAGGCCTGCTTCTTCGATCAGCACGTCGAAGTTGCGGGAGATGGCGTGGGTCGGGTCGCCGATCATGGTGTACTGGATTTTGCCGATGGCTGGCGAAGTGTTGTGCCAGGCAGCGTGAGCGAAGTGAGTGTCGGTGGAAACGCTATAGATCTCGACGCCCAGTTTCTGGAATGCGTCGTAGTTGTCAGCCAGGTCTTCCAGCTCGGTTGGGCATACGAAAGTGAAGTCTGCTGGGTAGAAGAATACGACAGACCACTTGCCTTTCAGGTCAGCGTCCGAGACTTTTACGAAGTCGCCGTTTTTGAATGCGTCAGCTTTGAACGGTTTTACTTGGCTGTTGATGATAGGCATCGTTGACTCTCCGTCAGGGGTTAAGAAGTTGATGGAGAGAACTTTACCCACTCGATCGATAGAAGGCTCATTGGCAAACTTGATGCTGCTGATGGGTTTTAGCTATTAGCCGCCACTATTAATAGAAGAAATCTGAATTTAAGTAGCCAACGGCTTTTCGGGCACGCGAGTCATGCCCAGGAACGGACTGGCCTCGATGTAGCGCATGGCCGACTTCATGTCCTTCCAGCCGACGTAGCTCATCAACGACTTCAGGTCCCACCCGGCCTGATGCGCCCAGGAAGCAAAACCGCGACGCAACGAGTGACTGGTGTAGAGCTCGGCGGCAATCCCTGCGCGTTCCAGCGCTTGTCGCAATAACGGAATCACACTGTTGGCGTGCAGCCCCTCCTCACTCAAATGCCCCCAGCGGTCAATCCCGCGAAACACCGGCCCGCGTACCAGCGCAGCTTCGGTGATCCAGTCGATGTAGGCCTGCACCGGACACAAGCGTTGCAGGGCGGGTGTCTGGTAAGTCTTGCCGAGATTTTCGCGATCACTTTTGCTGCGCGGCAGGAACAAGGTGATACCCGAACCGGCAGAGGCTTGCACGTGCTCGATCTGCACGCGGCACAACTCGTCGCTACGAAAACCGCGCCAGAAGCCCAACAGAATCAGCGCACTGTCGCGCTTCGCACGCAGCAAACCGGGACGATCGCCTGCCGTTCTGGCAACGACCGCCTCCTGCTCGAGCCAGCCTATCACTTGTTCCAGATGCTGAAGCTGCAGCGGTTGCGCCTGTTTTTCTTGTGCCGGGTGCAGTGCGCGAATGCCTTTGAACACCTTGCGCACCACGGGTGCCTTGGTTGGGTCGGCGAAACCCTGGCTGCTGTGCCATTGCGCCAGCGCCGATAAGCGCAACTTGAGTGTGTTGATCGACAACACACCGGCATGGGCAACCAGATAGCGCGCGACGCTGTCGCCGGTAGCCGGCAGAAACCCGCCCCAACTGACTTCGAAGTGCTCGATGGCCGCCCGATAACTGCGACGGGTGTTATCGCGGGTTGCGGCGTGCAGGTAGCGGTCCAGCTCGGTCATGGCGCAGATCTCAAAAAACGTACCGTTTCAGCGGGCATATTACCGGTCGATGGCTTATCACACGGGGTAATACCAGTATATCCCGTGTTAAAAACGTCTTGTATTTAACTTTCAAAATTGAATGGTACAATGTGTATTCTGGTAGTACGTACCACATTACGAAATTGTAGGAGTAGTCATGGCCCGTGGCGGTGTAAATAAGGCAGTCGTGCAAGCGGCCCGTTTGGCGATTCTTGCCCGCGGTGAGAACCCGAGCATCGATGCAGTACGTATCGAAATGGGGAACACCGGTTCAAAAACCACGATTCATCGCTATCTCAAAGAGTTGGATGACGGCGCTCAGCGTGTTGAAGCCGAACCCGCTGAACCCATCGACGATGAGCTTTTGGCGCTGGTGACACGACTGGCCCAACGCTTGAAAGATCAGGCGCAAGAGCCGATTGATCAGGCTCGCGAGCAGTTCGAAGAGCAACGCAAGGCCCTGGAGACCCAGCTGGCAGAAGCACAGGAAACCAATAACGAACTCCATGAGCAGTACGAAATCCAGAGCCTGGCGTTGACTCAGGAACACGAAGCCCTGCAGGACACCCTCGCCACGCTGCAGACTGAACAAACCCGCAATGCCGGGCTAAATCAGGCACTGGCTGATTTCGAATTACGCTTGCAAGACAAGGATGAGCAGATCCGCTCTCTGGAAGAAAAACACCTGCATGCCCGTGACGCGCTGGAGCATTACCGCAATGCCGTCAAGGAACAGCGCGAGCAGGAACACAGCCGCCATGAAGGTCAGGTGCAGCAATTGCAGATGGAGTTACGCCAGGCGCAGCAAAGTGCGCTGGTACGCCAGGATGAAATCACTCAGTTGCACCGCGACAACGAGCGCTTGCTGACGGAGAACCGTGGGACATTGCGTGAGCTGAGCCTGTTGCAGGATCAACTCAAGCAAAGCAATAACCGTCAGGACCAGCTACTGGAACAAGCCACCCGCGTCGATGCCGAGCGCACCCTCCTCCAGGAACGCCTGCGCGTGGCGCTACTGGAAAGCCAGGCGCAAAAACAGAACATCGATGAGCAGTCGCAGATCAACAAAGCGCTGGAAATTGAACTGACAAAGACCCAGGCAGAACTGGAAGAAAGCCAGCGTCTGGCCGCCGCCGTTGCAGCAGCGGCAGACGCCGCCAAGGACGATTAGGCGACCGGCGTACGCATGGTGACGAACTCTTCGGCGGCCGTCGGGTGCACACCGATGGTTTCGTCGAAGTGGCGCTTGGTGGCGCCGGCCTTCAAGGCGATCGCCAGACCCTGGACGATTTCACCGGCATCCGGCCCGACCATGTGGCAGCCCAACACCTTGTCGGTCTTGGTATCTACCACCAGTTTCATCAGCGTACGTTCCTGGCATTCGGTCAGGGTCAGCTTCATCGGACGGAAACGGCTCTCGAAGGTCTGCACCTCGTGACCAGCGTCGCGCGCCTCTTCTTCAGTCAAGCCGACGGTGCCGATGTTCGGCAAGCTGAACACCGCCGTCGGGATCATCTTGTAGTCCAACGGGCGATATTGTTCTGGCTTGAACAGGCGTCTCGCAATGGCCATGCCTTCTGCCAGGGCTACCGGTGTCAGTTGCACACGCCCGATCACGTCGCCAAGAGCGAGGATTGACGGCTCGGCGGTCTGGTACAGCTCATCCACGTCAACAAAGCCTTTCTTGTCGAGCTTGACGGCGGTGTTTTCCAATCCGAGATTGTCCAGCATCGGCCGGCGGCCAGTGGCGTAGAACACGCAATCGGCTTCCAGCTGACGACCGTCCTTGAGCGTGACTTTCAAGCTGCCATCCGCCTGCTTGTCGATGCGCTCGATGTCGGCATTGAATTGCAGGTCCATGCCGCGCTTGGTCAGCTCTTCCTGCAAATGCTTGCGCACCGCACCATCGAAGCCACGCAGGAATAATTCACCGCGATACAACAGCGTAGTCTGCGCACCCAAGCCGTGGAAGATCCCGGCGAACTCGACCGCGATGTAACCACCGCCAACTACCAGCACGCGCTTGGGCAATTCTTTGAGGAAGAAGGCCTGATTGGAACTGATCGCATGCTCGTGCCCCGGAATCTCCGGAATCTGCGGCCAGCCGCCAGTGGCGATCAGGATGTTTTTAGCGGTGTGGCGCTCGCCATTGATCTCGACAGTATGCGGATCGACGATCTTCGCGTGCCCTTCATGCAGCGTTACGCCGCTGTTGACCAGCAGGTTGCGGTAGATCCCATTCAGGCGATTGATCTCGCGGTCCTTGTTGGCGATCAGCGTCGGCCAATCGAACTGCGCTTCGTCCAGGGTCCAGCCGAAACCGGACGCCTGTTCGAAGTCTTCGGCAAAGTGCGCGCCGTAGACCAGCAATTTTTTCGGCACACAGCCGACGTTCACACAAGTACCACCCAGGTAGCGACTCTCGGCCACCGCCACCTTCGCGCCGAAACCGGCCGAAAATCGAGCAGCCCGCACACCGCCGGAACCGGCACCAATCACATAAAGGTCAAAATCGTAGGCCATTTTCAATCTCCTCGGCAGGTCAACAGCATACCTGCAGTCATCTGTTGGGCAAGCGTTGCAATCGATATGGAATCGGAAAATGAAAAAGCCACCCGAAGGTGGCTTTTCAATGCAAGCAACTAACGCGCTATCAGTAAGCCTTGCCAGTCTTGTAGAAATTCTCGAAGCAGAAGTTGGTTGCGTCGATGTAGCCTTCGGCGCCGCCGCAGTCGAAACGCTTGCCCTTGAACTTGTAGGCCATTACGCAGCCGTTCTGGGCTTGTTTCATCAGGGCGTCGGTGATCTGGATTTCGCCGCCTTTGCCTGGCTCGGTCTGTTCGATCAGGTCGAAGATGTCCGGGGTCAGGATGTAGCGACCGATGATGGCCAGGTTCGACGGCGCATCTTCTGGTTTTGGTTTTTCAACCATGCTGTGGACGCGGTAGATGTCGTCGCGGATCATTTCGCCGGCGATAACGCCGTACTTGTTGGTTTCTTGCGGATCGACTTCCTGGATGGCCACGATCGAGCAGCGGAACTGTTTGTACAGTTTGACCATCTGGGTCAGTACGCCGTCGCCTTCGAGGTTGACGCACAAGTCGTCCGCCAATACCACGGCGAAAGGTTCGTCACCGATCAGTGGGCGACCGGTCAGGATGGCGTGGCCCAGGCCTTTCATTTCGGTCTGGCGGGTGTAGGAGAACGAGCAGTTGTCGAGCAACTTGCGGATACCGACCAGGTATTTTTCCTTGTCGGTGCCCTTGATCTGGTTTTCCAGCTCGTAGCTGATGTCGAAGTGGTCTTCCAGGGCGCGCTTGCCGCGACCGGTGACGATGGAGATTTCGGTCAACCCGGCATCCAGTGCTTCTTCGACGCCGTACTGGATCAGTGGCTTGTTTACCACCGGCAGCATTTCTTTGGGCATGGCTTTAGTCGCTGGCAGGAAGCGAGTACCGTAACCGGCTGCTGGGAACAAGCATTTCTTGATCATATAAGTCCTTGAAAGGGCTGTGTGTACGAGTTTCGGCGCAGTCTAATCAGGCGGCGGGCACCTTACAATGCCCCGCGCTGGCTAACCGATGTCAACATAGAGAAATATTCGCGCGGTTAGTTCCGCACAGATCCGCGCAGATCGCTGCGTCGCCCCTTATTGATAGCAGAGACCGGCCAACTTGCACGGTTATCATTTGTCGGCAATCGAGCCACCCTACACCCATTGGCACCCGTCAGGTGCGTTTGGCGCTATTATGGCGCGATTGAACCAGCCAACGAGGCAGATAGATGTCGGCAGCAAAAAGCGTCAACGGGTACTTGATCAACAAGGCGAAGGACGGCCAATGGTGGGTAGACAGCGCCAACGGCGAGAACATTGCCGGGCCTTTCCCTACCGAAGCCATGGCGGTGGAAGTGGCATCGGTGTTGCAGCTTGAGCATCCGGAACCCAAGCGACGCGGCAAGGACAAGAACTGATCGAGGCCTGACACGCCCACAGCCCTGCCATTGCGCAGGGCTTTTTTTGTCTTTTGCGCGGGAAGTGGCCTATGGCTATAACCTTTTGCGAGTGGCGCTGTCACAGCACTTGCCCACCCCTTTTAATGACGACTACGACATGACTAAATTTTTGCCGCTGATTGCGGTATTGGCCCTCGGTGGCTGCGCAACATCCGAAACCACTTACCTGAACAACGGCGAGCAAGGCCTGGCCATTGATTGCTCCGGCGAAGCCAACTCATGGGCGACTTGCTACGAAAAAGCGGATGCGTCCTGTGCGGGTACCGGTTATCGCATCGTCGGCACCGACGGCAGCCCGGCCCCTGCGGAAAGCGACAAGACCCTCGGCGTCGATGTCGGCAACTACAAGAACCGCAGCGTCGTGGTGGTCTGCAAGTAAGGCACCCTGCTCGCCCTACATGTGGATTTCGGCGAATTTGATCCCGAGGCCGCGCACGGTCTCGATCAGATCGTCGAGACTGCTGAAGGATTCGACTTCGTCGCTGTCATCGACCAGAAAAAAACTGCGACCGGCGCTTTTTTTGAAAAACACGATCCATTCCCCCGGATCTGCCGGATTTTGAATCACATGGGTGGCAGAGATATGCCCCTCTGCGTGCCGCTCCCGTACCCGCTCTCGCTTCATGCCTGACTCCAGAAATGACAATGCCGCCAAAGTGTCGCTTTGGCGGCATCGATGTTTATGGTCGACAGTTTATCAGCCAGAAATGCAGGCTGTGGCAGCATTGCGCACATCCCAGGGGCGTAGCGGCACATTGGAGATACGTTCATGTAACTTGATGCTACTGCCACCGGACCGCTCTTCGATATCAAAAACGGCGGCCGGACCGGACGAAAGCTTTTGCGCAACGATCACCCGCACACCGTCTTTCTGCGGCTCGACTTGCAAGGCGCCTCGACTGCTGGCGAGCTTTTCGCTCAGGCATTGCGCGTACTCGTGGGGTTTCTTGCCTGAAATCACACTCATGGTGGGCAGCGACTCGTTGATGTCCTCGACGCTTGCACAACCATTCAATGCCAAGACCAATGGCAGGACCCACGCACCCCACTTCATACAAAACCTCCGATAAAGACCCTCCGACAGCACCGATGCGGTTTTTCTCCGAGGCCTGGTGCATTTATCTCTCACCGGATGCGAAATAACTGTTTTTAATTGTCAAACCGCAGCCCGGTGGCCGGATTTTCAGACGCCAGGGCTGATAAACTGCGCCCATTGACCTGTATCGTTTTGATTTTGTAGTAAAAGCCCTTCTGGAGGCGCCCATGAAATTTATTCACCAGCGCGAGCACCTCAACGAAGACGACATCGTCGTCATTCAATGCTCGCAGATGTGCAACATCCGTTTGATGAACGACGCCAACTTCCGCAGCTTCAAAAATGGCGGCCGACACACATACCATGGCGGCGCGTTCGATACTTTCCCGGCCCGCATCACTGCGCCGAGCACCGGTTTCTGGAACATCACCATCGACACCGTCAACCGTCGGGCGATCAGCGTCACCCGCAAACCGACCCTGACCCATTCGATCAAGATCATCCGCCGCTCCAGCACTAAACTGAGCTGAGTGACGCTTCACTACGCACATAGACAGGTATGACCGTGGCTCAAACGACCAAATACGTCATCAAGTACAAACTCAACGGCGAACGCCGCTTCGAATTCGCCCAGCTGGAAAATGGCACCGAAGCAGAAGCCAAGGCTGCGCTGGATGCCCTTCACGGCCAGAGTGACGACGTCATCAGCGAAATCAGTGTCAGCAAAGCGCTGTAACTCAAACACCATGAAACCGCCCCTTCTCGATTTGTTCGCTGACGCGCAGCCGCAGCAGCCGCCACGCAACGAGCAGATCGGCGAACAATCCTGGGTGCTGCGAGGCTTTGCCCTGCCCTGGCTCGACCGCTTGCTGCCTGCGCTGAAGTCGGTATTGGCGGCCGCGCCGTTTCGGCAGATGGTCACGCCCGGCGGCTTCACCATGTCGGTCGCCCTGAGCAGTTGCGGCACACTGGGCTGGACCACTGACCGCAGCGGTTATCGCTACAGCCGCAACGATCCGCAGACCGGGCAGCCCTGGCCAGCCATGCCGGAGGTGTTTTCGCAGTTGGCACAAGCAGCGGCGCGGGCAGCAGGGTTTGCTGAATTCGTCCCGGATTCCTGCCTGATCAATCGCTATGTCCCCGGCGCGAAGATGTCTTTGCATCAGGACAAAAACGAAACCTCCTACGCAGCACCCATTGTTTCGGTATCGCTGGGCTTGCCGGCGATGTTCCTGTTCGGCGGGTTTGAACGAAGCGACAAGAGCCAAAGAGTGCCCTTGCTGCACGGCGACATCGTGGTTTGGGGCGGGGTCGATCGCTTGCGCTATCACGGCGTTCTGCCGATCAAGGAAGGCCATCATCCGCGTCTGGGTGAACAACGGATCAACTTTACCTTTCGTACCGCGGGTTGAGGCCCTGGAGTTTGACCGCAAGCAGCGGAGTGTGACGACACTGTTGCGTGGTTAATCTGCGGGAAACGGGTCAAAGGACATATCGCCATGACAAGCCAATCGACAAAAGTCGCCATCGAAAACGATCCTCGCTGGGCCGCCGTGGTAGCGCGTGACCCGCAAGCCGACGGGCAGTTTGTCTACGCCGTGAAAACCACCGGAATCTACTGCAACCCTAGCAGCCTGGCTCGACTACCAAAACCGCAGAATGTCGAATTCTTTGATAGCGCGGAGCTGGCACAAGCAGCGGGTTACCGACCGAGCAAACGCGCGGCCAAGGATCAAAGCGACATTGCCGCGCAGCACGCCGCCACCGTGGCCGCCGCGTGCCGGCAAATCGAAAACGCCGAAACGCTCCCGGCCCTTGGCGAACTGGCCAGCGTCGCTGGCCTTAGCAGCTTCCATTTCCACCGGGTGTTTAAAGCCGTCACCGGCCTGACGCCGAAAGGCTACGCCGCTGCCCACCGCTCCCGTCGGGTGCGCGAACGTCTGGCGAACGGCAATTCAGTGACCGAGGCGTTGTACGACGCGGGCTTCAATTCCAACAGCCGTTTCTATGAGGCCGCGGATCAGCTACTGGGCATGAAACCCGCCGAGTACCGCGCAGCCGGCCACAACAACGACATTCGCTTTGCCGTCGGCCAGTGTTCCCTTGGGGCGATTCTGGTGGCACAGAGCGAGCGCGGAGTCTGTGCGATTTTCCTGGGCGATGATCCGCATCAACTGGTCTGCGATCTGCAGGACAAGTTTCGCCGGGCCAATCTGATTGGCGCCGATCAAGACTTCGAGCGCCTGATCGCCCAGGTTGTTGGCTTCATCGAAGTCCCTGCCTTGGGCCTGGACTTGCCGCTGGACGTACGCGGCACGGCGTTCCAGGAGCGGGTCTGGCAAGCCTTGCGAGAGATTCCCGTCGGCAGCACCGCCAGCTACGCCGATATTGCTCAGCTCATCGGTGCGCCTAAAGCGGTTCGCGCCGTGGCGCAAGCGTGTGGGGCTAACTGTCTGGCCGTGGCGATCCCTTGCCATCGCGTGGTGCGTAGCGATGGGAATCTGTCGGGGTATCGTTGGGGGGTGGAGCGCAAGCGGCAGTTGCTGGAGCGGGAGTTGCGGTGAATTGTGCAGATCAGAAGACCGCAGCCTTCGGCAGCTCCAGGGGGACTGCCGAAGGCTGCTAAGTGTTTATCGATTTACGTCGACGACGACCCGTCCGCGTAACTGTCCGGCGAGCAACCGTGGTGCCGCATCGATCGCTTCGCTCAATGCGATTTCGTGGCTGATCAGCGGCAACAGACTGAAGTCCAGATCCTGGGCCAGACGGCGCCAGGCTTCCACTCGTTTCGCCTTGGGTTGCGTCACGCTGTTGATGCCCGCGAGGGTCACGCCGCGCAAAATGAATGGTGCAACGGACGCCGGAAAATCCATGCCTTGCGCCAGCCCGCACGCGGCCACCGTGCCATTGGCTTTGGTGCTGGCACAGGCATTGGCCAGGGTGTGGCTGCCGACTGAATCGATGACCGCCGCCCAACGTTCCTTCGCCAAGGGTTTGCCTGGCTCCGACAACGTCGCGCGGTCAATGATTTCACTGGCACCCAACTGTTTAAGGTAATCGTGCTCGGACGTGCGCCCGGTAGAAGCGACCACTCGATAACCCAGCCTGCTCAATAGCGCGATGGCAAAGCTGCCGACGCCGCCGTTGGCGCCAGTGACGAGGATTTCACCTTGATCGGGCGTCACACCGTTGTGCTCCAGCGCCAGAATGGACAGCATCGCCGTGTAACCGGCCGTGCCGATGGCCATCGCCTGAGCGGCGGTGAATGCCGCAGGCAGCGGGATCAGCCAGTCGCCGTTCAGGCGCGCTTTCTGTGCCAGACCGCCCCAATGCCCTTCACCGACACCCCAACCATTGAGCAGGACTTTGTCACCGGCCTTGTAGTCCGGATGCTCACTGAACTCGACGGTTCCCGCCAGATCAATCCCCGGCACCATGGGGAATTTTCGCACCACCGGGCTGCTGCCGGTAATCGCCAGGCCATCCTTGAAATTCAACGTGCTGTACGCCACGCACACCGTTACATCGCCCTCGGGCAGTTGATCGTCACTGATCTGTTGCAGTGTGGCCAGGTAACCGCTTTCGTCTTTATCGATCAAAATACCTTGGAACATGACTGCCTCCTGGTGAGATCACGTGTTGTGCGGTGATCTAAATACCACGTCGCTAAAAAAATGCCGTACTCGACTTTAAGCCAATTCTCCTTTCGGATGAAAAATCGATCGTTCGGTGGCGGTGGCCAATTGCATTGACGCTGACAGTCGTGGCCGGGCGAAAACATGGCTGGCCTTGGGTCAGTCATTGCTGCTACAAAACGCTTCTACCGCCCTGCCCGGTTTCAATGTCGGAGAACAGTCAACATGAGCCAATGGCCAGACACCCGTATTCTTGACCTGCTCGGAATCGAATTGCCGATCATCCAGGGCCCCATGGCTGGCGCCACCCAATCGTCGATGGTCATCGCCGCCAGTAACGCCGGCGGCCTGGGGTCGATGCCCGCCGCCCTGCTGAGCATCGAGCAACTGCGCGAAGAGTTGAAGACCATTCGGCAACACAGCCAACGGCCACTCAACGTCAATTTCTTTTGCCACCATTCGCCGCCAGTCGATGAGCAGCGGGCGCAAGACTGGAAAGATCTGCTGGAACCCTATTATCGGGAACTGGGCGTCGACTTCGACGCGCCGACACCGGTGTCAAATCGCGCACCGTTCGATCACACAAGCTGTGAGGTCGTCGAGGAGTTTCGCCCGGAAGTGGTGAGTTTCCACTTTGGTCTGCCGGAAAAATCCCTGCTCGATCGGGTAAAAGCCACTGGCGCCAAAGTGCTGTCGTCGGCCACCACCGTCGAAGAAGCCATCTGGCTGGAACAGCATGGCTGTGACGCGATCATCGCCATGGGTTATGAGGCGGGCGGACACCGCGGGATGTTTCTCAGCGACGACCTGAGCAGCCAGGTGGGTACGTTCGCCCTGGTGCCACAGGTTGTCGATGCGGTGAAAGTCCCGGTGATCGCCGCAGGCGGGATTGCCGATGCACGCGGTGTCGCAGCGGCTTTCATGCTGGGCGCTTCGGCGGTGCAAGTGGGCACTGCGTATCTGTTCACGCCGGAAGCCAAGGTCAGTGCTTCGCATCACAAGGCATTGCGTACTGCCAAGGAAAGCGAGACGGCGGTCACCAACATTTTCACCGGGCGCCCGGCGCGGGGGATTCTCAATCGGGTGATGCGCGAGCTGGGGCCGATGAGCGCCAAGGCACCGGCCTTCCCGCTGGCCGGTGGCGCACTCATGCCCCTGCGCGGCAAAGGCGAAGCGGATTTCAGTAACCTCTGGGCGGGCCAGGCGTTCACCTTGGGTGTGGAATTGACCACCGCAAAACTGACCCGACGCCTCGCCGAAGAAGGCTTGGCAAAACTGCTCCGCCGTTAAGCTTCATGGCGAGGGAACAACATCCCTCGCCAAACCCGTTACCGCACGTTCCGTTTACAGGCATTTCGCTATATATTCTGGTATATAGCGAATCACACCCTTGCATCACATGCTTTAACGGAGCCGTTTCATGACCATTGGTGCCTCACGTTTCGCCCCTCGTTGCCTGGCAACCCTGCTTTGGGTTTCAGCTGCTGGCTCGGCCCAGGCTGACGAAGTCCAGGTCGCGGTCGCGGCCAACTTCACCGCGCCGATTCAGGCGATTGCTGCCGATTTCGAGAAAGACACCGGCCACAAACTGGTGACTTCGTTCGGTGCGACCGGACAGTTCTACACTCAGATCAAGAACGGCGCGCCGTTCGAAGTATTCCTTTCGGCAGACGACACCACCCCGGAAAAACTCGAAAAAGAAGGCGAAACGGTCAAGGGCTCGCGCTTCACCTATGCCATCGGCACCCTGGCATTGTGGTCGGCCAAAGAAGGCTACGTCGATGCCAAGGGCGAAGTGCTGAAAAAAAATCAGTACGAGCATCTGTCCATCGCCAACCCGAAAGCTGCGCCTTATGGCCTCGCGGCAACCCAGGTCCTGGCAAAGCAAGGCCTGACCGACAAGGTCAAGGACAAGATCGTCGAAGGCCAGAACATCACCCAGGCTTTCCAGTTCGTATCCACCGGCAATGCAGAACTGGGCTTTGTTGCCTTGTCGCAGATCTACAAAGACGGCAAAGTCACCAGCGGTTCGGCGTGGATCGTTCCGGCCCAATTGCACGACCCGATCAACCAGGATGCGGTGATCCTCAACAAGGGTAAGGACAACCCGGCCGCCCAGGCCCTGGTTGACTACCTCAAGGGGCCGAAAGCCGCTGCTGTCATCCAGTCTTACGGTTACCAACTCTAAATGACGCTGACGAGTGCCGATTTTTCCGCCATCTGGCTGACCCTGAAACTGGCGTCCCTGACGACCGTCATCCTGCTGATCATTGGCACGCCGTTGGCGTTATGGCTGTCGCGCACCCAATCCTGGTTGCGCGGCCCGGTCGGGGCGATCGTTGCCCTGCCACTGGTGCTGCCACCCACGGTGATTGGTTTTTACCTGTTGCTGGCGCTCGGTCCACACGGGTTTGTCGGCCAGTTCACCCAATCACTGGGGCTCGGCACCCTGACGTTCAGTTTTGCGGGGTTGGTGATCGGTTCGGTGCTGTACTCGATGCCGTTCGTGGTCCAGCCGTTGCAAAACGCCTTTTCCGCCATTGGCACCCGCCCACTGGAAGTGGCCGCGACCTTGCGCGCCAATCCCTGGGACACGTTCTTCAGCGTGACGCTGCCACTGGCCCGCCCCGGTTTCATCACCGCCGCCATCCTCGGCTTCGCGCATACCGTCGGCGAGTTCGGTGTGGTGTTGATGATCGGCGGCAACATTCCTGACAAGACCCGGGTGGTTTCGGTGCAGATCTACGATCACGTCGAAGCCATGGAATACGCCCAGGCCCATTGGCTATCCGGGGCGATGCTGGTGTTCTCTTTTGCGATCTTGCTGGCGTTGTACTCCAGCCGTAAAACCAAAGCGGGCTGGAGCTGATCAATGATTCACACACGCTTGAAGCTGAGTTATCCGGGATTCGCCCTTGACGTTGATTTGCAGCTACCCGGGCGCGGCGTCACGGCGCTTTATGGTCACTCCGGTTCGGGCAAGACCACTTGCCTGCGCTGCATCGCGGGCCTGGAACGCGCCGATCAGGGATTTATCCAGGTCAACGACGAAGTCTGGCAGGACAGTCAAAAGAAGATCTTTGTCGCGCCACATAAACGCGCCTTGGGTTACGTGTTTCAGGAAGCCAGTCTGTTTCCTCATTTGTCGGTGCTGGCCAACCTGGAATTCGGTCTTAAACGCATCCCCAAACAACTGCGCCGGGTCGACATGGCCCATGCGACTGAACTGCTGGGCATCGGCCACCTGCTGGATCGTCATCCGCAACATCTTTCGGGCGGCGAGCGGCAACGAGTGGGGATCGCCCGCGCCCTGCTCACCAGCCCCAAATTGTTGCTGATGGACGAACCGCTGGCGGCGCTGGATGCCAAGCGCAAAGGCGAAATCCTGCCTTACCTGCAACGGCTTCACGATGAACTGGACATCCCGGTGCTTTACGTCAGCCACTCCCAGGATGAAGTCGCGCAACTGGCCGACCACATTGTCGTGCTCAGCGAAGGCCAGGCGCTGGCCAGCGGCCCTATCGGCCAGACACTGGCGCGCCTGGACCTGCCACTCGCAATGGGGGGTGACGCTGGCGTGGTGATTGAAGGCCGTGTCAGCCACTATGACAGCGAATACCAACTGCTGACCCTGCAACTGCCCAATACGACGCTGACCCTGCGCGTTGCCCATACACCCATGGCCCCGGGCCAGGCATTGCGCTGCAAGGTTCAGGCGCGGGACGTCAGCCTCAGCCTGCACGGTGCCGAGCAAAGCAGCATCCTCAACCGCCTGCCGGTGACCGTCGTCAGTGAAATGAATGCCGACAACGCTGCCCATGTGTTGCTTCGGCTGGACGCTGCGGGTACGCCCCTGTTAGCGCGTATCACCCGCTACTCGCGCGATCAGTTGAACGTCCATCCGGGCCAGCAACTCTGGGCGCAGATCAAGGCGGTGGCCGTGCTCGCATAATTTCGCTGGCACCACTGCGTTGGCGTGGGGTCAATGGCTGTAACGGCCCCTGATCCCTTGCCAAGGACAATCGCCATGCCCGATGCGCTGCCCTCCGACCTGCACTACGTCGATGACACCCTGCCCGGAATCACCCGCAGAAAGCTGCGCGGTAAATTCTGCTACTTCGATCCGGCGGGTCAACGTATCACCGACCCGGAGGAAGTCCGGCGCATCAATGCCCTCGCCGTGCCACCAGCCTACACCGACGTGTGGATCTGCACCGATCCGCGCGGTCATTTGCAGGCCACCGGCCGCGACGCCCGCGGCCGCAAGCAATATCGCTATCACCCGCGCTGGCGCGAAGTGCGCGACACCGACAAATACTCGCGCCTGAGAGATTTCGGCCAGGCCCTGCCGAAACTGCGCAAGCAACTGGAAGCGTTGCTGGCCGCGCCAGGCTTCAGCCGCGACAAAGTCATGGCCACCGTCATCACCTTGCTGGATGCCACGCTGATCCGAGTCGGCAACACTCAATACGCACGGGACAACCGCTCCTACGGCCTGACCACCTTGCGTAGCCGACATGTGGAGGTCAACGGCAGTGCGATCCAGTTCCAGTTCCGCGGCAAAAGCGGCGTGGAACACCAAATCACCGTGAAAGACAAGCGACTGGCACGGATCATCAAGCGCTGTCAGGAGATTCCCGGGCAAAACCTCTTTCAATACCTGGATGAAAACGGCGAGCGTCACACCATCACCTCGGCCGACGTCAACGCTTACCTGCAAACTTTGACCGGCGCCGACTTCACCGCCAAGGACTACCGCACCTGGGCCGGCAGCGTGCTGGCGCTGGCGGTATTGCGCAAGTTGCAGTGGCAGCCGGAATCCGAAGCCAAGCGTCATATGGTGGAGATGGTAAAAAACGTCGCCAAACAGCTGGGCAACACCCCGGCAGTCTGTCGCAAGTGCTATATCCATCCCGGCGTGCTCGACGGCTTTTTGCTCGGCGCGTTGGCGCAATTACCCAAACCGAGAACGCGCAAGGGCCTGCGCGCCGAAGAAGTCGCGCTGGCGATGCTGTTGGAGCAATTGGCTTCTGAACCGACGAATTGACCTGCCTATTTTTTGCACGATTACAAATGACTTCTATAGTTGATCTGTACATGAATCAGCTGCGGTGAAGCCATGGAAGACATATTCGTCGTGAAGCGCTGCAACAAGATCATCATTCATGGCCGTCGGGCCGGAGAAACTGATCACCAGCCGCCTGACGCTGCTGTCTGGTACCGCATCAAAGACACCCGCACCAACGGCTTCATCGGTGACGGCTACGATCTTGAAGAAGATGCGCGGCGTTTTTGCCGACAGCTGAACGCAAAATCACAAGTCACGGCACGGCAGGGCTGATGAGCCTTGACGGGCCTTTAACGGGTCTATACTGAAGAATGCTGAAGGACCGGCGCCCATCGGTCGAACGCTCGCTCCCAGCGGGCTTTTTACTGCCCTGCCAGGTGTCTTCAACGGAGGTGTTTCCCATGTCCGAAAAAGAGTCCATCACCACCCTGCTCACCCTGCTTGATACCCGCCAGGTTCGCTTGGCCGCCGCATGCAAGGAAATTGCCGATTGGGTCGACCATCAAGGTGGCCATCCGACTGCCCTTAGAATCCGCGATCGTCTGAACGACATCGAAAAGGACACGCCGCTGATCCGCAACACCCTGTCGTCGCTCAAACCTGTTGAGCCACCGCTGCCACGGTTCAGATGACTTGATCCGGACACTTGATGCAAGACACAGCCTGATGCGAGGCATGTGATCGGCGACAACCTCGTCACCGGGCATGTGCCTGCCTGACTTTTTCGTGCTACCCCCCACACCCAGCCACGCGCCGGGATTTTTTTGCCCACGGGGAAACAACGAACGTCAGTGTTTATGTGAGGTCCAACGAAAACACGTCGCTAAGGAGACGTTCGATGGTTACTCACTTCAAAATCAGCGGTCATCTGGCCTGCGGTCACAAAGGCAACAACCTCACCTCGACCCGAGAACTCAATCGGGTGAAATGCAGGAGCTGTCGCAACACCGAAGCGTTCAAGCAAGCACGTAAAACCGAGCGCAACGCAGCACGACGCGCCGCGCGCAAAGCCAAAGCCACTCACACGGTCAATGACTGGCGCCAGGCCTGGACAGAACGACTCACCGCCATGGCCGGCCAGCAACGGCTGCCCCGGGGCTTCACGGGCCAACCTTTCGTTTGATTGATCGGTTTGGCGGTTGGATCGATTCATTCCGACTGGCCGCCAAACGCCCGCAAACTGATGGAACGAACCGCAGGATCAGTCCGACGCGCTGCATTGGCGGCATCAGGCTTGCTCGTCTAGGGTCTCTTTCGTATCAACTGCCACGCCGACATGGGCGGGAGCCCGATCCAGGAGGAAGCGATGTCATCCATTCGTAGTGCCGAACACACCTATCGCCAGTGGTCCAGCCCGATCCTGCTTGAGCTCAAGGAGCGAGAGCATCAACTGGCCCCCACGGATCGCCAGGCGCTGCAAAACATTTTGCTGGAAAGACGCCTGATAAACAGCGGCAACCCCGCGGGTGAAGATCGCCGCACACCGGGCTTCATGGGGAGTGCCAAACATCTGTAAGCAAATACAAACAAGGGCTTGCATGAGGAAAATCATGCAAGCCCTTGATAATTATAAAAACACTTGGACGTTCTGAAAGAGCACCATCACGGGCGAGCAACGGCCAGTGTCGCGCGCAACCCCAACGGGCTACGGTTTTCCAGTTTGACCTGCCCACCCAGGCGAGCTGCAATCGCCTGCACGATGGTCAGTCCCAATCCCGCCCCCTGGTCATTCCCACGGCTATAGAAACGCTCAAAAAGCCGATCGCGGTCCTGCTCATTGATACCCGGCCCTTCGTCTTCGACGGACAGTTCATAGCCGTTTTCCGTCGCGTGCAGGCTCACTGTGATCAGTCCATTGGGTGGAGAGAAATTCGCCGCATTGGTGACAAGGTTGTTCAACGCAATATCGATGGCCGTAGGGTCGACCCTCACAAGGCCGATGTCGTCAGTGGCGTCGAAAATCAATTCCAGCTCCTTGCTCAACAACCAGGGGGTCAACTGAACCAGGCTGGCACGAACGGTGGCTGCCAGATCAATGGGGGCCGGCGGTTGCGCACTTGCTTGAGGTTCGATACGAGCCATCGTCAGTAATTGATTCACCAGCCGACTGGTCCGGTCCACGCCGGCGATCAAGTGTTCAAGCGACGCACGACGCTCACCTTCACTGCCCGCTTCCATCAGGTTTTGCGCATGTACCCTGAGCACAGCGAGGGGTGTACGCATCTCGTGAGCTGCATCGGCGATAAATCGCCGCTCACGCCCCATGACTTCCTGAATCTGGGCGAGCATTCGGTTAAGGGCCGCCTGCATCGGCTCCAGTTCCGTGGGCAGCGGCGTTAATTGCAGAGGTTCAAGTGAGCCCGGATGCCTCGCCCGGAGTGTCGCCGCCATGTTGACCAGCGGTTTCAATCCCCAGCCGATGGCCAGCCAGATCATGGCGGCCAGGATCAAACTCCCCAGGATATTGGGCCACAACGTGTGGCGTACGATTCGATCGACTAAATCCGACCGGACGTCATCTCGCTCGCCCACCCAAATCCGCAAGTTATTCTGTTTATCTTCGAGCAGGAAAGCGCGCCAATGGCGGTTGTTCAGATCGCTGACATCGCTGAAACCCGGCGTTCGCGGCACCGCGTTAAAGGAGGGCGCGCTCGCCGTGTGCACCAGCACTTGATCGTTGAGATTCCAGACCTGAAAGGCAATCTTCGTTTCATAGGGATGGCCGTCGATCCTCGGCTCCGCCTCGCTCAGGGCCTGATTGAAAGCCTGATACAGATCGGCGTGCTCCTTGCTGGCCATGGGCATACGCATGACGCCTTGTAACAATCGAGCATTCTGGGCCAGTTGAGCATCGTAGACTTCAGCAATTTCATGGTTACTGTCGTGCAGGTTCAGCACGCTGATGACTGTCAAACCGGCGAGCATCAAGCCGATAATCAACGTCAGCGTGCGACGCCTGATCGAGGTCATCGACGTTCCTCCACCAGGTATCCGATCCCTCGGATGGTGCGGATCAGGTCAGCCGAGAACTTCTTTCGCAGATGATGAATGTGCACCTCAAGGGTGTTGCTTTCCGCTTCTTCGCTCCAGCCGTACAGCAGTTGCATCAGATGATCGCGAGTCATGACCCGTCCGGGTGGCGAAAGCAATTCATGGAGCAACTGATATTCCTTGGGGGTCAGCGCGACCGGTTCGCCCTTGTAACTGACTTGCTGATTGCCAGGGTTCAGACTGATACCGGCGTGTTCGATCAACGATTGCGCGCGACCGGCACTGCGCCGAAGCAGTGCACGGATACGGGCTTTGAGTTCCGCCAACTCGAATGGCTTGATCAGGTAATCATCGGCGCCGGCATCCAGCCCCGCGATGCGGTCTTCGGTGGCATCACGGGCAGTCAGTATCAGCACGGGCAACGTGGAGCCGCTATCACGCAGGCGCCTGAGCACTTCAAGCCCATCCATGCGGGGCAGACCAAGATCGAGTACCGCCAGGTCGAACGTTTCGCTGAGCAGCGAATGCAAAGCGCTGCTGCCGTCCTGCAACCAGTCGACGGTGTAACCTTCGCGACTGAGGGCCTGATGAATGCCCTCCCCCAGCGCCCCGTCATCTTCTATCAGTAATAAACGCACAGGGACTCCTGTCAGCCGAGTTTCTTGTTCACGTCCACCAACAGCATTTCGATCTCTTTGCGGCGCCCGGCATCAGCGGTTTCTCGACCGGGGCGCGGCGCGGCCATCAGGGCTTTTTGCAGTGCCGCTTTAGCTTCACTGTATCGCTTTTGACGGTAGAGGTGATCGCCCCAGAAGTACAGGCTGTCGATGCCATTCGGATTGAGTTGCAAAGCCGTTTTGAGCAACTGTTCGGCCTTGTCCGAGTCGCCGAAACCGATGGGCCAGCCGGGTACCCGGTCGTAAAGCGCGCCGAGGCTGGTATAGGCCGAGCCTTGCAGCGCCTTTGGGTCCAGAGCCAAGGCTTTCTCCAGATCGACTTTCGCGTCCTTGACCTTGCTCAACGCTCCCAAGCCACCCTGGGCGCCCGCCCAGCTGCTGGTGACGATGCCCGACCAGATCCAGGCTTCAGCCACCGCCTGGCGCTCCTGTGTGAAGCTTGAAGCTTGGGCGGCGAGCTTTTCGAACGCTGCGGTTCGTTGACTTTCCGGCAACTCGTACTGGATGTGTGCCCAGCTTTGCTGAATGCCGCTAAGGCGTTGCTGGTCGGCGGCATCCAGTGCCCAGGCACTTTGGCTCAATGCGCCGAACATCAGGCAGGCGATGATCTTGTTCATGGTTTGAGATGCTCCTGATCGGGTTTCTGACTCAAGCGACGTATCAATGGCAATTGCTTGCGCAGGCCACGGTCCACCAAATGCGGTAACAGGCTGTTGAGGCGTACAAAAAAACGTTCGGGCCACCCCAGGTACAAGTCGCGTCGGTCACCGGCTATCGCGTGGATCACTGCGGCTGCCACGGTTTGCGGATCGTCGACGTTGGTCTTGAGCGCATCGTTCAGCGCTTGGGCTGCCGGGCTGTTCATGCTGGTACGGGTAGCACGCGGGGCGACGTAGAGCACGCTGACCCGGGTGTCCGCCAGCTCCCGACGCAGCGCTTCGGAGAACCCGCGCAAGGCAAACTTTGTCGCGCAGTAAGTGGCGTAGCCAGGGTAGCCAATGGAGCCGTAGGTTGAACCGACGTTCACCACCATCGCTGAGTCGGCCTGTTTAAGCAGCGGTAATAGCAACCTTGTCAGGCAGACCGGCGCACTGATGTTCACCGCCAGCATCGCGTTGATCTCACTGTCTTCGAGCTGTTCCAGCATGGCAAAGTGATTGACCCCGGCAGCGTTGATCACCAGGTTGATACCGCCAATGCTTTCTGCCTCCGCCAATACATCGCGGCGGTCTGAGTGGGACGTCAGGTCGGCACCGATCCAGAACAGGTTACGAGGATAACGCTCAAGCAGCGGCAGCAACGGCTCCCGATGTCGAGCGACCGCCAATACCCGGGCACCACTGGCGCACAGCGCCGTGGCGATGGCCAGGCCGATACCGCCGCTGGCACCCGTCAAGACGACGCGAGCTTCAGACAGGCGCATGCAGGTTCTCCCCGTCACGCGGCAAGCCACGGAACATATCGGTGTAAAGCGAGTACACCACTTTGGACGCGTGAATCACGGCAGCCTGGTCGGCCGGGTCTTCCAGCATGTTCATCAATCGGCGGTAAGTCTGCATGTGCTCTATATCCAGCGACCCGTGTGAACTGAGGTAGCTGAAGGCACTTTCCGGCAGCGCCAGACGCTCGCGAATACTGTCGGCGGCATGGGTGGCCAAAGCAATGCTGGTGCCTTCCAGTACATTGACCATGCCGAAGAGTCCCACCGGGTTGTCCCTGGCGATCTGGTCGTAAAGAAAGCTGACCATCAACTCGATCGGCAAGGATGGGCGTCCGTCCGTTACGGCAGCCCTGTCGCCCCCACAAACTTCTATGTCATTGAGTATCCACTGTTCGTGACCATACTCGTCCTCGATATATTCGCAGACCGCTTTGCGCAACCACTCCAGGCGCAATGGCAAGCGCGCGCCGCACGCCATCATCAATGGCACGGTATGGCGCACATGGTAATAAGCCTGCGTCAGAAAGGCCCGGTAACTTGCCAGGCTGACCCTGCCCTCAAGCGCATCACGAATGATCGGCAGGTTGAACAGCTCCATGCGCTCGTGTTGCGTGGCTTCTTGCAGCGTGTCAAAAAAACTCATAGTGCGGATTCCTCGGAAAAGGCAGATTCGGTCAATGCATCCCGGTAGCGTTCGACGATGGCATCGCGGCGAGGCCGGCCATTGGCGGTGAGCAAACCGTTGTCGGGAGTAAAGGGTTGATCGAGCCGGGTCCATTGACCGACCTGGGCGTACTCGGGCAGCGCCTTGTTGGCCTGAGCCACGGCGACGGCCAGTTGCTCATCGGTACAGTCCGGATGATGCGGCCAGAGCAGCGCGTGGTTGTGAGGCATCGCTTCGCCATAGATGAACGCCTGAGCGACAGGTCCGCGCTGGGTCAATTCGGCTTCAACCCATTCGGGGTTAACGTTGCGCCCGAAACTGGTCACGAACTGATGCTTCTTGCGACCCTTGAGGTAGAGAAAGCCTTCGGCATCGAACTCGCCGAGATCGCCGCTGGGCCACCACTCAACGCTGCGCGGAGCTTCTCCCAGATAGCCCAGCAAGGCTGAGCCCTTGATCAGCACTTCGCCGTCGTTTGCCAGTTGAACCTGAACATGGGGCAGCGGCTTTCCAACGCTACCCGGACGCCGCGCGCCCGGGCGATTAAGGCACACCACCGAGGCGCACTCCGACAGCCCATAACCCTCATAAACCGGCAATCCCGCCCGTTGAGCACGGTGCAGCAAATCTTCAGAAACCCGGGCGCCGCCGACGGCAGCGAAACGCAAGTGCTGCGGATTGAAGGCTTTCTGTTCGGCCGCGCTGACCAGCATCAACAGCAACTGCGGCACCAGAATCAGGCTCTGAGGCGTCCGGCTGGCAAGGCATGCCAACAACTTAGCCACATCCACGCGGCTGGCACCCTGGATGCCCAGGGCTTTCTGTCCAGGCAGACTCAAGGTCGCTCCGGCGTACAACGCGGCATAACAACCGATGTTTTCCAGCAAGATGGCCAACGGCAGCAGGGCCAAGTGATGCTGGGGATCGGTGGGTTTGCTCGCCAGATCCAGCTCACGGGTGACTTTCAAAATAGTCTCGGCACTCAGGCACACGCCTTTGGGGGTACCGGTAGTCCCCGAAGTGAATGTGAGCTTGGCCGTTCCTTCAGGCATGCCACTCGACCCACTGAAGGTGCGACACCAGAACTCGCCACTCTTTTGATACCCGGCCGCATGTAATTCGTCGTGCAGTGATGGCTCGGCGATCACGCGTTCGGCGTGGCTTTGTTCCAGGCAATGCCGGCGCTGCGCCGGACTGAAAAAAGGCGGCAAGGTCACGCAGACGAGGCCTTCGAACAATGCGGCCAAATCCCACAGCATCGCCTCGACGCCATTTTCCAGTGCCAGTGCGATCACCTTGACCTGCTCATCGCGCAGGCGCTCTTGGCGATAGCTGACCTCGGCATAGAGCGTGGCGTAGTCCAGTTTCAGCTGATCGCCCCACAATGCGATGACGCTGCCATTTCGCTCAGCGTGGCTGCGCAGGGTTAGATGGAAACGCTGCATTTCAGGCGACATGGCAAGCGCCCTCAATGGAGGTCGGCAAACCCAGGCGACTGAACAAACCGATGTTGCGTAAATGAATGAATCCGGCGCGAATATTGCCAACATGAACCCAAGGCTTGCTTTCGTAGTAACTGCCCCAGGCGTGGCGCTCCTCGCCGAGGCGCGCCGGGTCGGCAGCGCACAGGGTCACTGGCTTCAATCCCAAGCGATGAAAGCTGTTCACCAACCCAAGGCTTCCCGTGAAGGCAACCCATTCCAGCCCGCCCATGGCCAGCAGATAGGTCATCACGATGATGCTCAACCGTGCGCTTCCGGTGTCGCTGGCCGCCAGATTGCCGACTTCGACGACGGACGTGCGGGCGACGGTTTGTTCTGCAGCAGCACTGATCAAAGGTTCAATCGATTCATCCAGGTACCCCTCCAGAAATAGCGGGCCGCTGCTTGCCAGCCGTACGCCGACCACCGCGGACAACGTCACGTACACATCGCTCATGCCAAACAGTTCCGGCATGAAATGGCGAATGTCGGCGCCGTGGGCCTTACGAAATCGTTGCTGGATAAAGGTCTCGAACGTGCACCGAAGCGCGTCCTCCGGCAATGCTCTGACGAATTGCATTGGCGGCGTTTCGGCTTGGCCGAAATACAACGGCAACTGAATATTCCAGTTGAAATCGGACATTGCAAAATACCTCCCCGTGACAATTGGGGTGAAGTATCAAAGGCAATTCTTAACGAAGTCTGAAGGTGAGAAAAATTGACCCGAGCCATCTTCAGGTTGGCTTGATGCTCGGCGGGGATGGTGATTCGCGACGCATCGCCTATCGCACGATCTACTGTGTGCGGCCATGCGTGGCAACTACTGTGAAGTACAATCGTTTCCCTTCCAGCTCCAGCTAGAAATTGTTCCGTTGGAAACCTGAAAGGTTGTTTGGCATCCCATATTAAAAGATTGTGCTGGGGTACCCCCTAAACTTGTGGTGGTGGCGCTGTTGGTGTAGGGGTTGTAGTTTGTAGTGTACGTGGGAGCTGTGCCTGGGATGTAAACTTGACGCGAGCTTGAGTAGGTTAAATATTTCACACCGCCATCCGTTTCATACACTTGCTGAGGTGGCCCCCAGCTTAGTATCAGATCACCCTCCGGCGAGCCAACCCAAGAGGCTAGCTTGGCTTCATACTTTGCGGTGGTTGCGCATCCTGCCATCAAAACTGCGCAGCAAACTAAGAGAAATTTAGGGGCGTTCATAATGCTCCTTTTATCAAGCGCATGACTGCTATTAGGTGGCATACCATGTTGCGGAGGTATGTCGTCTTGTCTAGCGTAGACGTGGTTGCTGCAAACGCGATATGAATGATGGCAAAGGTAGTAACATTTAAAAAGGCCGTCACTAGGACGGCCTTTTTCATTACTGGCCAACCGCTCCCGATTCCGTTGAAGATCGGCCAGCACCAGGGCACCAACATCCTGCATCAGGTGCGGGTCGAACAGGTCGTCTCCCTGCTCGTCAATCAGGCAAAAAGCCACATTTCCGGCATGCGCCAGCATCAGCAGGATGTTGCCGTCAGGGAGCGGTATTAGGGCGTAGACATCGCCGTGGGAGGAATCCTGAAGGACTTGGCGGATCTGTTGGCGAGCGTTGTGGTCGAGCAGAAGGGAAGGCATGGCGGTACTCCGCACTTAGCAGGTATTTGGCGGGCGCCCCTGCAAATGGGAAATCTGCGCACCTTTGAGTGTAGTCAGTTCCCGCGCCCAAATCGGCTGATGCGGTTTCTGGCCAAAAAGACAGCGCAGAGGCTCCCCGACTCACCGCAGCTCGACTAGACTCGCGGCACCTAGCCATCTTCTAAGTAGGGACACACCGAATGACTACACCTTACGACCTGATGACCGAATTTAATCGTTCACCACCGGTTCTGAACTTTACCAATTCAAACCACGCTAGCGAGTTTTACTGGCGACTTTTGGAGTGGATTAATGATTTTCACAGAGAGCTTGAAAATGAGTATGAGGTTGGGGGGCAGCTGGTTACCTTCGGTAATGAAATCACTTTTTCGTTCACTGACCTGACCTATTGGAATCCTTCACTCATTGGGTTCCTCGGTACTAAACCTGATGGCTCACCAGTGAAGCTCATCCAGCACGTTAGCCAAATTAACGTACTGCTGGTTCGCCAGAAGCGCGTTCACCCCGAAGAACCGAAACGTCCCATTGGGTTTGCCAGCTGGGAAGAGTATGACAAGAAGGTGGCTGAAAGGGACTAGAGTCACCCCGCCGTAACCCAGCCAGAAACGACAAGGGCCTGCATCGCTGCAAGCCTTTGGCGACCGGCGCACACGGTCCGTAGAGCCCAAAGCCGTTGCACTACGCGAACCCCGTAAAACTTGGAGGCAAGGATGGATAAGAAGGATACCCAGCGCGGCTCAGCCGTGGTCAAAGTTCTCCAATCCGATTCGATGGTTGATTTAGGAAAGGAACTTTTGGAGCTTGGATTTGACGCCGTTCTTGAATCTGGTGTTCTCAAAGACATTCCGATTGTGAACACCGTGTTCGGCACGCTCAATGCGGTTGGTATCGCTAGGGACCAGATATTTGCCAACAAACTTCTTCGTTTTTTAAGTCGGCTATCCGAGATTCCGAAAAAAGATCGAATTGCTATGGTGGAGAAGCTGAATGAGGACGACAAGTTCTCCGGGAGAGTAGGCGCGTCCATAATTGAAATCTTGGACAGGATGGAGAGCGAGAAAAAGCCCGAACTTGCCGCGAAGTGCTTCGCGTCCTACGCAAGAGAAGAAATTTCCTTTGAAGAGCTCCGTCGCATCTTGTTTGCACTTGAACGACTGCCTTCCTTTGATATTGAGAAACTCGGAAGTTTTGCAAAAATGACTATGGAGGATTCGATGAAATTGGAAGAATCTCTCTTGCTAGCATTCGTAAATGCTGGCTTCGGCAAAAACAATGGAGGCTTCGATGGCGGCGCCATTGTTCCTACAAGTCTTTGCGAACTCTTTTTAAGAATCGGGTTAGCGCCGTAACCCTCAGCCGCTCAGTGTTTCCGTGTCCACCGTCTAACAGACACGTTATAGAAACGAAAACCATCCAGATCGAGTAGGAGGCGGTTTCACAACCGCCGTCCTCAGCGATCATGAGCCTGATCCAGTCGGCACGCATGAACGGGCATGATCCGTACTCGTATCTCAAAGATGTGCTGAAGCGTTTGCCGACGCAGAAGGCTAGTGAGATAGTGCAATTGCTACCGCATCAGTGGGTGCCGGCCTGGCTTACTCAACGAGAGTTTTGAATGGACGACATTTCGAAAATCCAATCGATTATTTCAAGTGATCCCGTTCGTTGGCGTTTACTTGAAATTGTGCACTCGCTCAAATTGCCAAATTGCTGGATCGGAGCAGGTTTCGTTCGAAACGCGGTTTGGGATTATTTGCACGGGCGCGTTTCGTCTCCAGTATCAACAGATGTTGATGTCATCTGGTTCAATGCTGAACGTTGCACTCCCGAGGAAGATGCAGCATTGGAGGCCGTCCTTAGCGCATTAGAACCGACCGTAAAGTGGTCTGTGAAAAATCAAGCACGAATGCATATTCAGAATGGTGACGAACCATACTTGTGTGCGATCGACGCAATGCGCTATTGGCCTGAAACCGCAACGGCGGTGGCTGTCAGGCTACGAGACGAAGGCTCATGCGAGATCGCTGCCCCACTGGGAGTTGATGACCTTTTGGGGTTGGTCATCCGGCCAGCTGGTAGGTTTGTCACGGAAAAAAATACGATTTATCAAGACCGCTTCAAGTCCAAAAACTGGATGAAGATATGGCCGCGGCTCAGTCTTGCGCCCATAGCGGCACCTCCTACCCCTTCCGAAAAAGCAACTTAGCCGGACGCTGCCCTTTAGGAGAGAACCATCAAAGCCTTATCAATAGTACGGCCCAGCGGCGCTCGAATCGCTTCTGGGGAGAAAACCCTCGAAGTTCGTCGTTGGCATCCAGACTTAGATCCTTCCGAGGATCTCCTGATTGTTGAAAACGGGCGATTTCTCCATATCGATGGTGACGAAGACGATGACGGTATTGCTGTCGCAATCGTGCGCGTGAAAGCTGTGCGCCCATTCGCCCTCGTTGACATGCAAGCATCCTGTGCAAGTTATTTTCAGGATGGCTGGCTCGCATGGGAGTTGAGTGACTTGAGGCCGGTCACTCACCCTGTGATCATCCGTGCGGCGCGTGGCATCTACGAGGTAGATTTCTTGTTTTCAGATGGAGGATGCTGATGATCATCAAGCGAGAAGTGGAAGTGGTAGGCGTGTAGCTAGATTAAATCTTAGAAATCCGAGAGCATCTTTGTAAATCTGATGCCATGCATCAGAGGGCTCGCTCACCAATGGATGCCAAAAGAATCTGAACTCATGCCCTCCGTCATCTTCAGCATTATGAACCCAGGTATCGGGGAGGTCTTGTGCGACGTGACACTCATGGAATGCCCATGTGTGCCCTGTTATATGGGAGCGCCACGTTCCCAGATCTCGCTCTACCCTGCCTTGAATTCCCGCCTCTTCTACCAGTTCTCGCACAGCGGCCACATCAGTAGACTCACTGGGCTCGACACTTCCTCTGACCAATTGCAGACCTGCCAATGGATGCTCAAAAGCCAAGAATTCTAGCGTTTGACGGCTCCGTAGCACCACCGGGCAAGCTTTATCTACCATCATGACGTTTTCTCCTTTGGCTGGTAATTTTGCGTGCTGAGCGGGTTGGAAAGCCTAGGTGAAGTCAGCCGGCAAGGGAATCAGATTCACGTGTGGCATCTTCAAGATCTATTAGCATCCGCTTACGACTCAGGCGGGTATGGGATATCTTGCTGACCTCGAAACCGACTTGTATTCATGGAGGAAAAATTGCGGATTTACATTACAGGTGCTTCGTGTGCGGGCGTGACCACTTTGGGTCAAAACCTCGCAACTCTGCGCGGTGTACGACATGTCGATGTCGATGATTTTTTCTGGATGCCCACGAACCCTCCTTTTACGACCAAGCGTCCTGCCAGTGAGCGCGTGTCATTGATCCAGCAAGAACTCGGTGACGATGATTGGGTGTTGACCGGTTCTTGTATGGGTTGGGGCGATGCGCTGATTACCCATGTCGATCTTATTGTGTTCGTTGTAACGGCAACACCCGTTCGCCTTGACCGGCTGGCCGCACGTGAGAAGGAACGCTTTGGAAATCGGATTGCACCCGGTGGTGACATGCATGGGATACATGTGGCCTTTCGGGAATGGGCCTCGCAGTATGACAATCCGAACTTTTCAGGGCGCAACCGAGCGTGGCACGAGGCGTGGATATCAGAGCAAACAGCTCCGGTCTTACGGATTGATGGGGTGAACTGTGCTGAAAAGATGGCTGCGGATGTGATTCATGCGTTGTCGCAAGCATCGCGGTAGTTCGAAACCGAGACGGCCGACGCACGACTCTCAACGCGCTTTAGTGATGTCCGCTCTGGGCTCAGAGTGTGAAAAAACGCATATGGATTCTCGGTGACGGTTATGCAGCCGGTTTGAAGACACCTGCATCCACGAGCATCTCCACTAACGCCTCTGGCCATACCGTTTCTCCCGTAGATCTCAGCTCGTGAGCGGACCACCAGTGATGATCTGTCATGACCTGAATCTCTTGTAAGGTCCATTCGGAGCTAGAAAGGGTATTGTTTTCCGCGTGCACAACGAAATACTGCTCAACTGCGAACACCGTCTCGCCGCTGGGCAGGAGCATCGAAAACCTCCGATCTGACACAGACCCTACAACTGTGTTGACCTGAATACCGGTCTCCTCACGCAGTTCACGTATTGCGGCGGCGTGGATGTATAGAAAGGCGCATTGCCAGAAACCTAGGCTGACGCATGCAGCGCCGATTCCCCTGATTATTACTGGGTACGCTGGAACCAATGAGCCCAACTGGTTTAGGAAGCTTGCAAGTAAGAGGGCGATACCAGATACGCAAACGAAATGCGCAACAGCCCATCGAAATGACAGGTAGCCAACTAATGCATCGTTGACAGCCGCCGAGTATTTCCACTTCAGGAAATGTACGTAAGGTTCGTCGTAGGCTTTCCCGTTGCGGTGTAAGAGTGAAGGGGCTGACCAACCAAGCTTCCAAGCAATAGCGTCTCCGACCGTCCACAACCTGAGGCGATAAAACGAGAAAGCGATAAAACCAACGGCAATCACAATGACCGCCGACATAGCTTCGTGTTCCGCTACCCAAGCCAGCCCGCTCCTATATTCAGTAGCGCTGAATATCGCCACCCCTGACACAACAACGCCAGTGAGTAGATATCTGATTGCGACCTCGATAGTGGAGATCAATCTTGCGAGACTATCCGTGGCTTTTGCCTGTCCAATGAGTAGAGCGCAGCAGTGTAATCCCGGAGTGAGTCCGAGCAGAATCGACAAGGGTTTACGAGTTCACTTTTGCTGAAAAGCATCCAGAATTTTCTGGTCAAAGATTCCCCTTTTCACCAAGTCCACGGCAAGAGGTCTGATAGACATAAATTGTTGGTCAGATAACCCTAAGGGCTTGGTGCCAGATTGCAGAAAGAAAATAACGCCTTTTAAAAACGCTGCGTATTCCAGGGCGCCAGCGTTCCGCTTGCGAACTGAACCTTTCACCTTGGACGTACCACGTTCAGCTTCAGTGGCTTCGCGATGAGCCATCACAACGATTTCGTGATAACCGAGCCCTATGGCGCGTTGAATGAAGTCGCCTTGGTCGTACATACATGGTTCCTGGCTGATACCACGGCGCATTTCCTGTCGCGATTTTGGAGGGTTGCAATCGGAATCACCGATGATGCTGTGATTGTAGTCGGTTCCCGCGCCGTGCCTGTGTCCGTCTGTGTGCGCCAATATCCACTATGTAATAGACACGCAACAGACACGAAAACCATTACCCAACAAAAAAGGCCTACGCCATTAAGCGTAAGCCTTTGTTTAATATGGTGCCCGAAGCCGGAATCGAACCGGCACGCCCTTACGAGCGGGGGATTTTAAGTCCCATGCGTCTACCAGTTTCGCCATTCGGGCGGTAGCGCGGTGAATCAGAGGGTGGAAATATATACATCCCTTCCCGGTGAAGCAAGGACACATTGGTATTTTTCGAGACTAATTCTTGCTGGCACGAAAAATAAAAAAGCTTCGTAAATCATGGATCTACAGAGCTTCTCTACAGTGGTCACCGAAGTCGCAATCGGCGCACCGCACAAACCTTAAACACTGCCCAATAAAAAACCCCGTAGATCATCGATCTACGGGGTTGTTTATTAGTGGAGGCCGAGGTCGGAATCGAACCGGCGTAGGCGGATTTGCAATCCGCTGCATAACCATTTTGCTACTCGGCCTCAAAACATTTGCTGTCAGTAGCGCGACATCAAATGCGTACAAACTTGGAGCGGGAAACGAGACTCGAACTCGCGACCCCGACCTTGGCAAGGTCGTGCTCTACCAACTGAGCTATTCCCGCGTCTTGGTGTGGCGCATTCTATAGAATCCAGAAGCCCCGTCAACCCCTTGATTCAAAAAAGTTTTATTTCTTTTCAACGTCGGTCTTCAGATGCGGCCAGGCAGCCCGCAGGTACTGGACCATGGACCACAAAGTCAAACCGGCGGAGACCATCAACAGGGTGTAACCCAGCAGTACCCAGAAACTGAAGTTGGACGGATTGGCCAGCAGAATCACCAGCGCGAGCATTTGCGCGGCAGTTTTCCATTTGCCAAGGTTCGATACGGCCACGTGGGCACGGGCACCGAGTTCGGCCATCCATTCGCGCAGGGCCGAGACAACGATCTCACGACCGATGATGACCGCAGCCGGCAGCGTGAGCCAAAGATTGCCATGCTCTTGCACCAGCAGCACCAGGGCAACGGCAACCATCAGTTTGTCTGCAACAGGATCCAGGAAGGCACCGAATGGCGTGCTTTGCTCCAGACGGCGGGCCAGATACCCGTCCAGCCAGTCTGTGGCGGCGGCAAATGCGAAGACCGACGCGGACGCCAGGTAGCTCCAATGGTACGGCAGATAAAACAGCAAAATGAAGATCGGTATGAGCAGAACACGTAGAACGGTAATCAGATTAGGGATATTCATCGGCACAACTGGCTGCGAGGTGAGGGAGCATTCTACTCGCTGTGCAGATTTGCATAAATCAACTCTGCGAGCTTTTTACTGATCCCGGGAGCTTTGGCGATCTCTTCGATGCTGGCACGAGACAGCTCCTGCAATCCACCAAAATGTTTCAATAAATCGCGACGGCGTGTCGGCCCTACCCCGGCAACGCCTTCCAGCGTGGACGTTCGGCGGGTTTTGCCGCGTCGCGCGCGGTGTCCGGTAATGGCGAAGCGGTGAGCTTCGTCACGTATTTGCTGGATCAAATGCAAGGCGGGCGAATCACCGCGCAAGGTAAATTCATGGGCGGCGTCGTTCAGATAGAGCGTTTCGAACCCGGCCTTGCGCGTTGCACCCTTGGCGACACCCAGCAGGATCAGATCAGGCACCGCCAGTTCGTTGAGCACGTCACGCGCCATGGACAGCTGCCCTTTGCCACCGTCCACCAGCAGAATGTCGGGCAGCTTGCCCTCCCCGTCCTTCAACTTGCTGAAGCGCCGGGTGAGTGCCTGATGCATCGCCGCGTAATCATCGCCGGCGGTAACGCCTTCAATGTTGTAGCGACGGTAGTCCGCCTTGATCGGCCCCTCAGGACCGAACACCACGCACGACGCCACCGTTGCTTCGCCACTGGAGTGGCTGATGTCGTAGCACTCGAGGCGCTGCGGTGGCTCGTCCAGCTTCAGTACCTCTGCCAGCGCATCGAAACGCGCCGTAATGTGCTGACGGTTTGCCAGGCGTGCGCCGAGGGCCTGCTCGGCATTGGTTACCGCCAGTTGCTGCCAGCGTGCTCGCGTGCCACGCACCCGGTGACTGATGGTCAGTTCACGACCGCGCAGTTCTTCGATGGCCGCAATCAATGTCGGGAAGTCTTCATGAACCACGTTGACGATCAATTCGTCTGGCAAGTCGCGCTCAGGACTGCTGATGAAGTACTGGCCAAGAAACGCCGCCATGACCTCGGACACATCCTCTTCTATACCGACTTGCGGGAAGAAGTTCTTGCTCCCCAACACCCGCCCGCCACGCACGCTGATCAAGTGGACGCAGGCCCCGCCCGGATTGACGAAAGCCGCGATCACGTCGACATCACCGGTTCCGCCTTCCATGCTCTGCTGGTCCTGAACCCGGCGCAGCAGCGAGATCTGGTCGCGCAACTCGGCGGCGCGCTCGAACTCGAGATTGATTGCGGCCTCTTCCATGCCGGCAGACAACTCATCGGCCAGCGCATTACTGCGGCCTTCGAGGAACATCACCGAGTGCCGCACATCTTCGGCATACACCTCGGGCTCCACCAGGCCGACACAAGGCGCCTTGCAGCGCTTGATCTGATATTGCAGGCAAGGACGCGTGCGGTTCTTGTAGTAGCTGTCTTCGCACTGCCGAACGAAAAACGCCTTCTGCAGCAGACTGAGGCTTTCGCGGATGGCCCCTGCGCTGGGGTACGGACCGAAATACTTGCCCTTGGCCTTTTTTGCGCCGCGATGGATGCTCAGGCGCGGAAACTGGCCGTCCGAGAGGAAGACGTAAGGGTAGGATTTGTCGTCACGCAGCAGGATGTTGTAGGGCGGGCGCCATTCCTTGATCAGCGTTTGCTCAAGCAACAGGGCTTCGGTTTCGTTGGCGGTGATGGTCGTTTCGACTTGTGCGATACGCGCCACCAGCGCTGCGGTTTTCGGCGCCAGGCCGGTTTTCCGGAAGTAGCTCGACAGGCGACTTTTGAGGTTCTTGGCCTTGCCGACGTAGAGCAGGCGCGCATCGCTGTCGAACATGCGATACACACCCGGACGCCCGCTGACGGTTGACAGGAAGGCGCCTGGATCAAAGGAATCGGTCATTTTTTTCAGAGACTGGCATCGACCATGCCGTGACGTACCGCCAACAGCGTCAACTCGACATCACTGCTGATCGAAAGCTTTTCGAAGATGCGGTAACGATAGGTATTAACGGTTTTCGGCGACAGGCACAACTTGTCGGAAATGATTTGTACTTTCTGGCACCCGACGATCATCAGGGCGATCTGGATTTCCCGTTCTGACAAGGCATCGAACGGCGAATCATTGGTCGGCTGGAAAGACTTGATCGCCAGCTGCTGGGCAATTTGCGGGCTGATGTAGCGTTGACCGGCAAAGACCAGGCGGATGGCCTGAACCATCTCCGGCAAACCGGCGCCCTTGGTCAGATAGCCTGCCGCCCCCGCTTGCAACAGCCGCGTAGGAAACGGGTCTTCCTCGCATACGGTGACTGCGACGACTTTGATGTCCGGGTGGCTGCGCAAGAGTTTGCGAGTGGCTTCAAGACCACCGATGCCAGGCATTTTGACATCCATCAACACCACATCGGGCTTGAGCTCACGCGCCTTGAGCAGGGATTCCTCACCTGATTCAGCCTGGCCGACCACTTGCAGGCCATCGATGTCAGCCAGCATTCGTGTAATGCCTGTACGAACGAGATCATGGTCATCGACTACTAGCACCCTAATCAAGCAGACACCTCGCGATATGGTCTTATTGGGTTGCCGACACCTTAGCAAAAAGCGACTGGCAGACCTAGCGGAAAGCAGCATATAAAAAGTATCAATTCATCTTGAAAGGCTTGTGGCACGTGTGTTTCAGCGATACGAGACCTTGACGTCACGCTGCATCATCAGGAAACACGCGTCCACACCCACCACCTGTAGTCCCTTTCTTTCATACATCGCCCGCGCGGGGTTATTTTCAAACACTGTCAACCGCACTGCAGGACGTCGCTCTGCGATGGCAAGGGCAAAAACCTGATCAATCACCCAGGAACCTGCCCCCTGTCCCCGAAACGCTTCGCCAATCTGTAATTCGCGAATGTACAAAGCCCTGGCGTCACGACTCAGGCTGACATAGCCGAGCCGCACGTCGTCGCTCACGATCAAACGGTTATCTCGCCCCGCCCATGCCGCATCGAACGCGTCGTCCTGCCACAACAGATCGTGCTGTAGGTAGTAGCGCAGCATATTGCTGCAAGTCAGGTTTCGCGCGAATTCAAGTTCATGATCAGTCGCTGCTTGCCATTCGAACTTCATCGTGCCACGGCGACGGCATTGGCTGAACGGTTCAGGTCGTCAGTAGGTTGGCGTTCAGTCTTGATCATGGCGTCGTGTTCGTCCGGTTGATGCTGTTGTTTTGAAGGCGCGTGAAGTGTGTCACAACTTTCGGACCGCTCAATCGATAGAAAGCGCCATCGATGAGCAATAGCATTTTCTGATTGAATCCTCGCACCGGCCTCTAGTAAGCTCGGCGCATCCATCGGAGACAGACCATGTTCAACGCCCTCTCACAGCTTTCATCCTCCAGCGCCCTGCGCTCGGTTGCGGCTGCCCGGGTGAACGACGTTTGCGCTCTGGTCAGCTTTTATTTTGGGTATTGGTTTAGCCACTGGCGCGCCTGATAACCACACGGCGCCCACTTTGAACGGGTCGCCACCAGAGAATTCTCAACCCCCGGTCGGCCTCCCGACCGGGGGTTTTGTTTTTCTGCACTGAAGCAAATTGCCCCAAACACTTTTAGCGACACAACAGACAATTCGAGGATTCACGACATGAACTACGCCACCTATTACCGTTACGACACTTTTACCGCCTGGCGATTTACCACCCTCCGCTCGGGACAGCCTGCCGCCTCCGATCGGTCACCTACAGGTGGCAAGCACACACACGCAGCCAATCCGGCCAATTGTCGAACACCCCACTAGGGCCGAGCGCGCGGGAGCGAACCCGCCGCCAGCCCAGGAAGCCTGAACATGAACTCGTCCGTCTCTGCTCTGCCACTGTCCACCCTGAGCCCTGCCAATGAAGCGCTGACCCTGCGTCTGCCCAGCTCGTTGCAACTCAAACAGCAACTGCCACTCACCAACGCTCTGACCCAGCAAGTAGCTGCCCACCGCCAGGCGGTCCGCGCGATACTCAATGGCGAAGACGCTCGCCTGCTGGTCATTGTTGGCCCTTGCTCGATTCACGACCCACAATCTGCGCTCGAATACGCCGGCAATCTCGCCCGACTGGCCGCCGAGGTCAGTGACGACATGCTGCTGGTCATGCGCGCCTATGTCGAAAAACCCCGCACCACCGTCGGCTGGAAAGGCCTCGCCTACGATCCGCACCTCGATGGCAGCGACGACATGGCCACCGGCCTGACTCTGTCCCGCGAACTGATGCGCGAAATGCTCCAGCTGGGGTTACCGGTGGCAACCGAACTGCTGCAACCCATGGCGGCCGGCTACTTCGATGACCTGCTCAGTTGGGTCGCCATCGGCGCCCGCACCACGGAGTCGCAAATCCACCGGGAGATGGCCAGTGGCTTGAGCATGCCGGTCGGTTTCAAGAACGGCACCGATGGTGGTGTAGCCGTGGCCAGTGATGCCATGCGCTCGGCCGCCCACCCGCATCGCCACTTCGGCGTCGACAGCCAGGGGCATCCGGCAATCATCCAGACCCCGGGCAACGCCGATACCCACCTGGTGCTGCGTGGCGGTCATCAGGGTCCGAACTACGACCGCGTCAGCGTTGCCAAGGTGCACAACGACTTGACCAAGCTGAAGATCCCCGCGCGGATCATGGTCGATTGCAGCCACGCCAACAGTGGCAAAGATCCGTTGCGTCAGCCGGCGGTGTTCAATGACGTGCTTGAACAGCGCCTGCAGGGTGATCGTTCACTGATCGGCATGATGATCGAAAGCCATTTGTTCGAGGGTTGCCAGCCGCTGAGTGCATCGTTGAAATATGGCGTGTCGGTTACCGATGGTTGCCTGGGGTGGAGTGGGACGCAAGCATTGTTGCGCCAGGCATCCGATCGCCTCCGTGCACAGCGAATCCCCCGGTAAACATGCCCATCGCCCATCAACCAGTCCTCAAGCTAAGACTGGTTGGTGGCCAGCAGTTTCAGGAATGCACCTGCACCAACACTTCCTCTGACTCCTGACTGACATCGTCAAGACGTTCAACTGTGTATGCGACCCGAATCGTCGTGTCCCGATGCTCCCGCCAGAACCTGTAGGGGACGACAAACACCAGTGGCTCGCCGGCCATTTCCCTTGTTATCTCGCGGTCATCGCGATGATTGAAATAGTCGCCATCGCACTTCAGATACACCAGCTCGCCCTCTTCTGCCCCAGCGCCATCGATCACGACGGTGATGCCATCCATCGCATCCTGCAGGTCCAGCGAGCCTTCATCAGCCTCCAGAATCAACGGTGGCAACAGAGGCTCGCGCGACAACGGCCCGATCAGCAATTGCACCAGCTCAGAGTATCGAGGGGCCTGACCTGCTTGCTGGACGCAGTAACTGAGGGTGACGCTTGAGCCAAGGTTGGGGGCGATACAGGCCGGGTTGATCCAGAAGGACAGTTCATTGCCCACGGCAAACGCCTCTACTTTCAGCGTGTCGTCGAAGCTCGCTTGCGATGAAACACCCGCCCACGCCAACAGGATCTGGTCACCTTCGGCCATCCGCGCGTAAGGCCTGATCGTGACAAGCGTGCCTTCGGGTACGCGGTCCGGGTCGATCGTCCCGCCCACTGCATCGGCGGCAATGGCCGGCAGCAAGTCCGGACTCACGTCGCCAACGCTCAACTGCAATCGCGCTGAATGCGCCGGAACCGCCCGCAGGACAGTTTGCAGTGTGTAGAACACCTCCAGCGAACCACCATCGAGTGCGGCAATGTGAGTGGCCGGCACTACAAATACAGTGTCGAGGCCGACCTGCTCTTCGCTGACGAAGCGAGTCACCTGATGCCGGTAAAAGAGACCTTCGACGTCCAGCCCCTGCCAATGCAACTGCAGTTTGTCGCCACTGGCCATACCCGGATAGGGACTGACCCTGACGACGGCTCTTCTTTCCGAGGGTTCCAGCACGGCGTTCTCTGCCGGTTCCAGTAGCGGTGGCGGTAACAGTTGCTGGGCAATGCTTGCTTCATGAGTGGTCATTAAATGGTTCCGGTCCTTGGAATCAGTGCTGCCTTGAGGGGACAGGCAACGAACGAAACCTATTGAACCCGATGCCCGACATTTGCGATGCCGGAGATCCTCTTTCCAGGGAGAGGAAAAAGGACACGCGTGAAGTAGGTCGTTGTTCACGCAAGCTCAGGACTCGCAAAAAGGATGTCTGGATATTCCGATCAAGGCTTCGTACATGTCCGTACTTTCTTACGGCATCTATTACGTTTTCATCAACTTACAGCGGTTTTTTCATACATCGCTCGCCTGTCCGAGTGCTTTAGAGTGAGGCGCATCGCACCTCCTCAATCCCCTGAAAAAGGTAAATTCCATGCAACGGAATGCAAACACCCAGTATCCAGTTCTGCTGATCCATGGACTGTTCGGCTTTGACCGGATCGGTTCGTTCGAGCTCTTCCACGACGTGAAACAGGCCCTCAGAAGCGCTGGTGTGCGAGTTTTCGTGCCGCATTTATCGGCCACCCACAGCAACGAGGCACGGGGCGAACAATTGCTGGCGCAGATTCAACGAGTGCTGGATGGCACAGGCGCGGCCAAAGTCAACCTGATCGGACACAGTCAGGGCGCACTCGCTGCCCGTTACGCGGCAGCGGTTGCTCCACAGTCGGTTGCTTCGGTGACCTCAGTCAGCGGGCCGAACCACGGTTCGGAACTGGCAGATTTCCTGCGCAAGGCCCTTGAACCGGGACGCCTGCCGGAGCAGATCGCGGAAACGGTCGCAACCTTGTTCGCGGACTTCCTGTCGTTGCTCAGCGGTCACCATCGCCTGCCGCAAACTGCCATCGCCGCGCTGAATGCCCTGACCACCACAGGTGTGGGCGAATTCAATGACAAATACCCTCAAGGCTTGCCAAAAACCTGGGGCGGCAAGGGCCAGGAGCTGGTCAATGGCGTGCGGTACTATTCCTGGAGCGGCATCCTGCCGGACAACGTCATGGATGAAGGCATCAATGCCCTGGATCCAACTCACCGTTTCCTTCGGGCGCTTTCGCGATATTTCATCACTGAAGCCGAGCAAAACGACGGCATGGTGGGCCGCTACAGCTCGCATCTGGGCACAGTCATCCGGTCCGACTATCCTCTGGATCATCTGGCGGTGATCAGCCCATCAGCCGGCATGATCAGCAAAACCATCGACCCGATTGACCTCTACGTACAGCACGCCGCCCGCCTGAAACGGGCCGGTCTCTAAAGAGCGCCGGCGCTCCAGGCCGCCTACAGCGGAACTTTGAGAAGAAATCGTTCACTGAATCCGGTAGGCTCACCACTTTACCGAATATTGAAAGGAGTATTTCCCCATGGCTAAAGCCACTGCCCGCCACATCCTTGTTGCCAGCGAGGACAAGTGCAACGAACTCAAAGCCAAAATCGAGGCTGGCGCAGATTTCGCCGAAGTCGCCAAGGCTAACTCCAGCTGCCCTTCCAGCCGTCAGGGCGGTGACCTGGGTTCGTTCGGTCCTGGCCAGATGGTCAAGGAATTCGACACCGTAGTCTTCAGCGCACCGATCAATGTCGTGCAAGGCCCGGTCAAGACCCAGTTCGGTTATCACCTGCTGGAAGTGACCAGCCGTCAGGACTGATCGACGCCTGATACCCGTACGCGACGGCCCGCCTTTTGGTGGGCCGTCGTGTTTCAGATACGTAATACGGCTGGCGAGGGACGCGCCGCTAGCGTACAAATTGTCGTTAACGACCACCCGGCTCTAAGGCTGACAATGCGACTGGCTTTCCCCACTTTGTTATTCACTGCCGTGGCCCTGCTGATGGGCGCCGCGGGTGTGAATGCCGCACCGCAACATGCGTTGACCGTTTACGGCGAACCGGCCAAGTACCCTGCCGGTTTCAGTCACTTTGCCTACACCAACCCGCAAGCGCCCAAAGGCGGGACGATGCGTCGCTCGGCAATCGAGATCGGGCATTTCGACCATGTCTTGCCGTACATCGACAAGGGCATTGGCGTCTCGCAGATTGACGGGCTGCTGTACTCGCCGCTGGCCCAGCGCTCGCTCGACGAGCCTTACACGGTGTATGGCCTGGTGGCGCAGAAGATGGAGCGCTCCGATGACGGGCTGTCGCTGCGTTTCTATCTCAACCCCAAGGCGCGTTTTGCCGATGGCAAGCCGATCACCGCCGAGGACGTGCGCTACACCTTCGACTTATTGATGACCCAGGGCAGCCTGCGTTATCGCACCCAGTTCGCCGACGTCAAAGGCGTCGAAGTGGAGTCGCCGCTGTCTGTGCGCTTCGACTTCAAGAACAACGAAAACCGCACCTTGCCACTGGATATCGCCACCTTGCCGGTGTTCCCCGAGCACTGGTGGAAAACCCGCGACTTCGCCGGTGGCGGCGGGTATGAACCGCCGCTGGGCAGTGGCCCCTATAAAGTAGGCAAGGTCGACTCCGGGCGCAGTATCACTTTCGAGCGCAACGCCGACTGGTGGGGCAAGGACTTGCCGGTCAGCCGTGGCCTGTACAACTTCGATCACTTCAGCATCGAATACTTCGGCGACACCGACGTTGCCCGTCAGGTGTTGCGCGGCGGTGCCTATGACTACAACCGCGAGTTTTCCGCCACCGGTTACTCCATCGGTTACGACAGCCCGGCCCTGCGCGATGGCCGATTGCAAAAGGCCCACCTCGCCATCGAAGCGCCGCAGCCGTCCCAGGGCTTTGTGTTCAACCTGCAAAAGCCGATGTTCCAGGACCGCCGGGTGCGTCAGGCGCTGGTGATGCTGTGGGATTTCGAATGGAGCAATCGGCAGATGATGCGCAATATGTACATCCGCCAGCAGAGCTTTTTCTCCAACACCGACCTCGCCGCCCGACAGCTGCCGGACGCTGGCGAACTGGCGATTCTCGAGCCGTTGCGCGGGCAGATCCCGGATGAAGTGTTCACCCAGGTGTTCCAGGCACCGAAAACCGATGGCAGCGGCATTATTCGCGACAAACAGTTGCAAGCCCTGGCGCTGCTCGAACAGGCCGGCTGGACGCCCAAAGGCGATCAACTGGTCAACGCCGACGGCGAGCCGCTCAGCTTTACGTTCCTGGTCAGCCAGAACGGCATGGATCGTTTGCTGCTGCCCTACAAGCGCACCCTCAAGCAAATCGGCATCGACCTGAACATCCGTCGCATTGACGCCTCGCAGTACGTCAACCGCCTGATGAGCCGTGACTACGACATGATCGTCACGGGCTACCCGGTCACTACTTCCCCGGGCGGCGAGCTGTTCAACTACTTCGGTTCGGCCGCGGCCACCGATTCTGGCTCCAACAACTACATGGTGTTGAAGAACCCGGCGGTGGATACGCTGCTCACCGGGTTGGTCCACGCAGATACCCAGGCCGAGATGCTGCGATATGCCCATGCGCTGGACCGGGTGCTGCAATGGAACTACTACTGGATTCCCAACTATTACCCGCCAGGAACGTCCACCGTGTGGTGGAACCGCTTCGGTATACCCAACGTGCAGGCCAGCAATGACGAAGCCATCGAAAGTTGGTGGGAAGTGAGCAGCACACCGCTGACCAATCAGGAAATGACCGCCGAGCTCATCCGCCGTGGCAAACCCGGAGGACCGCATTGATGTGGGGCTATATTCTGCGGCGTTTGCTGCTGATCATTCCGACGCTGGTGATCATTCTTCTGGTCAACTTCGTTATCGTCCAGGCCGCGCCGGGCGGGCCGGTGGAACAGGCGATCGCGCACTTGCAAGGCATTGGCGGCGCCAGTGTCGGCGGCGGTTCGAGCGAGACCATGACCACCTCCCGGGCTAGCCGCGGCCTCGATCCGCAACTGATCAAGGACATCGAAAAACAGTACGGTTTCGACAAGCCCGCGCACGAGCGCCTGTGGCTGATGCTGACCAGTTACGCTCAACTGGATTTCGGCAAGAGCTTTTTCCGTGGTGCCACGGTCACCGATCTGATCCTGCAGAAAATGCCGGTGACCATCTCCCTGGGCCTCTGGGCAACGCTGATCACTTACCTGGTATCGATCCCGCTGGGTATCCGCAAGGCTGTGCACCATGGCAGTCATTTCGATATCTGGAGCAGCACGGCGATCATCATCGGCTACGCGATGCCGGCGTTCCTCTTTGCCATGTTCCTGATCGTGGTGTTTGCCGGGGGCACTTCGCTGAACTGGTTCCCGGTACGCGGGCTGGTGTCGGACAACTTCGAATCGCTGTCGACCGTGGGCAAAATCGCCGACTATTTCTGGCACCTGGTGTTGCCGGTGACCGCGTTGGTGATCGGCGGCTTCGCGACCCTGACCATCCTGACCAAAAACTCATTCCTCAATGAAATCACCCGTCAGTACGTGGTCACCGCACGCGCCAAAGGCCTGAGCGAACGCCGGGTACTGTATGGACACGTGTTTCGCAATGCCATGTTGCTGGTGGTGTCCGGGATTCCCCAGGCCTTCATCAGCGTGTTCTTTGCCGGCTCACTGCTGATCGAAGTCATCTTTTCTCTCGACGGCCTGGGCCGCATGAGCTACGAAGCGGCAGTGTCGCGGGACTATCCCGTGGTGTTCGGCTCGCTGTTCATCTTCACC
Organism: Pseudomonas sp. TNT2022 ID1044; assembly: GCF_028656895.1. Classification (NCBI taxonomy): domain Bacteria; kingdom Pseudomonadati; phylum Pseudomonadota; class Gammaproteobacteria; order Pseudomonadales; family Pseudomonadaceae; genus Pseudomonas; species Pseudomonas sp. TNT2022 ID1044. The sequence goes on along the minus strand of NZ_JAMDHB010000003.1, from coordinate 135,503 downwards.
CTGTTCGGCCTGCTGATAAAACTGGTGGGCGACCTGTGCTACACCCTGGTCGATCCGCGTATCGACTTCGCCGCGAGGAACGCCTGATGTTCAAGCTTTCGCCGTTAGGCCGACGTCGTTTCGAACGCTTCAAGAAAAACCGCCGTGGCTGGTGGTCGCTGTGGTTGTTTATCGGCTTGTTCATGCTGACCCTGGGGGGCGAACTCATCGCCAATGACAAGCCGCTGGTGGTCAGTTATCAGGGCTCGTTGTACTTCCCTGCCTTCAAGCGCTACACCGAGCAGGAATTTGGCGGACAGCTGCCGTTCCAGGCTGACTACCGCAGCGACTACGTGCAGGAACTGATCAAGAAAGACGGCGGCTGGCTGTTGTTCCCGCCGATTCCCTTCAGTGATGACACACCCAACTATGACCTGAACAAACCCGCCCCGAGTCCGCCGTCGGAGGTCAACTGGCTGGGCACCGACGACCAGGCCCGGGACGTCCTGGCCCGGGTGATTTTCGGCGCGCGGGTGTCGATTCTGTTTGCCTTGATGCTGACCTTCGTCAGCGCGCTGATCGGCATCGCCGCCGGTGCCCTGCAAGGTTATTACGGTGGCTGGGTGGATTTGCTTGGCCAACGGTTGCTGGAAGTCTGGTCCGGTCTGCCGGTGCTGTACCTGCTGATTATTCTGTCGGGGTTTGTCGAGCCGAATTTCTGGTGGCTGCTGGGGATCATGGCGCTGTTTTCCTGGCTGGCGCTGGTAGACGTGGTGCGCGCCGAGTTCCTGCGCGGACGCAACCTGGAATACGTCAAGGCCGCGCGGGCACTGGGCCTGAGCGATCGCAAGGTGATCGTGCGGCACATTCTGCCCAACGCCATGAACGCGACCCTGAGCTATCTGCCGTTTATCCTCACCGGCGCCATTTCGACCCTCACCGCACTGGATTTCCTCGGCTTCGGCATGCCGGCCGGCAGTGCATCCCTGGGCGAGTTGATCGGTCAAGGCAAACAGAACCTGCAGGCACCCTGGCTGGGGCTGACGGCGTTTTTTACCCTGGCGTTGATTCTTTCTTTACTCGTGTTCATTGGCGAAGCCTTGCGCGACGCCTTTGATCCGAGGTCGTGAAGCGGACTGTTGATATGACCAACTTGATCGAAATCCGTGACCTCAGCGTGGCCTTCAGCGGCCAGACCGTAGTGCGCAACCTGAGCCTGGACATCCACCCGGGCGAATGCCTGGCGTTGGTGGGCGAGTCGGGCTCGGGCAAATCGGTGACCGCCCACTCGATCCTGCAATTGCTGCCCGAATGCGGCACTGAAACCACCGGCAGTATCCGTTATCGAGGCCAGGAACTGGTGGGCGCCGACGCCAGGAAACTGCGCGAACTGCGCGGCAACCGGATTGCGATGATTTTCCAGGAGCCGATGACCTCCCTCAATCCGCTGCACAGCATCGAAAAGCAGATTGGCGAAACCCTGCTCGTGCACAAAGGCATGGCCGGCAAAGCCGCACAGGCGCGGATTCTGGAATTGCTGCATCTGGTGGGCATCCAGAAACCCCAGGAACGGCTCAAGGCCTATCCCCATCAACTGTCCGGCGGCCAGCGCCAGCGGGTGATGATCGCCATGGCCTTGGCCTGCGAACCGGATTTGTTGATCGCCGACGAACCCACCACCGCCCTCGACGTCACCGTACAGCGCAAGATTCTGTTGTTGCTCAAATCATTGCAGCGGCGGCTCGGCATGTCGCTGCTGCTGATCAGCCACGACCTCAATCTGGTGCGCAGCATTGCCCAGCGCGTGTGTGTGATGAAGGCCGGCGAGATTGTCGAGCAAGCCACCTGCGAGACCCTCTTTACCGAACCGAAACACCCTTACAGCTGCGTGCTGCTCAATGCCGAGCCCGAGGGTGAGGCCCTGCCCCGGGACGAGCGCGAGAACGTCCTGGAAGTGGACGACCTGCGCGTGCAGTTTGTAGTGGGCGGCGGTCTGTTTCGGCGCAAGACTTACTTCAAGGCTGTCGATGGCATCAGCCTGAATATCCAGCGGGGCAAAACCCTGGGGATCGTCGGCGAATCAGGTTCCGGCAAGTCCACGCTTGGCCAGGCAATCCTGCGCCTGCTCGACTCCGAAGGCAGCATCCGTTTCCAGGGTGAAGCGCTGGACGGCCTGTCGCAGAAGCAGCTACGGCCGTGGCGCAAGAAAATGCAGGTGGTGTTCCAGGACCCCTACGGCAGCCTCAGCCCGCGGATGTCCGTGGCGCAGATCATCAGCGAGGGTCTGGAAGTTCATAGTCAGTTGAACCCTGAGGAATGCAACGCCGAGGTGATTCGCGCATTACAGGAAGTTGGCCTCGACCCGCAAAGCCGCCATCGCTACCCTCACGAGTTTTCCGGCGGCCAACGCCAGCGCATCGCGATTGCCCGGGCACTGGTGTTGAAACCCGCGCTGATTCTGTTGGACGAGCCGACCTCGGCGCTGGACCGCACCGTGCAAAAACAAGTCGTCGCCCTGCTCCGTCAGCTTCAGGAAAAGCATGGCCTGACCTATCTGTTTATCAGCCATGACCTGGCAGTGGTCCGCGCCCTGGCGCACGACATGATCGTGGTCAAGGATGGCAAGGTGGTGGAAAGCGGTGCCAGCCATGATGTATTCGATGCGCCGCAGCACGCGTACACCAAGGAGCTGTTGGCGGCAGCGCATCTGGGGCAGGCATAATCCAGCCAAACCGCGTCGCGGCCTTCGCGAGCAGGCTCGCTCCCACAGGTTTTGTCTGATTCCTGTAGGAGCGAGCCTGCTCGCGATGAGGCCGGTACTGGCAACCTAAAATCAGGACCGATAGCCATGAACACCACCGAAAGCCTCAAGGACTACCAGCGCGTGCGCCTGCTGGCGATCCGTTCGTTGTTCGAGATCATCGAGCAGTCGAGTGAAGGCACGGTGATCGTCGACCGCGACGCCAACATTGTCTGGATGAACGAGCGCTATGCCCGGCGATTTGGCCTGCAATCGGCCGAAGGCGCGATCGGCAAAGCCTGCGAAAGCGTGATCCCCGGAAGCCTGCTGCGTGAAGTGGTGCGCACCGGCCGGCCGATCCTGCTCGACATGCAGGACACCCCCAAAGAACCCCTGGTGGTCATGCGTCTGCCGATTCACGACGACGCCGGCGAGGTGATCGGCGCGATCGGTTTTGCCCTGTTCGACGAACTGCGCAGCCTGTCGCCGATGCTCAAGCGCTACATGAGCATGCAGGAAGAACTGGCGTCGACCCGTTCGCTTTTGCGGGCGCGGCAGACCAAGTACAACTTTGCCCATTTCATAGGCACCAGCGCCGCCAGCCTGGAAGTGAAACGTCGTGCCCGGCGCAGCGCCAGCACCGAATCGCCGGTGCTGCTGCTCGGTGAAACCGGCACCGGCAAGGAATTACTGGCGCAGGCGATTCACAATGCTTCGCCTCGAGCACACAAGGCGTTCGTGAGTATCAACAGTGCGGCGATCCCGGAATCGTTGCTGGAGGCCGAATTCTTCGGTACCGCGCCCGGCGCCTTTACCGGCGCCGATCGCAAGGGGCGTGCCGGCAAATTGCAGATCGCCCAGGGCGGCACCCTCTTCCTCGATGAAATCGGCGACATGCCGCTGCCGTTGCAAAGCAAACTGCTACGAGTGTTGCAGGAAAAGGAATTCGAGCCGGTGGGTTCCAACGAGGTGATCCAGAGCGATGTGCGGGTGATCGCTGCAACGTCGACTGATCTGGAAGCGGCGATCAAGCGCGGCGAGTTCCGTGCCGACTTGTATTACCGCCTCAATGTCCTGCCGATCCAGGTGCCGCCGTTGCGCGACCGCCTGGACGACCTGCCCGCCCTCAGCGAAGCCATTCTTGAGGAACTGCGCAGCCAGCACGAACTGCACAGCGAAGCGCTGGCCTTGCTAACTCAACACGCCTGGCCGGGGAACATCCGCGAACTGCGCAACGTACTGGAACGGGCCGCTTTGCTCAGTGATGACCTGCGGCTTTCGGCTACGGACATCCACGCAGCAATCGGCACATTTACCCCCGTTGAACGCCCGGTGCCATTGGCCCTTGAGCCACTGCAACACGAGACGTTCAGTGCGGCGCGGGAGCGTTTTGACCGGCAATTGATTGAAACCACCCTGGCGCAATGCGGGGGCAAGGTGATTGAAGCCGCAGCGCGATTGGGGCTTGGGCGGTCGACGTTGTACAAGAAAATGGTGGCGCTGGGGATTGCGGAGTCTCTATAAAGAGACTTTGGTCTCTTTATGTAGAAACACCCTTAGAGCGCTTTGCGCTCATCGCCAGCACGCTGGATCCTGCAGGTTTTGCGCGTACGACAATCGGTGGTTCACCCTTACCGTAGGAGCCGGCTAGCTGGCCATGAGGCACTGAGCCTCAACAGAAATCCCGAAACAGAGACAAAACTCTCACAATTCACTGGCCACTCTACAAATATTCATACATTTCAATGTGTTACAGAGTTGGCACGCATCTCGCTATAGCCCCTCCCCAGAACAGAACCACCCTTACAAAAATAACAATCCCAGGAGACACACCATGAGTGTGATCATTGCCTTGGCAGCCCTCGCGCTGCTGATGCTGGCTGCTTACCGTGGCTACAGCGTTATCCTTTTTGCCCCGATTGCCGCCCTCGGCGCCGTCCTGCTGACCGACCCTTCCGCCGTCGCACCTGCCTTCACCGGTGTGTTCATGGAGAAAATGGTCGGTTTCATCAAGCTGTACTTTCCGGTGTTTCTGCTCGGTGCGGTGTTCGGCAAACTGATCGAACTGTCCGGTTTCTCGCGCTCCATCGTCGCCGCCGCCATCCGCCTGCTCGGTACCCGCCAGGCGATGCTGGTGATCGTGCTGGTCTGCGCCCTGCTCACTTATGGCGGCGTGTCGCTGTTTGTGGTGGTGTTCGCGGTCTATCCGTTTGCCGCTGAAATGTTCCGTCAGAGCAACATCCCCAAGCGCCTGATCCCGGCGACCATCGCCCTGGGTGCGTTTTCGTTCACCATGGACGCCCTGCCCGGCACCCCGCAGATCCAGAACATCATCCCGAGTACGTTTTTCAACACCACCGCCTGGGCTGCGCCGTGGCTGGGTGTGATCGGTACGATTTTCGTGTTCTGCGCCGGCATGCTGTTTCTCCAGCGTCAGCGCAACAAGGCCCAGCGCGCCGGTGAAGGGTATGGCACCGAACTGCGCAACGAGCCGGAAACCGCAGCCGACATCAAGCTGCCCAACCCGTGGATCGCCCTGTCGCCACTGTTGGCCGTGGGCATCATGAACCTGTTGTTCACCCAGTGGATTCCCCAGTGGTACGGCAAGACCCACAGCCTGGCGCTGCCGGGCATGGCCGCTCCGGTGACCACTGAAATCGCCAAACTCACCGCCATCTGGGCGGTGCAGGCTGCGTTGCTGGTCGGCATCCTCATGGTGCTGGCGTTCGGCTACAAGGCCATCAGCAGCAAACTCGCCGAAGGCAGCAAAAGTGCGGTCAGTGGTGCCTTGCTGGCGGCGATGAACACCGCTTCGGAATACGGCTTTGGCGCGGTCATCGCTTCCCTGCCGGGCTTCCTGGTGCTGGCCGACTGGCTGAAGAACATTCCCGATCCGCTGGTCAACGAAGCGATCACCGTCACCTTGCTGGCGGGGATCACCGGTTCCGCGTCGGGTGGCATGAGCATCGCCCTGGCGGCCATGTCCGAACAATTCATCGCGGCGGCCAACGCCGCCAACATCCCGCTGGAAGTGCTGCACCGCGTGGCCTCGATGGCCAGTGGCGGCATGGACACCCTGCCGCACAACGGCGCGGTGATTACCTTGCTCGCGGTGACCGGCCTGACCCACCGCGAAGCTTACAAAGACATTTTCTGTATTACGCTGATCAAGACCCTGGCGGTATTTGTAGTGATTGGCACTTTCTACGCCACTGGCATTGTGTGAGGTATTGATGACGACTCTTTCAGGCAAGACCGCACTGGTTACCGGTTCCACCAGCGGCATCGGCTTGGGGATCGCCCTGAGCCTGGCCAAGGCTGGCGCCAACCTGATCCTCAACGGTTTCGGCGATGCGTCCAAAGTGATCGCTGAAGTCGAGCAGTTCGGCGGCAAGGTCGGCCATCACCCGGCCGATGTCAGCGACCCGGCGCAGATCGCCGACATGATCGCCTACGCCGAGCGCGAATTCGGCGGCGTCGATATCCTGGTCAACAACGCCGGCATCCAGCACGTGTCGCCGGTGGACGAGTTCCCGGTGGAGCGCTGGGATTCGATCATTGCGATCAACCTGTCATCGGTGTTTCACAGCACCCGCCTGAGCCTGCCGGGCATGCGCGCCAAGGGTTGGGGCCGGGTCATCAACATTGCTTCGGTGCATGGCCTGGTGGGTTCAACCGGCAAAGCCGCTTACGTGGCCGCCAAACATGGTGTGATCGGTTTGACCAAGGTGGTGGCCCTGGAAACCGCCACCACTAACGTGACCTGCAACGCGATTTGCCCCGGCTGGGTGTTGACGCCGCTGGTGCAAAAGCAGATCGATGACCGCGCCGCCACCGGGATCGACCCACAGCAGGCGCAACATGACCTGTTGGCCGAGAAGCAACCTTCGCTGGAATTTGTCACCCCGCCACAACTGGGCGAACTGGTGCTGTTCTTGTGCAGTGAAGCCGGGGCTCAGGTACGGGGCGCGGCGTGGAATATTGATGGTGGGTGGTTGGCGCAGTAAGGCGCCGCTGCACCCTGTGGCGAGGGAGCAAGTTCCCTCGCCACAAAAAGCCTGTGCGTGTGTAATAAGAAAAATAGGGGGCACCCATGTCAGAAGTTCTGTGGCAACCCAGCGCCGAGCGAATCAGCAAGACCCGCATGGAAGCCTTCCGGCGCTTCATCAATCAGCGGCATCATCTGCACATCGATGACTACCCAGCCCTGCATCAATGGTCCATCGAACAACGCCAGGATTTCTGGCAGGCCATCGTCGACTTCTTCGATCTGCGCTTTCATCAGCAACCCGACGCGGTGCTGCTCGAAGGTGCGCAAATGCCCAGCGCACAATGGTTTCCCGGCGCCACCCTGAACTTTGCCGAACACTTGCTGCGCCGTCGCGACGATGCCGTGGCCGTTGTGGCTGTGGCGGAGAACGGTCAGCGCGAACAATTGACCTGGGCCGAACTGGCAGAACATGTCGCCGGTTTTCAAAATGGTTTGATCGCCGCAGGCGTCGGCGTTGGCGACCGGGTGGCGGCGTGCATGCCCAATACCTGGCAGACATTAGTTGCCATGCTCGCCACCACCAGCCTCGGGGCGATCTGGTCCTGTTCTTCGCCGGACTTCGGCACCCAAGGGGTGATCGACCGCTTCGGCCAGATCGAACCCAAAGTGCTGGTGACCTGCGCCGGTTATCGCTACGCCGGCAAAGAGATCGACCAGCGTGCCAAGGTCAACGAAATCCTTGAGCGACTGCCATCGTTGCAGCAACTGGTCATCGTGCCTTACGCGCGGCCCGAGGCGCACATCGAAGATTTCCGCACAGTGGCCAACGTCACGCTGTGGGACGACTTCTACTTTCCCGGCGGCGAGCCGGATTTCAACCCGGTGCCCTTCGACCATCCGCTGTACATTCTCTATTCCAGCGGCACCACCGGCGTACCCAAATGCATCATCCACAGCACCGGCGGCGTGCTGCTGCAGCACGTCAAGGAACACGGCCTGCATTGCGATCTCGGCCCCGGTGAACGCCTGTTCTACTACACCACTTGCGGCTGGATGATGTGGAACTGGCTGGTCTCGGCCCTCGCGGTCGGCAGCGCCGTGGTGCTGTACGACGGCTCCCCCTTCCAGCCGGACGCCGAGCGTTTGCTCGACCTGATCGACGACGAGCGCATCAGCGTCTTCGGCACCAGCCCCAAGTACCTCGCCACCCTGGAAAGCAGCGGCGTCAAACCCAAGCACAGCCATGATCTGGGCAGCCTGAAAACCCTGCTCTGCACTGGAACGGCCCTTTCGCCCCAGAGTTACGATTACGTCTACCGCGACTTCAAGCCGGACGTGTGCCTGGCCTCGATGTCCGGCGGTACGGACATCGTCTCCTGTTTCGTCAATGGCAACCCGATGTCGCCAGTCCGGCGCGGCGAAAACATGGGCAAGAGCCTGGGCATGGCCGTCGAAGTATGGAACGACAACGGCCAACCGGTGATTGGTGAAAAAGGCGAACTTGTTTGCACCCGCCACTTCCCGGCGATGCCCATCGGCCTGTGGAATGACCCCGACGGCGAAAAGCTCAAGGCCTCGTATTTCAGCCAGTTCCCAGGCGTGTGGGCGCAGGGCGATTACGCCGAACAATTGGCCCATGGCGGGATGATGATCCACGGCCGCTCCGACGCCGTGCTCAACCCCGGTGGCGTGCGTATTGGCACGGCGGAAATCTACCGCCAGGTGGAAAAAGTCCCGCAGGTGCTCGACAGCGTCGCCATCGGCCAGCAATGGCAAGACGATGTACGGGTGGTGTTGTTCGTGCGCCTGACGGAAGGCGTCGAGCTGGATGAAGCACTGCAGCAGCAGATCCGCCAGGTCATTCGCGCCAACACCACGCCACGGCATGTGCCGGCGAAAATCGTCGCGGTGACTGACATCCCTCGGACCATCAGCGGCAAAGTCGTTGAACTGGCGGTGCGCAATGTGGTGCATGGGCAGAAGGTGAAGAATACCGATGCGCTGGCCAATCCAGAGGCATTGGAGCAGTTCCGGGACCGCCCCGAACTCAACACCTGAAAAATCGCCTGCAGGGGGACTTTTGTCAGTCGACGAGTCCCCAATCGCCTGGCGGGGCGTGGCCGTTGGATGTGGCTTCGGCATGTAGTTTCAAACGCAAGCGCAAGTTGTTCACCGAATCGGCATGTTTGAGCGCCTCGTCCTCATCAATCACGCCTTCGACGACCAGTTCGAACAGGGCCCCGTCAAACGTCTGCATCCCCAGCGCCGTTGATTTCTCCATCACGCCCTTCAATTCGGAAAACGCGTTGCGCCGAATCAGATCGCCGATCGTCGGCGTTCCCAACATCACCTCCACTGCCACCCGTCGTTGTCCATCGCGGCTACGGACCAGGCGCTGGGAAACACAGGCCTTGAGATTGTTGCCCAGATCATTGAGCAATTGCCCGCGCCGCTCTTCGGGAAAGAAGTTGATCATGCGGTCCAGTGCCTGATTGGCGTTGTGCGCGTGCAGCGTGGAGATCACCAGATGCCCGGAGTCGGCAAACGCCAGCGCGTGCTCCATGGTGTCGCGATCACGGATCTCGCCGATCAGTACCACGTCCGGCGCCTGACGCAGGGTGTTTTTCAGCGCGGCATGAAAACTGCGGGTGTCGACGCCGACCTCGCGCTGGTTAATGATGGATTTCTTGTGCCGGTGGATATACTCGATCGGGTCCTCAATGGTGACGATATGGCCACTGGCATGCCGGTTGCGATAATCGATCAGGGCCGCCAGCGAGGTAGACTTGCCGGAATCGGTGGCGCCAACGAACAACATCAAGCCTTGCTTGAGCATCACCGTTTCCAGCAATACCGGCGGCAGCTTGAGGTCTTCGTAGCGCGGGATGTCGAGTTTGACGTTGCGCACCACCATTGAAGTGTCATTGCGCTGCTTGAAAATATTGACCCGGAAGCGACCAATTCCCGGCAGGGAGATCGCCAGGTTCATCTCCAGCTGGCGATCGAACTCCAGTCGCTGTTCGGCGTCCATGATGGACGCGGCAATCGCCGCAATTTCTCCCGGCTTGAAGGGTGGGTCGGCAAGAGGTGTCAGGACACCGTCGAAACGCGCACTGGGTGGCGCGCCGGTGGAGAGGTAAAGATCGGAGCCATCCTGGCTGGCCAGGCGTTTCAACAACGCATCGATTTCCATGGCAAAAAGCACCCGCAAAGCATTCAATGAAAAAATGACCCGAAACCGGTCATTCAGCGTCTAGCCGTAATAGTAGACGCCGCCACACCGACTTTTGTGCAGGACACCTTGATGAACGCAGCACCGACCGGCAGCGATGCCCAGGCCTTGATTGCCCGACTGGACTGGGCGAACAGTCCGCTGGGCGCCGCCAGTAACTGGCCGCAAAGCCTGCGAACCGCCGTGGATATCGTGATTCACTCGCCGATGCCGATGTTGCTGCTCTGGGGTCCGCAGCTGACGCAGATCTACAACGACGGCTTCGCCCTGCTTGCGGGCAGCAAGCATCCGCACGCTTTCGGACAGCCAACACACCAAGTCTGGCCAGAACTCCAGGACTTCACCGACCCGATTTACAGCGCCGTCCTACAAGGTCAGGTGCGAACCTACAGTGAGCAGCGGTTCACCCTGCAACGTAACGGCGTCGATTCCGACTTCTGGCTTGATCTGACCTACAGCCCGATCCGCGACGAAAGCGCCGAAGTCGCCGGCATTCTGGTCACTGCCATTGAAACCAATGAACGCCGACGTATAGCCCTGGAACTTGAGCAGCGCTCGGCCGCCAGCCTCAAGGCGCAACAGGACACCGAAGAACGCTTGCAATTGGCCCTCTCCGCCACCGACGCGGTGGGTACCTGGGATTGGGACATCAGCGAGGACCGTTTCATTGCCGATGCGCATTTCGCCCAATTGCACGGCATCGATCCGGCCATGGCCGGCCAGTTGCCGATCAGCGACTACCTGCACGGCGTTCACCCCGAAGACCGCGCCATGATTGCCCGCAGCATCAAGCACTGCATCACCCACGGCACCGAATACGCCGAGGAGTATCGCCTGCTGCAGACGGATGGCGAAGTGCGCTGGGTGTTTGCCCGCGGGCGTTGCTACAAGGACCATCACGGCCGGCCGATCCGTTTCCTCGGCGCGGCCCTGGACCTGACCGACCGCAAAAACACTGAGCAGGCCCTGCGCCAGAGCCAGACCGAGTTGCAGCTGATCATCAATGCCATGCCGATCCTGATCAGCTACGTCGACCGCGAGGAACGCTTTCGCCTGAACAACGCCGCGTATCTGGACTGGTACGGTCTGACACCTCAAGAGCTCTATGGCCGGACGATTCTGGAAGTCCTGGGCGATGAAGCCTACGCCCTGCGCGCCGAGCACATCGCCCAGGCGCTGAGCGGCAAACCGTGCTGTTTCAGCATCAACACGCCGCACCGCGACGGCAGCATCCGCCACGCCCTGATGAACTACTTGCCGCGCCACGGTGCCGACGGTGCGGTGAACGGTTTCTACATTTTCGTCATCGACGAAACCGAGCGTAAAAAAACCGAAGAAGCCCTGCGCAATCTCAACGAAACCCTCGAAGAACGGGTCGCTGCCCGCACTCAGCAACTGGCCGAAAGCAATCAGCGCCTGCAAAACGAAATGTTCGAACGCGAGCGCGCCGAAGATGCCTTGCGCCATGCGCAGAAAATGGAAGCAGTGGGCCAGCTCACGGGCGGCATTGCCCATGACTTCAACAACATGCTCACCGGGATCATTGGCAGCCTCGATCTGATGCAACGCTACATTGCCGAAGGGCGAACGGAAGAAATCGGTCGTTTCACCGAAGCGGCGGTGTCCTCGGCCAACCGCGCCGCCGCCCTCACCCATCGCCTGCTGGCGTTTTCCCGGCGACAGTCGCTGGATCGCAAACCGCTGAACGCCAATGACCTGATCCATTCCCTGGAAGACCTGCTGCGGCGAACCAAGGGCGATCACATCAAGCTCGTGTTGCAACTGACCGACGATGTCTGGCCGGTCAGCACTGACGTCAGCCAACTTGAAAACGCCCTGCTCAACCTGGTGATCAACGCCCGGGACGCCATGCCCGATGGCGGTGAGCTGCGCATCGAAACCGCCAACGTCTACCTCGACAGCAGCGACATCAACACCCTTGAACCGGTCAAGGCCGGTGATTACCTGATGATCGCCGTCACCGACAACGGCACCGGCATGACGCCCAAAGTGCTGGCCAAGGCATTCGACCCGTTCTTCACCACCAAACCCATCGGCCAGGGCACCGGGCTTGGGCTATCGATGATCTATGGTTTTGCGCAACAGTCAGGCGGCCACGTCAGCCTGTTCAGCCTGCCGGACCAGGGCACCAGCGTGCGCTTGTATTTGCCGCGACTCAATGCAATGGAGCAGGAAGACGTTTTGAAGCCGGTGATCAGCGAAGCGCCAGCGGCGATTGCCGGGGAAACCGTGGTGTTGGTGGAAGACGACCCGGCGGTGCGCATGCTGGTGCTCAACCTGCTCAAGGAGCTGGGATATCACGCCTACGAAGCTGAAGATGCGAAGTCCGCCCTGCCCTTGCTGGAATCAGGGATGCGGGTCGACCTGCTGGTGACGGATGTCGGCCTGCCGGGAATGAACGGACGGCAATTGGCGGAAATCGCCCGCCAGCATCGTCCGGGACTGAAAGTGTTGTTCATGACCGGGTACGCGCAGATGGCTGCCGAGCGTCAGGGCTTTCTCGAAGAAGGCATGGACATGGTGGCCAAACCGTTCTCCATTGATCTGCTGGCCCACAAGATTCGCACGATGATCGGCCAAGCCGGGTGAGTTAGGGCATAATCGCGCGCCCCGCCGTCAACACCGTTACAAGGTACTTGCCCCATGAAAGCTCAAGCGCGCCACATTCTGGTGAAAACCTCGGAAGAAGCCGAGCAGCTCAAACAACGCATCGCCAAGGGCGAAGCCTTTGATGTGCTGGCCAAGAAATACTCCACCTGCCCGTCCGGCAAGCGTGGCGGTGATTTGGGTGAAGTGCGGCCGGGACAGATGGTCGGCGCCATTGATGCGGTGATCTTCAAAAAACCGTTGCGGGTGGTGCATGGGCCGATCAAGAGCAAGTTCGGTTATCACCTGGTGCAGGTGTTTTACCGGGATTGAGTGGTTGGCTTTCGGGCCGCATCGCTGGCAAGCCAGCTCCCACAGGATGTGTGAGTGACCACAGATTTCAGCTGCAGCAAAAAGCCTAGGGGAGCCAAGCTGCCAGCTCCCACAATGTTTGAGGGTGTGGCTGTAACTCATGACAACCCGCAAATCCCTGTGGGAGCTGGCTTGCCAGCGAACCGATGGCGCAGCCAGCGGCCATCCTGCTCTTACCTTGGAATTAACGCTCCCGGCACCTGAGTCACCCGGCTCGCCAACCGGTGTCCTGCCTCGGCGGCCTCCACCGGGCTGCCGCCCTTGAGCCGTGAGGCCAGGTACGCGGCACTGAACGAATCCCCCGCCGCCGTCGTGTCCACCACCTGCTCGACCTTCTGCGCCGGCACCTCGAAGGACTCGCCCGCACAACGAATCAGACATGCCTCGGCACCACGCTTGAGCACCACTTCCGGCGTGCCGATCTGCTCGTACGCCTCAAACACTGCCTCGCAATCGGCAAAATGGAACAGCGCCTGCTCGTCATCGACGGTCAGCAGCGCCAGGTCGACGTACGGCAATACACTGCGATAGGCAGCCCGAGCCTCTTCAACCGAAACCCAAAGCCGCGGCCGGTAATTGTTATCGAAGACGATCCGCGCATCACGCTGCCGGGCCTCGATCAGGGTTTCGAGCAACTTTTCCCGGCCTTTCACGCCCAGTACCGCCAGGGTGATGCCACTGAAATACAGCACATCGTAATCCGGCAGTGCTGCCAGGATTGGCGCGGCGGCCGGGGTGGTGAAGCAATCGCGCACCGCGGCTTCGTTGCGCCAATAGAGGAAACGGCGTTCGCCGGCGGCGTCGGTCTGAATGCAGTACAAACCCGGCAAACGCCCGGGCAGACGCTGGACCATGCCCAAGCCGATGTTTTCGTCGGACCAGCTCTGGCACATGGCATCGCTGAAACTGTCGTCGCCCAGGGCGGTGACATAGTCCACGCTGCCGGCGGCGCCCAGCTCACGGGACAGGTAGACCGCGGTGTTCAAGGTATCGCCGCCGAAGCTTTGTTGCAGGCTGCCGTCGGCGCGGTGTTGCAGTTCAATCATGCATTCGCCGATCAGGGCGATGCGCGGGGTGTTTGGGCCAAGGGTGCTGATGGTGTTCATTCTTGTCGGGTCTCTGGTGTATCGCTTAGAAACAGGTTTCCAGGGTCTCGATGACATTCAACTGCTCATCCACCAGGCACCCCACGCGCCACTTGTCGAACGTCAGGCACGGGTGCGAAGTGCCGAACGAAATGATATCGCCCACGCGCAATTCAACCCCCGGCGCCACGGTCATGAACGCATGCTGGTCCATCACCGCCGTCACCTTGCAGGCACCGACATCGTCACCCTTGGCCGGCACCACGCCAGCCTTGTAACGCAGCAGCGGCACCGGCAAACCGGCGTCGTAGGCCACGTCGCGTTTACCCAGGGCAATCACCGCAAAACCCGGCTCCGGCAACGACTGCACGTGCGCCCAGACTTCCAGCGCCGGCCGCAGGCCTTCGTGTAAATCGCTGCGACGGTCGAGGACGCAGCATTGCGCCTCTTTGTAGATGCCGTGGTCATGGGCAACGTAGCTGCCTGGACGCAACACGCTGAGGAAACGACCCGCCGCGTTTTGCGCCTCGAACTCTTCGGCAATCAAGTCGTACCAGGCCGAACCGGAAGCGGTAATGATCGGTTTGGCGATGGCGAACGCGCCGCTGTCCTGCAGCTGCACCGCCAGGCGCACCAAAGACCCGGCAAACGCGCGGATGCCGCTGACAGCGTGATCACCGTGAATGACGCCTTCGTAGCCTTCGATCCCGGTCAGGGCCAGCGCCGGTTGCGCTGCAATGGCCTTGGCCAGGTCGAGCACTTCCTGCTCGCTGCGGCAACCGCAACGCCCGCCCACCACGCCGTACTCGATCATCACGTTCAGCCGCACGCCGCGCGAGGCGAAATACGCGCCCAGGTCAGCGACGTTGTCCGGGTGATCGACCATGCAATAAAAGTCGAAAGTCGGGTCAGCCAACAGATCCGCAATCAACGCCATGTTCGGCGTGCCGACCAGCTGGTTAGCCATCAACACCCGGTGCACGCCATGGGCATAGGCCGCGCGGGTTTGCGTGGCGCTGGCCAGGGTGATGCCCCAGGCACCGGCGTCCAGTTGTCGACGAAACAGCGCCGGGGTCATGCTGGTTTTGCCGTGGGGCGCGAGTTCAGCGCCGCTGTTGCTGACAAAGTCCTGCATCCAGCGGATGTTGTGTTCCAGCGCTCCGCGGTGCAGCACCAGCGCCGGCAGGCTGACGTCGCGTACCAGGTTGGCGCCTGTATGGGCAAAGCCCTTTTCCACGGCGGCAGTATTTTTGGCAGAAGACATGGTTGAACTCCTCACATTCGCGGCCGCAGACAGCCGCTATTATTCGTTGATGCGACGGGCCAGGCTGTTGGCGCTGTCGATCAGCACCCGGCGGTAGTCGTTGTAATTGTTCTTGGCATCGGCCCGGGGGGCGACGATGCACAGGGTCGCGATGGCCACGCCGTTCGGGTCTTTGACCGGGGCGGCGAAGCAATGGGTAAAGGTGTCGGCGACGCTATCGAAAGAGAAAAACCCATCGAGCCCGGCCTGACGGATTTCTTTCAGAAACTGTTCAAGCGGCAAACGTTCGCCGTCGGGCAGAATGAAGTCGTCGTGGTCGATCAGGTCAACGATTTGCTGGTCACTGAGGTGCGCCAGTAACAGGCGCCCGGACGCGGTCCAGGGAATCGGTGCGTTTTCGCCGATGTCCGAAGAAATGCGGAAATGTCGCTCGCCCTCTTTCATCAATGCCACGGTGTATTTGCGGCCGTTGAGCAGGCACATCTGCGCGGTTTCACGGGTCTGGCTGACGATTTCCTGCAGGGCGTGATCGGCCTCGCGGGTCAGGTCGAAATGCCGCAGATGCGCCTGCCCCAGGAAGTACAACTGGCGACCGAGGTAGACGTGACCGTCTTTGCCCACCGGCTCCAGAATCCTGCGCTCAAGCAAAGACGCCACCAGTTCGTAGACCGTGGATTTGGGGCTGCCGATGCCGTTGGCGATGTCGTTCGGGCGCAGCGGCTGGCCGACTTCCTTGAGGAAATCGAGGATATCGAACGCCCGGTCCAGACCACGTGCCCGGCGCTTGATGGTGTCTTCGGTCATTTCAGTGGTTCCCCTTCAAAATGCCGGGAGTTTACCGAGAGTGCAGCGTTGAATGTTGGGCCGCCATCGCTGGCAAGCCAGCGCCCACAGGGATTCTGGGTGTTCGGGCACTCTGCGGCAGCACACAACACCTGTGGGAGCTGGCTTGCCAGCGATGCAGGCACCGCCGATTCAAGCCTTTTTCTTGTACGCAATGCAGTCAATCTCAACCTTGCAGTCGACCATCATGTTCGCCTGCACGCAGGCACGGGCCGGGGCGTGTTCGGGTTTGAAATACTCGCTGAAGACCTTGTTGAAACTGGTGAAATCCCGCGGATCTTCCAGCCACACGCCAGCACGCACCACGTCTTCCAGACCGTAACCGGCTTCTTCGAGAATCGCGATCAGGTTCTTCATGGTCTGGTGGGTCTGTTCGACGATGCCACCGACAATAATCTCGCCGTCCACCGCCGGCACCTGCCCGGAAACGTGCAGCCAGCCATCGGCTTCAACGGCGCGGGCGAAAGGACGCGGCGTGCCGCCTGCAGCGGCGCTGCCGGTGCCGTAACGAGTGATGCTCATGAGTGTTTCTCCTGATTGAAAATTGAAGGCTCAAAAACGCGTGTTTTTGAGAAATTCCGCCAGACGCGGCGATTGCGGGCGCTCGAACAGTTCCTTGGGAGGTCCCTGCTCTTCGATGCGCCCCTGATTCATGAAAACGATCTTGTCCGAGACCTCGAAGGCAAAACGCATTTCGTGGGTCACCAGCAGCATGGTCATGCCGTCTTCGGC
Organism: Pseudomonas sp. TNT2022 ID1044; assembly: GCF_028656895.1. NCBI lineage: Bacteria > Pseudomonadati > Pseudomonadota > Gammaproteobacteria > Pseudomonadales > Pseudomonadaceae > Pseudomonas > Pseudomonas sp. TNT2022 ID1044. The sequence continues at coordinate 118,658 of NZ_JAMDHB010000003.1, read as the reverse complement.
CAGGCCCTTGATCACGTTGAGCACTTCGCCCACCAGTTCCGGGTCGAGGGCCGAAGTGACTTCGTCGAACAGCATCAGGCTCGGGTTCATCGCAATGGCCCGGGCAATCGCCACGCGCTGTTGCTGACCGCCGGACAACTGACCGGGAAAGTGATCCCGGCGCTCCAGCAGGCCGACCCGCTCCAGCCATTTCTCCGCCAGGGCCACGGCCTCGTCCTTGTGCAGTTTCTTCACTTTGAGCAAGCCAAGAGTGACGTTCTGCAGCGCGGTCAGGTGCGGGAACAGGTTGAACTGCTGGAACGCCATGCCGGTCATGGCACGATGACGGGCAATGACTTTTTCCGGGTGGCGGATACGCTTGCCGTTGACTTCGTCATAGCCGATGGACTCGCCGTCGAGCAGGATCTGCCCGCCCTGGAATTCTTCGAGCATGTTCACGCAGCGCAGCAGCGTGGTCTTGCCCGAGCCGCTGGAGCCGATCAACGTCACCACGTTGCCGCGCTGCATGGTCAGGTCGACGCCCTTGAGCACTTCGAGCTGGTCGTAACACTTGTGCAGGCCACGAATGTCCAGCAGCGGCTGGCCGTTTTGGGTATTGGATTGAATTTGAGTCATGGCAAGGCCACCCGCTTTTCAATGTGCCGGCCGAGTAATTCGATGCCGTAGTTGATGACGAAGAAGAGAAAACCGGCGAACAGGTAAAACTCCAGGGTCATGAAGTTGCGAGCGATGATCTGCTGAGTGCTGAGCAGCAGCTCGGCCACGCCGATCACCGACAGCAGCGTCGATGCCTTGACGATCTCGGTGGACGAGTTGACCCAGGTCGGCAGGATCTGCCGCAGCGCCTGAGGCAACAGCACGTAGCCCAGGGACTGGTAGAACGTCAGGCCGATGGCCTTGCTCGCTTCCATCTGCCCACGGGGCAACGCCTGCAACGCACCGCGCACGATCTCGGCGACGTGGGAACCGCAGAACAGCGTCAGCCCCAATGCACCGGCCTGGAACGCGCTGATTTGCCAACCCAGTGCCGGCGCCATGTAGAAGCACGCCAGCACCAGCACAAACACTGGCGTGCCGCGAATCACGTCCACGTAAAAACGAAACGGCGCGCGCATCCAGAACTTGCCGTAGGTCAGCACCAGACCGGCAAACACGCCGACCACCGTGCCGAGCAAAATCGCCAGCGCCGACACCTGCACACTGGTCAAAAAGCCTTGCCAGAGCGGCTCGCGTGCGACCCACAACTCATGCAACCAACTGGGGGATTCGTACATGGGGCCTCCTATCGGCGGATCGCCAGACGCTGCTCGAGGTAACGCAGCATCATGGCAATGAGGTAGCAGGCCGCGACATACAACGCCGTGGTCACCAGCCAGGTTTCGATCACCCGGTAGCTTTCGACATTGATCTTGCGCGCGTAATAGGTCAGCTCGGGTACGGCAATCGCGGCCGCCAGCGAGGTGTCCTTGAACAGCGAAATGAAGTTGTTCGACAGCGCCGGCAGCACATTGCGCAGCATCACCGGCACGGTGACGTAGGCCTTGACCTGCCACTCGCCCAGGCCGATCGCCAGGCCCGCTTCACGCTGGCCCTTGGGAATGCTCAGCAGCCCGCCGCGGAACACTTCGGTCAGGTACGCCCCGGCATACAACGACAGGGTAATGATGAACGACGGGATCTTGTCCAGACGAATCCCCAGGCTCGGCAACGCAAAGTAGATCAACAGGATCAACACCAGAATCGGCGTGTTACGGACCACCGTGACATACACCGATGCCAGCACCCGCAACGCGCGGTGCTTCGACAACAAAGCAAACGCCATCAGCAGGCCGATCACGCAGCCGATGGCGATCGACACCAGCGCCAGCTCCAGGCCCAGACCGAGCCCCGCCAGCAAGGTGTCGAAATCGCGCCAGACGGCGGCAAAGTTCAACTGATAGTTCATGGTCGGCAGTACCTTGAGCGGAGCGCCTGTCGGCGCCCCACTCTCACGGGATCATTTGAATTCGACAGGAAAACCGATGGCAGGAGACGGCAGATCTACGCCAAACCACTGCTTGAACGACGCCGCGTAAGTCGGGAACTCGACGCCGGTCATGGCTTCATGCAGGGCGGTGTTAACGAAGTTCAACCAGTCCTGATCGCCACGCTTGACCGCGCAGGCGTAGGTTTGCGGGCTCCAGGCGTAGGCCGGGCTGCGATAGCGACCGGCGTTCTGCACCATCAGGTATTTCACCGAAGACTGGTCGGTGGCGGCCGCGTCGGCGCGTCCGGAGTTCACTGCCTGATACATCAGGTCAACGCTGTCGTATTGATCGACCTTGGCCTTGGGCAACGCCTGGTGCACCAGCTCTTCGGCATAGACGTTCTGCAACACCGCTACGGTCAGGCCATCGCCGGCGGCTTGCATGTCTTCGATTTCCTTGTACTTGCTGTTGGCCGGCAGCAGCAGGCCAACGCCTTCGCGGTAGTACGGCAGGGTGAACGCCACTTGCTGTGCCCGGCTCGCGGTCACGGTGATGAACTGGCAGCTCATGTCGACCTTGTCGGTCAGCAGGTTGGGTATCCGCGCATCGGACGACTGCACCACGAACTCGACCTTGCTCGGATCGTTGAACAAGCCCTTGGCCACAATGCGCGCAATATCAATATCAAAGCCCTGCAACTTGCCGTCCGCACCCTGGAAATGCCACGGCGCATTGGTACTGCCGGTGCCCACAATCAGCTTGCCACGGGCCAGAACACTGTCGAGCTTACCATCTGCTGCCTGGGCCACACCCATGGCAGCAGCCGAAGCTGCGAAAAGAAAAACACACGCTTTGAATAACGAAGGTCGGCGATGCATGGCAAGCACTCCAAGATGATGTGTATTCCGCTATACCGGAACATGGTATGTAACAACGGAATAGACAGCAGAAAGTGTGCCACAGGATGTGCAAGGAATGTAGGGGGGATTGAAAAGTGTTTTAAATCAGGGGGATGCGTCGAAAGACCAGAAAACGTTACCAAACGCTCAGGGTCAGCGAACGCTACTGTTGGCTACAGAGGGCGGGTAACGGGTTCACAGTTGGACTTCTGTGAAACATTCAGGTGCACGTTCGTATCAAGGAAAATGTCTAGGCCGTCAGCATTCTTTTATATCCCTGTAAACATCGCCGCGCGTGCTCTTCCCCCAGCAGCCACCGTGATCAAGCGTTTCATCTGAGGCGCTCCCTTTAAAAGGCGGGAAATATCCGGGTTGGACAACCCCCGGTCCGACTGCTTTATTCAATACCCAAGTGATAAGCAGTCTTTACAACTGCCATGGAGTCAGCGTGGGCTGCCTGGGAGAAACTGATGTCCTTCAAAGTCATGATGGTGTTTGGCACACGACCGGAGGCCATCAAGATGGCCCCTCTTGCACGCGTTCTGCGTCAATGGCCGGGTATCGAACTGAACATCTGCTCTACCGGCCAGCACCGGGAGATGCTCAAGCAGGTTCTCGATTCGTTCGAGTTGGCGGTCGATGAAGACCTGCAAGTGATGACGCAGGGTCAGACCCTCAACGGCCTGTCGGAACAATTGCTGGAACACCTGGACTCAGCCTATGAACGAGTGAAGCCGGATATCGTGTTGGTCCATGGTGACACCACCACCAGCTTCATCGCCGCCCTCGCCGCTTTCAACCGTCAGTTGCCCATCGGCCATGTCGAGGCCGGATTACGTACCGGCAATCTGCGGGCACCGTGGCCGGAAGAAGCCAACCGGCACCTGACAGGGGTGATCGCCGACCTGCATTTCGCGCCAACCACCAAAAACGAAGACAACCTGCTGCACGAAGGCGTGCCCAAGGCCAACATCGAAGTCACTGGCAATACCGTGATTGATGCCTTGGTGTGGATGCGCGATCACCAGGAAGCGACCCAGTGGCACCCCGCCGCGGATTCACCGCTGGCGGTACTGAAAGACGACCGGCGCATGGTGCTGATCACGGGTCATCGCCGCGAGAACTTCGGCGGTGGCTTTCGCAACATTTGCCTGGCACTGGCCACCCTCGCCGAGCGTTACCCGGATGTGCAATTCGTCTACCCGGTGCACCTCAACCCGCAGGTGCAGAAAGCGGTCTACAGCGTACTGTCGAACAAACCCAATATTTACCTGATCGCACCGCAGGACTATCAGCACTTCGTCTGGTTGATGGGCCGCGCGCATTTTATCCTGACGGATTCCGGCGGTATCCAGGAGGAAGCGCCGGCGATCGGCAAACCGGTGCTGGTGTTGCGCGATGTGACCGAGCGGCCTTCAGTGCTGGAAGGCGGGACCGTGTTGCTGGTGGGCACCGATACCGATCGCATCGTCAAGGAGGCCAGCCTGTTGCTCGACGACCAGGCCACCTTCGAGCGCATGAGCCGCGTGCACTGCCCGTTCGGCGACGGCCATGCCAGCGAGCGGATCGCCAATCGCCTCGGCGTTTGGCTCAAGCATCGCGCGGCGGCGGGTAAAAAGGCATGAGTCTTGGCCTGGTCGATTTCTTCGCCTACGTGCTCTTCGGCCTCAAATACCTCGCCATTGTCCTCGCCCTGTTGATGTTCGTGCTGGGGCTCGATGATTTGTTCATCGACCTCGTGTACTGGACCCGCAAGCTGATTCGCCGCTGGCGGATCTACGAAAAATTCAAGCGCGCCGACGAGCAACGCCTGTACACCATCGGCGAAAAACCGCTGGCAATCATGGTGCCGGCATGGAACGAAGTCGGCGTGGTCGGGGAAATGGCGCGCCTCGCGGCCTCCACCATTGATTACGAGAACTATCAGATTTTCGTTGGCACCTACCCCAACGATGCCGAAACCCAGGCCGACGTCGATGCAGTCTGCTTGCACTACCCCAACGTGCACAAAGTCATCTGCGCCCGCCCCGGCCCCACCAGCAAGGCTGACTGCCTGAACAACATCATCGACGCCATCCTGCGTTTTGAAAGCGAGGCGAAAATCCAGTTTGCCGGGTTCATTCTTCACGATGCCGAAGACGTGATTTCACCGATGGAACTGCGCCTTTTCAACTACCTGCTGCCGAGCAAAGACTTGATCCAGATTCCGGTCTACCCCTATGCCCCGGAATGGAAAGGCTTCACCGCCGGACACTACGTTGACGAGTTCGCCGAAAACCATGGCAAGGACGTGATTGTTCGCGAGGCGCTGACCGGCCAGGTGCCCAGCGCCGGCGTGGGCACCTGCTTCAGCCGCAAGGCGGTCAGCGCTTTGCTGGAAGATGGCGACGGCATTGCCTTCGATGTCCAGAGCCTCACCGAAGACTACGACATCGGTTTTCGCCTCAAACACAAAGGCATGAAGTGCATCTTCGCTCGCTATTCCGTGAGCGACCCGAAGCTGGCGCTCCAGCAGCCGTGGGTGTTTGGCATGGACCGCGCGTTTTCCCAGGTGATCTGCGTGCGCGAACATTTCCCTCGGGATTTGCAGCACGCGATCCGGCAAAAATCGCGCTGGATCGTCGGCATCGTGTTCCAGGGCACCAAAAACCTCGGCTGGAGCCCCACGGGCCTGCTCAATTATTTCCTGTGGCGTGATCGTCGCGGGCTGATCGCCTACCTGTTGAGCTTTATGGTCAACCTGCTGTTTGTCGTGTTGCTGGCGATGTGGCTGGTGACGGTGATCGCGCCCGAGTCCTGGCGCTATCCCTCGATCCTTGCCGACAGCGCCCTGCTCAAAGCACTGCTCTGGCTCAATGGCCTGATGCTGCTCAACCGGTTGTTCCAGCGCGGGTGGTTTGTCACCCGCTACTACGGCATCGTCGAAGGTCTGCTGTCGGCGCCACGGATGATGTGGAGCAACTTCGTTAACTTTTTTGCCAACGTGCGGGCTCTGCGTCAGGTCATGGAAATGGGCGATTCGCGCCGCGTGGCGTGGGACAAGACCACCCACGAATTCCCCGCACTGACCCAGGCGAAACGCACACCGCTGGGTCATCGACTGGTGGAAAAAGGCCTGCTCACGGAAGACCAACTGGACGCCGCCATCACCAACCCGGTCCGCCGGCGCCTGGGCCATGAACTGTTGCTGCGCGGACACATCGACACCACGCAACTGGTGCAAACCCTGGCCGAACAACTGGACATGGAATGGGCGCCGCTCAACCCGTTCAAGCTCGACAAACGCCTGATCGACGCGGTCCCGCGCAAAGTTGCCACGCACTATGGCGTACTCCCCGCCGCCGAAGAAGGTTCAACGCTGGTGCTGGCTTCCGAAGGCCCGGTCAGCCAGGTGTCGCTGGGGGCCATCAGCCGCCAGTTGAAACGTCCGGTGCGTTGTCGCCTGGCCCCTCAGGGTCGGGTGACATTAGGGATCCGCTATTGGTACCCCAGCCTTCGGCAAAGTGCCGATGTACATCACATGCTCGAAGTGCTTGAGCAGCATCAGGACGATGAAGATCTTCTTGAGCGCGTCAGCCACCATCAGGTATTGCTGGGCAATTTGCTGCAAGTGCGCGGCATGGTTCCGCCGTCGCTGTTCAATCAGGCAATGATCGACTTCGATGCCGAGCGCATGTCGCTGGGCGAACACCTGATCTCGCGCGGCATCATCACCCGGCAAGTGCTCGAGCAGGCGCTGGAAGATCAGGCCACCGAACAGCAAGCCGCTTTCGCCATTGCCAGGGAGGTCGAATGAAGCCCGGCAATCGTCAGCGCCTTCTCGTCGTCAGCCTGTTGCTGGGCCTGAGTATCCCTGTTGGGGTGCAGGCCGAGCCATTGACCGATTTTGAGCAGTTCCGCAGTTTCCCCTACATGGACCGCAGCTATCGCGAGGCGAAAAAAGGCAACTGGGCCGAAGTCGAACGGTTGATGCGGCACCTGCTCGGCAAAGTGCCAAAAAACGACGAAGCTCGAGCCTTGCTGGTGCAAGCGCTGGCCAAACAGCGACGCTACAAGGACGCGGTACAGGCGCTGCCCGACAACCCGAATAACAGCGACGCCTTGCTCAACCTGCGCCTGACCTGGATCGAACAGGATCCGCCGGGTAGCGAACAGGTTGAACAGTGGATTGCCACCAGCAACCTGAACCAGCGTATTCGCCTGTGGCAGGCCTACAGTCTGAGCCTGGCCAAGTTCGGCGGCGCGGCGCGGGCGCATGACTGGTTGGCGCAGCTGGCGCCCAAAGGTGATCGACGAATCCTGCAATTGGCCAAGGCCAACTGGTCAGAGCAGTTGCGCAACTGGGACGGCACCATCAAGGAACTGGCGCCCCTGGCCGCGAACAAGCAGTTGGATGCACAAGGTTGGCAGCGGCTGGCCAACGCCTACGTACAGCGCCTCGACGAACAACCGTTGCAACAACTGCTGCAACAGGCGCCCACGCCGGAAGCCGCGCGCAAGGCTCGACTGGCCATGATCGACCGGGCGATTGCCATGGGGCATATCCAGCAGGCGCAACGCTGGATGCAATCGCTGCCAGCCGACGACCTCGCCGATCCGGCCCAGCGCCAGCGTTTGTGGGAACTGGCGCGGGAAACCGGCGACAGCGCCACCGTGCAGCGCTTGAGCGGTGAATTGCAGCGCCCCTGTCTGGAAACGGCCGAATGGCTCTCGCGTCATGACCCACAAGCTGCGCTCACTCAATTAAATCGTTGCCAACCCAAGGACGATCCCCAGGCATGGCTGGTCCTTGCCCAGCGCCTGCAAGCCACTGACCTGTTGCAAAGCACGCGCTTGCCCGAGCCTTGGGACACGCGGCGCCGCGAGCGCCTGCTGGATGTCTGGCAAAACGAAGGTCGCAACGACAAAGTCCTGGCGTATCTTGCCGACCAACCGCAAACCGCCGAAGTGCTCAAACGCCGCGCCGAAATGCTCCAGGTTCTGGGGCGTCATGCCGAAGCCGCTGCGCTTTGGGAACGGCATTACCAGCAGACCGGCAACCTGAATTCGCTGAATCAGGCCAGTTATCTGGCGCTCAATGCCGGCCAGCGCGAACGCACTCAACAACTGCTCGAAAGCGCCTACGATCGTCACGGCGGCAAGCTCCCACCCGCCATGCTGCAACGCCTGGCCGGCTTGTATGCCTCATCGACACCGACGGCCGCGCAACAGCAGCGCATGATATCGCTGCTCAATCGCGTCGACGCGGCGACACGCGGCCAACTGCTGGCCCAGCTGGCGGAGAATGGCCAGTGCACGGCTGTGCAACAAGCCGTCGGCGATCACCCGTCAGGTGCGGGTGACTACCGTGCACTCGGTCGATGTGCCATGCCGCAACGTCCCGGTGAAGCAGTGGTGTATTACCAACATGCGCAAAAATCCGGCGACCGCGGCAGCCGCCTGCCGCTGGCCTATGCACTGGAAGCCGCCGGGGATTCTGCCGGTGCCCTGGCCATTTGGCGTAGCATCCCGCCGGGAGAATTGAGCGACAACGCCAGACTCACCGCCAGCCGCAGCGCCCTCAATGCCGGCGACGCTCCGGCCGCTGAACGCTATTGGCAACAAAGCCGTGAGCGTGGCGCCAACGAATGGGCATTGGGGGCAGCCATTGCCGACGCCCGTGGCGATCACGCGCTCGCCTTGCAACGCCAGCGTTCCGCGCTCCAGCAGTCGGCGGATGCCGGGCATTTCTACGCTGCATCGGTGACCGCGCAAAAGGCTGGCGACTTGCCGCAAAGCACCGCGTGGCTGGCCGAAGCCGTGCGCCGCGAACCGGACAATCCACGCTATCGCGCCGATTACGGCATGCGCCTGGCCGGTGCCGAAACCCGGGAAGAACGCGCCCGTGCTGTCCCTTATCTGCAAAGCGCAACCCGGGATTTTCCAGAGTATTACCAGCTCGGTGAAACCCTCGCCTGGCGCTACGACGAAATCGCAGACAGCGCCTCGGCCCGCAAGGAACTGCGCCGGGTCATTGATCTGGAGCAAAACCCCGTAGCGGCCGACGACGCAGAGGGCAGCATGGAGGCGCGCCGTTATCGCCAGCGCCGCGCCCACGAATCGCTCTCACGCCGCGACACTTTCACCATCGCCAGCACCTGGTCACCGGCGGGGGTTTCGACCAACGACATCTTGCTGCCTGATGACACCACAGGCTCCAGACGCCGCTCCAGTTCGCAAAACGTGCAACTGGCGATGTGGGACCACGCACTCGGCGAGCAGCCCAGTCGCGCCGGCAGTACGTTGTCGGTCTACGGGCGCGTGTTGCTCGGAGGCGTCGGCCGTTCAAGCTACGCCGAATCCCTCGGCACCGGTGTCGGCCTGCGCTACAAACCTTGGGGCACGGCGAACATCAATTTCTATGGCGAGATCTACAAGCAAAGTCAGTTCGATGCCCAGGACAATCATGGTTTGAGTCTGGGGCAAATGCTGGTGCCGGAGAAACTCGCCGATCAGGTCGAGGATCACCGCAAGGACGGCCACACAACAACAGACTACCTGCTGCGCGCCACGGCTTCGTTTCTCGACCAGGGACGATTCCGCAACGATTGGCGGGTCGACGAGAGCGACTGGGAGGAACGCTTCCTCTATCTCGACGCGGCGTGGTGGACCAAGGCCGGTGACCATCAATGGTTGTCACGTTTCCAGCAAGGCCACACCTGGAAACTGCCGTTCAACGGCGCGCAAACCCTCATGCCTTATGGCTTTCTCGAATTCGCCAGCCAGGACCCGAGCAATGACTGGCGCCAGGACCTGCGCACGGGTATCGGCCTGCGCTGGCAATGGTGGTTTGACGACGACGTCTACAATGCCTATCGCGCTCATCTGTCCGTGCGCACCGAATACCAGCAATCGTTGGGCGGCAATTTGTATGAAGGCGGCAACGGCGTGCTCTTGGGCGTGGAGTTGAATTTCTGATGCGGCATTTCCTTTTGATTGTGTGCCTGTTGCTTGGCAGCGCAGTGACCCATGCTGACGAGCGGGTTTTCTATCAACCGCTGAACGTCGATGCCAGCCTCAGCCAATCGCAATGGCGCAACATCTGGCGAGATACCGTCAAACAGGGCACTCGCACGCTGATCGTGCAATGGAGCGCTTACGGCGACGCCGACTTCGGTGGCGCCGATGGCTGGCTGGCCGACAGCCTGAAACTGGCGCGGGAACAAGGCCTGAACCTGGTGCTGGGGCTCTACATGGACCCGGCCTATTACCAACGCATCGAAGAGCTCGACAGTGCCGGTTTGAGCAGTTATTGGCAGGCGCAATTGGGACAATCGCTGGCGCAACAACAACGGTTACGCAACACGTGGAAGCTGCCCGTCAGCGGCTGGTATTTGCCGATGGAACTGGACGACCTGCATTTTATGGCGGCAGATCGCAGGCAAGCCCTGCAGCGTCAGCTCAAGGATTTCGCCGGCAAACTCGATGCGCCGTTGCACGTCAGCAGTTTCAGCGCCGGCAAACTTGCGCCGCAAGTGAACGGCCAGTGGTTGGGTGAACTGGCGAACGCGGGGCTTCAGGTCTGGTGGCAGGATGGCACCGGAACCGCTCGCTTGCCTTTGCTGGTGCGCAACGGTTACGCCGCGGCATTGCCCTGCTCCATCGGCATCGTCCACGAAGCGTTCCGCCAGGTCAGCGCCAGCGGGCAACCCTTCCGGGCCGAGCCCGCCAGCCCACAGGTGGCATCGCCGGGCTGTCATCCCACAGCGGTGTTTTCCCTGCGTTACCGGCCTTGGGGCAAGGTGATTCTCGACAACCAACGCAAGCACAAGGGCGACGATGTACAAAACCATTGAAGACGAAGTCCTGAAGAAAACCGCGCCAGCCGCGTTGAAAACTGAATTTCTCCAGCATGAATTCGAACGACTGCACACCTTCTGCCTGTTGATTTACCTCGCCAGCATCGCGGTCTGGTTTGCCTACGACCTGATCCTCAGTTTTATCGGTGACCAGAGCTTCACGTGGCGCTCACTGGTGTTCATTGGTGTCTTCACGATCCTGGTCGTCGTGTTGCTGTTTACCCGCAGCGCCCGGAAGTTCCAGTGGTTGAACCTGGTGTTCGTCTTCACCATTGCCTTGGGCACGCGCTTGTTGATCGAAGGTGTGCCCGAAGACCACCAGCCGGCCTGGTTGCTGCTGGCGGCATCGACCACGCTGTTTACCGCCTCGGTGTTGCCGCTCAGTCGCTGGGCGTTCTTCGCCGCGCAGATCATCACCTGGGCATTCCTCAATCCCTTCTACGACAGCGGGATCGAAACGCAAGAACTCAAGGGCGTGATGGCCCTCAGCTATTCGACATTCATTTGCGCACTGACCCTCTACAGTTTCATGACGTTGCGTAAAGCCAAACTCTACAATTTCATCATGTCCAAACTGCTGCTGGACCAGGCGTACATTGACACGCTGACGGAAATCCCCAACCGCCGTTCGTTCATGACACAGGCCGACAAGCAACTGCACGCGGTTCCGCGTGAGCTCGATCACTACCTGGCGATGGTGGATATCGACAACTTCAAGAAGGTCAACGACGTCTACGGTCACGACATCGGCGACGAAGTGCTCAAGCGCATTGCGCAGGACATCAAAGCGGTGATGGGCCACTTCGAGTATGCGCGACTGGGCGGCGAGGAATTTGCGATTTATCTGACGGGTGTTCGCCGGGACGATGTCGAAGCCTTGGCCGGCGAGCTGTGCCGGGTGGTGCGCGAACATCCGACACAGCATCCGGTGACCATCAGCATTGGCCTGACTCGGGTGCTGGAGGACGACACGTTGAACCAGGCGCTGATCAAGGCGGATGAGGCGTTGTATGAGTCAAAAAATACGGGGAAGGACCGGTTTACCTTTCATGGTCAGACGTGAGTTTTTTGTGGCGTGCCCCACTGCTATCGCTGGCAAGCCAGTTCCCACAGGTCCCGCGTAAACCCTGTGGGAGCTGGCTTGAACAGCGATGAGGCCCTCAACCCCACCGCAGAATCATGCGCCGAGGCGCGCCAAAAACACCCGCGTCACTCGCCGTTCTTCAACCTTAAGGACCGTCATCCGCCAGCCTTCCCACTCATGGCTGTCACCGATCATCGGCAGGCGATCGAGCAGGCTGACCACCAAACCGGCGAGGGTCTGATAGTCCTCCGTAGGCTCGGCAGCAAACCCGGTGCGCTGGCGAACCCGCGCCAGGTTCAACGCGCCGCTGACCACAAACCCGCCCTTCTCCTCGACCACGTCCGGGCCTTCGATTTCACTGGCGTCGGGCAATTCACCGGCAATCGACTCGAGAATGTCGGTCATGGTCAACACGCCGACGAAGTCACCGAATTCATTGACCACGAACGCAATGTGCGTCGACGCCTTGCGCATCTGCTCCAGGGCATTGAGGATCGAATAGCTCTCCAGCAGGTTGATGGTCTGGCGCGCCAGGTGCGCAAGATCCGGTTCGTTACCGGCCAAAAACTCCTTCAACAGCTCCTTCTTGTGCACGAAGCCCAGCGGTTCATCCACGGCACCGTCGCGGATCAGTGGCAAGCGCGAGTAAGACGAATGCATCAGCCGCGTGCGAATGGCCTCGGCGTTGTCGGCCAGGTCGATAAGATCGACATCGGCGCGCACCGTCATCAACGTGCGGATCGGTCGTTCAGCCAGTTGCAGCACACCACTGATCATCACCCGCTCACGGCGGTCGAACAGCTCTTCGTTCGGCGCCTCGCCGTTGTCGAGCATGTCGGCGATTTCCTCACCGACTTCTTCCGCCGCCAGTTTGCGCCCGCCCAGCAGGCGCATCACTGCGTGGGCGGTACGTTCGCGCATCGGTCGCAGGCCCTGCATCGAGCGCTTGCGCCGGGCCCGGGCGATCTGATTGAACACTTCGATCAGGATCGAGAAACCGATGGCCGCATACAGATAGCCCTTCGGAATATGGAAGCCCAGGCCTTCGGCGGTCAGCGCAAAGCCGATCATCATCAGGAAGCCCAGACAAAGCATGATCACCGTCGGGTGCGCGTTGACGAATCGGGTCAGCGGCTTGCTGGCAACGATCATCAAGCCGATGGAAATGATCACCGCGATCATCATCACCGACAGCTCATCGACCATGCCCACGGCGGTAATCACCGCGTCGAGGGAGAACACCGCGTCCAGCACCACGATTTGCGCAACGATGGGCCAGAACAGCGCATAGGCCGTATTGGACGAACGCTGGCCGACATGGCCTTCCAGCCGCTCGTGCAATTCCATGGTGGCCTTGAACAACAGGAACACACCACCGAACAGCATGATCAGGTCACGCCCGGAGAAGCTCTTGTCGAACACCTCGAACAGCGGCTGGGTCAGGGTCACCAGCCAGGAAATACTTGCCAGCAGGCCCAGGCGCATCAGCAACGCGAGGGACAAACCGATGATCCGCGCACGATCGCGTTGGTGCGGCGGTAGTTTGTCCGCGAGGATCGCGATAAACACCAGGTTGTCGATGCCCAGTACCAGTTCCAGCACAATCAGTGTCAACAAGCCCAGCCAAGCGGTGGGGTCAGCTAACCATTCCATAAAAACGTCTCGATCTCTTCAGTGAATTCAGAATGCCGGGCACGGCAAGGCGCGGCCCAGAGGCCGTGGAGCTGCAATGTCAGGGGAAAGCGGAAGCCGAAAGACCGGGTGTTTCGCGTGCGTCAAAACCGCGCAATGGCACGTGGGGAACGGATAACTGGGAGGCTCCGTGAGGGTGTTCATGCAAGTCCTGAAAGGAAAAAAGGACTTGAATCGTACAGGTGAAAGTGACAAATCCTACAGCCTGAAATCATTTCAAGATCTGTAGAAGACCAGGTTAAGCCGAATGTTTGATCCGCTCGATATACCGGTTTACCGCTGGCGACTTCTCGAACCGCCGATGAATCAACGCCAACCACGATATCGCCTGGCAATCCGGAATCTGCCGATACACCACATCCGGCAGACTGACATGCCCGACCACCGACGCCGGCACCACCGCCACGCCCTGCCCCAGCGAAACCAACGCGATCACCGCGACCAGTCCACCCGGCTGCGCCCCCAGCTTCGGTACAAATCCACCTTGCGCAGCCACTTGCAAGGTACCGGCCATTTGCTCCGGGAGGATGAAGTTTTCGTTTTGCAGGTGCACCGACGTGATCATCGGCAACCGGTTGAGCCACGAATCGAACGGTAACGCCAGCACAAAGCCTTCTTCGTTGAGCCGGACACTTTCGATACCGTCGGGCAAAGCCAACGGACAGCGGACGTAACCCAGATCAAAACGCCCCTCGAGAATCATGCTCGGCAGGCTGGCCATGGGGCTTTCCCGCACATTGAGGCTGACATCCGGGAATTCACCGGCAAAACCCCGTACCTGTTGTTGCAGCTTTCCGGAATACACCGCCGAAGCCACGTAACCCAGTTCGATATGCCCGACTTCGCCGCGACCGGCGCGCCGGGCATTGCGTTGCGCAGACTCGAATTGTCGAACCGTGGCTTCGGCTTCGATCATCAGCGTCGCACCGGCCTCGGTCAGGCTGACATCCCGCGACTGACGTAAAAACAGGCGCGCCCCCAACTCCGCTTCCATGTCCTGAATTTGCCGGGTCAGGGTCGGCGGCGCGATGCCCAATTGCTCGGCGGCGCGGGTGAAATTGCGCTGCCGGGCGACGGCGAGGAAATAGCGGAAGTGGCGGATGTCCATGGTGCATTAGCTCAAAGGTAATGAAGTGATGAGGCGTGCCTAACAAAGACACCGACAACCGGCGATAAGCTGGACGAACCGTCACAGTAGAGAACCCTGGTCATGCCCGTCAAACCCAAGGCAAGTCCGCACCTGACCTTGCTCACCGCATCAGCGGCGTGCTCGCTGATCGTGCTCGACACCAACATAGTCGCCGTTACCTTGCCCAGCATTGCCCGTGATCTGGGTGCCAATTTCGCCGACATCGAATGGGTAGTGAGTGCCTACATGCTGGCATTCGCCGCGTTGCTGTTGCCGGCCGGCAGCCTGGCTGACCGTTTTGGCCGGCAGAAAACCCTGATGTGGGGTCTGGGCATTTTCATCCTCGCCTCGCTGGGCTGCGGTGCGGCACCGAGCGCGCTGTTACTCGATATCGCTCGCGCGATCAAAGGGGTTGGTGCGGCATTGCTATTGACCTCGGCGCTGGCGTCCATCGGCCACACCTTTCACGACGAAGCCGAACGAGCCAAGGCCTGGGCATTCTGGGGTGGCTGCATGGGCGTCGCCATGACTGCTGCGCCGACCCTGGGCGGGTTGATCACCGAATACGTTGGCTGGCGCTGGATTTTCTACCTCAACCTGCCAGTCGGCCTGTTGCTGATGTACATGGTCTGGCGTGCGGTGCCGGAATCACGCGATGCGCAAGCGGCACGCCTTGATCCATGGGGCAGCCTGGCCTTCAGCGCCAGTCTGCTGTGTTTGATCTGGGGATTGATCGAAGCCAACCGGATTGGCTGGGACAACCCGATGACCTATGCGCGGCTGATCGGCGGTGCGCTGTTGTTGGGCTTGTTCGTGGTGATCGAACGGCTACAACAGCGGCCAATGGTTGACTTGCAATTGTTCCGTCACCCGCGCTTCATCGGCGCCCTGCTCGGTATGTTCGCTTACGCTGCGTGCGCCCAGGTGATGATGACGATGCTGCCGTTCTACTTACAGAACGGCCTGGGTTTTACCGCGATCGCGGCGGGACTCGGTATGTTGCCGTTCGCCATCACTATGCTGATTTTCCCGCGCATCGGTGCTCGACTGACCGGGCGCATCACTCCGGCCAACATGATGGCGATCGGCTTGACGCTGGTGGGCTGCGGCAACCTGCTCAGCGCCTGGGCGGTCAACAGTGGCGGCTATCTCCCGTTCGCCCTGGCGATTGCCGTTACCGGTGCTGGTGCAGGCCTGCTGAACGGCGACACGCAGAAGAACATCATGGCCTGCGTACCCCGCGAGCGCACTGGCATGGCCTCGGGCATGAGCACCACGATGCGCTTCAGCGCGGTGATGCTGGGCGTCGGTATTTACGGTGCGTTGCTGTCGGGCCATAGCGAACAGTTGCTGCACGACAGCCTGTCGGCCCAAGGCAGCCAATGGCTGGAACATACCCAGGCGGTGGCATCGCGGGTGGTTGCCGGCGACATGCCGGCGGCGCTGGAACTGTTGCCTCAGGACGCACGGCCGGTGGTCGAGCCACTCGCTCGCCATGCCTTTGTCGGTGGCTTCAGTCTGTTGCTGTGGGTCGCGGGGTTGGCGGGATTGGTGGCTGCGCTGGTGGTGGGGACGTTGATGCGTCATCCGATTCCTGCGATCAACACCCATCGGTCGACGACATCGGTCGCCTGATCTTTACGCGTCAACGCAATTCATCGATATGCCGATACTCGGACTGCAACTGCGCCGCCAGTGTTTTGCTGCGCCCGAGTCGAATCGGCCCACGCTCGATATCAATCAGCAACCCCGGACAATCCAGTGGCGCCAGAGCGGCCCCGTCCTTGAGCCGTCCATCGGTCACCACCAGCAAGCGTTGCTGCTCCGCAGGGAAACGCTTCTGCCGCACCCTCAACCATCGCCGCGCTTCAGCCAGCGCCGCCAGCAACGGTGTCCCACCTCCTGCGCCAAGCTCATAAAGCCAATGACGCAATCCGCCGGAGGCCTTCAACCCTTGAACCTGCCACTTTGGCGCGGCACCACTGGCCGTCAGCAAGGCCAGCCGGGCGCGTTGGCGATAGGCGTCATCGAACAGTTGCGCAAGCAACCCCTTGGCATCGCTCAAGGCGTGATGCCGACGGGTCGACGCCGATGCGTCGACAATCACCAGCCACAGTTCATGCGCCGAGCGTGTGCGCAGGTGGAACAACAGATCCTGACGCACGCGTGGGCGACCATTGAGCAAGGTGCCGGGCCAATTGACCGAGCCGCTGCGGGCGGCATGACGCTTGCCCTGTTTGCCGTGATCGAGCCGTCCGGCGCGGGGTCTGGCATTCGCCCCCGCGTCAGATCGGGGGCGAATGCCTAAGGCTTTTTTGGCCAGCTCGGCACTTCACGGCGGGCACCGACGGGCAATGCCTGAGCGGGCATTTCACCCCACTGGCCCTGACCTTCGCCGGGGCTGGCCGTCTGGGGCGAAGACGACTGCGGCGTTGATGCCGATTGGGGTGCCGACGGGGAAAGTTCACGGCGACGATGGCGCAAGGCGAATTCGGCGACTGCGTCGATATCTTCGATGCTGATGGCGCAAGCGCCACGCCAGGCCGCATGAGCGCGTGCCGCGCGCAACCAGACCAGATCGGCGCGCATGCCGTCGACGCCGGCGGCGAAGCAGCGTTCGGTGATTTGCGCCAGCGCTGCATCGTCGAGGGGAATGCTCGCTAAAGCGCTACGGGCCTTCTGGCAGCGTTCGCGCAAGTTCGCTTGCTGACTCTCCCACTCGGTGCAAAAGCCGTGGGGATCGCTGTCGAAATCCAGACGCCGACGAATGATCTGGCCACGCTCTGCCGGTGCGGTGTGGCCGCCGAGGGCCACGTTCAAGCCAAAGCGGTCAAGCAACTGCGGACGCAACTCGCCCTCTTCCGGGTTCATGGTGCCGATCAACACGAACTTCGCCGAATGCCGATGGGAAATGCCGTCACGCTCGACCAGGTTGGTACCGCTGGCGGCGACGTCGAGCAACAGATCGACGAGATGGTCAGGCAACAGGTTGACTTCATCGACATAGAGCACGCCGCCATCAGCCTTGGCCAGTACACCGGGGGAAAACTGCGCGCGCCCCTCGCTCAGTGCGGCATCCAGATCGAGGGTGCCGACCAGGCGTTCTTCAGTGGCGCCCAGGGGCAAGGTGACGAACTGACCGCTGGCAAGCAAATCCGCCAGGCCACGGGCCAGGGTCGACTTGGCCATGCCACGCGGGCCTTCGATCAACACGCCGCCGATCTTCGGGTCGATGGCGGTCAGGTACAGCGCGAGTTTCAAATCGTCGGCGCCGACCACGGCGGATAGGGGGAAATGCGGGGTGTCGGTCATCTTCAATACTCAATCATGGTCGGGGTAAATACACGCTCCCACAGGGGTGTTGTTCTAGCCATGTTCTTCTATATCCAGTAGCAGGTTTTCCAGCGCCTCGCGGTATTCGCCCGGCTCTTTCCACATCCCCCGTTGCTGCGCTTCCAGCATCCGTTCAGTCATGTCGCGCAAGGCATGGGGATTATGCTCGCGAACAAACTCGCGAGTCGCCGGGTCGAGCAAGTAGGCATCGGCCAGCAAGGCGTACTGGTGATCGTCGATCAACTGCGTGGTGGCGTCGAAGGCGAACAGGTTATCGACAGTCGCAGCCATTTCGAAGGCGCCTTTATAGCCATGACGCTTGACCCCGTCGAGCCACTTGGGATTGGCCGCCCGTGAACGGATGACCCGGTTCAACTCTTCCTTCAGCGTGCGGATTTTCGGCAAGTCGGGTTGGCTGTGATCGCCGTGATAACTGGCTGTGGCCGCGCCGCTGAGGCTTTCCACCGCCGCGAGCATACCGCCCTGGAACTGGTAGTAGTCATTGGAATCGAGCAAGTCGTGCTCGCGGTTGTCCTGATTTTGCAGAACGGCCTGCACCTGGCTCAGGCGCTGGGCGAATTGCTCACGGGCTGCCGTGCCTTCATCGGAACCGCCATAAGCGTAACCGCCCCAGTTCAGGTAAACCTCGGCCAGATCCTCGCGGCTCTGCCACAGCCGCCCGTCGATAGCGCCCTGCACGCCTGCACCATACGCGCCGGGTTTGGCCCCGAAAATCCGCCACCCGGCCTGACGCCGGGCTGCTTCTGCATCCAGCCCGGATTGCAGCAGTGCTTCACGCTCGGCGCGAACCTTGGCCGCCAACGGGTTGAGATCGTCCGGTTCGTCCAGCGCGGCGACCGCTTGCACGGCCGCGTCGAACAGACGGATCAGATTGGCGAAGGCGTCGCGGAAAAAACCGGACACGCGCAAGGTCACGTCCACTCGCGGACGGTCGAGCAGACTCAATGGCAGGATTTCAAAATCGTCGACGCGCTGACTGCCGGTAGCCCACACCGGGCGCACGCCCATAAGCGCCATGGCCTGAGCGATATCGTCGCCACCGGTGCGCATGGTCGCCGTGCCCCACACGGACAGGCCGAGCTGACGCAGATGATCGCCATGGTCTTGCAGATGGCGTTCCAAAATCAGGTTGGCTGACTGGAAACCGATGCGCCAGGCGGTGGTGGTCGGCAGGTTGCGCACGTCCACCGAATAGAAGTTGCGGCCGGTGGGCAGCACGTCCAGGCGTCCACGGCTGGGTGCGCCGCTGGGGCCGGCCGGGACAAAACGACCGCTGAGGGCGTCGAGCAGACCGCGCATTTCGGCGGGACCGCAGGCGTCCAGTCGCGGCGCGACGACTTCGCGCAAGTTGTCGAGGATGGCGCTCACTTCAGACCAGTTCGCCTCTTGGGGGAGCGAGCCTGCTCGCGCAAGCGCTGTGTCAGTTGATGTTTTTCCATCGCGAGCAGGCACGCTTCCACAGGGGTCTTCCAGCACTTGCGAGATCAGTTGCGTGGCAAACAGTTCGAGGCGTTCGCGGGTGTCGCCGGTGGTGCGCCAAGGGTCATCGCTGATTGACAACAAGGCCTCTGGCCGCGCCCCGGTCCACGGCTCGGCCAGCGCACAATCCAGCGGGTCGAAGCCCGGCGCGAACGCCTTGGCCAGCGCCCGCAGCAAACTCGATTGCGCACCACGCCCGTCACCCCGGGGAATACGCAACAATGCAAGCAAAGTGTCGATGCGCAAACGCCCCACCGGCGACTCGCCAAACACATGCAAGCCATCGCGGATCTGCGACTCTTTCAAGTCGCACAGATACGTGTCCAGACGCGGCAACCAGATCGCCGCATCCGCGTCACTGTCGAGTTGTTCGTCCAGTTGCAGTTCGCGGTCGATGTGGGTCTCGCGCACCAGTTGCAGGATGTCGCGCTGCAACTCCCTGGCGCGGCGTGGATCGAGCAATTGCGCTTCGTAATATTCGTCGGCGAGCAATTCGAGATTGCGCAGCGGACCGTAGGTTTCAGCGCGGGTCAGCGGCGGCATCAAGTGATCGATGATCACCGCCTGAGTCCGCCGCTTGGCCTGGGCGCCCTCGCCCGGATCGTTGACGATGAATGGATAAATGTTCGGCAACGGTCCGAGCAATGCATCCGGCCAGCAGTTTTCCGACAGGCCGACGCCTTTGCCCGGCAGCCATTCGAGGTTGCCGTGCTTGCCGACGTGAATCAGCGCGTGGGCGCCATAGGTGTTGCGCAGCCAGAAGTAGAACGCCAGATAGCCATGGGGCGGCACCAGGTCCGGGTCGTGATACACCGCGCTCGGGTCCACCTGATAACCACGCGCCGGTTGAATGCCGACAAAGGTCAGGCCGAAACGCAACCCGGCGATCATCATCCGGCCGCTGCGGCACATCGGATCGTGTTCCGGCGTGCCCCAACGCTCCATCACCGCAGTGCGATTGGCGTGGGGCAGCGCGTTGAACATCGTCAAGTATTCATCCATGCCCAGGCTTTGCTGGCAAGGACGCTGGTCGAGGGTGTCCAGATCATTGCTGACGCCGCCGAGCAGTTGCTGGATCAACGCGCTGCCGCTGTCCGGCAGTTCGGCGGGGAGCGGATAGCCTTCGCTGTGCAGCGCGCGGAGAATGTTCAACGCCGCCGCTGGCGTGTCCAGGCCCACGCCGTTGCCGATGCGGCCGTCGCGGGTCGGGTAATTGGCGAGGATCAGCGCGACGCGCTTTTGCGCATTGGGCAGGCGTGACAGATCGATCCAGCGCCGCGCCAGTTCGGCGACAAAGTCCATGCGTTCGGGTTGCGGCCGGTAGCAGACCACATCCGATTGACTGCGCTCACTGCGCCACGCCAGATCCTTGAAACTGATCGGCCGGCTGATGATCCGCCCGTCCAGTTCCGGCAAGGCAATGTGCATCGCCAGATCCCGCGGGCCGAGGCCTTGTTCGCTGGCGCGCCAGTCCGGTTCGTTGTCCTGGGCGCAAATGGCTTGAATCACCGGGATATTGCGGCGAAACGGACGCAAATGCGGCGCTTCGGGGCTCGATTGGGCAAAACCGGTGGTATTGAGGATCACTCCGGCTTCTGCTTCATCCAGCCAATCCTCGACTGCCGCCAGACAACCGGGCTCTTTCAAACTGGCCAGGGCAATCGGCAACGGATTCAACCCCGCTGCCTGCAACCGCTGGCAAAAAACATCGATGAAACCGGTATTCGCCGCTTGCAAATGCGAGCGGTAAAACAGCACGGCCGCCACCGGTTGACCGGCCTGCCAATCGGCCTGCCAGTCGCTCAATACGGGAGTGTTTTTTTGCGGATGGTAAATCGCCGTACGCGGCAACGCTTGCGGCTCGTCCCAGGCGTAATCCCGTGCCAGCCAACGGTTGGCCAGGCAGCGGAAGAAGTCCAGCGCGTTGCCCATGCCGCCCTGGCGCAGAAACTGCCAAAGTCGGTCACGATCTTCGGCCCCGACAGTGCTCAGGTCACTGAGCTCCGGGTCCGGGCGATCATCCCCCGGCACCAGAATCAACTGCACACCCCGCTGCGACAACTCCACCAGCCGCTCGACGCCGTAACGCCAATAGGCAATGCCGCCGTGCAGCGAGATCAGAATGACCTTGGCGTGGCGCAAGACTTCATCGACATACAGGTCAACCGAAGCATGGTTCTGCACCTGCATCGGGTTGGCCAGGCGCACGCTCGGGTAATCATCGGGCAACTGCTGCGCCGCTTCGGCGAGCAGCGCCAGACTGGAATCGCCGCTGCACAGGATCACCAGTTCGGCGGGGGTTTGTCCAAGGTCGGCAATGTTGTCATCCGACACGAAACCGCCGGGCTGGGTCCTGAGCAGGTGCATGGCTTATACGCTGAGCGCGGTGCGCAATTGCGCTTCGAGCAAGGCGGCATCCAGCGCCTGGCCGATCAGCACCAGACGCGTGGTGCGAGCTTCTTCAGCACCCCACTGACGGTCGAAGTGCTTGTCGAAACGCGTGCCCACGCCCTGGATCAGCAAGCGCATCGGTTTGTTCGGGATCGCGGCGAAGCCTTTGACGCGCAGGATGCCGTGCTGGACCACCAGTTGCGTCAGCGCGTCCATCAGCAGGCTTTCATCGGATGCCGGCAATTCAATGGAGATCGAGTCGAACGCGTCATGATCGTGGTCATCATGATCTTCATCGTCGTGGTGATGATCGTGATGGCTGTGGCGGCTATCGATGTGTTCTTCGGAACCGGCGCCGAGGCCGATCAGCACGTCCAGCGGCAGGCGACCGCTGCTGGCTTCGATGATCTTTACCGCTGGCGGCAATTCTTCGGCAACTTCCAGGCGTACGCGGGCCAGGTCTTCCGGGCTGATCAGGTCAGCCTTGTTGAGGATCACCAGGTCGGCGCTGGACAGTTGGTCGGCGAACAGTTCGTGCAGTGGCGATTCGTGATCCAGGTTCGGGTCGAGCTTGCGCTGGGCGTCGACCTGATCCGGGAATGCAGCGAAGGTGCCAGCCGCCACGGCCGGGCTGTCGACCACGGTGATGACCGCATCGACGGTGCAGGCACTGCGGATTTCCGGCCACTGGAAGGCTTGCACCAGCGGTTTTGGCAGTGCCAGGCCCGAGGTTTCGATCAGGATGTGATCAAGGTCGCCGCGACGGGCCACCAGTTCGCGCATCACCGGGAAGAACTCTTCCTGCACGGTGCAGCACAGGCAGCCATTGGCCAGTTCGTACACACGGCCGTTGGCTTCTTCTTCGGTGCAACCGATGGAACACTGCTTGAGGATTTCACCGTCGATGCCCAGTTCGCCGAACTCGTTGACGATCACCGCGATACGGCGCCCCTGAGCGTTGTCGAGCATGTGCCGCAGTAACGTGGTTTTGCCCGAGCCGAGGAAGCCGGTAACGATGGTGACAGGGAGTTTGGCCAGTGTTTTCATCGGATGCCCTTTGGCAAGGTGGCGGGCATACGGGACGAGAACCGGCAACGCACATGCGCGCCGGAAGCGTTCGCCACCGGATCACCCCGCCCGGTTGTAGTGAGAATCTGTATCGAGGCAGGTCTCCTGGCTGACGGTGTGCCAGTCGCTTGACTGGCGTTTACTGCGCCTTCCCGCGGGCTCAAGGGTTGAGCGTGCAGTGGCGTGGCAGCGAACATCACCGTTCACAGTTGCGGGGGCAGCCGCGGCATTGACCGCGTTCCCTTCTTAGCTTCGACAGATGCCGAAGAACCTCGAAAGCGCAAGGCTACGCATGGTATTGGGGCGGGTCAATGTTCATGGGAAGAATGCGATCACCTGTGGCGAGGGAGCTTGCTCCCGCTCGGCGGCGAAGCCGTCGTAATACCTGCGGGGGAGGTTTCCCAAACCGGCGGGAGCAAGCCCCCTCGCCACAGGGGATGTGGTACCTCAAACGAGAACCCTTGCCAATTGACGCCCGGCCCTCGCCCATGCTCTCCTACGCATCTTGTTACGGGTGCCCTTCACAGGGTGAAACGGGAAACCGGTGAATCATGTGCTTTACTCAAGGCCATGTCAGTCCGGTGCTGCCCCCGCAACGGTAAGCGAGCGAAACGTCAGATCCACTGTGCCCAATCCGGCATGGGAAGGTGACGTTTGCAGGTCAAGGCGAAAGCCTGTGCCCCTCGTGAGCCCGGAGACCGGCCCGCAACACAAAGTGAAAACACAATCACTGAATGACAAACCCGCGGTGGGCGGGCGCTGTTCGAACCCCTGCGCGCCCGTTCGTGTGCAGGATCTTGCATGCGCTTTTGATTCCCCGCTGACAGACCAGAGGGAAACGCCATGTCGACCATCAGCAGCACCGGCCACAGCAGCTCCGCCAGCGCCACCACCACCCTGACTCAACGCCTCACCGCCGCCGTTTTTGCGTCGATCCTCGGCGCATGCCTGGTGTACTTCGCCGGTTTCTCGCACATCGAAGCGGTGCACAACGCCGCACACGATACCCGTCACAGCGCCGCGTTCCCGTGCCATTGAGACCTGCCGAGATGATCAAGCGTATTGCGCAAACCGCAGGTTTCACCGGGCTGCTCGCCGCCCTGCTGCTCACCCTGCTGCAAAGCTTCTGGGTTTCCCCGCTGATTTTGCAGGCCGAAACTTACGAGAAATCCGAACCGGCCGCTATTGAAGTCCACGAACACGCACACAGCGAAGGCGCCGTCGCCGCTCACACCCACGATGGCGAAGCCTGGGAGCCGGAAGACGGCTGGCAGCGCGTGCTATCGACCACCGGCGGCAACCTGGTGGTGGCCGTCGGTTTCGCCCTGATGCTGGCCGGCCTGTACACCTTGCGTGCGCCGACCAAAACGTCTCAGGGTTTGCTCTGGGGCCTGGCCGGCTACGCAACCTTCGTGCTCGCGCCGACACTCGGCCTGCCACCTGAGTTGCCAGGCACCGCTGCCGCCGACCTGGCGCAACGACAGATCTGGTGGGTCGGTACGGCTGCCTCCACTGCGGTCGGTATCGCGCTGATCGTGTTCAGCCGTCACTGGCTGATGAAAGTCCTCGGCGCGGCGATCATTGCCGTACCCCATGTGATTGGCGCCCCGCAACCGGAAGTGCATTCGATGCTGGCACCCGAAGCATTAGAAACCCGGTTCAAAATCGCTTCGCAGTTGACCAACGTAGCGTTCTGGCTGGCCCTGGGCCTGATCAGCGCCTGGTTGTTCCGCCGCAAAAGCGATAGCCAATACCACGCATGACGGATCCCGGCACAGCGCCGACCCTGGTGGTCGGCCTGGGCTGCCAGCGCGGCTGCCCCGTCAATACGTTGCGGGCGCTGCTGGATCAGGCACTGCAAGCGCATCAAATCGAACTGCATGAAATCAAGGCCCTGGCCAGCATCGACTTGAAACGGGACGAACCCGCGCTGAATGAATTGGCCGCTCAACTGGCACTACCGCTCATGTATTTCAGCAGTGAACAACTGGCCGCTTATCAGCCACAACTGAGTCACCATTCGCAGATCGCTTTCGAGCGCACCGGATGCTACGGCGTCGCGGAAAGTGCCGCCCTCGCCCTGGCCGAACAGCTGACCAATGCACCGGCAAAACTGCTGATCTCGCGACAAAAATATGCTCAGGCCACTCTGGCGTTGGCCTGCCCTGCGTAAAATCCCCGATAATCCGCGTATCCGATCATGAGCAATCTTCATCTGAAGCCTTGCCCAGCCCCTTTTACCCACAGGAATCGACGATGACCGTCTACTTCATTGGCGCAGGTCCCGGCGACCCGGAACTGATTACCGTCAAAGGCCAGCGGCTGATTCGCAGCTGTCCGGTGATTATCTATGCCGGCTCATTGGTGCCCGCTGCGGTGCTTGAAGGCCATCAGGCCGATACCGTGGTTAACAGCGCCGAACTGCATCTGGAACAGATCATCGAACTGATCAAGACTGCCCACACCAACGGCCAGGATGTGGCGCGGGTACACTCGGGCGATCCGAGCCTGTATGGCGCCATCGGTGAGCAGATCCGCCCTCTACGCGAACTCGGCATTCCGTTCGAGATCATCCCCGGCGTGACCGCAACCGCCGCCTGCGCCGCGCTGCTGGGGGCGGAATTGACGTTGCCCGACGTGTCACAGAGCGTAATCCTGACGCGCTACGCCGACAAAACCACGATGCCCAAAGGCGAGGAATTCTCCAGTCTGGCGCAGCACGGGGCGACCATGGCGATTCATTTAGGGGTTAATCATCTGGCGAAGATTGTCGAGGAGTTGCGGCCGCATTACGGCGCCGACTGCCCGATTGCGGTGGTCCATCGCGCGAGCTGGCCGGATCAGGACTGGGTGGTGGGGACGCTTGAGGACATTGCCGGGAAGGTTGAAGAAAAAGGGTTTCGACGCACGGCGTTGATCTTGGTGGGTCGAGTGTTGGGCAGTGATCAGTTCAGCGAGTCGTCGCTGTATCGCGCGGGGCATGCGCATTTGTATCGGCCATAGCCCCTCATCGCTGGCAAGCCCACACAGGTTTTGTGTCGGGTTTGCGGTCAACATAAAACCTGTGGGAGCTGGCTTGCCAGCGATGAGGCCAGCACATCTCGCCCATAAAAAACGGCGCTCACGGGGCGCCGTTTTTTATGTCGCAGCGAACACCTTAGTAGTAGGCGTTTTCTTTCTGCGTGTGGTCGGTGACGTCGCGGACGCCTTTGAGCTCCGGGATGCGTTCGAGCAAGGTACGCTCGATGCCTTCCTTCAAGGTCACGTCTGCCTGGCCGCAGCCCTGGCAACCGCCGCCGAACTGCAGAACGGCAATGCCATCCTCGACCACATCGATCAGGCTGACCTGACCGCCGTGGCTGGCCAGCCCCGGGTTGATCTCGGTTTGCAGGTAGTAGTTGATGCGCTCGTTGACCGGGCTGTCAGCGTTGACCATCGGTACTTTGGCGTTTGGCGCCTTGATGGTCAGCTGGCCGCCCATGCGGTCGGTGGCGTAGTCGACAACCGCGTCGTCCAGGAACGCTTCGCTGAACGAATCGATGTAGGCGGTGAAGCTTTTCAGCCCCAAAGCGGTGTCTTCAGGTTTTTCTTCGCCCGGTTTGCAGTAGGCAATGCAGGTTTCTGCATACTGGGTGCCAGGCTGGGTGATGAAGACGCGGATGCCGATGCCCGGGGTGTTCTGCTTGGAAAGCAGATCAGCCAGGTAATCGTGGGCGGCGTCGGTAATGGTAATAGCGGTCATGGAAACTCCTCGCAGGCTTGGGCGCAGTTTACGCCAATCATCGCCGCGGACAAAGTCCTAGTATTTTTGTCGGGAAAGATTGCCACGATCCCCCAGCAGGCGCTGCCGGAGGATCGCTGGCTTTTCACAGGTTTTCGTAGCGGTTCATGTCCAGCACGCCCTCTTCCACCGGTTCGGTCTCTTGGATGTAGCGGCTTAAATCATGAAAGTACTGCCAGAACTGCGGATGACTGCGACGAATCCCCCAGCGTTCGACGATTTTCTCCAAACGATCGGCATCTTTGGCATTTTCCATCGCAGCCACAAACGCCGGAACCTCTTCGGCCGGGATGTTGAACATGAAATTCGGGTAGCTGCTCAGGACGCCCGGGTAAATCGTCAGGGTGTCCAGCCCTGGCTGATAACGCAGTGATTCGCCGAGCAGGAAAGCCACGTTGCTGTGAGCGCGGTTGCGCAGCAGGCTGTAGACCACGCGGGTTCCGCTCGACGTTTGGATACGCAACATAGTGGCTTCCGGCAGTTGATCGATGACCCTGAGCCCGGCTGCCGGTCGCGCCGTGAGTGTGCTCAAGGCTTGTTCGGCATTTTGCAGCTCAGGATCGATGTTCGGCCGCGAACAATAGGCGCCGTCACAGCGATTGATCGGGTCAGGATTGGCGTTGAGATCGCCGTAACGCGCCAGCAACTGCATGGCGAAATCACGCTTGGGGTCTTTTTCGTCCAGTTTCAGCGCAGTCGGCTTGTCGTTGTCGATGGTTTCGTAGTCCAGCCACATCTTGAATTTGCCGCTGCTCTGGTACCAGTCATCAAGATACCCCTCGCGCGAATCCGCCGGCATCAGGCGCAGGAAGTTCTGCTCGGCGCCATTGCGGATCAAATCGAAATACAGGCGTGTCTGCGCTTGATGGGAGACGTTACCGAACACGTCGAAATTCACCGCCAACTGGTAATAGGTGCGCTCGAGCAACGGGTAATCGAACAACCACAGGGTTTGCGGCACTTCGCCGATCAAGCCTTTGGTCACGGCGGCACTGTCGAAATGGCGGAAAATGCTCAGCAAAGCATTGTCGTTGCCGGCCCACAGCGCCGACCAGCTCGGCGCCGGCACATCGGCGTAGCTGTCGCGGCGCAAGGCTTCGTACTCGTTTCGCTTGTCGCGGTAGTCGTGCCACAGGCTCAAGACGCTGCCGACATCGTCGTTCTGCCCCGGCATCGCCAGCAACGGCGTGGCCTGGCCGCGATAGTTCGGATCGGTGATGTAGAGGTCGTGCTCCGGCGCCTGGAACAGTGCCCAGAAGTTGTCACGGATCACGTCAGTGGCGATCTGCCCCCGGCAAACCGGGCCGCGAATAAAGGTGCGCACGAAATACTCGGCGTTATCGAGCATGAACTGATAACGCGCCTGGGCCGGGATCGCTTCAAAGGTCGCAAACGGGTTGGCCCGGCTATGCGGCCCATAACCCGGCAGCGCGCTGGCCTGCCAGTTACCGCTGTAGAACAGGCTCTTGACCCGGGCCATCTTCGCCGCGCTCAACGGGTAGGTAATGTGAGTCTTATGAACGATCACACCCTGCACCGGCCAAAGACGGTAGTAAAACTGGCTGCCCGGATCATCGTTCGGGCGTCGGGTCTTGACCATGTCAATCGGCTGCCCGGTCGGCGTGCGCGATCTCACCCACTGAAAGAAATGCCCCGGCTCGCCGTCCTTGAAATAGATGTGCGCGAGAAACCAGTGCTCGTACAACCAGCGCCCTACCAGGCTCTGCCGGGCACCCGGCGAGTTGAGCAGGTTCTCCCACTGCACCACCTGCAACGCCTCTTTCGCGCTCGGCACGAGGCCCTGCTCATCGATCGGCGCACCGGAGGCCAGCCAGCGTTGCAGCGTCTGGTACTGCTGATCGGTGAGGCCGGTGACCGCCAGCGGCATGCCTTCCTTCGGGTGGGCACCCGCGTAGCCATCAAACTCGGCGGGCATCGCGCACATGTTTTCCCGGTTCAAACCCAGGACGATGTCTTCGGGCAACTTGGCATTGGGTTGCAGCGGCGTACGGTGACCCAGCTCAAGCATGCGCGCCATCAGGGCCGCCTGATTGCTCTGGGCGTCGAGCACCGAGTAAAAGCCCATTTTCTGCCAGGCCTGCTTGCCGCTCGCGTCATAAAACAATCGGGTCGGTGCCACGGCCTGGCTGCGATCACCGTCATACACCGGGACTTTGGTCGCACCGCGCGCCGCACCTTCGCCACTGCCGAGGTTGAGCTGGCAGGCTGCATCATTGCAGGCATGGCAGGCTACACACTTTTCGGTGAAGATCGGCTGGATGTCGCGGATGTAGGAAATCGAAGAAGAACTGCCAGAGGATATCCCCGGACCTTGCGCCACAGCGCCCCAGCTTAAAAACAGCAATACACTGCTGATGACAACGCGATACGACATGTCCCTGGTCCCGATCCTTTAAAAAACGCCGCGATTCTACCGGTCTGGCACCCACCTCAACATGAACGATATTCATGCAAAACCCGGACATGCTCTAAATCCGCACAGGTTTGCTATTATCCCGGCCCTTCGTCATGGTCTTTCCGAGTAGTCCTAATGTCCGATCGCAGTGTTCGCCTTCAAGCTCTCAAGCACGCCCTCAAAGAGCGCATCCTGATTCTCGATGGCGGTATGGGCACGATGATCCAGAGCTACAAGCTCGAGGAGCAGGATTACCGTGGCAAACGCTTCGCCGACTGGCCGAGCGATGTCAAAGGCAACAACGACCTGCTGGTGCTGACGCGTCCTGACGTGATTGGCGGCATCGAGAAAGCCTACCTGGATGCCGGCGCCGACATTCTGGAAACCAACACCTTCAACGCCACCCGGATCTCCATGGCCGATTACGGCATGGAAGAACTGGCCTTCGAATTGAACGTAGAAGGCGCTCGCCTGGCGCGCAAGGTTGCCGATGCGAAAACCCTCGAGAACCCGGACAAGCCGCGTTTTGTCGCCGGCGTACTCGGCCCGACCAGCCGCACCTGCTCGCTGTCGCCGGACGTCAACAACCCTGGCTACCGCAACGTCACCTTTGATGAGTTGGTGGAGAACTACACCGAAGCCACCAAAGGCCTGATCGAAGGCGGCGCCGACCTGATCCTGATCGAAACCATCTTCGACACCCTCAACGCCAAAGCGGCAATCTTCGCCGTGCAAGGCGTGTTCGAAGAACTGGGCGTCGAATTGCCGATCATGATTTCCGGCACCATCACCGACGCCTCCGGCCGTACCCTGTCCGGCCAGACCACCGAAGCGTTCTGGAACTCCGTGGCCCACGCCAAACCTATCTCGGTCGGTCTGAACTGCGCCCTCGGCGCCAGCGAATTGCGCCCGTACCTGGAAGAGCTGTCGAACAAGGCCAACACCCACGTTTCCGCGCACCCGAACGCCGGCCTGCCGAACGAATTCGGTGAATACGACGAACTGCCTTCGCAAACCGCCAAGGTCATCGAGGAATTCGCCCAGAGCGGCTTCCTCAATATCGTCGGCGGCTGCTGCGGCACCACGCCTGGCCACATCGAAGCCATCGCCAAAGCCGTCGCCGGTTATGCGCCGCGTGCGATTCCGGAGATCCCAAAGGCCTGCCGCCTGTCGGGCCTGGAGCCGTTCACCATTGATCGCAACTCGCTGTTCGTGAACGTCGGCGAGCGTACCAACATCACCGGCTCCGCCAAGTTCGCCCGCCTGATCCGTGAAGACAACTACACCGAAGCCCTGGAAGTCGCTCTGCAGCAGGTCGAAGCCGGCGCCCAGGTGATCGACATCAACATGGACGAAGGGATGCTCGATTCGAAGAAGGCCATGGTGACCTTCCTCAATCTGATCGCCGGTGAACCGGACATCTCTCGCGTACCGATCATGATCGACTCCTCCAAGTGGGAAGTGATCGAAGCCGGCCTCAAATGCATCCAGGGCAAGGGCATCGTCAACTCGATCAGCATGAAAGAAGGCGTCGAGCAGTTCATTCATCACGCCAGACTGTGCAAGCGCTACGGCGCCGCAGTCGTGGTGATGGCGTTTGACGAAGCCGGCCAGGCCGACACTGAAGCGCGCAAGAAAGAAATCTGCAAACGCTCCTACGACATCCTGGTCAACGAAGTCGGCTTCCCGCCGGAAGACATCATCTTCGACCCGAACATCTTCGCCGTGGCCACCGGCATCGAAGAACACAACAACTACGCTGTGGACTTCATCAATGCCTGTGCCTATATCCGCGACGAACTGCCGTACGCGCTGACCTCGGGTGGCGTGTCCAACGTGTCGTTCTCGTTCCGCGGCAACAACCCGGTGCGCGAGGCGATCCACTCGGTGTTCCTGCTGTACGCGATCCGCGCCGGCCTGACCATGGGTATCGTCAACGCCGGTCAACTGGAGATCTACGACCAGATCCCGGCTGAACTGCGCGATGCCGTGGAAGACGTGATCCTCAACCGCACTCCGGAGGGCACCGACGCCCTCCTTGCCATCGCCGACAAGTACAAGGGCGACGGCAGCGTCAAGGAAGCGGAAACCGAAGAGTGGCGCAACTGGGACGTCAACAAGCGTCTGGAACACGCGCTGGTCAAAGGCATCACCACCCACATCGTTGAAGACACCGAAGAGTCGCGGCAGTCGTTTGCGCGCCCGATCGAAGTGATCGAAGGCCCGTTGATGTCCGGCATGAACATCGTCGGCGACCTGTTCGGTGCCGGCAAAATGTTCCTGCCGCAGGTGGTGAAATCCGCCCGTGTAATGAAGCAGGCCGTGGCCCACCTGATCCCGTTCATCGAACTGGAAAAAGGCGACAAACCGGAAGCCAAGGGCAAGATACTCATGGCCACCGTAAAAGGCGACGTACACGACATCGGCAAGAACATCGTGGGCGTGGTGCTAGGTTGCAACGGCTATGACATCGTCGACCTCGGCGTGATGGTCCCGGCGGAGAAAATCCTTCAGGTGGCCAAGGAAGAAAAATGCGACATCATCGGTCTGTCCGGGTTGATCACACCGTCACTGGATGAAATGGTCCACGTGGCGCGCGAGATGCAGCGCCAGGACTTCCACCTGCCGTTGATGATCGGTGGCGCCACCACCTCCAAGGCGCACACCGCGGTGAAGATTGAACCCAAGTACAGCAACGATGCGGTGATCTACGTCACCGACGCCTCCCGGGCGGTCGGTGTCGCCACCCAACTGCTGTCCAAGGAACTCAAGGCCGGTTTCGTCGAGAAAACCCGTCTGGATTACATCGATGTCCGCGAGCGCACCGCCAACCGCAGTGCCCGCACCGAACGCTTGAGCTACGCGGCGGCGATCGCGAAGAAGCCGCAGTTCGACTGGAGCACCTACGAGCCGGTCAAACCGACATTCACCGGCACCAAGGTGCTCGATAACATCGATCTGAAGGTCCTGGCCGAATACATCGACTGGACGCCGTTCTTCATTTCCTGGGACCTGGCCGGCAAGTTCCCGCGCATTCTGCAGGACGAAGTGGTGGGTGAAGCGGCCACGTCGCTCTATGCCGACGCCCAGGAAATGCTCGCCAAACTGATCGACGAGAAGTTGATCAGCGCCCGTGCGGTGTTCGGTTTCTGGCCGGCCAATCAGGTGCGCGATGACGACATCGAACTCTACGGCGATGACGGCAAGCCTTTGGCCAAGCTGCATCACCTGCGTCAGCAGATCATCAAGACCGACGGCAAGCCGAACTTCTCCCTGGCCGACTTCGTCGCGCCCAAGGACAGCGAACTCACCGACTACGTGGGTGGTTTCATCACCACTGCCGGCATCGGCGCCGAAGAAGTGGCCAAGGCTTATCAGGACGCTGGCGACGACTACAACTCGATCATGGTCAAGGCCCTCGCCGACCGTCTGGCCGAGGCCTGCGCCGAGTGGTTGCACCAGCAGGTGCGCAAAGACTACTGGGGTTATGCCAAGGATGAAGCGCTGGATAACGAAGCACTGATCAAGGAACAGTACAGCGGTATCCGCCCTGCTCCGGGCTACCCGGCCTGTCCGGATCACACCGAGAAAGCCCAGCTGTTCGCCCTGCTCGATCCAGAAGCCGAGGAAATGCGTGCCGGCCGCAGCGGCGTGTTCCTCACCGAGCACTACGCAATGTTCCCGGCAGCGGCCGTCAGCGGCTGGTACTTCGCTCACCCGCAGGCGCAATACTTCGCCGTGGGCAAGATCGACAAGGATCAGGTGCAGAGCTATGCGTCGCGCAAAGGCCAGGAATTGAGCGTGACCGAGCGCTGGCTGGCACCCAATCTCGGTTACGACAACTGATCGCTGCCGCGCGTGTTGCCAGCCTTTACGCGCAAGCGTTAACCACTATCGCCAGCAAGCCGGCTCCTGCAGAAATACGCATTTCCCTGTAGGAGCCAGCTTGCCGGCGATGGCGTCGGGGGGAGCGCTTTACGCACTCACGGATGAACCGGCACCGCTCGTGGACGATTCAATGTCAGCCACCTCTTTGCGAGAAAGCGCTATCAACTTCGCATTGCGCGCTGCGGCGTGATCAAAGAGCTGACTCAAGAAAGCCGGGTCATCAGCGCCCGCCTCCTGATCCACATCCATAACTTCCACCTCATCGAGCGCCTTGAACACGTCAGGGTGTTTCTCCTTGAGATAAGCCACCCAGTAATCGCGCTGGATCAAATCCTCAAAAAAGCCATCGGACCGCTCGGCAGTGACGACTTCCAGGCGTGCGGCCGCCAGTTGTTGGGGGGTGACGCCTGACGCATAGGTCATGTGTTTCGGTTGCCCGGGGAGGCTCAGGCCATCATCCCAACCATCGGTAAGGCCAATTCGATAGCCCAGGCGTACCTCGGCTTCATCCCGACCGCCATGACTCGCCGCTTTCGTTGCCAACTCGTCGACCTTATCGAGCCGGAACAACTGCCGGGACAACTTCAACAGTGCCTCGCCTTTTGCGCCCACGCGTCCGGCAGGAATCTCGAGCAAGGCATTGTGCGTGAACACTTTGCTTTCCAGGCCACTGAACGTCAGGATCCGACCGTCGACACAGGTGCCATGGGTGGCGGAACTGGCGAACAGGACCTCGCGAAGTTCGGTGTTGCCGACGGCGGCCTCCATCACGGTCCACACTCGCCGAGTCAGGTCGGCATTTGCCACCCGGAACTCGCGCGTGTCCTGCAATCGCGAGAGCAAATGAAAGAACGCCGCATTGTCCGGTTCTGCCGCCAGCTGACTCCAGATTTCGCTTTGGGTGGCCAGTTCTTCGGGAAGGGCATTGGCGAGCCAGGGTGTTTTTTGTTCTGAGTCCGGCTCGTCTTCAGGGAGGTCTTCATCCGGTTCGATACTTTCCGTGCTGCTTTCCCCGAAGTTGTGTGCGTCATCAATCATCAGGTCCAGATCCGCACGTGAAAAGCCCAGCACGGTGTCGTGAGCGCCCGCATCGCGGTAAGCCCGTAACCGCTCAAGACTTTCTAACAACATGTCGTCGTTGTCGGTCAGGTCGGTGCCGGCCATGAGCAGGTCATGACTGCCATCCAGCGCTTGCGGCGCAATGGAGACGATGCCGTTGCCGCTCAGATTCAGTGATCTCAGGCGGCTGGCCTCGAGCACGCCTTGCGGCCACTCGGTCAAATCGTTGTTGCGCAGATCAAGCGTCTCCAATGCCTCGAAATCCGTGACATCAAAGGCTTCCAGTTCGTTGTAGCTCAGGTCCAGCCATTGCAGGCGCTGCAAGGGACTGAGCGCGGTATGCAAGTGTTCGCTATCGTCCAGCCGGTTCGAGGACAGCTCCAGGCGTTCGAGCTTGTCCATGTGCCTGACCGGCTCGGGAATGATGTCCAGATCATTGCCAGTGAGTTCCAGCCTCTGCAATTGCGTGAACGCGCTGAGGAACTCGTCAGACCCCCGACCAGTCAGTTTCACGCTGGTCAGGTTCAGACGGGTGACATGCTCGAACGCTGCCGGCAACGCAGGTAGATCGCCCAGTTGCAGGCCGTTGAGATTCAGCGCCGTGCCCGCACCCCCTTCGTTGCCGGTCAGACCTGCGCGCCAGCATTCCAGAATCCGCAAGGCACCCTGCCTGCGGGTGCTGGACGACAGGATCCAGCCAGCGCCGCGTACGCCGCGCGTATACAACCAGCCATTCAGTTGCCGGGTGAGCGCCTCATAGGTTTGCTCCCAACCGGCAAACTGCTCGCTTATTTGCACATCCGTCGACCCGCTTCGGCGCAACTCTTCGATCAGCGCCAAAGCGTCATCATCGGCGAGTGCCGGTTTGAGCCGTTGCAAACGGTGCGTCAGGTTCGCAACGCCTTCCCCCGACGGGATGTCCGAGAGCGCAAGCAGATGCCGTGCAATCGAAAACCCGCTTTCCAGCGGCGGGAACAGCGCCGGCACTTCTTCCCGGCTGAATCGTTGCAGAGCCCCTTCCGGCAGGACTTTGGCAATTTCCAGTCGCTGCCGTGCCGACTTGATCGCGGCGAGCGCGGGATCGGATAAAGGGCTGCCGGCCAGGTCAGTCTTGAGTAACATCTCATCCGGAATCTGCGCAGGCATCGAGGCGATCTTGCTGTCGCGCAAATCCAGCCAGGTCAAGTCCGGCAGATCTTGCACGCCTGCCGGCCATTCCTGGAGGTCTGTCGCCCGCAAACCCAGTGCCTTGAGGCGAGTCATGGCACTGACATCCAGTGCGCTCAGCGGGTTGTTATGCAGGTCGAGGAATTCGAGCTTTTGAAGCCCATTGAAACTCTGCCGCACCGCCGAACTGTCGAGGATGCGATTGTCGGAGAGATTCAGGTGGGTGAGCTTCCCGAGGTCACCCGGCGCAATCGGTACCTGCGTCAGATTGTTGTGACTCAACTCCAGCCTTTCAACTTCGGTGAAGCCGGCGAGGAACGCCTGAACATGCTCCGCCGCCGCTGTATTGCCCTTCAGATACAACGTTTGCACATGCTGGAACGCGCCGGCTGGCAGGTCGGGAAATGCACTGAGTTCCAGGTTCGGCAGGTCGAGTATCGACGCGTCGACGGTCGCGCCATAGCGCTTGAACACCCCGTCACGCCAACTGGCCCTGAGGGTGTTTGCCGCCCAGATGCGTCCCATCACCTCTTTGACATCGATCGGTGACTGCGCGGCGCGATGGGACCAGTTGTCGAGTCGCCGGTCGAGCAACGCGTGCTCCTCACTCATGGCCTCGACCGCGTCGAACCTTGCCTTGGCGCTCGGCCATTGCTCGACAAACTGATTGAACAAACTCTCGAAGGAATCGTTGATGCCTTCGCCAAGCCGTCGCAGTTCGCCCTTGCTGTAACCCCTGACCATTTCTTCCAGATCAACCAGGTGCAAGGGGTGATTTTTCACATACTCATAGGCTGGTTTGAAGTGCTCACGCGGGACGATCGACCAATCCAGCGACAGCCCGGACCAGAGTTTTTCATGCCCTTTGAACATGCCGTCAGGCAACGTTCTGATTCCCGCTCCCTTGAGGTTCAATCGCTCCAGATGGGGAAGCTCGAGCACTCCGGCAGGCCATTCCACCATCGCAGGCGCGAGCACTTCCAGTCGGCGCAATTCACGCAAGCCAGTGACATCGAGCGCCAGCGGCGAATAACCGGAGGAACTGACACTGAGCGCCTCAAGTGTGGTCAACCTGTTCAACCTTGCGGGCATGTCGGCGGCGTATGGAGCGACGGCATACAGGTTCAGGTCCTTGAGCGCCGGCAGGGTGCTCAATGCCATGGGTACGTTGCTGAACTCATCCCCCGTGGCATTGATTCGCAGTCTTTTCAGATTGGGAAACGTGGCCAGAAGCCCATCGGCATTGGCGTCCGTGATACACCGACCGCGGACATACAGATCACTCACATGGGAGAATTGCGCGGTCAACGGCGGTATTGGATCGTCACAAACCAGTTCCAGCAACCTGTACCGGGCCTGTTCCTCTGCCAACGGTGAGTTGCGCCAACATTGCTTGATGTTCTGCGCGACCGACGCCTTGCCCCCCAGCATGAACTGCAATTCAGATGCCGGGACGGGTTCGCCGACCCATTGATCGAGGGTCGACTCGAGTACTTCCCACTCGCGCAGACGCGCCTGCAAGAGGTTATAAATCTGTGCGTCGGTTTTGCCTGCGCGTAGCTGCGCCAGGATAAATCCATTGGCTTGCTGGTCAGTCAACACCGGATAGACGTCCTGAACCCGGGTCACCAGCGAAGGATTCATGCCCTGCCCGCGCCCGCTGGCGTAGTAGCCCACCCTGCGTTCCGTTACGCGTACGGGTGGCTTGAATGCCTTGTCGCGGCCGCTGCGCTGTTCCAGCACTGGCGATAATTGGCCAGTGAACGCCGGGGCCTGACGCCCCTGCTGCACATACCAACGCGCCTCCTCCAGCATTTTCAGTGGAATTCGACGCGTCTTTCTCAGACGCGAGAGCTCTTCGGCATTGGCATCCAGCACAACCCTGCGGGCGGCGGCATTACTCAGCCCCGGACAGGCACGTTGCAGTTTTTCAAGCAGGGTTGCGCCAATGCCAGGCTCGCCTTCGAACAGCCGCATGGCATGAGCCAGTTCCGGTGGGGGCGCAAAGTGATCCATGTGCATTTTGCGCAAGGCATTGTCTTCGACGCCACAGGCCTCGGCGATGTCGAGCAGTTGCTCATCAGTAAATGCCTCGGTGACAGGCCCCATGCGCCGCAGCAGTGTCAGGCGATCCCATGTGCGGGGACGCTCCAGCGTGTGACGCCAGGCGCCAAGCCCGTTGTGTTCGAGTATGGGTTGCCACGCCTGATCGTCGACGGGATGTTTGATGCGCCACTTCTTCAGTGCCGGATCAAAGACAGTTTCATAGACCTTGCCACCCTGCCGGATGAAGGCTTTGCCATCGACCCAATGCTGCCCCAACCCATCCGGAACTGAATCGCGATCGAGCCTGAAGTGGCTTTCATAGGCGCTCAGGTCCGGTTTCCACAAGCGCGCCTTGCCGTCGGCGCGCTTGACGGGTTCCAGACGCTCGACCACTGGTTCGGGT
Organism: Pseudomonas sp. TNT2022 ID1044; assembly: GCF_028656895.1. Taxonomy (NCBI): domain Bacteria; kingdom Pseudomonadati; phylum Pseudomonadota; class Gammaproteobacteria; order Pseudomonadales; family Pseudomonadaceae; genus Pseudomonas; species Pseudomonas sp. TNT2022 ID1044. The sequence goes on along the minus strand of NZ_JAMDHB010000003.1, from coordinate 80,997 downwards.
TTGACCGCCCCCAGCTTGGCCAAGCCTTTGCCCGCACCGGCCATCACCGCGATCAACGCCAGATTCTCAGCCACATCGACCAGATGCGCCTTGGCCGCCGTGCGATCACCCTCACTCCACTCGATCGCCCCTTCGAACGACTCGTACAGCAGTTGACTGGCCATGACCGTCAGCATGACCTCACCCAGCACCGGCACGAACATCGACACCATGTTCAGGCCCAGCAAGCCGATTTCCAGCAGATGATTGAGCTTTTCCGCCCGCACTCGCGCATCGACGTCCGCCGTGGGCACCGCGTGGCTGCGGGCGTCGGCGATGACTTTTTTGCGGTTTTGCTCGTAGAGATAGGCCCACAGGTCGCTGTTGGCGGACCAGATACCCGCCACACCTTCGCGAACGATCCCGAAGGGATTGAGATAAGGATCGTCGACCGGCTCACGTTTACCCGCAGGCTCTGGCGGCAGCTCCTTGATCCGGACGACGGCCGACAACGGGGGCACGTACTGAGCGACCTTCATCCACAATGAATGCAAAGGGTCGGTCGCAGGGTCGGCAACCTTGCGGGTGAACTGACCGAAGTAATAAGGCCGGTCGGTGTAGGCCACAAACTGGCTGAAGAAACGCTGGTGGGTGGTCGGCCCGCTGTCACTGGCGGGTAAGGCATCGCGGGCGGTGAACTGGCGCTTGAACTCTTCTCGCATCTGTTCGGACGTGTAGCGTTTGAGCGGGTGCTCGGGATCGTGGGGAATGTAGACGATGAAATCGCTCGTGTAGCGATACTTTTCACTGATGCTGAACACCACGCAGCCGGTCATCCTGCGCTTCATCAGGCTCAGGTCACGAAACCAGACCGGCCTGTTGCCGACCCGGGGATGGATTTCGTCATCAATCACCGAAAGGATCATTGTGTAATCGTCGGGTTCGATGTCGTTTTTCAGCAGCGCCAGTTCGGCGGCCGCCCTCATTGCCGCTTTCTGGCTGGCAACGAATTGCTCGGGCAGGGTCGTGTCCGTCTGCGCATCCGTTGTCTGAAAAAATGCCTCCACACGGGTTTGATACTGCGCGCCGATATCCAGTTGGCGGCAGAGCGTGAGGAATTGCGTGACCGACACATCAAGGGTCGCGACTTCGAACGTACCAGGCGTCGACGTTTCGACCACAAACCCCGACCCGCGATGAAAAGCGCCTGGCTCACATTCGGACGCTTCAAAGTTATGCAGTGCCGCCTGCAACAACGAAAGCTTCAACACCTCGAACGAGTTGATCTCAATTTGAAAATCGCTGACTTCCAGCGCTCGCCTCAGACATATCAAGGTTTTGTTGACGTCGGCTTCGACCCCGAACTGATCCTTCAGCGCCTTGCGCAGTAACGGCTCGGCAAAGCTTTCGGCGTCTGGTAGCGACGACATCGTTTTGTCGAGCCGGGACTGGGACACGAAGCTGTCGTTGAAGCGCTCTTGCAACGCCTGCTGTTGCGCACTGGATACTCGCGAGAACCACGGCGGCGGGAGCGAGCCGCTGGCTTTTATGGCTGCCCGCCGCTGCGGCGTGGCGTCGATCAACCAATCAGGCGTCAGCTGTTCAACAAGTTCGCTATGAATGCTGCTTCGGCCCGCAATCAGAGGCTGACGGGGCGCAGAGGGGGAATGGCTAGACATGGTGTCGCTCCTGAAAAATGGAACGACAGGACATCATTTCGGTGAACCGTATCTACGGTAGATAATTACCGCATCATCCCAGACTGATTGCAAAATGCGTCGATCCGCCGGCCGGCAAATTGTCTATGCTCTGAGGACGTACTGACAGGCGAGGGATTTATGGACGATCCAGTCGACAACAAGCCACCGACCTTCTGGCAGATGCTGCACAGCGTCATGGCGGCAGCGTTTGGCGTGCAGAGTGGCAAGAACCGGGCGCGGGACTTCACCCACGGCAAGCCGAGTCATTTCGTGATCCTGGGGATTCTGTTCACCACGGTGTTTGCCTTGACCCTGTTTGGCATCGTCAAACTGGTGCTGCTGCTGGCAGGCATCTGAAACGGCTCAGCGCATCAGGGTTTGCAGGCTGAACGGGTAGCGGTAGGACATTGGCCGCCCCTTGGCCGATAGTTTGTGGAAGTCCACCCCGAAGTCCTGTGTGTTGCTCAGCGCCAACAGTCGTTTGGCTTGCACTCGGTCAATCCGCTGCAACAGTGGAATCTGTCGGTCCCGGCCGCCGTACCGGTTGATGTCGATGCCCTTTTCATAGTCATGCAACTCAACCATGGCCCAGCCACCCAGGCTGAAATGCCCGCCCAGCAAGACGCTCAGGCGATTGTCGAGTAACGCTCGCAATGCCGCGGGTGAATTGTTGATGGCGCCGAACAACGCACCCTTGCCCGGAACCCCACCCGATTCGACATACGCCTGCATGACGCCAAACGCCATTTCGTCGTTGGCCGCCCATACCAGTGAAGTGTGCGGATAACGCTTGAGTAGCAGTTTGGCCTGCTCGTAGGCGCGCTGACGTGTCCAGCCGCCATACACCAATTGCCTCAAACGTACTTCCGGATGTTCGGCCAGCGCCCGGCGCATGCCTTGCTCGCGCAACTGCGCCGACGGCGTGACTTTCAAACCGGAGAAAGCCAGCAGGTCGATCATCTGGCCCGGGGCCACCGGAGGATGCAAACGAATCAACTCCTTGAGCATCAGGTAGCCACCCTCCTCATCGTTGGGCACCAGACTGCCGATCAAGTCGGGATACCTGTTGGCCTGGGTCCCGAGTAGTTTTGCCTGATCCACAGTCAGACCGTTGTTGACCAGAAACAACTTCACCCCACTGCCTTTTGCCAGGCGCAAGACTTCGGGGGCGACGGATTGCTCGTTGACGAACACCAGGTAGTCGGGACGATGGGGTCCCTGAAGCGCTTCGCGCGCCTGCTTGATGATGTTTTCAGGCACCCGGTCGGCGTACTGGATGCGCAGGTCCATGCCCAGATCCCTGGCGGCGGCCTGCATGAACTGCGAGTAACTGACCCAAAAAGCTTCCCGGGTGGTTCCCGGGTTCAGGAACAGTACCGACGCTGCCTGAGCGCACGGTCCCGCGACCATGCCCAGCGCCAGCAACACACCACTTAGAAACTTCAACATTTTGTCGACCAGGCCCCGGAAATTCGCTGCGCATTATAGCCAGCGAACGTCCGTAAAACGGCGATTATTCCGGTTTTTGTCCGACAAACGTCGGACCCAGGCCCGGTCGGGTCGTTTACTGGTGACTCACCCAAAATACAGCGGTGCCGACGACCAGAATGATCAGGAACAGAATCGCCCAGGCATCGACGGAGCTATCGCTTTTCCTTGCTTTGGTTGGGTTACTCATTGCATCGCCTCTTGTCGGTTTTATCGGTGATTGCATAAGGACTCGACCACAGTTAAGACGATGATTGTCCGCACGACAAATGTGGATTAGCTAATAACAGCTCACGTTAGGCGATTTGGTTCTTTACATATACTCAAACATCACTTTTGCGCATAACTGCAAACTGGTATCTTGCCCCGGCTCCATAAGGAGTGCGCGGCCGTGCGCGCAGAATTGCAGAGGCTCTTGGACTGCGGCAAGCAAAAAACGCAGCTGTATCCGAGCGACCCAAGCCTGAGAACAGGACTTATATGTACGTATACGACGAATACGATCAGCGGATCATCGAGGACCGCGTCAAGCAGTTCCGTGATCAGACCCGACGCTATCTGGCAGGTGAGCTGAGCGAAGAAGAGTTCCGCCCCCTGCGCCTGCAAAATGGCCTCTATATCCAGCGTTTCGCACCGATGTTGCGAGTGGCGGTGCCTTACGGCCAACTGACTTCGCGCCAGATGCGAATGATGGCCAAGATTGCCCGCGACTACGACAAGGGCTACGCCCACATCAGTACCCGGCAGAACGTGCAGTTCAACTGGCCGGCGGTGGAAGACATCCCGGACATCCTCGCTGAACTGGCCACCGTGCAGATGCACGCGATCCAGACCAGCGGCAACTGCCTGCGCAACGTCACCACCGACCAGTTCGCCGGTGTCGCTGCCGACGAACTGATCGACCCGCGCCCATGGTGCGAGATCGTCCGCCAGTGGACTACGTTCCACCCGGAATTCGCCTACCTGCCGCGCAAGTTCAAGATCGCCGTGAATGGTTCGACCTCCGACCGTGCCGCCATCGAAGTCCACGACATCGGCCTTGAGCCGGTGCACAACGCCGCCGGCGAACTGGGCTTCCGTGTACTGGTTGGCGGTGGTCTGGGCCGTACCCCGGTGGTTGGCGCGTTCATCAACGAATTCCTGCCGTGGCAAGACCTGTTGAGCTACCTCGACGCCATCCTGCGTGTTTACAACCGCTATGGCCGTCGTGACAACAAGTACAAGGCGCGGATCAAGATTCTGGTAAAAGCGCTGACGCCTGAAGTATTCGCCCAGAAAGTCGATGCGGAAATGGAACACCTGCGCGGTGGCCAGACCACACTGACCGAAGCCGAAGTGCATCGCGTTGCCAAGCATTTCGTCGACCCGGACTACAAGGCCCTGGCCGACCAAAGCGCTGCACTGGCCGAGCTCGACCAGCAACACCCGGGCTTCGCCCGCTGGCGCGTGCGCAACACCCTGGCCCACAAAAAACCGGGCTATGTTGCCGTGACCCTGTCCCTGAAACCGACCGGCGTTGCACCGGGCGACATCACCGACAAGCAGCTCGACGCTGTCGCCGACCTGGCCGACCGCTACAGCTTCGGTCAACTGCGCACCTCCCACGAGCAGAACATTATCCTGGCCGACGTTGAGCAGGACAAGCTGTTCACCCTGTGGGGCGAGTTGCGCGAGCAAGGTTTCGCCACGCCGAACATCGGCCTGCTGACCGACATCATCTGCTGCCCGGGCGGCGATTTCTGCTCCCTGGCCAACGCCAAGTCGATCCCGATCGCCGAATCGATCCAGCGCCGTTTCGACGACCTGGACTACCTGTTCGACATCGGCGAACTGGACCTGAACATCTCCGGTTGCATGAACGCCTGCGGTCACCACCACGTCGGCCACATCGGTATTCTCGGGGTGGACAAGAAAGGTGAAGAGTTCTACCAGGTTTCCCTCGGCGGCAGCGCCAGCCGTGACGCCAGCCTGGGCAAGATCCTCGGCCCGTCCTTCGCCCAGGAAGCCATGCCGGACGTGATCGAGAAACTGATCGACGTGTACATCGAGCAACGTACCGAAGACGAGCGTTTCATCGACACCTATCAGCGTATTGGCATCGACCTCTTCAAGGAACGCGTCTATGCAGCGAATCATTAAGAACAACGCCGTCGTCGACGAAACCTGGCACCTGCTGCCCAAGGATTTCAACATCGACGAAATCAGCAACTGCGACGACTACATTGTCCCGCTGCAGCTGTGGCGCGAACACAGCCGTATGCTTCTGGCCCGCGATGGCGGCCTGGGCATCTGGCTGGATGCCGATGAAGAAGCCGAAGAAATCGGTGAAGACGTGGCGAATTTCCAGGTCATCGCCTTGAATTTCCCGGCCTTCACCGATGGCCGCAACTACTCCAACGCCCGCCTGCTGCGTGACCGTTACGGTTTCAAAGGCGAACTGCGGGCGATTGGCGATGTGCTGCGCGATCAGCTGTTCTACATGCACCGCTGCGGTTTCGATGCGTTCGCTGTACGCGCCGACAAGGACCCGTATGAAGCGCTGGAAGGTCTCAAGGACTTCTCGGTGACCTATCAGGCCGCCACCGACGAACCGCTGCCGCTGTTCCGTCGTCGTTAATAAAACAAAGCCTTGATGACTTTGGTCATCAAGGCTTTTTTACATCTGCAATACACTTTCGCTTATAAGAACGGATTAAAACTCGACTTGCTGGAGTCCTCTTTTTTGAATGGCATATGCCAGTGCAGCGACATCATCAAACAACGTACCGTTCAAACTTCCCCAGTTTTCGCCTTCGATGAAAACCTTGAACTCCGGCTTCCACGCACTGGGCTGATGGCGCCTGATAAAGGTGATCAATATCTCATCATTCGCGGATCGATGGACAACCTTGTGATCCCTGTCGGGCCGTGAATCGACAAGAAACATGAGCTTTTGCGGTAGTAACTTTACAAAAAGAGCGAAGTCATCCGGATTAACATTGTAGTGAGCGATCATTTCCATTGTGCAACTTCCTTGCTGCTGATTAGGGAAAGCCGATTCTAATCAAAACTTCTGAAAAACAAACACCTTTAATAAGCACAAAATATTTATCAAACTCTGCAGTTGTATTACTTATTTAACCCATTCAACTTTTATTGCATCGGCATAGGGGACGGCCTTCATAGGCCGCTCCCCTGCCACACCACCCGGCATGCGGGTCCGCACCGGGCGGTTCGAGAGATTGAGGTTATGAGAGGCGCGCCAATCCCAGCCTGTCGAACCACGCAATATTCAGCACACGATTCAACTCAAAACGGCTATTACGCCACCAGCGATGAGAGTTACTGGCCACCCTCTGCGCCACCTGCTGGCTCGCCCCCAGTGTCCGCAGCTCTCGATAGATCGTAGGGCCACGCTTCCACTGCCTGAGCTGGATCGCTCTCAGTCGATGTCGTATCCATTCGTCCAGCTTGCGCCAGACTGCCGGTGTTTGCGACAACGTGAAGTAGGCTTTCCAGCCCAAAAGATAAGGCCGGAGATTATCTGCGACCTGTTGCAAGCTACGCCCGCAGGAGCGCCGGGTAAGCCAGCGGATACGCTGCTTGAACTGTTTCTGCGCCTTATAAGAGACCGCGCGCTTGACTTCACTTCGGGCTGACCACAACTCATAGCCCAGAAACTTGCGACCAAACGCGCTCGTCACTGCACTCTTGCTCTCGTTGACGCTCAAGTGCAGCTTTTCGTACAGCCGCCTCAGCAGGGCCATTACCCGCTGCCCCGCCTTCTGACTGCGCACATACACGTTCGCATCGTCGGCATAGCGCACGAAACAATGGCCTCGGCGTTCAAGCTCCCGATCCACTTCGTCCAGCAGCACGTTCGCCAACAACGGCGACAGTGGGCCGCCTTGCGGCGCCCCGCAGCGGCTTTTCTCGACCACGCCATTGATCAGCGCTCCCGCATCCAGATAGGCGCGAATCAGCCGGATAACCGCCTGATCCGTAATCCGTTTGCGCAAACGATCCATCAAGATGTCGTGATCGACCCGGTCGAAGAACTTCTCCAGATCAACATCCACCACCACTTTACGTCCTGAAGAGGCATAGCGCTGAGCCGCTAAAACGGCGTCCTGCGCACAGCGTCCCGGACGGAAGCCGTAGCTGTGTTCACTGAAGGTCGGATCGAGTAATGGCTGCAAGGCTTGCAGCAACGCTTGTTGGATCAAACGGTCGGTGACCGTTGGGATACCCAACTCGCGTTGACCGCCGTCAGGTTTGGGAATGACCACACGCCGTACCGGACTGGGCCGGTAGACTCCTGAAAGAAGCTGTTCACGAATCCCCGCCCATTGGGTCAGCAGGTACTCGGCCGTCTGATCAATATCCAGACCGTCGACTCCCGCTGCACCTTTGTTGGCCTTGACCCGTTTCCACGCCCGTTTCAGGTTTTCTCTCGCAAAGGCCCGTTCCAGCAGCCCTTGTCCTGCGTTATCGGGTTCATTTTGCGGGCGATTGACCTCGTCGCTGACAGGATTTCTCACGGTTTCAACGCTCGTTATCTCCGTCCGCCCCGCGTTTGGCAGGCATCTGACTTCCGGTCTTTCGCATCAACATGGCCTATGACGCTTTCTCTCGTTCGGCCCTTCGTCAAAAAAAAAAAAAAAAAAAAAGACTACTACGGCCTCTGCTGACTTCTCGCTCCGACTCGCGCCGTCGCCCTTTCAGGCACAAGGCGAGATCTCCCCAGGTAAGAACGCAATCCTTCACCGCACAACCGCCGGATTTACGCTGCCTGACCCTTGACCACAAGAGCTTCGCGGTTTTATGCCCGCTCGCCCTGGTCGGCTTCGCCTTGTATCCGGTTCTTGTACATCGGCTCGCGGTTTCGATTCACGCTTCCTCCCCACACTCGGTCGCCCTCATGCAGTTGCGCTTCACTTCGTTCGCTGTGGTCAGCTTACGGCGGGACTTTCACCCACAAGATTGCGCCCATGCTGGGCGCACATAAAAAAACCGCAGCGGCTGCTGCGGTTTCCTTTAGTACTGTTGCGACTCAAGTGTCACCAGAAACGATTTTGTGTCAGGCGCCCCCACCAGTTCATCAGCACCCGATCGACTGAACTGCTGGCTGCGATGCCGATGCGCTCTTGCAGGCTTTTACGCTCAGCGTAGTGCAGGTGATACAACTCGGACTGCTTGGCGCGCTCCGCGAGATATTGGTCGCTGGTCTTGAGCTCGTCCACCAGTTGCTTGTCCAGCGCCGCGACACCCAGCCAGATTTCGCCGGTAGCCACTTCGTCGATGGCCAATTGCGGACGATAGCGGGCCACGAAGTTCTTGAACAATTGATGGGTGATGTCCAGGTCTTCCTGGAACTTCTCCCGGCCCTTCTCGGTGTTTTCGCCAAACACGGTCAGGGTGCGTTTGTACTCACCGGCAGTCAGCACTTCGAAATCGATATCGTGTTTTTTCAGCAGTCGGTTGACGTTGGGCAACTGCGCAACCACGCCGATCGAACCGAGGATCGCGAACGGTGCGCTGATGATCTTCTCGCCGATGCACGCCATCATGTAGCCGCCGCTGGCCGCCACTTTGTCGATGCACACGGTCAACGGCACGCCGGCTTCGCGGATACGTGCCAGTTGCGAGGACGCCAGGCCGTAGCTGTGGACCATGCCGCCGCCGCTTTCCAGGCGCAGCACCACTTCGTCTTTCGGGGTGGCGAGTGTCAGCAGTGCAGTGATTTCGTGACGCAGGCTTTCAGTAGCGGACGCCTTGATGTCACCGTCGAAATCCAGCACGAAAACCCGCGGTTTGGCCTCGGGGTTTTTCTTCTGTTTTTTCTCGGTCTTGACCTGGGATTTGCGCAGGGCCTTGAGCTGATCCTTGTCGAGCAAGGTTTGCTCCAGGCGTTCGCGCAATCCTTTGTAGAAATCATTGAGCTTGCTGACTTGCAACTGGCCGGCCGTTTTACCGCGACCCTTATTGCGCAATGCCGCAAAGCTGGCCAGGACCACCAGAATGGCGATCACCAGGGTCACAGTCTTGGCCAGAAAAACGGCGTACTCGGAAAAAAACTCCACAGGGACTCCTCAAACGATGCGCGACATCTACGCGCGCGGGATGCCTCCAGCATACCCATGCGCCGGCCTTGCGACCAGCCGTGAAACCTCTGGCAACATGCCTGTAACGGGCATTTCAAACAAGCGTATGTTTTTTCATTGACAGCTCACCGCCATCCTCATAACCTCGCCAGACCTTCAACGTACCGGGATGACGCGGACGTGGGCAGTATCTATTTGATTCGACATGGCCAGGCCTCCTTTGGTGCAGACGACTATGACGTCCTCTCGCCGACCGGTATTCGTCAGGCGCAAATCCTCGGTCAGCACCTGGCCGAACTCGGCATCAGCTTCGATCGCTGCCTTGCCGGCGACCTGCGTCGCCAGCAGCACACGGCCAACAGCGCACTGGAACAATTTGCTGCCGTAGGGCTGCCGGTTCCCATCCTCGAGACCGATTCCGCTTTCAATGAATTCGATGCCGATGCGGTGATTCGCGCGTTGCTGCCCGCCATGCTGCCGGACGAACCTGAAGCCCTGAACATCCTGCGCAATGCCGCGCAAAACCGTGGCGAGTTCCAGCGCATCTTCGCGTTGATCATCGAGCGCTGGCTGGCCGGCACCTATGACACGCCAGGCCTGGAAAGCTGGCTGGGCTTTGTCGAACGTGTGCAGGCAGGTCTGCACCGGATCCTCGAACAGGCCGACAATACGCAGAAAATCGCCGTGTTCACTTCCGGCGGCACCATCACTGCCCTGCTCCACCTCATTACGCAAATGCCTGCCAAACAGGCTTTTGAATTGAACTGGCAAATCGTCAACACCTCGCTCAACCAACTGAAGTTTCGCGGTCGCGAGGTGGCTCTGGCTTCCTTCAACAGTCATGCGCACCTGCAACTGCTGAAGGCCCCGGAACTCATCACTTTCCGTTGAGTCCGGACTATTGTGACCCTGGCTGTAATCACCCAGCTCTCATTACCCTGCTTTTAATACCAGAAAAAGGATCGAACCATGACCTCCGTAGCAGATGCAGTACAAGCAATGAAAGCCAAGTTCAACCCAGCCGCTGCCGCCGGTCTGGACCTGGTCTTCGGTTTCCGCATCGACGACACCAAGAACTTCTCGCTGATCGTCAAGGACAGCACCTGCGAGCTGCAGGAAGGCGAGAACCCGGACGCCCAGGTGACCCTGGTGATGGACGGCGAAACCCTGCAAGGCATCGTCGACGGTTCGACTGACGGCATGCAAGCGTTCATGGGCGGCAAACTGCGCGCTGAAGGCGACATGATGCTGGCAATGAAACTGTCCGAGCTGTTCCCAAGCTAAGCACAGTGCTCCCGACTTTCGGGAGTGCGTCTGGCTTGATACGAATCCCGTCCTTGTGGCGGGATTCGTATCAAGCGCCTGTAGCCTGCAAGGGATAGCGCTCTTACAATGCCAGCATTCTCCGCTCTGGCCGCCCCATGGACATCGATCTCGCCCGCACCTTCCTGGAAATCGTTCGACACGGCAGCCTTGCCGCCGCCGCCGAAAAACTCCACGTCACTCAAACTGCAATCACCGCCCGTGTACAGAAACTCGAAAGCCAGTTGGGCAGCACCCTGTTCGTGCGCAACCGTGCCGGAGCGCGCCTGACGCCCAATGGCGAAGCCTTCGTGGTGTACGCCAATCAACTGGTGGAAACCTGGGAAGCCGCGCGCCGGGACTTGCCGTTGCCCGAGGGTTATCACGATGTACTGCACATCGGCGGTGAAGTCAGCCTGTGCAACCCGCTGATGCTCAGTTGGGCCGGCGAGTTGCGCGAGAAAATCTCCAGCCATGCCCTGCGCATGGAGATTCGCGACGGCGAGAACCTGCTGCGCCAACTGGAGTTGGGGGTGCTGGATGCGGCGCTGGTCTATCAACCCGAGTATTGGCCACGTCTGCAAGTCGAGCAGATTCTCGAAGAAAAACTCATCCTCGTCCGCCATCCGACGCGGCCTGATCCTTATGTGTATATCGACTGGGGTCCGGACTTCCGGCGCCAGCACGATGCCGCACTCCCGGAAAAAGCCAAGGCTGCGCTGAGTTTCAATCTGGGCCCGCTGGCCTTGCAGTACATTCTGGAGAACGGCGGCAGTGGCTATTTCCGTACCCGCGTCGTGCACAGTTACCTGGAAAACGGCGTGCTGGAGCAAGTGCCCAAGGCCCCGGAATTCAGCTACCCGACCTACCTGGTTTACTCCCGCGACCGCGACTCGGAAACCCTGCAACAGGCGTTCGATTTACTGCGCGAAGTGATCAAGTCCGATGACGATTGGTCGCAACGCTGGAACCCGCTGACGTAGGTTCGCTTTGCACCGGATCATGGCCGTTGTGTCCTCAACGTTGGGCCGGACAAAACGTCGAAATCGTCTAATCTGCTGGAGATAACAATAACGACAGGTGATTGCAGTGAGGCAGACCACCGAAGCATTCCGCAGCCGATACCGCGCCGACATCCACCCACGCTACAACCCCTGGTTACATGGCATTTTCGTGCTGCTGTTCGGTTTGCTGGCGATCGCCGCGTTCCTGAGCACCGTGCGCGAGGTGCAACCGCTGCAATGGCTGGCGGTGCCGCTGACGCTGCTGTTGTTCAGTTTCGGCGTGTACGTGGTGCATCGGCATCTGGGCCATCACAAAAAAGCCTTCGCACGGATGTTCTATGCCCGCCATGCCGGCGACCATCACAGCTTCTTCGCCCCCGGTTACATGACCTACGACAACGCACGCGACTGGCGGGTGATCCTGTTTCCCGCGTGGCTGATCGTGTTGCACACACTGGTGATCACCCTGCCCCTCTGGTGGCTGCTCACGCAGTTTGACGCCAACATCGCCGGTCTGGTCGGCGGGTGCATGGTCCTTGGCTATCTGACTTATGAAGTGTTCCATGCCTGCGAGCATTTGCCGCCGCACAATCCGCTGACGCGCCTGCCGTGGATTCGTCAGATGCGTCGCCTGCATGAACTGCATCATCGCCGCGAGATGATGCAGGAGCGCAATTTCAACATCGTATTTCCGTTGATGGATTACCTGTTCGGCACCCTCTACTGGGAACCGGAGCAGGCCACCCCGAACCTGACGAGAACGCCCATGACCCGCATGCAGCACCAGATCGAGATCGCCGGCAACCCCATCGACGTGCTCGCCTACGCCAGCAACGTGAGCCGCTGGCCGGAGTGGCATCCATCCTCCCTGAAAATCAACGGACAGAAAGGTGCGTTGCATGCCGGTGCCCGGTTCGAAGAGGACATCCGCGCTGGTGGTCGCGACGGGCACTTGAGTTGGCGAGTCGACGAGTATCTGCCGGGGCGGCGCTGGAGTGCCCGGGCTGAGGGTGATAACGGGCTGTCGCTGGTGGTGACCTACGAATGCGAGGCCGAGGGTGACAGCACCCGGTTTGTCCGCACGCTGGAGTATCAATTCAGTGGCCTGGCGATGCGCATTGCCAATCGCCTGTTGCTCAGGCGGCGGATTGACCGCGAGTCAGCGGCGTCGATGCTGGCATTGCGCGAGATGGCACAAAAATATCTGGCGCAGTCAGGAGTCGGCGCGTGAGCCGATCGATCAGGGTTCACCATTGGGTATTGCTGCTGATCGTGGCCATCGGCGGGCTTCTGCTGCTGACACCGACCAAGGTGCAACCGGTGGCCTGGACGCCAGCGCCGGCGCCGTCCCTCACCGAAGGCCTCTTTGCCGATAACGAGCGGCTCAAAGCCGTGGAGCGCGTGGGGGCTGCGGACATCGACGGGCCGGAAGCGCTGCTGCTGGAGAATGACGCGCTGATCACCGGCCTGCATGACGGTCGCATAATCAGCACCAGCCTTGATGGCAAGGTCACCAAAAAGCTGGCCGATACCGGTGGCCGACCGCTGGGACTGGCCCGTCACCCGAATGGATTGCTGGTCATCGCCGACGCGGTCAAAGGCTTGCTGTCGCTGGATGCGCAGGGCCGTCTGGTGGCAATGACCACGGAGGCCAACGGCGTGCCCTTTGGTTTCACCGATGATGTGGTCATCGACAAAGCCGGGCACTTTGCCTATTTCAGCGATGCTTCCAGCCGTTTCGGCTACGGCATGGATAGCGAGGCCATCATCGAGCACGGTGGCGATGGTCGGTTGCTGCGCTATGACTTCCAGACTGGCAAGACTTCGCTGTTGCTGGACAAACTGGAGTTTGCCAACGGGGTGGCACTCGGGCCGGACGATGCGTTCGTTCTGGTCAATGAAACCGGCGCCTATCGCATCACTCGTTATTGGTTGACCGGGCCGAAAACCGGCACTCACGACGTCTTCATCGATAACTTGCCGGGTTTGCCGGACAACCTTTCGTACAACGGCCGTGACCGTTTCTGGGTGGCCCTGTATGCCCCGCGCAACGCGCTGCTCGATGCCACTGCGCCGCATCCCTTCATTCGGAAGATGATCGCGCGAGCCATGACCGTACTGCCCAAACCGATTGAGAAACGAGGTTTTGCCCTGGGCCTGGATGTGAACGGCAAGGTGATCGCCAATCTGCAGGACGGCAGCGACGGCAACTACTCTCCGATCACGACCGTGCGCGAGTATGGCGAGTGGTTGTATTTCGGTTCGTTGAAGGCGAAACATATGGTGCGATTGCCGCTCAGTTCCGCATTGCAATAAACATCGCAAATCCAATGCAGGCGCGGACAACGCGGACCTGTTGGAGCTCGCTTGCTAGCGAGGGCGGGCTCAACGGTTGCGGCTGGGTGGGCATCGGGTCGAAGCCGCCCTGTTCTTCCGAGGGAAATTCTGGATCGTTCATGGAGGCACCTCGATTGTCGCCCGGGTTGTCAGGCTCTGAACTTTCGAGGTGCCGTTGTCACTCGCCGTTCCATTAGTTCAGTCACCGATCGTCGGTGACGCAGGCCCTGAATCAGGACGGCGACTGGAGTTGTCTGACGATCTTGTCCTTGACCTCCAGGCGCTTGGCCTTGAGCTTTGTCACCGCATCATCGCTGGATTTGGCCTGCTCCGCCTTCACCACCTCGGCGTCTGCCAGGGAATACTTGTTGATCAGTGAATCCAATAACGGATCCTTGGTGCGTTTCTGCTGGATTTCTTCCTTTGTGCAACTCAAGTCCTGAAAAAGGTCGTGGGGCACCGGCATGGAACACCTCCGTTGGTTAATCGATAGCAAACGCGATTGATTGCGCTCGCCAACTATCAGAATGGCCTCGGTTGCACGCTTCTGTCGACCATCTGTCAGACCAGCGGTGTCCGTTCGTCGTCCTGTCGCCAATGCGATAAAACCTTTGCCAGAGCCCCGGCCTCCACAGTTTATCGATCACACGAGATCGCCCATGAAACCGAGTGGAGAAAACCAATGGACGGATTTAACCTGCGCAACCTCGCCCTGGCCGTAGCCCTGAGCACCAGCATGGGCGCGGCATTCGCTGCCACCTCAAATGACTTCGTCGACCATGCCGCTGCCGGCGGTATTGCTGAAATAGAAGCCAGCCGACTGGCCCTCGAAAAAAGCCAATCGGCGGACGTCAAGGCGTTCGCCAACATGATGATTACCGATCATGGCAAGGCCAACGACGAACTGGCGACCATCGCCAAGAAAAACGATATTGAAGTGCCGGACACCACAACGCTGGTGAAACAGGCCAAGGAAAAGATCCTCGACATGCGCGATGAATCGTTCGATGAGGCCTACGCCAACAACCAGGTCAAGGCCCACGAAGAAGCCATCGAGCTGTTCAAGAAAGAAGCCAACACCGTAACCGATGACAAAACCCAAGGCGCGGTCGAGCTCAAAGCCTTTGCACAGAAAATGCTGCCAGGGCTGGAAAAACACCTGGATATGGCGAAAAAACTTCAGGCCGCTCATCCAGGCAAGTAATCGCAACGCGAAAAAAAGCCGCATTCCAGATGCGGCTTTTTCGTTTACCGTGTCTAGCCGCCATCGGTATCGATATCGGCATCAGTGTCATCATTGGGCTTCGGACGATCGGGATTGGGCTTGAAGCCCGGGCTGAATTCATTGTCGTTGTCGGTATGGCGATTCTTCTGATCAACCACGTCATCGCCGCTTTGCGGTTGCGCCGTGGTTTCCTCCGGTTCGCCAAGGTTGTCGCTTGCGGTTTGATCCTGATGTGGTGTGCTGGTTTGTTCTTTCATCAATCACTACCTCATTCGTCACTGCATAGGCTCGGCTCAAACAGTCAGGCCATATGAGCGTTGGAATGGCGCGCCTTCGCTAACGTTCCATCGGATCGACCACTTGCGACGACTTGATCAGCCGAGTGTGCGGGCTAAAAACGGCGCCGTCCGGCTCTTTCTACTCTTCGCCACCTTCTGCGGGGTACCGGCCACCACTATTTTGCCACCCTGATCCCCGGCCCCGGGACCGATGTCGATCACCCAGTCGCTCTGCGCCACCACACGCATCTCATGCTCGACGACAATCACCGTGTGCCCCGCCACCACCAGGTTATTCAATTGTTCCAGCAAACGATCAACGTCCCGCGGATGCAGGCCGGTGGTGGGTTCATCGAGCACATACAGCGTCGCCCCGCGTTGATTGCGTTGCAGCTCGGTGGCCAATTTAATCCGCTGGGCTTCGCCACCCGACAGCTCGGTGGCCGGCTGGCCAAGGCGCAGATAACCGAGACCGATGTCGCGCAGCACCTCCAGTGAGCGGCGGATCGAAGCTTGCTCGGCAAACACCTCAACGGCCTGGTCCACGGTCAACTGCAGCACCTGGGCAATCGTGCGGCCCTGCCAGTTGATCGCCAGCGTTTGCGGGTTATAGCGGGCCCCGTGGCACGTCGGGCAAGGCGCGTAGACGCTGGGCATGAACAGCAACTCAACGCTGACGAAACCCTCGCCTTCGCAAGTCGGGCAACGGCCCTTGGCGACGTTGAAAGAAAACTGCCCGGCGTCATACCCCGCTTCCTGAGCTTCGGGTGTGGCGGCGTAGAGCTTGCGCACGTTGTCGAACAGTCCAGTATAGGTCGCGAGGTTGGAACGCGGAGTGCGGCCAATGGGCTTCTGATCGACTTGCACCAGACGCTTGATTGACCCCAGCCCCGCAGTGACCTGCCCGCCACTGACTTGCGGCGCATCGTCTTCCAGGCTCAGCGCTTGCGCATCATTGTCGGTGGTCGGGCGTCCCAGGTGCGCACCGACCAGCTCCAGCAGCGCCTGGCTGACCAGGCTCGATTTGCCCGAACCCGAGACACCGGTCACCGAGGTAAAACACCCCAACGGAAACTCGACGCTGAGGTCGTTCAGGTTATTGCGCGTGATGCCTTCCAGACGCAGCCAGTCGCTCGGCTTGCGGGGTGCGCGAAGCGTGCGGGTTTGCCCGGCGAACAGATACGCGCGAGTTTGCGAGTCGGCGACGTCAGCCAAGCCGGCGGGTGCGCCGCTGTACAGCACGCGTCCGCCATGCTCTCCCGCTGCCGGGCCGACATCGATCAGCCAGTCGGCGCGGCGCATGGTTTGCAGATCGTGCTCGACCACAAACAAGGTATTGCCCGCCGCTTTCAAGCGTTGCAGGGCGTCAAACAACGCCTCGCCATCCGCGGGATGCAGGCCGGCGGATGGCTCATCCAGCACGTAGATCACGCCGAACAACTGCGACCCCAGTTGCGTTGCCAGGCGCAAACGTTGCAACTCACCCGAGGACAGCGTCGGCGTACTGCGCTCCAGCGCCAGATAACCGAGGCCCAGATCGGTCAGGGTGCTGACCCGCTCCAGCAAGTCCTGAGCGATGCGCTGTGCCGCCAGGCGTTTCTCCACCGACAGGTTCGGCGTGTGGCGCACATCCGGAGCATTGGCGTGGCCGCTCGCCCCTTGGGCCACTCGGTGTTCGCGAGCCTCGCGGGTCTGCTCGTGCGTCAGCACCTCGCCCGCCTCCTCGCCTTCTTCAAGGTAGTGTTGGGCCGCTACGGGTTTGAGTACTTCGGCCACTTCTAGCAACGGCATCTGCGACAGCTCGCCGATGTCGTAGCCGGCGAACGTCACCGACAACGCTTCGCGCTTGAGGCGCTTGCCTTCGCACAAGGGACAAGGGCTGCCGAGCATGAATTGAGAAACGCGCTTCTTCATCAGCGCACTTTGCGAGTGGGTGAACGTGTGCAGGATGTAGCGTCGCGCCCCGGTGAACGTGCCCTGGTAGCTCGGCTCCATTTTGCGCTTGAGGGCGACCCGGGTTTCTTCTGGGGTCAGCCCGGCATACACCGGCACCGTGGGGGTTTCTTCTGTGAAGAGAATCCAGTCGCGCTGTTTTTTCGGCAGTTTGCGCCAGGGAATGTCGACGTCAAAACCCATGGTCACCAGGATGTCCCGCAGGTTCTGGCCCTGCCAGGCCAAGGGCCAGGAAGCCACGGCACGCTGGCGGATGGTCAGGCTCGGGTCAGGCACCATCAGCGCTTCGGTGACCTCATAGACCCGGCCCAGACCGTGGCATTCGGGGCAGGCACCTTGTGGTGTGTTCGGCGAGAAGTCTTCGGCATACAGCATGGGTTGCCCCACCGGGTAGCTGCCGGCACGGGAGTACAACATGCGAATCAGGCTCGACAGGGTCGTTACGCTGCCCACCGATGAACGCGTGCTCGGCGTGCCCCGCTGCTGTTGCAAGGCCACGGCCGGCGGCAAGCCTTCGATCGAGTCCACGTCCGGCACGCCCACCTGATCGATCAATCGCCGTGCATAAGGCGCCACCGACTCGAAGTAGCGCCGTTGCGCTTCCGCGTACAACGTTGAAAACGCCAGTGACGACTTCCCCGAACCGGACACACCGGTGAACACCACCAGGGCGTCGCGGGGGATATCGACATCGACGTTCTTGAGGTTGTGTTCCCGGGCGCCACGCACCCTGACCATGCCGGAGGTTGGGTGGGAGGTGCGAGTGGCAGTCATCGGGGAGCCTTGATTAGTGATGGTCGTTGTTTAGCCACTAAGGACGGTGCGCACCATGCGGGTCAGCGCGTCGGGGCTGTAGGGTTTGCTCAGTAGGTAGGTATCGGGGCTGAGCTGGTGATTGCGCGAGATAATGTCACGGGTATGCCCTGAGGTGAACAGCACCGCCACCGGAGGATTTTGCACCTTGGCCCATGCGGCCAGGTCTGTACTCTTGATCAAGCCAGGCATGACCACATCGGTGAAAATCAGGTCCACCGCAGCCCCCTCCAGCAACATTTGCATGGCCACATCAGCGTTCGCAGCCGTCAGCACCTGATAGCCTTCTTCACGCAGCAGGTCCACCGACGAAGCACGCACCGCTTCGTTGTCCTCCACCACCAGCACCCGTTCGTGCCCGCCTCGCTGATGCACGTCCGGCGTGGTGGTTTCACTGTCCATCGAACGCAGACTGCGCGGGAAATACAGCGCTACCCGAGTGCCCTGGCCGACGACGCTGGACATTTCGATATGACCGCCACTCTGCTTGACGAAGCCGAACACCATGCTCAACCCCAGGCCCGTGCCCTGGCCGTCGGGTTTGGTGGTGAAAAACGGTTCAAATGCCTGCTCAAGCACCTGCGGCGCCATACCGCCCCCGGTATCGGCTACGCAGACCCGCACGTAATCACCGGCCAAAATGCCTTTGCCTGCACAGAACTCGCGGTCGAGGCTGATGTTGTCGGCGCTGAGCTCGATGGTTCCCTCGCCCTTCATCGCGTCGCGGGCGTTAATGGCGAGGTTGAGGATGGCGTTTTCCAGTTGATTGCGGTCGACGAACACCCGCCAGGATTCAGCGCAGGCGGTCATATGGACCTGGATGGTTTCCCCCAGCGCACGCTGCAACAGCTCACCAACGCCGTCGAAAATCTGCTTTGGCGTGCAAATCGCCGGTGACAGCGGCTGACGGCGGGCGAACGCCAGCAATTGCGAAGACAGTTTGGCACCGCGCTCGACAGCGGCAATCGACGCGCTGACCCGGCGTTGCACGTTGGCGTTGTCCGGTTCGTGTCGGGCCAGCAAATGCAGATTGCCGGCGATTACCTGCAACAGGTTATTGAAGTCGTGGGCCACGCCACCGGTGAGGCCGCCAATGGCTTCGAGTTTCTGCGACTGGCGCAATTGCTCCTCCGCCGCCAGCCGCGCCTCGACTTCGTTGGCCACGCGTTGTTCCAGATTGCGGGTGAACTTAAGCAGGGATTCTTCGGCGATTTTGCGTTCATGGATGTCGATCAGCACGCCGGGGAAACGCAACGGCTCATCCTGTTCATCAAACTCGCAACAGCCACTGGCCAGAACCCACAGGTAATTCCCGTCGGGGCGCAATACCCGGTATTCGGCGTTAAAAGGTGAGCCGGTCCGCACGGATTGATTGACTTGCTCCCGAACCCAGGCGATGTCATCGGGATGAATGCGCGCTTCGGCAACCTCCTGCGGCAAATCCAGCAGATTCTGTCCGGCGGGATAGGAAAAGGTCCGGGCAAAGCGTTCATCGCCACTCAGTACATTGGACTTGATGTCCCAGACGAATGAGCCGAGCAAAGCCCCGGCATTGAGTGCCAGGCGTACCCGCTCGTTATCGGCGCGGTAGGCGTTTTCCGCGGCTTGGCGCAGACGCTCGGAGATCATGAACTCGGTGGTATCGACCACCATCGCCATGACACCGGCGGGGCGACCGTCATCGTTGGAAACCGGGCTGTAGTAGAGATCCAGCCAGACGTCTTCCGGTACGCCGTCGCGCAGCAATACCAGTTCCTTGTTGCGATACGACAGGGTGCCGCCCGCCAGGCAGGTATCAACCACGTGGCGATTGAATTCGGCAACTTCCGGCCAACCCAACTCCACCGGGGAACCCAACAGGTAAGGATGACGCCCGCCGGCAAACTCCGAGTAGGCGTCGTTATAGATCATGTAGCCGGGCCGGCCCCAGAGCATCACCATTGGCAACGGTGAAGCGAGCATCAACAGCACTGCGTTACTCAGGCTCCTGGACCAATCGTCGATCGGCCCCAACTCAGTCCTGCTCCAGTCGAATGCACGAATGCGCCCGGCCATTTCGCCGCTCCAGCCGGAACACCCATGACTATCTTCAAGAAACTGCATAGGCTGACTCTACGCCCCGGTTATTGCACCCGTTTGTTTCGAGCATCGTGCACGCCATTCGTTTCATAGAGGTATAGCTGAATCTTGCTGACCACTCTGGATGTGCTCTACACCTCAATCAGGTGCTTGAGCGGGTTGTAGCTGCTTTTCAATGTCGCCGCCACATCGAGGATTGCCTTCTCGATGCCGTTCAGGTGCATGCAAGTCAGCTCAATCGCCGCGCTCTGGTTGCCGGCTTCGATGTACTCGATCAGCCGCAAGTGTTCGTCGTCACGACAGGCCTGGTGACTGTCGTCATCCAGCGCCGCCGCGTACAGGGAAGCGCGGGAGATCAATTTCTGGAACCAGTCGAGCAGCACCGGGTTGTTCAGGCTGCGGGCCAGTTTGATGTGGAACTCGCCGAGCAGATGGATCAGCCGTTCGTGATCGCCGCTTTGATGCGCCTCATCCTCCAGCAACAAGTGATCGCGCAGGTCCTGGGTCACAGCCGTATCGCGGCGCCGGCACAGCTCACTGACGATGCCGATCTCGATCAGGCGTCGGGTTTCGAACAGCGAGCGAATCTCTTCGTCACTGGGCAACGACACCGAGGCACCTTTGTTCGGTTCGGTGGTGACCAGTCCATCGGCTTCCAGTTGCTTGAGCGCGGCCCGGACAGACGTACGGCTGACATTGAACAGCTCGGCCAAAGAGGCCTCGCCAAGCTTCATCCCCGGACGCAACGAACGCTTGCTGATCGCCTCGTAAACCCCTTGGTAGACGCGGTCGACCGTGGTTTCCAGTTTCTTTTCCGACATTCATCAACTCCTTGCGCCCTGTGCATTGCGACCCTGGCGAATAAACGGCCGTTGAAAAAGGGGCTTGCACGAGCAGGTTAATCCGGGTATTTCTAAATTGCATCCAGATTTTGCATACAATAATTAGAGGAATGCACCATTATGGGTCATCCAGTTGCAATTGAAGTGCGAAACGTTTCAAAGCGTTATTCCGACGATCCCGGACTGGCTCCAGCGCTGGACAACGTTTCTGTCGACATTGCCGACAACGAATTCTTCACCCTGCTTGGCCCCTCCGGCTGTGGCAAAACCACTTTGCTGCGCACCATCGCCGGCTTCGAGCATGTCAGCGACGGCGAGATCCGTCTGGCCGGTGAACCGGTCAATGATCTACCGCCGTTCAAGCGCCGGGTCAACACGGTATTCCAGAGCTACGCGCTGTTTCCCCACATGAGTGTTGCGCAGAATATCGCCTTCGGCCTCGAGATGCAGGGCCTTGATCGCAAACTGATTCCGCAGCGCGTCGACGAAATGCTGGCGCTGGTGCAAATGCAACACCTGGCCAAGCGCAGACCGGCGGAACTGTCCGGTGGCCAACAGCAACGGGTGGCTCTGGCCCGGGCCCTGGCGCCAAAACCGAAAGTGCTGTTGCTGGATGAACCGCTGTCGGCGCTGGACCTCAAGTTGCGCAAGGAAATGCAGGTCGAACTCAAGCGCGTGCAGAAAGAAGCCGGGATTACCTTCATTTTCGTCACCCACGATCAGGAAGAAGCCCTGACCCTGTCCGACCGCATTGCGGTGATGTCGGCCGGGAAGATCCTGCAAATCGGCACGCCCAATGAAATTTACGAGCGTCCGCAGCATCAGTTCGTCGCGCAGTTCATCGGCGACATCAACTTCCTTCCCGGTCACCTCAAGCGTGGCCAGCAAAACCAAAACCTCTTCGTGCCCAACGGCATGCCGGTGGAAATCCCCTGCCCGGCCCAGGGCTTCGATGGCAGCGAGGTGCAACTGGCGTTTCGCCCGGAGCGCTCGCAACTGGTCGATCCCACGCAACCGCATCACCTGCGCGGCGTGATCGAAGCCGTGTTGTATGTCGGCACGGCGACGCTCTACCAGTGCCGCTTGAACAACGACATCAAGGTCATGCTGCGCGAGAACAATGAAGGCCTGAACCATGGCCGGGTAGTCGGCGATCGCGTCGCGGTCAACCTGCCGCCCCACGCCTGTCTGTTGATGGAGGCCTGAGATGAGCGTCAGCAGCACTTCCCCTGCCCTTAACCGGGCGCTGTTACTCAGCCCGGTGGTCCTGACCCTGCTGGCCCTGATTGCCATTCCGCTGGGCATCATGGGCTACATCAGCCTGTTGCCGCGCAACGTCTACGGTGGCGTCGACTGGCAGGCCGACTGGCAATTGCAAAGCTACGTGCAGCTGTTTTTCCAGGAGGATTTCGATGGCGAACTGGAACTCAATTGGGTCTATGCCCAGGCGCTGATCCGGTCGGTGTTCCAGGCCGGTGGCACCACGGTCCTGTGCTTCCTGTTCGGCTTTCCGGTGGCGTTGTGGATGTCGAGTTTGACCCCGCGCCGACGCAACCTGATGGTATTGCTGATCACCATCCCGTTCTGGACCAACCTGCTGATTCGCAACTACGCCTGGTTGATCATCCTGCGCGAACACGGCTGGGTCGCCCAAAGCCTCAACGCGCTGTTTCCCCAGGCCGGTGGCATCACTCTGCTCTACAACGACTTCGCGGTCAGCGTCGGGCTGGTCTACAGCTTCCTGCCGTTCATGATTCTGCCGATCTACTCAACCCTGGAAAAACTCGACTGGCGCCTGGTGGAAGCCGCGTATGACCTCGGCGCCAATCGCTGGCATGCGTTGAAGCGGATCATCCTGCCGCTGTCGATGCCGGGGGTGATTGCCGGTGCGCTGCTGGTGTTTGTGCCGAGCCTCGGGGCATTTATCACCCCGGCGATCCTCGGCGGCGGCAAGACGCTGATGATCGGCAACCTGATCCAGCAGCAGTTCGGCACTGCGCGCAACTGGCCGCTGGGCAGTTCGCTGTCGTTCCTGCTGCTGGGCATTCTGCTGCTGTCACTGGTGCTGTACGCCCTGTATAGCCGCAGCGCCGCCAAAACCCTGCGTCGGGGAGCCACCACATGATTGCCCTGCACTTGAAAAAACTGCCGCTGACCCGCGAAGTCAGCCTGCTGATCCTTGCCTACCTGTACCTGCCGATTTTCGTGTTGATCGCCTACAGCTTCAACGCCAACCGTTCGGCAACGGTGTGGACCGAGTTTTCGTTCGCCTGGTACGGACGGATCCTGGCCAACCCGTCGATCCAGACGGCGGCACTGAACTCGATCATCGTCGCCAGCATTGCCACGGTTTGCGCCACCACCATTGCGCTGCTCGCGGCACTGGCGACTTACCGACCGTTCTACGGGCAGAAAATGGTCGAAGGCGGGATCAACCTGCCGCTGATCCTGCCGGAGATCGTCACTGCCGTGGCCACGCTGCTGCTGTTCATGGCGCTGGGGATCAAGCTCGGGTTGCTGACGGTGATCGTCGCCCACATCGGCTTCTGCATTCCCTTCGCTTACCTGCCGATCCGCGCGCGGCTCAATGACCTGGACAAGAGCCTGCTGGAAGCGGCGAACGACCTGTACGCCAACCCGTGGCAGGTGTTTCGCCGGGTGACGCTGCCGCTGTTGTGGCCGGCGGTGCTGTCCGGGTCGGTGCTGGCGTTCGTGGTCAGCCTCGACGATTTCATCATGACCTTCTTCGTCGCCGGTCCCGGCTCGACCACCCTGCCGGTGTACATCTTCTCGGCGATCAAGTCAGGTGTAACGCCGGAGATCAATGCGATCTCCACCCTGATGCTGGTGATTTCCATCGTGCTGGTGGTGCTGGCCTTCTGGCTGGGCCAGCGCGGCAAAAACCAATGAACCTGGAGCGCTCTCTAATGAAAAACAAAACCATGCGTGACGGCATTGCCGGTCTGGCCCTCAGTTGTTTCACTGTTTTTACCGCACAAGCTGCAGAGCCCAAAGAGTTGTTCTTCTACAACTGGACCGACTACTACCCGGTCGAGCTGCTGGCCAAGTTCGAAAAAGAGACCGGCATTAAAGTCACCATGGACGGCTACGACAGCAACGAAACCCTGTTGGCCAAGTTGCAGGCCGGCGGCGCGGCGTATGACGTGATCGTACCGTCGCAGTCGATCATGCGCACCCTGATCAACCAGGACCTGCTGCTGGAAATCAACGCCTCGGCCCTGCCCAACTTCCAGTACGTCAAACCGGCGTTCCGCGACCCGAGCTTCGACCCTGGCCGCAAGTTCTCCGCGCCGTACCTGTGGGGCACCACCGGGTTCTCCTATGACAGCGCTCGTGTGCCCGGTGGCAAACTTGACGATTCGTGGAAAGAATTCTTCGAACCGCGCAAGGAACTGCAAGGCCAGCTCGCCGCCCTCGACACGTCCAGCAGCGTGATCAACGCCGCCAGCCATTACCTGAATGTCGACGAGTGCAGCGAAAACCCGCAGGACGCCAAGCGCATTCTGGAGTTGCTGCAAAAGCAGAAACCGTTCCTGAAGATGTACAGCTCGGACAACACCGTCGACCGTATGGCCAGCGGTGAAGTGATCATGATGCAGAACTGGAACGGCTCTACTGCCCGGGCCACCTTGCAGAAGAGCACCATCAAGTACGTGTATCCGAAGGAAGGCCTGGCGATGTTCCAGGACAACTTCGCCGTACCGAAAAGCGCGCCGCACCCCGGCAACGCGAAGATCTTCATCGACTGGATGATGAAACCGGAAAACGCCGCCGCCGTGTCCAATGCCATCGCCTACGACAACGGTATCCAGAGCGACAAGCTGATCGACGCCAAATGGCGGGTCATGGATGCGATCAACATGCCCGACGAATTCGCCTCGCGCCTGCGTCCCGAGAAGGAATGCAGCAACAAGGCGCGGGAGCTGCAGGACCGGATTTGGGCGAAGCTCAAGGGCTGATCCGAGACCGAGTCGCGGCCATCGCTGGCAAGCCAGCTCCCACAGTGATTTGTGTTGATCACGACATTTGTGAACACGTCCAAACCCTGTGGGAGCTGGCTTGCCCCACAGTGATTTGTGTTGATCACGACATTTGTGAACACGTCCAAACCCTGTGGGAGCTGGCTTGCCAGCGATGAGGCCCTCCCCGACAACACAAATTTGAGGTTTGTATGACCCAACCCCGCTGGCTGCGCAACGTGCGCCCCTACGGTTTAACCGCCGAAGACCTGCTGATCGAAAACGGCCGGTTCACCCAACGCCGCCCGGCCTCGACCAGCGAACTGCTGGCCACCGACATCGACGGCCAAAACCACTTGCTGACCCCTGCCCTGGTGGAAAGCCATGTGCACCTGGACAAAACCCTCTGGGGGCAACCCTGGCGTCCAAACAGCGCCGGGCCGACCCTCAAGGATTACATCGCCAACGAGCGCAGAGTCCTGCGTGAGGTCACCGCGCCGATTGCGCAACGGGCCGGCGCGCTGCTGGAAAACTGCATCGCCCGGGGTTCGCTGACCATGCGCTGCCACGTCGACATCGACCCGGAATTCGGCCTGCGCCACGTCGAGGCCATGCAGCAATTGCGCGAAAAATACCGGGACCTCATCGACCTGCAACTGGTGGTGTTCCCGCAGACGGGTTTGATCAGCCGCCCCGGCACCGCCGAACTGATGCGCGAAGCCATGGCCCTTGGCGTGGAAAACGTCGGCGGACTCGACCCTTGCGGCATCGACAATGACCCCGTCGCACAACTGGATTTCGTGTTCAAACTGGCCAGCGAATTCGACCGTGGCGTCGACATTCACCTGCACGACAAGGGTGAACTGGGACTGTGGCAGATTGCATTGATCGCCGACTACACCGAACGTTTCAGCCGCCAGAATCGAGTGATGATCAGCCACGCCTACTGCCTGGGCATGCTGCCGTGGAGCCAGGTCAAACCGGTTGCCGAACGCCTCGCCGCCTTGGGCATTTCGCTGATGAGTTCGGCCCCGGCCGATTGCGCGGTGCCGCCGTTCCTCGCTCTGCGCGAAACCGGGGTGAACGTGTGCCTGGGCTCGGACGGCATCCGGGATGCCTGGTCGCCCATGGGCAACGGCGACATGCTCGAACGCGCGATGTTGCTGGCGTTTCGTTTCGATTTGAACAAGGACGAAGAACTGGCGGCGGCATTTGAGGCGGCGACGGTGAATGGCGCCCAGGCCTTGGGGTGCGAAGCGAATCGCCTGGAGATCGGCCAGCCGGCGGACTTCTTGCTGATGCCGGTACACACCCTGGGTGAGGCGGTGGTTTCGCGGCCGCTACGGCAGGTGTATCGCGCTGGCCGGATAATCGCAGCCGGTGGCCGCTTGCTGGACAGCCGCCTGTGAAACGCATCGGGCTTCGGGCCAGTTGCGTGGTCGGCTTCGACGGTGCTCAGCATGTGCTGTGGCGCGACGGCGAAGTGGTCTTCAACGGGTCGTGCATTGAGTTTGTCGGGCGCGGTTATGCCGGGCCGGTGGATCAATGGATCGACTACGGCAACGCGCTGATCGGCCCTGGCTTCATTGATCTGGACGCCCTCGGCGATCTTGATTCCACGGTGTTGACCCTCGACAACGGCGATGAGCGCGACATGGGCCGCATGTGGTCCGCGGAATATCTGGCCCGGGGTCCACGGGAGAGTTATCGCCCCGAGGAGGAAGTGTTCAAGTATCGCTACGCCTTTACCCAGTTGATCCGCAACGGCATCACCACTGCCATGCCGATCACCTCCATGTATTACCGCGAATGGGCGGAGAGCTACGACGAGTTTGCAGCGGTGGCCGGCGTCGCGGCCGAGTTGGGCCTGCGCACTTACCTCGGGCCTTGCTACATGAGCGGCATGAGTTACTGGCAGGCCGACGGCACCCTGGCGCATCACTGGGATGAGCCCCGGGGTATGGCCGGACTTGACGCTGCCGAGCGTTTTTTCGGTGATTTCGACGGCGCCCACGGCGGCCTGATTCGCGGCGCGCTGCTGCCTGATCGCATCCAGACCTGCACGCCCGCGCTGCTGCAACGCACCGCCGCGTTGAGCCGCGAGCTGAACGCGCCGATGCGTTTGCATTGCTGTCAGGGCCTCGGCGAAGTGGCCATGGTCGAGCAACTGCGCGGAAAGTCACCGCTGGGCTGGTTGCAGCAGCTTGGGCTTTTGAATCCGCGCAGCCTGTTGCCCCACGGTATCTACACCCGTGGCGATGAAGACCTTCAGCGGGTGGTGGATGGTGGCGCGAGCCTGGTGCATTGCCCGGTGGTGTTTGCCCGGGACGGCGAGGCGGTGAATTCTTTCGGTCGCTACCGGGCCAAGGGCATCAACTTCGCCCTCGGCACCGACACCTGGCCGGCGGATTTGCTGGACAACATGCGCCAAGGCCTGAACATCGCCCGGTTGATGGAGGGCGGCAACCAACTGACCAGCGCGCTGGACCTGTACAACGCCGCCACCCTCGGTGGTGCCAAGGCCTTGGGCCGCGACGATATCGGTCGTTTGGCACCGGGCGCAAAAGCCGACATCACCGTGTTCAGCCTGCGCGGTCTGCATTTGGGGCCGCTGTTCGATCCTTTGAAAAATCTGCTGCTGGCCGGTCGCGGTGACGACTGCATCGCCAGTTACATCGATGGCCGCTGCGTGATGCAGGACGGCCAGGTTCAGGGCGTCGACTACTCCGCCCTGCAACGCCAGGCCCAACAGCAATTCGAAACACTGATGCGCAGCCACAGCGACCGGGCCTTCGGCCAACCGGACTGGCAAACCCTGTTTCAACCGGCCATCCCGTTCGCCGACGACTTCAGCGCACAGGCGCCACTCTGCGCCATTGATCCTCTCCTTTAGAGATTTTTGCCCATGCAAAGCTTCGACTTCAGTCAACTGAGCCCACGGGACAAGTACAAGATTCTGATCGGCAGTGTGGTGCCCCGCCCTATCGCGCTGGTCACCACCGTCGATGGCGAAGGCCGGGTCAACGCCGCGCCGTTCAGCTTTTTCAATGCGCTTTCCGCCGATCCGCCGATCCTCGCGCTGGGCGTGGAAAACTATGGCGACCAAAGCCCCAAGGACACCACGCGCAACATCCAGCTCAACCAGGAATTCACCGTGAACATCGTCAGCGATGCCCTGGTGGAAGCCATGAACGTCTGTGCCGTGCCTTTTGCGCCCGGCTTTGATGAGTTGACCGCAGCTGGCCTCACCGCCATTGCGGGCACTACCGTTAAATGCCCGCGCATCGGCGAAGCCCCGGTAGCGCTGGAGTGTCGACGGATGATGGCGCTGTCCATCGGCCAGTCGCGGGAGATCATCTTCGGCGAAGTGTTGATGGCCCATGTGCGTGATGAACTGATCGACCCGAAAACCCTGTACATCGATCAGCTCGGGCTCGATGCGATCGGGCGGATGGGCGGGCATGGCTATGCGCGCACCAGGGATTACTTCGACCTGCCAACCCGTTCTTTGCAGGCATGGACCGATGCACCAGGCGGTGGCGAACGATTCTGGCCTGTTACCAAATAAACAGCCTTCACACCTCACTTGTGGGAGCGAGCCTGCTCGCGAAAGCGGTTGATCAGACACCCTGGATGTTGATTGTCAGACCGCCATCGCAAGCAGGCTCGCACACAGGTTTTCCATTTCAAATGACAAGCATTGGAGACATCGCTTCGCCACAGGTCAGTGGAAATCCCGGCTACGCACGCTGATGCCGTCCAGGAGTGGGCTCAGGTCACTCAAGCGTCCGGCAATCAGGTGGCGCACTTCGCCTTCCTTTTCCCAGCGGCCATCGACCTTGAGCAACTGCGAACCCACCAGTACCTTTCGCTGCCGGTCGGCCAGGTCGCGCCAGACCACCACGTTGACGTTGCCGAACTCGTCTTCCAGGGTGACAAAGGTCACGCCGCTGGCGGTGCCTGGCCGTTGTCGGCCGGTCACCAGCCCGGCGACGCTGACCGGGCGTCCATGCTCCACATCCAGCAGCTCCTTCGAACTGCGGCAGCGCCGGGCTTTCAGCTCTGCGCGCAGCAACGCCAGCGGATGCGGACCGAGGGTGGCGCCGAGGCTATGGTAATCGGCCTGCAGGTCCTCGCCGACGGTGGGTGTGGGCAGCACGATTGCGCCCTCCTCCTGACTCGGCAGACCGGCAAACAAACCGAGCTGTTTCTGTACCCCCGCGACCTCCCAGCGCGCCCGATGACGATCACCCGCCAGCCCGCGCAACGCACCCGCATCGGCCAGTTGTTCCTGGGCGCGGGCATCGAGTCGCGCACGCTCACCCAGGTCGGCGATGTCGGCAAACATGCCTGTGCAACGGGCCTCCTCAATACGCCGGGCATCGTCCTCACGAAAGCCCTTGATCATTCGCAGGCCCATGCGAATCGCCGGTTGCGCGCCAGTGACCGGCTCCAGGCTGCAATCCCAGTCGCTGGCACGCACGTCCACCGGACGAATCTGCAAGTGATGGCGACGCGCGTCCTGCAGAATCTGGTCCGGGCTGTAGAAGCCCATGGGCCAGCTGTTGATCAGGGCACAGGCGAACGCCGCCGGTTCGTGGCATTTCAGCCAGCAACTGGTGTAGGTCAACAAGGCAAAACTCGCGGCGTGGGACTCGGGAAAACCATAACTGCCGAAGCCTTTGATCTGCTCGAAAATCTGCGCGGCGAACTCGGCGCTATAGCCGTTTTTCTTCATCCCGGCCGCCAGCCGTTCCTTGTGTGGTTCGAGCCCGCCATGGCGTTTCCAGGCGGCCATGGAGCGGCGTAGCTGGTCGGCCTCACCGGGACTGTAGTCGGCGGCGACAATCGCGATCTGCATCACTTGTTCCTGGAACAGCGGCACGCCAAGGGTGCGCTTGAGCACCACTTCCAGTTCCGGCGACGGATAAACTTCAGGTTCTTCCTTGTTTCGCCGTCGCAGGTACGGGTGCACCATGCCGCCCTGGATCGGCCCGGGGCGCACAATCGCCACCTCGATCACCAGGTCGTAAAACGTCTTGGGCCGCAGCCTCGGCAGCATCGACATCTGCGCCCGTGATTCGATCTGAAACACGCCGATGGTGTCGGCGCGACCGATCATTTCGTAGGTGGCCGCATCTTCGGACGGGATCGTCGCCAGGCTCAGGTCGAGGTTTCGGTGGTGGCGCAACAGGTCGAAGCAACGACGAATCGCGCTGAGCATGCCCAGCGCGAGAATGTCGACCTTGAGCAGGCCCACCGCGTCGAGGTCGTCCTTGTCCCACTGGATGATGGTGCGCTCGGCCATGGCCGCATTTTCCACCGGGACCAGGCTGTCCAGCGGCTGCTCGGAAATCACGAAACCGCCCGGGTGCTGGGACAGGCGCCGGGGGAAACCGATCAGTTGCCCCGTCAGGCTCAACACCCGTCGCAGTACCGCGCTTTCGGGGTCGAAACCGCCCTCGAGCAAGCGTTCCACCGGTGGGGTTTCGTCGCTCCAGTGACCGCAGCAGTCGGCCAGGGCGTTGATCTGGTCCGGCGGCAAACCCAACGCCTTGGCCACATCGCGCACCGCGCCCGCCGCGTGGTAGGTGCTGACCACCGCCGTCAGCGCAGCGCGGGCACGGCCATAACGCTGGAACACGTACTGCAAGACTTCCTCACGCCGCTCGTGCTCGAAATCGACGTCGATGTCCGGCGGTTCATTGCGCTCCCTGGAAAGAAAACGCTCAAACAGCAACGTGCTGCGATCCGGATCGATTTCGGTGATGCCCAAGGCAAAACACACCGCCGAGTTAGCGGCGGAACCGCGTCCCTGACAGAGAATCTGCTGGTCACGGGCGAAACGCACGATGTCGTGGACCGTCAGGAAATAGCTTTCGTAACCCAGTTCGGCGATCAGCTCCAGTTCCTTGTCGATCTGTTTGAGCACCTCGACCTTCGGGCCTTTTGGCCAACGCCAGGCAATGCCCTTTTCTGTCAGATCGCGCAACCACGATGAGGCCGAATGCCCATTGGGCACCAGCTCCCGGGGATATTGATAACGCAACTGGCCAAGATCGAACGTGCAGCGTCGGGCAATGGCCAGTGTTTCGTCGAGCAAGGCTGGCGGATACAGACCGGAGAGCACGTCGAGGCTGCGCAGATGCCGTTCACCGTTGGGGTGCAGGCGCAGCCCGGCGTCGGCCACCGGCAAGTGATGGCGGATCGCGGTCATGGTGTCCTGCAAGGCCCGGCGTCCGCGCGCGTGCATGTGCACATCGCCGCTGGCCACCGGCGCAATCCGCAGTTCCCGGGCCAGGGCCAGCAGGTCGTTGAGACGCCGGGTATCGTCCTGGCACCGGTGCAATTGCACCGCCAGCCACAGACGATCGGCGAAAGCCTGCTGCAACCAGCGGCCCTGTTCGACATCATTGACCGCGTCGGGCACCCACAACGCCAACAGCCCCGGCAGCGGTTCGCAGAAATCCTCACGCCGTATTTGATACTGGCCTTTCTGCGTGCGCCGTCGGGCACGGGTGATCAGTCGGCACAGCGTCTGATACCCCTCGAGGTTCTCCACCAGCAGCACCAGTTTCGGCCCGTTTTCGATGCGGATTTCGCTGCCGATGATCAGCGGCAGCTCCACGGATTTCGCCGCTTGCCAGGCCCGGACGATACCGGCCAACGTGCACTCGTCGGTGATCGCCAAGGCCCGGTAACCCTGTTTTTTCGCCCGTTGAAACAGTTCTAGGGCGCTGGAGGCACCGCGCTGGAAACTGAAGTTCGACAGGCAGTGCAGTTCGGCATACCCGGCACTCATGCGAACCAGCCTTGCAGCCACAACGGACCGTCCTCGCCGACCACACGATAAGCCCAACCCTGCTGGCCGGCGCGGGTTTCGATCAGATAGTAGTCGCGGCGCACGTCATCACCGTCCCACCAGCCGGACTCGATACGCTCCGGCCCCATGAGGATGCGGGTCGAACCCTCATGCACGGTCAGCGGTTCGGTCAGCAGCCAGCCCGGGCGCTGCACGGTCGGGAATGCTGCGCAGGGCTGGCTGTCGGCACTGGCCTGCCACGCGCACTCGGGGCGGTGATCGGCCTGAAAGCGCAAGCCATGCACCGCCTCATCCCCCAGCCTTGCACGCAGGCGTTCGCGCAGTTGTTCCCAGGGCAAGGATTGCTGCGGGCGATCGTCGAACAGTTCCTGAAACTGCGGCACGAAGGCCGGCAAGTCTTCGGCGCGCAGGCGAAAACCGCGCACCGGCGCCTCGACCTGAACCTGCTCAAGCCGCCCCCGGGCCAATTCGAAGAGCATCGCCGGGTCGCGTTCGGCGCTGAGCAGACCGACCTTGATCACCGTGTCCGGCAATCCGGCGTGTTCCAGGTGCAGGTCGAAACGCTGCACGCCGCTGTCACGACCACAGAGAAACGCCGACAGGTCGCCGGTCAAGCGGCGCAATGGAAACAGCAAGGCCTGATGGGACTGCACATCGAAATTGAGTTCGATGCGCACATCGAAGCGATCCGGCGGCAGGTAGAACGCCAGCGCCAGCCGCCGTTGCCCGAGCAAGGTGTCCAGATGCCTGAGCACCCGGGCTTCGAAACGCCGGGCCAGGCTGTGCCGGGGCAAGGCCTGCACCTGGCTCAAGGTGCGCAGCCCCATGCGTGACAAGGCCGTGGCGACGCCGGCCTCCAGGCCAATGCGGTCGACGGGCATTTGCCCGAGGTGATACTGCAAGGCTTGATCATTGGGCACCACCAGGCCGTCATAGGCATTGGCCAACATTCGCGCCGCCGCCGGGTTGGGCGCAGCGACAATGCGGTGACGAAAGCCCAGTTCGCCAAGCTCCCGGCGCAAGCGTGCCTCGAATTGCGGCCAGTCGCCGAACAGGCCCAGGCTGGATTCGATTTCAAATACCAGGGCCCGCGGGTAATGCACGCTGACCTGGGAACTGAACCGATAGGCCCAGGCCGCCAGAAACTGCTGCCAGTGTTCAATGTCGGCGACGTCGTACTCCGCCGTGGCGAAACCTTTGCTCAGGGCCTGGGCGGCGCTCATGGACTGACCGGGGCGCAGGCCCAGCTCGCGTGCCGGACCGTTGACCGCTTGCAGCATCCGCCGCTGGGCCGGGCCGGTCAGCAGCGCCAGCGGCTCATCGGGGTCGGTGCGCTGACGCAATACCGCGTCCAGCGCCAATTGCGGGAAAAGGATACAAACCCAGCGCATGGCAACCTCAATGCCCTACGGCGAAAGCAATCGGCGCCGAACGGGCCAGCCCGCCGCGACACTTGAGCACGCGCAGTTGCGCCGGTTTGGCATCGATGGCGATCCGCAGCGCCGCAGGCGAAGGGTTGACCGCTTCACTGAGCGAGCGATAGGCGAAAGCCAGGGTCGAGCCGGTTTCCGCCGCCACCTGCAAACGGCGCAAGGCGCGGTCATCGGCCTTGTGCGGCCAGCACAGCACCGCGCCGCAACTGCCCGAACGCAGGCATTGTTCCGCGGCCCACAGCGCATCGCGCTCGCTGGCCTGGATGATCGACAACTGGCGCAGATCGACCCCGGCACTCTGCCAGGCCTGGGGATACGGCACGTACGGCGGCGCCACCAGCACGATGCGCTCGCCTGCCGCCGACAATCGCGCCAGCGCCGGCCACACCAGTTGCAGCTCGCCGACGCCCTGCCCGCTCAGCAGAATCTCGGTCAGCGCCGCCTCGGGCCAGCCTCCCGTGGGCAGCGCCGCATCCAGCGCGGCATGCCCGGTGGGTTGTGGGCTGACGGCCGGCGGCGCAGGCCGGCCCTTCCAGACCTGGCCACCATTGAACAGCGTATCCAGCGCAACGACGGCGCCCATCAGCCTTGCCTCACCAGGCCGCAGAACACCCCTTCGATAGCGAGGTCGCGGTCGGCTTCGACGATGATGGGCTGATAGGCCGGGTTGCGCGGCAACAGCCGAACCGTGTCGCCGACCCGCTCGAAGCGCTTGATGGTGACTTCGCCGTCGAGGCGCGCCACGACGATCTGGCCATTGAGCGCTTCGGGATTGCGGTGCACGCCCACCAGATCGCCGTCGAGAATGCCGTCCTCGATCATCGAATCCCCGCGCACCCGCAGCATGTAGTCCGGCACCCGGGAAAAGATCGACGGATCGAGCAGCAAACGGCTATGAATGTCGGCATCGGCCCCGATCGGCGCACCCGCCGCCACGCGGCCGAGTACCGGGATGTCGAGCAACTCGGGGCGCGGCGGTTGCCCGATCAGGCGAATGCCCCGGGCCTGATTCGGGTTGACCTCGATAAACCCGGCTTCGGTGAGCGCCAGCACATGCTTGCGCGCCACGCTGCGGGAGGCGAAGCCGAACGCCTCGCTGATTTCGGCGAGGCTCGGGGATTGACCGTGCTCCGCGATGCGCTCGCGGATAAAGGTCAGGATGGCGGTACGGCGGGGAGTCAGATGGGTCATGGAGTACATTTGTACTCTTTTGCCATTTTCCTGGCAAGGACTTGTAGGAGCTGTCGAGTGAAACGAGGCTGATCCGATGTCGGTGCATACACATCAGGATCACTGATTATCCGGCAACACGCTAACCTATAAGACCGTGTCGCGCTTGTGGCTCCCAAGGCGCACCATTAGATTAGTCAATGATGTCTGGCCTCCAAAATAAGCATAAGGGATAAGCATGGCGCTTACTGACCAGTCCACCCGTATCCGTACCGGCGAAGAACTCGATGCCAGCCTGATCGATCCATACCTCAAGGCCCACATTCCGGGATTGAGCGGCTTGCCGCAAATCAGCCAGTTCCCGGGCGGTGCGTCGAACCTTACCTATTTGCTGGAATACCCCGGGCAGGAGTTTGTCCTGCGTCGGCCGCCGTTCGGCCACAAGGCCAAATCCGCCCATGACATGGGCCGCGAATTTCGCATTCTCAATCAATTGCGCGAAGGTTTTCCGTACTGCCCGAAAGCCTATGTGCACTGCACCGACGAATCGGTGATCGGCGCCGAGTTCTATGTGATGGAGCGGGTCAACGGCATCATCCTGCGCTCGGAACTGCCACCGGAACTGGGGCTCGATTCAGCGAAAACCGAAGCCCTGTGCAAGAGCTTCATCGACAAGTTCGTCGAGCTGCACCAGGTCGACTACAACGCTTATGGCCTGGGCGACCTCGGCAAGCCTGAAGGTTATGTCGCGCGGCAGATCAAAGGCTGGAGCGACCGCTACGAAAAAGCCCTGACCCCCGATGCGCCGCACTGGGACGTGGTCAAGGCCTGGCTCAACGACAAGATGCCGGCCGATCACCCGACCTCCAGCATCGTTCACAACGATTACCGCTTCGACAACGTCATCCTCGACCCGAATAATCCGATGCAGATCATCGGCGTGCTCGACTGGGAACTGACCACCCTCGGCGACCCGCTGATGGACCTGGGCAACACCCTCGCCTACTGGATCGAAGCCGGGGACCCGGCGCCAGTTCAGATGATGCGCCGTCAGCCGAGCCACGCCCCGGGCATGCTGACCCGCCGCGAGTTCGTCGACTACTACGCCCAGCGTTCCGGCATCCAGATCGACAATTTCGATTTCTACTACACCTACGGCCTGTTCCGCCTGGCCGGCATCGTGCAGCAGATCTACTACCGCTTTTACCATGGCCAGACCCAGGACAAACGCTTCGCGCAATTCATTCACATGAACAAATTGCTGGAGCAGATGAGCTTGCAGGTCATCCAGAAATCCAGCCTCTGACGCCGCCTTTGGCCCCATAACAAGACTTCATTACAAGGGAATCCCATGTCCAAGACTCAGTTGTTCGACCTCGACGGCAAAATCGCATTCGTCTCCGGCGCCAGCCGTGGCATCGGTGAGGCCATCGCCAAACTGCTGGCCCAGCAAGGCGCCCACGTGATTGTCTCGAGCCGCAAGCTCGACGGTTGCCAGCACGTGGCCGACGCGATCATCGCCGCTGGCGGCAAAGCCACCGCCATCGCCTGCCACATTGGCGAAATGGAACAGATCAGCCAAGTGTTCGCCGGGATCAAGGAACAGTTCGGTCGCCTGGACATTCTGGTCAACAACGCCGCAACCAACCCGCAGTTCTGCAACGTGCTGGACACTGACCTCGGCGCGTTCCAGAAAACCGTCGACGTGAACATTCGCGGCTACTTCTTCATGTCGGTGGAAGCCGGCAAGCTGATGCGCGAAAACGGTGGTGGCAGCATCATCAACGTCGCTTCGATCAACGGCGTTTCGCCGGGGATCTTCCAGGGCATCTATTCGGTGACCAAAGCGGCGGTCATCAACATGACCAAGGTCTTCGCCAAGGAATGCGCGCAGTTCGGCATCCGCTGCAACGCGCTGCTGCCGGGTCTGACCGACACCAAGTTCGCTTCGGCACTGGTCAAGAATGAGGCGATCCTGAACACCGCCTTGCAGCAAATCCCGCTCAAGCGCGTAGCCGACCCGAGCGAAATGGCCGGCGCCGTGCTGTACCTGGCCAGCGACGCCTCCAGCTACACCACGGGCGTTTCGCTGAACGTGGACGGCGGCTTCCTGTCCTGATGGTCCAGACAGCACAACTGCCTGTGGGAGCGAACTTGCCCGCTCCCACAGGTTATGTGTGTTTTGTCTACTGGGTGATACAGCGAGTGGTCGTGGTGACGCGAGTCACCTCACCATTTTCGCCACGCACATCGCCCATGACATCGGTTTTATCCAGGGTCTGGCAGGTACGCTCAGGTGGCGGCGGTGGGGTGACCGGTGGAGGTGGCGGTGGACTGGCGCAACCACCGAGGATCGCTACGCAGAATGCCAGCGACAGTGGTGTACAAACGCGTTTCCCAAGATTTTTCATAGGTTGACCCGCGATAAGTGATCGACACTTTTTTGTGACAACAAAACCTGCGCGCGAAATCCACAGACCTGTCACAAAAAAATTATTCGCGTATCACTTATAGCCCAATCGGTGACCAGGGCCATGAAAACCTGGCAGTTCTTACATCACTGGATCGGGACGATGCAGGGTATTGCTTTCCATTTCGTAGCGTAATTCTTCAATCAGCGCCGCCGCCGCTTCGGCCGATTGCAGCTTTGCCATGTTCAAGCCACTGACCACCAGGTCCACACGCCCCGAAACCGGGTGGTAGAGCTTGACCGTCAATGAGTGATCGCCGGAAATGCTGCACTCACAGGCCAGCGGTGAAAAACCGTGTTCGATCAGGGTCCGCAGTTGGGCCAGCGTCATCATTGCGATTGACCCTGGCGGTGTAAATCGTGGTGTTGCAGATTCATCAGGCCGTTCCTTTAGCGATTTCGAAGGAGACAGGCAGGCGATCCGCGAACACCTGCCCTCCTCCAACAGCCTAAAAGCCGCGGCAATCGGCCAACACATGAAATTGCACCCCGCTATCTAGTGCATTTGCACCTTAACGTTGCCCTTTATTTCGCCCGGCTCCGGCAAACAGTCCTCGCTCGCGCGCCCAGACGATCGCTTCACTACGGCTGTGCACATCCAGCTTGGAGTACACCGTTGCCACGTGATTTCGTACGGTATTGGGCGCCAGTTTCAGGCGTGCGGCGATTTCCTTGTCGGCCAGGCCTTCGCAGATCAGGCCCAGTACATCACGCTCCCGCGCCGTCAGGTCGGTGAAGGAAATGCTGGGCAATCGCGGTGAATTGACGCTCTTCACGTTGGCCAGCTTTTCAATCAGCGTGCGGCTGAACCACGAAGCGTCTTTCATCACTTCTTCAATCGCCGCTACCAGTTCCAGTTCGGTGCGCTTGCGCTCGGTGATGTCCATCAACACCAGCAGATAGCACGGCTTGTCCTGAATGTTCACGGTGTCGGCGGACACCGCGCAATCAATCAGTCCGGTGTCTTTCTTGCGCACACGAACATCGATGCGATCCAGGCTTGCGGTTTTCTCCAGCGCCGAGAACAGCCGCGTTCGGGCATTCTTGTCTTCGAAGAAATCGATCTGCGCAATGCTCTCGCCCAAGACCTCTTCACCGGGGTAACCGAGCGTGTCGAGAAACGCCTCGTTGACATCGAGCACGATCTGATCAGCCGCGCCGCACAGCAGAATGGGCACCGGGGATAGGCGAAAGGCTTTGGCGAAACGCTCCTCGCTCTGGCGCAAGGCAACTTCCACCTTGTGCCGCGGTTCCATGTCGACGAAGGAAAACAACATGCAAGGCTCATCGTTGAGTTCAAGGGGTTGACCGGCGACGATCACTTGTTTGCCTGTGCCATCAGCCATGCGCAACTCGGCCTGCATTTGCGGGATGGTGGTCCCTTCGCGCAGGCGCTGTTTGGCCAACGCCTTGTTTTCGGCCTGCTCCAGCACGTCCAGCTCGTAGGTGGACGTGCCGATCACCTGATCACGGGTAAAACCGGTCATTTCAAGGAAGCCCGGATTGACCTTGATGTAACGCAAATCACTGAGACGACAGATCACCGCCGGCGCGGGGTTGGCGGAGAAAGTTTTTTCGAAACGGTGCTCGGCGCTGGCCCAATCGGTGACGTCGTCCATGATCAGCACCAGGGATTCCGGCTCGCCTCGGCTGTCGGCCAATACCAGGCTGCGCACGCGGTGCACCCAGTTGCGTTGCGCCTGGTCCTGCGCACAGGTCAGCTCGACCAGCACGTCGCTGAAGGTCTCACCCCGGGCAACGCGGTTGATGGGGTAGCTGTCGACCGGCACCACATGGTTGTTGCGGTAGCGCAGGGCAAAACGCTTGGCGTAGGCCCCGGCATTGCCGCCGAGGTCACTGACCTGTTCGACGCCGTGCATGGCCAGTGCCGCATCATTGGCCCAAAGGATGCTCTGATCGGGGTCAAGCACGATGACTCCGTCAGACAGCCCGGCGATGATTTGCTGCAACTGGCGGCGATTGGTTTCGGTACTCGGGACGTCCTGGCTCATTGGGGCTCCACACGTGTTATGACCCTGTGAAGACTACGACCGCTGGCGTCTCTGATCGTGCGAAGAGCCTGTGGGCTTGCCCGCACACAGGTACAGCGTCTACCGGGCGTCCTGCAGCACCAACTCACGCAACGTATCGAGAAACAGTTTGAGCACCGGTGAGTCGTCGTCCGCGCGGTACGTGGCGTACAGCGGCACTTCCGGCAACGCCGGGGTCAGGCGTCGAAACACCAGGCCTGCCGGCGCCAGTTGCTCGATGGACGCCGGCAGCAAGGCCACGCCGAACCCCGCGCGCACCAGGCTGAGCAAGGTTTGCACCTCGATCACCTGCTGACGGATCTGCGGGGTGAACCCGGCCTGGATGCAGCACTGGAACAGAAAATCGGCGAACCGCGATTGCTTCAGTTCCAGGGCGACAAAAGGCTCCTGCGCCAGATCCGCGGGGGCCAGGGTTTCTCGATTGGCCAGTGGATGATCAACCGGCATGACCACCCGGATCGGCTCGTAGATCAGCAGTTCGTTGCGCAACTGCGGATCGTCATAGCCGACCCGGAACACACAGGCATCGATGCGTTTTTCCTTCAACGCCTTGACCTGCGCCGCCGGGGTCATTTCGTGCAGTCGCCAGTTGACCTGCGGATAGCGCTCGCGAAACAGGTGCAAGGCCCGAGGCAGCACACCGACCATGACCGAACTGATCATGCCGATTTCCAGTTCGCCCAGCTGGCCGCGGCCGGTCTGACGCGTCAGGTCCAGCGCGCGGTTGAGCTGTTCGAACACCAGCGGCGCCTGTTCCTTGAGCATCTGCCCGGCGGCGGTCAGTTCGACCCGGTGGTGGCTGCGCTCGAACAACGGCGTGCCCAGTTCCTCCTCCAGCAGGCGAATCTGTTGGCTCAGCGGTGGCTGGCAGATGTGCAGCCGGGTGGCGGCGCGACCGAAGTGCAGCTCTTCGGCCAGCGCCATGAAGTAACGCAGCAAGCGCAGGTCCATGCCGGTCAGCCCAGGCTCAGTGGTGTGGAGCGCTGACGCACCCCGGTCAGACTGAACAAGGCGTTGGCGATGGCCGGGGCCACCGGCGGGCTGCCGAGTTCGCCGACGCCACCGGGTTTGGCCGGTTCGCCGTCGACGAGCAGGATGTCCACCGCCGGCATGTCCGACATGCGCGGCACCCGATAATCATGGAAGTTGCTCTGCACCACCCTGCCCTGTTTGATGTCCAGTTGATCGAACAAGGCATGACCGAGGCCCCACATCAGGCCACCGTAGATCTGCTCTTCGACACCACCGGGCGACACCGCCAGGCCGCAATCGACCACGCACGTGAGCTTGTCGACCTTGATCGCGCCATCCTGCATTGACAGGCGCGCGACCACGGCGATGAAACTGGTGTAGCCCTGATTGGTCGCGATCCCCAATGCCGTGCCCTCTGGCAACGGCTGGCCCCACCCGGCGCGTTCGGCGGCGCTTTTGAGCACGGCGACATGCCGTGGCCGGTCGTGCATATGGGCCAGGCGAAAGGCCAACGGGTCTTGCCCGGCGCCGTGGGCCAGTTCATCCATGAAGCTTTCCACGGCGAACACATTGGGGATGAAGCTCACCGAGCGATACCAGCCGCTGGGCACGTCGCTTTCATGCTTGACCCAAACCAGGTCGAGGTTCGCCGGCCGATAGGCGAAGTCCCAGGCGGTGATGGCTTCGGTGGTGCTGTAATCCATCTTGTCCGGACGCTCGAAGTAACCCGGCTCCCATTGTTCCGGCGAGGCTGGCGACACCGCGTTGAGCTGCAACGCGGTCAGCCGCCCCTGTTTATCCAGCGCACCTTTGACCCGGTGCAGCGTGGCCGGGTGCATGAACAGTGAGCGCATTTCGTCTTCGCGGCTGTTCATCAGTTTCACCGGCACTTTGGCTTGTTGCGCCAGATAGGCCACTTCGAACAACCAATACTTGGCCTCCCGCGCACCGAAGCTGCCGCCGGACACCATTTCGTTGATGGTGACGTTGTCCTTGGCGATCTTGCACACGGTTTGCGCCGCCTCCAGTGCCGAAGACGGCACCTGCACACCGCCCCAATACGTGATGGCGTTGTCCTTGACCTGCGCGGTGATGCAGATCGGCTCGAGCGGATTCTGCACTTTGTACGGCATGCGGTAATCGGCTTCGAGCAGCTGGGCGGCGACCGGCCATTGCGCTTTTACATCACCCGCCGCCATGGCGGACACCCGCTGCGCGCCTTTGTCGTCCAGCGCTGCCAACTGGGCCTTGACCAGTTCATCGCTGTCGAAATCGGCCAATGGCGATTCGCTCCATTGCACCTTCAGCAGCGCCCTGCCCTGATGCGCCGCCCAATAATTGTCGGCCAGCACCGCCACGCCTTCGACGTTGCCACCGAGCACATCCGGCCGTCCCGGCACCGCAAGCACCTTGCGCACGCCAGGCACCTGCAACGTCGCCGCAGCATCCACCGACAGCACTTTCGCCCCGACCACCGGCGTGCGCTGGATGACCGCCACCAACATGTCCGGGAGCACGACGTCGATGCTGTACTTGAAGCGTCCGCAGACCTTGGCCTGGGCGTCGCGCTTATGCCGCAGTTTGCCGATGTACTGGAACTGCGCCGGGTCCTTGAGCGTGACCTTGGCCGGTGCCGGCAGGTGTGCGGCAACGCCCGCCAGTTCGCCGTAACCGAGGCTGCGTTTGCTCGCCACATGAACCACCCGGCCTTCGTCGGTGCTGCAGCTGTCGGGGCTGACTTTCCACTGCCTGGCCGCCGCCGTGATCAGCAACGCCCGGGCCGTGGCGCCAGCCATGCGCAGGCGGTCGTACTCCAGCGACACACTGGTGCTGCCGCCCGTGGAGAAGACTTTCCAGATCGGATGAATGTAGGTGTCGAAAAACGGATCTTCCGGCGAGATCACCTGCACGGTCATCGGGTTGACGCCCAGTTCCTCGGCCACGCAAGCCGCCAGAGCCGTGTGTGTGCCGGTGCCGGAATCGTGCTTGTGCACCACCAGTTTCACCGTGCCGTCGGGCAGGATCCGCACCCAGGCGTTGGGTTCGAATTCGCCTGTCGGTGCCGGGGCTTTCGGGTTCGTCGCAGCCAGGCCCGAAGGCAGGTAAAACGCAATCGCCAGACCGCCAGTCACGGTCGCGGTTTGCTTGAGAAAGACACGCCGCGAGAGATTGACCCGGGAGTTCATCATCACGCCTCCTTCGACGCGGACGCCGCGCGCTTGATCGCTTTGTTGATGCGCCCGTACGTACCGCAACGGCACAGGTTGCCGGACATGGCATTGCGAATCGAATCGTCGGTGACCGCCGCGCCGGTGTTGAGCAGCGCGGCGGCGGACATGATCTGACCGGATTGACAGTAACCACATTGCGGGACATCTTCGGCTACCCACGCCAATTGCAGCGGGTGCTGTTCAGTCGCCGACAAGCCTTCGATGGTGGTGATGCTGTGGCCCGCGACGGCAGCGACCGGGAGCTGGCAGGAGCGCACTGCGACGCCGTCCAGGTGCACGGTACAGGCACCGCACAGGCCCATGCCGCACCCGAACTTGGTGCCGGTGAGTTTCAAGTGGTCACGCAACACCCATAACAAGGGCATGGAGGGCGATGTCTCTACCAGCTCGTGTCGTTCGCCGTTTACCGTGAATTCGATCATTGTCAGGCTCCAAGAGAGCGGCCCGTCTTTGTGCAGGCCTGGTGATCGATTATTGGAAGCCTTGTGAAAACGGGGCCAGCGACGATTTCTGCCATCCTGTGTAAGTAGGACTAACAGCATGTACAAGCGATACCCGTCGGTGCAGTCCATGAACGCCTTTATCCAGGCGGCGCGCAGCGGCAGTTTCTCCAGCGCGGCGCGCAAGCTCGATCTGACCCACAGCGCCATCAGCCAGCAAATTCGCGCCCTTGAAGACTTCATCGGCCAGCCGCTGTTTGTGCGCG
Organism: Pseudomonas sp. TNT2022 ID1044; assembly: GCF_028656895.1. NCBI lineage: Bacteria > Pseudomonadati > Pseudomonadota > Gammaproteobacteria > Pseudomonadales > Pseudomonadaceae > Pseudomonas > Pseudomonas sp. TNT2022 ID1044. The sequence goes on along the minus strand of NZ_JAMDHB010000003.1, from coordinate 38,078 downwards.
AAGGCGGCGGCAGCAACCTGACCGATGCCGGGCAACTGTTCGCCAGTGTGCTGTCCGACGGCCTGGCGCAGATCGACCGGGCACTGTCTTCAGTGAAAAACCGCAGCGTGGCGCAACGCCTGACCCTGGATGTCGACAGTGAACTGGCCCAGAGCTGGCTCAACCCGCGCTTGCCACAACTGCTGGATCTGTTGCCCGATCATGAGGTGGTGCTGTTGTCGATGCCGCGTTCGGACCGCAGCGCGTTCGAGCGTGTGGACCTCGCCTTGCGCTACGGTTATGGCGATTGGGAAGACTGCGAGATGACGCAGATTTGCGGCGATCGGGTGATGGCGGTGGCGTCGCCGGCACTGCTGGAGCGCTATGGTTTGCAGTTGCCGTTGAGTCCGCAGCAGATCCTTGAATTGCCTCTGTTGGGCTACACGAGACGGTCGTGGATTCCATGGCTGGATGCGGCCGGCATGCCACCGAACGAACCACCGCCGCGGGTGGTGTTTGATAACGCGGCGAACCTGATTGCAGCGGCCGAGGCCGGTGTCGGTGCCGGGCTGGTGCGTGGTTTGCTGGCGGCGGATGCGTTGCGCAGCGGGCGGTTAGTGGCGCTCAACGAGGCGCAGATTGCCGCGCATTACAACCTGTATGCGGTATGGCCGCCGGGGCAAGTCGAACGGGTGGCGCCGGTGGTTGAGGCGGTCAGGCAATTGGCCTTGCTTACACAACACTGACGCCATCGCTGGCAAGCCAGCTCCCACAGGTTTTTGTGGTGTGCAACAAATTGGGTTATCACCATCGATCACTGTGGGAGCTGGCTTGCCAGCGATGAGGCCCGCCCAGTCAACACAAAACCATATCGAACGCATATCAACCCCTCGCCCAATTAATATTGTACGAACCCGACACCCCCTTCCAATACTTCCCCCCAAGCAGCCAGCGTCCCGAGCCGGATGCGACCAGGCGAGGGAATGCGTGAGTCTTTGCGCATAGAAATGGCCGATTGCCCGGGACGTGGCTGCTGTGAACCGCAAGGTTCCCTTCCCCGCTATCAGGAGATCGACTTCAATGATCATCGATATCAGCTGCTATCCCACCGATCTGGTGGACCTCGCCTGGAGGCATGACGGTGACCCGTTCACCGGCGAGCGTCTGCTGGAGATGATGGATGGCCCGTACATGGTCAACGGCAAACCTCGCCGCATCGACAAAGCCTTCATCCAGCCCCCGCAGGGCAACACCATTTACACTTGGACCGACGGCGACCTTAGCGGCCGCGAGTCCATCGACGCCTACATGGCCTACACCCTGAAAATGGTCCAGACCTACCCGGACCGTTTCATCGGCTGCTTCGTCTACAACCCGCGCTGCGGCGTGGAAAACGGCGTCGAGGCGATCGAGCGCTACGTCAAGGAACACGGGTTCAAGATGGTCCAGATGCAGGCCAACATGCATGCCTACCGTCCCGACCGCGCCCTGGACTGGGTGCGCCCGGCCTTCGAAAAATGTGCCGAGCTGGGTATCCCGGTCAAGCTGCACACCGGTGACGGGCCTTACAGCATCCCGTCGGAATGGGTGCCGATGATCAAGGAGTTCCCCAACGTCGATTTCATCATGGCGCACTTTGGCGTGCAGACCGGCGGCGTCTACGTGTTCGAACCGATGCAATGGGCGATGGAGCTGCCCAACGTCTACTGCGAATCGGGCTGGTGCCTGCAATCGCGGATCGTTGAATTCGCCAAGGTCCTGCCGACGCACAAGATCCTGTTCGGTACCGACACCCCGCCGAACGAGCCGGGCATGTGGCTGCGCCTGCTGGAGGTGTTGTGCCACGAGCCGCCACAGGGTTTGAACCTCGACGAAGACACCCTCGAAGAGTACCTGGGCAACAACACCGCACGGATGATCGGCCTCGAACCGACCCCGCCGCCGCGTTCCGTTTCCGAAGCAGAGGCGCAACTCAAGCGCCCCGTCACCACGCAACTGGCCAGGAGCTGAACCGATGATTATCGATACCCATCTGCACCCTACCAACCTGGTCGACGAGGCCTGGCGCCACACCGGCGAACCGTTCACCGGCGAGCGCATGCTCAAGCTGATGGACGGCCCGTACATGATCAACGGCAAGCCGCGCCGTATCGACATGGGCTTCATCCAGCCGCCACCGGGCAACACCGGCTATCGCGACGGCAACCGCCGGGGCCGCGAAGGCGTGCGCGACTACATGTCGTACGTTGCCGAGCTGTGCGTGAAGTACCCGGATCGCTTCATCGGCAACTTCAACTTCAACCCGCGCTGGGGACCGGAAAACGGTGCGGCGGAGCTGGAATTCCACATCAAGGAATACGGTTTCAAGATGCTCAAGCTGCACGCCAACATGCACGGCTATCGTCCGGACCGGGCGCTGGACTGGCTGCGCCCGGCAATGAAGGTCTGCGCCAAGTACAACATTGTGGTGCTGATCCACACCGGTGACGGGCCGTACACCATCCCGACGATGTTCTACCCGATCATTCGCGAATTCCCGATGGTCAACTTCATCATTGGTCACTTCGGTATCCAGACCGGGGGCAACTACTCGTTCGAGGCGTTCTGGATGGCCATGGACACGCCGAACGTGTACTGCGAATCGGGCTGGTGCTTCCAGTCGCGGATCGTCGAGTTCGCCAAGGACCTGCCGCGCAACAAGATCGTGTTCGGCACCGATTCGCCGCCGAACGAACCGGGCATGTGGCTGCGGGAACTGGAGGTGCTGTGCTCGCCAGCGCCGCAAGGCCTGGGCATCGATGAGGACCACCTTGAGGATTACCTGGGCAACAACATTGCAAGGTTGTGCGGCATCGAACCGACGCCGCCGCCCAAGGACCTGATCGAGGCGGACATTCGCCTGACCACGACGTACCTCTGACCCTCGCCCTCTCTGTAGGAGCCGGCTTGCTGGCGATGGCGTGTCGGCTGCATTGATGTCGATTGACACAACTTCGCCAGCAAACCGGCTCCAACAGGTGCACAGCATCGTTTTTCACGAGGTGAAACCATGACCCTCTCCACGCTCGGCGATACTCAGGATTTTCACGATTTTATAGACGCTTATCGCCGGCAATACCCGGACGATGTGCTCACGGTCCCACACAGTCTTTCAGCCGATCAGGACGTCACGGCCCTGGTCGATGCCCTGGCCAGCCAGGGTCGCGATCCGTTGCTGATCTGCGAAAAAGTCGGCAACTTCGGCGCGCCGGTGGCCACCAATCTGTTCGCCTCCCGCACCCGTATTGCACGAATGTTCGGCGTCGACCCGGCGCAGTTGCACGAGACCTTCCAGAAACGCGCCAACAACCCCATCGCCCCGCGCTATGTGGAAAGCGGTCCGGTGCTGGACGAAATCTTCGAAGGCGAAGCCGTGGACCTGGCGCTGCTGCCGATGCTCAAGCATTTCGATAGCGACCGCGGCCCTTACATCACCAACGCAATCATCATTGCCGAAGACCCGGTCACTGGTATCGCCAACATGAGCTATCACCGCTCGATGCGCCATGCCCGGCAGACCCTCGCCACCAGCCTGCATTCCCGCGGTCACCTGTGGCGCATGCTGCAAACCGCCCGCGAGCGTGGCGAAGAATTACGCGTGGCCATGGTGGTCGGCGCGCACCCGCTGTTCATGCTGGCCGCCGCCGCGCGCTTGCCCTTCGGCAGCGATGAACGCGCCGTGGCCGGGGGCTTGTTCGGCGCGCCACTGGAGCTGGTGAAAACCCCACGCTATGGCATCGGCGTGCCAGCGTACGCGGAGTACGTACTGGAAGGCGCCATTGACCCGGCGGCCTACGCCGAGGAAGGTCCGTTCGGGGAGTTCAGCGGTTACTCCTCGGATCGCTCGACCAACAATGTGCTGCGGGTCGACACCCTGATGCGGCGCAAGGACGCCTGGCTGGTGGACGTGGTCGGCGGCCGTTACGCCGAGCACCTGACCCTCGCACGGCTGCCCCGGGAAGCGGAGATGAGCGAGAAACTCAAGGCTCGATTCCCCGCCGTGACAGCCGTGCACTACCCCAATTCCGGCACCCATTTTCACTGCTACGTGGCGCTGGACCAGAGCCGCGACGGCGAGGCGCGGCAGATCATGCTGGCGTTGCTCGGCTGGGACCCGTACCTGAAAAGCGTGATCGCGGTGGACAGCGACATCGACATCAGCGACGACAGCCAGGTGCTGTGGGCGTTGGCCACGCACTTCCAGCCGCACCAGGACATCTTCGTCATCGACGGTTTGCCCGGCAGCCCGCTGGACCCTTCGTCCTCGGTCAATGGCACCACCTCACGCATGGGCCTGGACGCCACGCGCGGTTCAGGTTTTGACGGTATCAAGGCGCAGCTGGATCCGGCGGTGGTGGCGCGCGCGCGCAACCTGCTCAAGAGCCTGGCGTCATGAATCGCCAGCGCATGGTGGTGGGTATCAGCGGTGCATCGGGGTTCATCTACGGCGTGCGCCTGCTGCAATTGCTTGCCGAACTGGACATCGAAAGCCACCTGATCATCAGTCGCGCGGCACTGCTGACCATGGCCCATGAAACCGACTACAAACTGGCCGACGTCACCGCGCTGGCCAGCCACTACCACCGCGCTGACGACGTGGCCGCCGGGATCGCCAGCGGTTCGTTCCGCTGCCTGGGCATGGTCGTGGCGCCGTGTTCCATGCGCACCCTGGCGGAAATCGCCACCGGGACTTCCTCGGGGCTGATCGGCCGCGCCGCCGACGTCACCCTCAAGGAACGTCGGACCCTGGTGCTGATGGCCCGGGAAACCCCGCTGACCCTCGCCCACCTGCGCAACATGAACGCTGTCACCGAGATGGGCGGGATCATCGCCCCGCCCGTCCCGGCCTTCTACGCCCGTCCGCAAGACCTGGCGCAAATGGTCGATCACAGCCTCGGCCGGGTCCTCGACCTGTTTGGCCTCGATGCCGGTACGGCACGACGCTGGCAAGAACCCCCAAAACCCTGTGGGAGCTAGCCTGCTAGCGATTACGGTGGACCCGTCGCCATACCGTTGAATGACACACCGCCATCGCTAGCAGGCTAGCTCCCACGGTCGATCGCACTCCGACAAAACACAGGTAAGGAGCATCACATGAACACCCCATTCAACGCCCCAACCCCCAACACCAAAATCCCGGTCACCATCCTCACCGGTTTCCTCGGCGCCGGTAAAACCACGCTGCTCAACTACATCCTCAAGGAAAACCACGGCCGGAAAATCGCCGTGATCGAGAACGAATTCGGTGAAGTCGGCATCGACGGCGACCTGGTGCTCAGTTCCGAAACCGAGGAAATCTACGAGATGGTCAACGGCTGCGTGTGCTGCACCGCCGAGGTCCGCGAGGACCTGGTGCGCATTGTCCGCGAACTGGTGGCGCGGCCGGTACGGCTCGATCATATCCTGATCGAAACCAGCGGCCTGGCTGACCCGTACCCGGTGGCCCAGAGCTTTTTCATCAACGACCCGATTGCCGATGAAGTCGAACTCGACGCCATCGTCACCATGGTCGACGCCAAGCACATCGCCCAGCACCTGGAAGACCTGCAACTCGACGGCGTCGACAACCAGGCCGTGGATCAGATTGTCTGCGCCGACCGTATCGTCATCAACAAGGTCGACCTGGTCAGCGCCGCCGAAGTGGCGTCCCTCAGCGACAAAATCCGCGGTCTGAACGCCACCGCCGACCTGGTGACGTCAAGCTACGCCGAGATCGACCTGTCGAAAATCCTCGGCATTGGAGCCTTCGAGTCCACGCAAAAACTCATGGAGATCGGTGCCGAGCACGATCATCACGGCGATCAACATGAACACGAGCACGACGAACCAGACCATGAGCACGACCCGAGCGTGTCGTCGGTGGGCATCGCCGTGGACGGCGCTGTCAACCTGGGCGACTTCCACCGCTGGATCACGAAACTGCGCACCGAGCAGGCCGACAACCTGTACCGCATGAAAGGTGTGCTGGCGGTCGCCGATCAGGACCAGCGCTACGTCCTGCAAGGGGTGCACAGCCTCGTCGAGTTCCGCGCCTCGACCTTGTGGGGCAACGAACCGCGTTCCAGCAAGATTGTGTTCATCGGTCGCGACCTGGATCGCGCGGCGTTGAACCAGGGCTTTGCCGCCTGCCTGGCAGGCTGAACCAAGGCATCGGAGCCGGTGGATGGCGGTTCCGGGGCACATGAATGACTGATGCATCGGGCAACACTCAACACCTGTAGGAGCTGGCTTGCCAGCGATAGCGGACTTCCAGTGGACAGAAATGTTGGCTGGTCGGCCGCTATCGCCAGCAAGCCGGCTCCTACATGGCGGCGGTGCCTCGGCATCAGAACGAATACCCCTCTTTACCGAATAACAACAGCTAGAGGTGTTTCCCCATGTCGTCAGCCACTACCCCTTCAAAACCCGTCTCCACCCTCCATCCCGTCGACCAGGTGTTATCGGTGCGACAAATGCTCACCCTCGGTCTGCAACACATGGCCGTCTCGTACATCGGCGCCATCGCCGTGCCGTTGATTGTTGCCAGTGCCTTGAAGATGTCCCAGGCCGATACCGTAGTGCTGATCAGCACCACGCTGTTCTGTTCCGGCATTGCCACGATCCTGCAAACCGTCGGCTTCTGGAAATTCGGTGTGCGTCTGCCGATTCTCCAGGGCGTAGCCTTCAGCAGCGTGGGGCCGGTCATTGCCATCGGCAGCAACCCGGAAGTCGGCTTCGCCGGGGTCTGCGGAGCGGTGATCGGCGCGGGGATTTTCACCATGCTCGCCGCGCCGTTCGTGGGGCGTTTGCGACGCTTTTTTCCGCCGGTGGTCACCGGTTGCATCGTCACGGTAATTGGGTTGCAGCTGTTTCCGATTGCCTATGAGTGGGTCGGCGGCGGGCGTCATGCCGCGGATTTTGGCGCGCCGGCGTACCTCGCGGTCGCAGCCGTCGTGTTGCTCACCATCCTCCTGGTCAACCGTTATGGCAGCCCGATGTTGCGCAACATGGCGGTGCTGGTGGGCATGCTCGTCGGTGCCGGGCTGGCTTACGGGATGGGCATGGGCAGTTTTCACAGCGTGCAGGAATCACCCTGGCTGACCGTGCCCTACCCGTTCTATTTCGGCCTGCCGACCTTCAGCCTGATCCCCATCGCCACCATGGTGGTGGTGATGATTGTGCAGATGGTCGAGTCCATGGGGCTGTTCGTGGCCATCGGCGACATCGTCGACAAACCGGTGGAAGACAAACAGGTGATCAACGGCCTGCGCGCCAACGGCCTGGCCAGCACCATCGCCGGGATGTTCGCTGCGTTTCCGTTCATTGCGTTCATGGAAAACGTCGGCCTGGTGATCCTCACCGGCGTGCGTAGTCGTTGGGTGGTGGCCGTCAGCGGCTTGTTGATGTGCTCAGTGGCCCTGGTGCCCAAGGCTGGCGCGATCATCGCGTCGATGCCGACCGCCGCCCTCGGCGGCGCCGGGATCGCCATGTTCGGCGTGGTCGCGGCGGCGGGGATCCAGACCCTGTCCAAGGTCGACTACGAGCGCAATCGCTACAACGTGCTGATCGTCGGTTTCACCATCGCCGCCGCCCTGGTGCCGGTGCTGGCACCGGCCTTGTTCAAGCAATTACCTGAGTGGTCGCAGCCGTTCCTGCACAGCAGCGTGGTGATCGCCTGCCTGGTGTCGGTGTTGCTTAACGCCGCTCTCAACGGTGTCAGCGTGCCTGATGCCGCCGCCAGCAAATCCGCTTCCCACAGCCTCTGACTGGAGCCGCCCATGACTCACGTTCAAAACATCCTGATCAAAAACCCCGTGGCGGTGATGACCGGCCTGCGCGGCCCCCGTGCCCGGGCCGGTGCCGTGGATATTCGGATCGTCAACGGCCGCGTCGCCGAAATGGCCGCCAACCTTGAAGCACAACCCGGCGAACGGGTGATCGATGCGCGTCATTCGGTGGTGTATCCGGGCTGGATCAACACTCACCATCACCTGTTCCAGAACCTGCTCAAAGCCGTGCCTGAAGGCTTGAATCAGGACTTGCAAGGCTGGCTGGCCAGCGTGCCCTACCCGCGCCTCAACCGGTTCACGCCGCAACTGGCGCGCATCGCCGCACGGCTGGGCATGGCCGAATTGCTGCTGTCGGGGGTGACGACCTGCGCCGATCACCATTACCTCTACCACGCCAACGGCACCACCGAGACGGGCGACCTGCTGTTCGACATGGCCGATGAGTTCGGCCTGCGTTTTGTGCTGTGCCGTGGCGGTGCGCTGGAGTCCGCCAGCGCCCATCCCGGGTTTTCGAAAACCGCGCTGCAGCCGGAAACCCTGGATCAGATGGTCGGCGATATTGAACGCCTGAAGTCGCGGTATCACCAGGACACCCCGGATGCGATGCGCCGGGTGGTGGTGGCACCCACCACACCGACGTTCTCGCTGCCGCCGACGCTGCTGCGGGAACTGGCGCACACCGCCCGAGGCCTCGGCTTGCGCCTGCACACGCACTTGTCCGAGACGCAGAACTACGTGAATTTCTGCCGCGAAAAGTACAACTGCCTGCCGGTGGAATTCGTCGCCGAACACGAATGGCTTGGCCCGGACGTCTGGTTCGCTCACGCGGTGCATATGCAACCCGGTGAAATCCGCATGCTCGCGCAAACCGGCACTGGCGTTTCCCACTGCCCGGTGAGCAATGCGCGCTTGGGTAGCGGCGTCGCGCCGATCCCGCAGATGTTCGAGGCGGGTGTGCCGATCTCCCTGGGCGTCGACGGCGTGGCCTCCAACGAGTCCGGGAGCATGGTCGGTGAAGCCAACACCGCGTGGCTGATCCATCGTGCGGAGCAAGGCGCGTCGGCGACCACCGCCGAGGATGTCATCCACTGGGGCACGGCCGGTGGTGCACAGGTGCTGGGGTTGGGTTCGGTCGGTACGCTGGAAATCGGTCAGGCGGCGGATCTGGTGATTTATGGCCTGGATCATCCGCGTTTCTTCGGCTTCCACGACATCGCCGTGGCACCCGTGGTGGCGGGCGAACCGATTGCGGTGCGCTACAGCCTGGTGGGCGGTCGCGTGGTGGTCGATGACGGCGTGATTCCGGGGCTGGATGTGCAGCAGATGCGCGCCGAGGCGTGGGATGGGGTGCGGCAGTTGATGAACGTGGACGATTGATCTGGAGCTCACCCCCGCCCCTCCCAGAGGGGCCTTCTTCAACTTTGCGAGTAGATTCCATGCAAGCCGCGCCCGCCTGTATCGGTCAGCTCGGTCCCAAGGAGCGTACCGAGCGTTTGCTGACGGGCATCGGTCGAAGCTCGTAGGCGGATCTGGTGGTGAGTGAACGTCTTGAGGTTGTCGCGATGGGTTGAGAATCAATAGATCGCAGCCTTCGGCAGCTCAAATGCCGCAAGCTGCGATCGTTTATTTTCAGCTAGCCAATGCCGCCGAAGCCGCCAGCATCGCTCGCAACAGCACCGCGCACCCGGCAGCCAGATCATCCGGTGCGGCGTTTTCGATTTCGTTGTGGCTGATGCCGCCTTCGCACGGCACGAAGATCATACCGGCCGGGCCGAGTTCGGCGAGGAAGATCGCGTCATGCCCGGCACCGCTGACGATGTCCATGTGCGACAGGCCCAGGCCCTGCGCGGCGCCGCGCACGGCTTCAACGCAACCCTTGTCGAAATACAGCGGCGGGAAGTCCGCTGTTGGCGTGAGCTCGAAGGTCAGGCCGTGTTCTTCGCAGGTGGTTTCGATGATTTTACGGACTTCGGCGATCATCGAGTCCAGCCGTGCCGGCTCCAGATGGCGGAAGTCCAGGGTCATGCGCACTTCACCGGGAATGACATTGCGCGAACCGGGATAGGCTTGCAGGCAACCGACAGTGCCGCAGGCGTGGGGTTGATGGCCGAGGGCGGCGCGATTGACCGCGCCAACGATCACCGCGGCGCCAACCAGGGCGTCCTTGCGCAGGTGCATCGGGGTCGGGCCGGCGTGGGCTTCGACGCCGCGCAGTTTCAGGTCGAACCATTTTTGCCCGAGAGCGCCCATCACCACGCCTATGGTTTTACGTTCGTCTTCGAGGATCGGGCCCTGCTCAATGTGGGCTTCAAAGTAGGCACCGACCTTGTGCCCGCTGACCTTGCGTTCGCCCGCATAACCAATGGCGTTGAGCGCCTCGCCCACCGTCACGCCCTCGGCGTCGACCTTGGCCAGGGTGTCTTCAAGCGTGAATTTTTCCGCGAACACCCCGGAGCCCATCATGCACGGAGCGAAGCGCGAGCCCTCTTCGTTGGTCCAGACCACCACTTCCAGCGGCGCCTCGGTTTCTATCTTCAGATCGTTCAGCGTGCGCAGCACTTCGACGCCGGCCAGTACGCCGAAACAGCCGTCGAACTTGCCGCCGGTGGGTTGGGTGTCGATGTGGCTGCCGGTCATCACCGGTGGCAGGTTCGGGTTGCGGCCAGGGCGGCGGGCGAAAATATTGCCGACGGCGTCGACGCTGACGGTACAGCCCGCCTCCTCACACCAGTTGACGAAAATGTCCCGGGCCTGGCGGTCGAGATCGGTCAGGGCCAGGCGACAGACGCCGCCCTTGACCGTGGCACCGAGCTTGGCCAGCTCCATGAGCGATTGCCACAAACGATCGCGATTGATGTGCTGATGGGTGGATTGCAGAACGTCTATGGCCGCGTTCATGGTGATCTCCTCAGGCTGTTCTTATGGATTTTTTCAGGCAATTCGTCGGTGATTTTGAAGCCCTCATCGCGGGCAAGCCCGCTCCCACAGGTTTTGTGAACGCTTGAGAAACCTGTGGGAGCTGGCTTGCCAGCGATGACGGCCGCCCTCACACCGCAGATTTCGCAACAGACGGGCTAGGCCGCATCACACTCAACCCGTAATAAATCAACCCGCCCAGCGCCGAGCCGGTAAACCAGCCATAGCTGTAGAACCAGCTGAACGCATCGCTGCCCAGCGACAACAACGTCAGCACCACCGGCACACCAAACGCGATGAAACCGCTCCAGTTCCACGCCGGATACACGTCATCGCGATACAGGCCGGCGAGGTCCAGTTGCTGTTTCCTGATCAGGAAATAGTCCACGACCATGATCCCGGCGATCGGCCCAAGCAGACTGGAATAGCCGAGCAACCAGTTTGAGTAAACGGATTCGAGACTGACCTGCGAGACAATCAGGCCGAGCTTTTTCAACAGTTCATGGGCCATCAGGGCCAAGCCGACCAGCCCGGTGAGCAGCACGGCGTTGGTGCGGTTGATCACCTTGGGCGCGATGTTCTGGAAATCGTTGGTCGGTGAGACGATGTTGGCCGCGGTGTTGGTCGACAGGGTGGCGATGATGATCAACGCCATTGCCAGCGCGACCCACATCGGGCTCTGGATGTGGCCGATCAGGGTCACCGGATCGGACACCGTCACGCCCACCAGCTTCACGGAAGCCGCGGTCATCACCACGCCAAGGGAGGCAAACAGGAACATGGTCAGCGGCAGACCGATGATCTGCCCGACAATCTGGTCCTTCTGGCTTTTTGCATAGCGGCTGAAGTCCGGAATGTTCAACGACAGCGTGGCCCAGAAGCCGACCATCGCTGTCAGCCCGGCGGCGAAGTAACTCGCCACGCCGGCGCCTTCCGGGCGCTTGGCCGGGATGGCCAGCAGTTCGCTCATCGACACGTTTGGCATCGCCCACACCAGCAGCCCCACGCCCACGGCCACCAGCAACGGTGCAGAAAGCGTCTCCAGCCATTTGATCGACTCGGCACCGCGAATCACCACCCACAGGTTCAGCGCCCAAAACACCATGAAGCCAATCACCTCACCGGTGCCACCCAGGGATTTCCAGCCTTCAAACACCGAACCGAGGAACAGGTGAATCGCCAGGCCACCGAACATCGTCTGGATGCCGAACCAGCCACACGCCACCAGCGCACGGATCAGGCACGGGATGTTGGACCCGAGGATGCCGAAGGACGAACGCAGCAATACCGGAAACGGGATGCCGTACTTGGTGCCCGGGAAGGCATTGAGCGTCAGTGGAATCAGCACAATGATGTTGGCGCACAGAATCGCTAGCAGCGCTTCGCCGACGCTGAGGCCGAAGTACGCGGTCAATACGCCGCCGAGGGTGTAAGTCGGCACGCAAATCGCCATGCCGACCCACAGCGCGGTGATGTGCCATTTGTTCCAGGTTCGTTCGCGCACCTTGGTCGGTGCGATGTCGTGGTTGTAACGGGGACTGTCGAGGACATCGCTGCCGGCTTCAAGCTCGAACAAGCCGTCGCGCTCGGTCACTTGCGATCTGATCTGTTGCATGGCCGCTCCACTGTTCTTTTGATTATTGTTGCTCATCAGGGACTGGCGGAATCAATAAACGTGCCGAGTGCCCCGCTTGCGCATCGGGCAGTTCCATAACACTTTGCAACTAACTGATGTTTATCAGTTTTATTAACTGACTGGACTGTTTGCCGTGCCACTCAGGCCGAATGTCGGGCAAGTTGTCCAAACAGTCAGGACTCAATCTGGTGCGCGGATATTTTTTCCAAAGTCGCGCATCAACCATAGACCCATCTCAAACAGCTGATTTCACATAAGAAATCTTGACCATATTTGGATCCTGTCAAGTGCGTCAAAATGGTGAGAGGCCTCACCATTTTGGTGATTTACGTTTTAATTCGTTATTTATCAATTAGTTAAAACAGCAATAAGCTTATAAAAAATATTCTTGCTGATTCCATCAACTGCAGCTAGCGTTTAATCCTGACAGCCATGACAGGAATATCCCTGTCGGCACTCGCTGTATATAAAACACCTAGAACCGGTATCAGCCGGTCATTGTCTGCGAGGAACTCGGAATGTCTCTGTTGATCCGTGGCGCTACCGTTATTACCCATGATGAAAGTTATCGCGCCGATGTGTATTGCGCAGACGGCGTGATCAAGGCCATCGGCGAAAACCTGGATATTCCCGCCGGCGCAGAAGTACTCGACGGCAGCGGCCAGTACTTGATGCCCGGCGGCATCGATCCGCACACGCACATGCAACTGCCCTTCATGGGCACGGTGGCCAGCGAAGACTTCTTCAGCGGCACGGCGGCAGGACTGGCCGGCGGCACCACTTCGATCATCGACTTTGTGATTCCCAACCCGCAGCAGTCTTTGATGGAGGCGTTCCATCAGTGGCGTGGCTGGGCCGAGAAGTCGGCGTCCGACTACGGATTCCATGTGGCGATCACCTGGTGGAGCGAACAGGTCCGCGAAGAAATGGCCGAGTTGGTGGCCCACCACGGGGTCAACAGCTTCAAGCATTTCATGGCGTACAAGAACGCGATCATGGCCGCCGATGACACCCTGGTGGCGAGTTTCGAGCGCTGCCTGGAACTGGGTGCCGTGCCCACCGTGCATGCCGAAAACGGCGAGTTGGTCTATCACCTGCAACGCAAACTGATGGCCCAGGGCATGACCGGGCCGGAGGCACATCCGTTGTCGCGCCCCTCCCAGGTTGAAGGTGAAGCCGCGAGCCGGGCGATCCGCATTGCCGAAACACTCGGCACGCCGCTGTATCTGGTGCACGTGTCGACCAGGGAAGCCCTCGACGAAATCACCTATGCCCGGGCCAAGGGCCAGCCGGTCTACGGTGAAGTACTGGCCGGGCACTTGCTGCTGGACGACAGCGTCTATCAACACCCGGACTGGCAGACCGCTGCCGGCTACGTAATGAGCCCGCCGTTCCGCCCGCGCGGTCATCAGGAGGCGCTTTGGCATGGCCTGCAATCAGGCAACCTGCACACCACCGCCACCGACCACTGCTGCTTTTGCGCCGAGCAAAAAGCCGCCGGCAAGGATGACTTCAGCAAAATCCCCAACGGCACGGCCGGTATCGAAGACCGTATGGCGGTGCTATGGGATGAAGGCGTGAACACCGGGCGTTTTTCGATGCAGCAATTCGTCGCCCTCACCTCCACCAACACGGCGAAGATCTTCAACCTCTACCCGCGCAAAGGCGCGATCCGCGTTGGCGCCGATGCCGACCTGGTGCTGTGGGACCCGCAAGGCAGCCGGACCATTTCCGCCAAGACCCATCACCAACAGGTCGACTTCAACATCTTCGAAGGCAAGACCGTGCGCGGCGTGCCCAGTCACACCATCAGCCAGGGCCGCGTGGTCTGGGCCGATGGCGACCTGCGGGCCGAACGGGGTGCCGGGCGCTATATCGAACGGCCGGCGTATCCGGCGGTGTTTGATTTGCTGAGCAAGCGGGCGGAGTTGAATCAGCCTATTGCTGTGAAACGCGGATAGCGGCCTTCGGCCTATCGCTGGCAAGCCAGCTCCTACAGGGATCTCAGGCGTCTACAAAACCTGTGGGAGCTGACTTGCCAGCGATGGCTTCATCACCGCCGACAAAAAAACAATGCCCATCAGAGGCAGCACCTCCCATTACCGTGAGGCCAAAACCGTGATCAAGACCCTGGACCACCTCCCGCATCCCCAAGAGAATGCGGCCGCCCTCGCCGGCCATTTCACCGACCTGGCGCCGCCGCTCAATGATCGCCAGGCGCACCTCGAGGCCTCGCGCTGCCTGTATTGCTACGACGCGCCATGCGTGAACGCCTGCCCGAGCGAAATCGATATTCCCTCGTTCATCCGCAATATCCATCAGGACAACGTGCAGGGCGCAGCGCAAAAAATCCTTTCGGCCAACATCCTCGGCGGCAGCTGCGCCCGGGTGTGCCCGACGGAAATCCTTTGCCAACAAGCCTGCGTGCGCAACAACGCCCACGAATGCGCGCCGGTGTTGATCGGCCTGCTGCAACGCTATGCCGTGGACAACGCACACTTCAGCGAGCACCCGTTCCCCCGCGCGGCCGCTACCGGCAAGCGTATCGCCGTGGTCGGTGCCGGTCCGGCCGGATTGTCCTGCGCCCACCGCAGTGCCATGCACGGACATGACGTGGTGATTTTCGAGGCTCGGGAAAAGGCTGGCGGACTCAACGAATACGGGATCGCCAAGTACAAACTGGTGGACGACTACGCCCAAAGGGAACTGGATTTTCTCCTGCAAATCGGTGGCATTGAAATCCGTCACGGGCAAAAGCTCGGTGAAAACCTGAGCCTGAGCGAACTGCATCAACAGTTCGACGCAGTGTTTCTGGGCCTCGGTCTGGCGGCCAGCAAGCAACTGGGGGTGGCGCACGAGGACGCACCGGGGCTTCTGGCCGCCACCGATTACATCCGCGAATTGCGCCAGGCCGATGACTTGACGCAACTGCCGCTGGCCGACCGTTGCATCGTCCTCGGCGCGGGCAACACCGCCATCGACATGGCCGTGCAAATGGCTCGCCTTGGCGCTCGCGACGTCAACCTCGTGTACCGCCGTGGCGTCGAAGACATGGGCGCCACCCACCACGAACAGGACATCGCCAAAGCCAATCAGGTGCGTCTGTTGACATGGGCTCAGCCGGACACCGTGCTGCTCGACGACAATGGTCGGGTGCGCGGCATGCGTTTCGCCCGTACCCATTTGGTCGAGGGTCGCCTGCAAACCACCGGCGAAACTTTCGAACTGGCCGCCGACGCGATCTTCAAAGCCATCGGCCAGGCCTTCGACGGCAATGCCCTCGCCGACCCGCTGGCCCGTGAACTCAAGCGTCAGGGCGAGCGCATTGAAGTGGATGAAAACCTGCGCACCAGCATTGCCGGTGTGTATGCCGGTGGCGACTGCACCAGCCTCGATCAGGATCTCACTGTACAAGCGGTACAACACGGAAAGCGCGCCGCCGAGGCGATCAACGCTCAACTGATGCTCAACGTGGAGGCTGCATAAATGGCCGATCTGTCGATTGTCTTCGCTGGCATCAAGTCGCCCAATCCGTTCTGGCTGGCCTCCGCGCCACCGACCGACAAGGCTTACAACGTGGTGCGCGCCTTCGAGGCGGGCTGGGGCGGCGTTGTCTGGAAAACCCTGGGAGAAGACCCGGCGGCGGTGAACGTTTCGTCGCGTTACTCGGCACACTTCGGGGCTAACAGAGAGGTCCTCGGATTCAACAACATCGAACTGATCACCGACCGCTCGCTGGAAATCAACCTGCGGGAAATCACCCAGGTGAAAAAGGACTGGCCGGACCGCGCGCTGATCGTGTCGTTGATGGTGCCCTGCGTCGAAGCGTCGTGGAAACACATCCTGCCGCTGGTGGAAGCCACGGGCGCCGACGGTATCGAGTTGAACTTCGGTTGCCCCCACGGCATGCCGGAACGCGGCATGGGCGCGGCGGTCGGCCAGGTACCGGAATACGTCGAACAGGTCACCCGTTGGTGCAAGACCTATTGCTCGCTGCCAGTGATCGTCAAGCTCACACCGAACATCACCGACATTCGCGTCGCTGCCCGCGCGGCACACCGTGGCGGCGCCGATGCGGTGTCGTTGATCAACACCATCAACTCGATCACCAGCGTCAATCTGGAGCGCATGGTCGCCAACCCCATGGTCGGCAGCCAGAGCACCCACGGCGGTTATTGCGGGTCGGCGGTCAAGCCGATTGCCTTGAACATGGTCGCCGAAATCGCCCGCGACCCGCAGACCCACGGCCTGCCAATCAGCGGGATTGGCGGCATCGGCAACTGGCGCGATGCGGCGGAGTTCATGGCGCTGGGGTGCGGCTCGGTGCAGGTGTGCACGGCGGCGATGCTGCACGGTTTCCGGATTGTTGAGGAGATGAAGGACGGGCTGTCGCGCTGGATGGACAGTCAGGGCTACAGCCGCATTTCAGAATTTTCCGGGCGTGCGGTGGGCAATACCACTGACTGGAAGTACCTGGACATCAACTATCAGGTGATCGCCAAAATCGACCAGGAGGCCTGTATCGGTTGCGGTCGTTGCCATATCGCCTGCGAAGACACTTCGCACCAGGCCGTGGCCAGTCTGAAAAACGCCGATGGCACCCACCGCTATGAAGTGATCGATGAGGAATGTGTGGGTTGCAATCTGTGCCAGATCACTTGCCCGGTGCAGGATTGCATCGAGATGGTGCCCGTGGACAGCGGCAAGCCGTTTCTGGACTGGAACCATGATCCGAGGAATCCGTATCACGTCAGTCCTTGAGATTTGCGGCGTCTGAGCTGGCCCCATCACGAGCAGGCTGGCTCCTGCGGGGGTTGTGTTTATTCAGATGTAAAAAAGCCGCAACCCTGAGGTTGCGGCTTTTGTGTTTCTGACCGTGGATCAGTGAGCAAACAACGAATTGCCCTTCTGTCCCGCCAGTTTCTCCGGCTTGATCAGGAACCGCGCCAGTGCTGGGAGCAGCCACAGCGCACCAAACATGTTCCACAGCAGCATGAAGGTCAGCATCAGGCCCATGTCGGCCTGGAACTTGATGGCCGAGAAGATCCAGGTGCACACGCCAATGGCCAGGCACAGACCGGTGAACAATACCGCTTTACCGGTGGACTTCAGGGTCTGGTAATAGGCTTCTTGCAACGGCAGGCCGGCACGCAGGAAGGTTTCCAGGCGACTGTAGATGTAGATGCCGTAGTCCACGCCAATCCCCACCCCGAGCGCGACCACCGGCAAGGTCGCCACTTTCACCCCGATCCCCATGAACGCCATCAGGGCGTTGCCGAGCACCGACGTCAGCACCAGCGGCAGCACGATGCACAAGGTCGCCGCCCAGGAGCGGAAGGTGATCATGCACATGACCGCCACGCAGATGTACACCAGGATCAGGATCGTCAGCTCGGACTTCTTGATCACCTCGTTGGTCGCCGCCTCGATCCCGGCGTTACCTGCCGCCAGGATGAACTCGAGGTTTTCGGTGTTGTGCTCCTTGGCGAAGTCCTGCACGGCATGCACCGCGCGATCCAGGGTTTCAGCCTTGTGATCGTTGAGGAACACCAGCACCGGTGCCAGCGAGCAACTGTTGTTGTACAGGCCATCGGCACGAGCGATGGAGTTGTTCAGTACGTCAGGGTTGCGCGACAGGGTTTCCCACTTCAGGTTGCCCTCGTTCATGCCCTTGATCATTTGCTTGGACACGGTCACCAGGGAAATCGCTGACTGCACGCCCTCGGTGTTCTGCATCTTCCACATCAACTCATCGATCGGCGCCATGGCTTCGTACCGCGAGCAGCCTTCAGTCTTGGTCTTGACCATCACCACCAACACGTCAGAACTGGTGGAATAGTTGCTGATGATGAAATTGTTGTCCTTGTTGTAGCGCGAGTCCGGACGCAGTTCCGGCGCTCCCTGATCCAGGTCACCGATTTTCAGGTTCTGGCTGTACCAGAGGCCACCGCCGAATGCCATCAGGGCCAGCACGATCGACACCGGCGCCACTTTCGGGCTGGCGAAGTTCGACAGCAGGCGCCAGAACGGATGCTCGCGGGTCGCGTCCTTTTTGCTGCGGTCTACCGCGCGCTTGCTGATGCCGACATAGGAAATCGCCACCGGCAACAGGATCAGGTTGGTGAACACGATCACCGCCACGCCGATGGACGCGCCGATGGCCAGCTCACGAATCACGCCGATATCAATGATCAGCAGTGTGATGAAGCCCACCGCGTCAGCAAGGATTGCAATCATTCCCGGCAGGAACAGTTGACGGAACGTCCGGCGCGCGGCGGTCAGGGCGTTGTCCGCCTCACTGGACTGCAGGGCGATACCGTTGATCTTCTGCACGCCGTGGGAAATACCGATGGCAAAGATCAGGAACGGCACCAGCATTGAATAAGGATCGAGGCCGAAACCGAAGAAGTGCATCAACCCGAGCTGCCAGACCACCGCCACCAGCGTCGTAATCAACACCGCCACGGTACTGCGCATGCAGTTGGTGAACCAGTAGAGCAGGATCAGGGTGATGACGAAGGCGATGCCGAAGAACATCACCACCATCACCAGGCCATCGATCAGGTCACCGACCTTCTTGGCGAAACCGACGATGTGGATCTTGATGTTGGGGTTCTGCGCTTCGAACTTGTTGCGGATCTTGTCTTCAAGTTCATGGGAGAACTTGCGGTAGTCCAGGGACAGCAACTTGCCTTGGTCCTGCGGGTCCGGATAGGCCTCAAGCAACGGGATGTCGACGATACTCGACTTGAAATCGTTGGACACCAGGCGGCCAACCTGCCCGGACTTGAGCACGTTGTTGCGCAGCAGGTCGAGACTGGCCTGGGAGCCGTTATAGCTCTGCGGGATCACTTCCCCCCCGGCGAAGCCCTCCTCCGTCACTTCGGTCCAGCGTACGCTCGGACTCCACAGCGACTTGAGGCCGGAACGGTCAACACCGGAAATGTAGAACACTTCGTCGTTGATCTGGCGCAGGGTCTCCATGTATTCCTTGGAGAAGATGTCGCCATCGGTGGCCTCCACCGAAATCCGCACGGTGTTGCCCAGATTCGCCAGATCGTTGCGGTGCTCCATCATCTTCTGGATGAAGGGGTGCTCCAGCGGGATCATTTTTTCGAAACTGGTGGACGGACGGATCAGCGTCGCCTGCCAGAACAGGAAAATACTGACCAGCAGGCAGATGACGATCACTGCCGGGCGGTTGTTGAAGATCAGGCGCTCTAGGAGTGTCGCCTTTTCCTGGTGATGAGTGCTCAAGGAAGTCATAGCTGCGCCTTCTTATTATTAACCCGGCTCATTTGCCCGACTCGGTGCCGTTCGGCGAAGTGACGCGAACGCCACCCTGTCCTGCCAGAACCAGATTGCCATTGCCCGCCGCCGTGACCGCCGAGACGGAAATGCGATCCGCGCGGTTGACCACCTGGAAGGTTTCACCATCGTCGTTGCTGCGAATCACCGAACCGCCGTTGCCAACGATCACGATGGAACCATCCTCGAGCAGCGTGCCCCCGGACAGCCCGAACTCCAGATCGCCGCGTTCGGCCTTGAGTTCGATTTGCTCCCAGTGACTGCCGAAATCGGTAGAACGATACAGATTGCCACGCAGGCCATAGGCCAACAGCGTAGAAGGTTGTGCGGTGCCGATCACACCAAACAGCGAGCCTTCGTATGGACCTTCGAGTTTTTCCCAGGTCTGGCCCCCATCGGCGGAGCGGAACATGCTGCCCTGCTCGCCAACGATGAACAGCCCGGAATCCTTGATGGCGGCGATGGCGTTGAGGTGGAACTGGTCTTCGTTGTCGAGGCGGTCACTGACGTCTTCCCAGTGTTTGCCGCCATCGGTGGTTTCCAGCAACGCGCCGTAAGCGCCCACGGCAAAGCCGCTGTTGACGTCCTGGAACCAGACGTCGAGCAGCGGCGATTCGCGTTTGAGATCTTCGAATTGCTTGGTCCAGGTGACGCCGCCGTCCTCGCTGGCGAGAATCTGCGCATCATGGCCGACGGCCCAGCCGCGCTTGTCATCGACAAAAAACACCGAGGTCAGCAGTGCCCGGGTCGGCACCTTGGCTTGAGTCCAGGTCGTGCCCTGGTCATCGGAATAGAGAATATGCCCGCGATCCCCGACCGCCACCAGGCGCTTGCCTGCGTGGACGACATCGAGCATCAGGCTTTTGCTGGCCTTGGCCGATTCAATGGAATAAACAACGTCGGATGCCGGCGCAGCCGCGGCCAGCGCAGGGGCTGACAGCATGGCAGAGCCCAACAGCGAGAGCGCTGTAGCCAGCAACGCGAATTTGCGTAACGCCGGCGGGCGGCAGATACCCACACCCATGACAGGCTCACTCATAGACCTTCCCCCATTATTATTGTTAGGTCATTCAACCTTTCTGGGCGCCGTAAGGGTGCTGATCGGGATGACTGTTTCAGAGCATAGTCATGAAACCCGCAATCCAGAGCCCCTTCGGAAGCTGGCTTATCCTATCGGTGTTTTTGAAGGGCTGACAATCGACGGCTCGTTATCTTTTGTTAACCGGGGGGGAGTTTGTTTTTTCTGAATGGTTGGGTATCAGGTGGGGTGATTGGGGTTGAGGTGGGCTGGGGTCTGGGGGTCTGGGGGCTGGGGGCTGGGGGCTGGGGGCTGGGGGCTGGGGGCTGGGTACATATCCGTTTCTTCGGTAACGGCTACCTAGGGTTCCGCTCTTACAGCGGGTCACTTTCGAAAAGCGCGAAAGTAACCAAAGCGCTCTTGCCCCTTTCGTTCGGTGCCTCGCTGTGGCTCGGCATGCCCTCGCTCCGGTCCTGCTCCGTGGGCCCGCCGCCATCGGCCATCCATGGCCGGGGGCGGCTAACCCGGCATCCATGCCGGGTTGCCCACTGCGCAGAACCTCCACTCGGCCTCACGAGGGGGCGAGTACCGCCACAGCACCGCGAGGCGGCCTACCGGCCGGCCTGTTTATCTGGTTCGTGCGCATCTCCCCCTGTAGGAGCCGGCTCCTACAGGTTGGAATGCAGACCACCAAAACAAACAGGCCGGCCGGTAGGCCGCCTCGGCCCTTTTGATTTACCCGCCCCCTCGGCAGGCTGAGTGGAGGCGTTTATCCGGGGGGGGGGCGCGCAGCGCCGTGCGGCGAAGCCGCACACATCGAGAGGAGGTTGAAGCGCAGCCAACCGGAGGCGATGCCCCCGGATGAATGCAGGAACGAAGGGACCCCGAGCCTTAGCGAGGGGCCGTACGCAAGGGGCGAGCGTTTTTTGCTTACTTTTTTAGGCGCTTGTAAAAAAGTGAGTCGCCGTAAGGGCGAAACCCTAAGCTGCCGTTACCGAAGCAAAGGATATGTACTCAGTCAGCCAAGGCCTTGGTCGGCCCAGCGGCCGCCAAGTCCAAAAGAGCCAAGATCAAGCCAAACTCTTGCTGACCACCTCAAACACATCACTGGACAACTGCCCCGAACCCCGAATCCGCTCCAACTCCCCTTTCATCAAAGCCTGACGAGCATCGTCATACTTGCGCCAGCGAGTCAAAGGCGCCAACTGACGCGAAGCAATCTGCGGATTGAAGCCGTTCAGCTCAATCACCAGATCCGCCAGGAAGCGATACCCGGAGCCATCCGCCGCATGGAAGTTGATCAGGTTCTGCCCGGCAAACGCACCGACCAGCGCCCGCACCTTGTTCGGGTTCTTGATGTTGAACGCCGGGTGCTGCATCAACGCCTTGACCCGCTCCAGCCCACCCGGCAAGACACTGCCGGCCTGGACGCTGAACCACTGGTCCATGACCAGCGGGTTATCCTTGAAGTGCTCGGCGAAGCTCGCCAGCGCCTTGGCTTTCTGCTCTTCGAAGGGCGAGTTGACCAACACCGCGAGCGCAGTCAGGCGCTCGGTCATGTTGTCGCACGTATCGAACTGCTCCAGCGTCGCCGCCAATACTTCCGGCTTGCCGCTGAGCATGAGGTACGACAGCGCAATGTTCTGCAATGCACGACGGGCGAAATGCTCGGCTTCGGCCACGTACGGCGTTTGCTTCGACAGGTCGCGGTTGGCTTGATAACGCAGCCACAAACCTTCGAACAACGCGTCCGCCAGTTGCTTGCGGGCAAACTCGCGGGCGGTGTGAATGGCGTCGACATCGGCCACTTCGCTGATTTCGGTCAAGTACGCTTCGCTTGGCAGCGAGAGCATTTCGGCGACCATCGCCTGATCCAGCGATTCATCGGACAGCACAGAGCGCAAGGCCGACACCAGACGCTGATCCAGCACCAGCGTTTCGCCCTTCTGCTGCTGGGCGATCAATTCCTGCAGCACCTGCACCGACAATTGCTGCCCGGCATCCCAGCGGTTGAAGCCGTCGCTGTCGTGCTGCATCAGGAACATCAGCTGATCGCGGTTGTACGGGAAGGTCAGTTTCACCGGCGCCGAGAAACCACGCAGCAGCGATGGCAGCGGCTGTTCAGCGATGTCGATGAAGGTGAACGTTTGCTCGGCCTCGGTCACTGAGATCACGCGGGACGTGCCTTGCGCCGACGCTTCACCGGCCAGACGCAGGGCAATTTCAACGCCCTTGCTGTCCAGCAGGCCAAGTTCGACCGGAATCACGAACGGCAGTTTTTCAACCTTGTCCGGGGTTTCCGGGCAGCTCTGGC
This sequence comes from Pseudomonas sp. TNT2022 ID1044, assembly GCF_028656895.1. Taxonomy (NCBI): domain Bacteria; kingdom Pseudomonadati; phylum Pseudomonadota; class Gammaproteobacteria; order Pseudomonadales; family Pseudomonadaceae; genus Pseudomonas; species Pseudomonas sp. TNT2022 ID1044. The sequence continues at coordinate 15,099 of NZ_JAMDHB010000003.1, read as the reverse complement.
GGAACGTCAGGCTGTAGGTTTTAGCCGCGGCGTCGTAAGACTCGCTCACCGCCAAACGCGGCGTGCCGGCCTGGCTGTACCAGCGCTTGAACTGGGTCAGGTCGACGCCGTTGGCATCTTCCATGGCCTTGATGAAGTCATCACAGGTCACGGCCTGGCCGTCGTGGCGTTCGAAGTACAGGTCACTGCCCCTGCGGAAGCCTTCAGCGCCGAGCAAGGTGTGGATCATGCCGACCACTTCCGAGCCCTTTTCGTATACGGTCAGGGTGTAGAAGTTGGAAATCTCGATGAAGCTGTCCGGGCGCACGGCGTGGGCCATCGGGCCGGCGTCTTCGGCGAACTGGTGGGTACGCAGGTAAGCGACATCCTGGATGCGCTTGACCGTCGCCGAGTTCATGTCGGCGGAGAAATGTGAGTCGCGGAAAACGGTGAAACCTTCCTTGAGCGACAACTGGAACCAGTCGCGGCAGGTCACGCGGTTGCCCGACCAGTTGTGGAAATATTCGTGGGCGACGATCGCCTCGACCCGCTGGTGCGCGGCGTCGGTGGCGGTTTCGGCGCGGGCCAGTACGGCGCTGGAGTTGAAGATGTTGAGGCCCTTGTTCTCCATCGCGCCCATGTTGAAGTCGTTCACGGCGACGATCATGAAGATGTCCAGATCGTATTCGCGACCGTAGACCTCTTCGTCCCAGCGCATGGATTTCTTCAGGCTGTTCATCGCGTGCTGGCATTTGTCGATGTTTTCCGGCTCGACATAAATGCGCAGCGCCACGGTGCGCTCGGTCATGGTGGTAAAGGTGTCTTCAACGCACCACAAATCACCGGCCACCAGCGCGAACAGGTACGCCGGTTTCATGAACGGGTCTTCCCAGGTCGCCCAGTGCCGGCCATCTTCGCCGGGGCCGCTGGCAATCGGGTTGCCGTTGGACAACAGCACCGGATAGCTGTGCTGCTCGGCCACCACGGTGGTGGTGAACTTGCTCATCACGTCCGGACGGTCGAGGTAATAGGTGATCTTGCGGAAGCCTTCGGCTTCGCACTGGGTGCAGAACATCGTGCCGGACTTGTACAGGCCTTCCAGCGCGGTGTTGGTTTCCGGGTGGATCTTGACGCTGGTATCGACCGTGAAGGTAGCGCTGGTCGGGTGCAGGGTCAGGTGGTTCTCGGTCAACTGATACTGCGCTGCAGTCAGTTCCTGATCGGCCAGCGTGACCGACAACAGCTCAAGCTGCTGGCCATCCAGCACCAGCGGCGGCAAATCCGGGCCGCGCTCGGGGTTACGGCGCATCACCAGTTGCGCATGGACCAGGCTGTGGTCCTCGAACAACTCGAAGGTCAGGTGCGTTTCGTCGATCAGGTACTCAGGCGCCTGATAGTCCTTGAGGTAGATCATCTTCGGTTGTTCGGTGCGCATGCTGGAGTCCTTAACTATGCACGGCGAGCTGGTAGGCCGTGTACTTACGAATGTTGATCACGCCGGTATCGAAAATCAGGTATTGGCCCTTGATCCCCATTAGCGTGCCTTCGGCAATCGGATTCTTGTCCAGGTTGAAGCTGACGATTTTCGCCGGATACTGCTCGACCGGAAAGCGGATTTCGAGCGGATCGACGTCGGCAATCGTCTGGATCGCTTGCAGGCCGAATCGTTCCTGCAATCCTTGCAGGCCCTCGGCGCAGCTGTCGAACAACTGGTCACGGATCTGCGGCAGATCCACCGACACTGCATCGCCCTTGAGCAAGGCACGCCAGTTGGTCTTGTCGGCGACCTGGCTGCGGAACAGGTCTTCGACGAAGCCAGATTGCTGGCGGGTCGCGACGCGCATGATCGGCAATGCCTGACTGGCGCCCTGGTCGATCCAGCGGGTCGGCAACTGGGTGGCACGGGTGATCCCGACCTTGACCCCGGATGAATTCGACAGGTAGACGATGTGGTCGGTCATGCAGAACGTCTCGCCCCACTCCGGCTCCCGGCAGGTGCCGGCGTCGTAATGGCAGCGTTCCGGGCTCATGATGCACACGTCACACTGGGCCAGTCTGGTCATGCACGGGTAGCAGTAACCCTGGCTGAAACTGGTTTTGGTCTTGCGTCCGCAATGGGTGCAATGGATCGCCCCCAGGTACTCCAGGCGCACCGTGGTGCCGATCAACGGGTTGACCGGAACCTCGACGTCGCCCAGACGAAAGGCGTACTGCACGTTCGGCCCGTCCAGGCGCGCCGACATTTTACTGATTGCACCGCGGCCAATCTCAATCAATGGATGGCATCCGACTTGAACAGGATATTCGGCACCTGGATCGACTTGGAGCTGCATTCTTGCGGGCCCATGTAGCCAGTCCGCTCTTCCTCGGGCAGGTTCTGGATTTCCCAGGCGATCATCGCTTGCAGCGACAGTTCACGTTGCTCGGCGGTGAGTTTGCCACCGTCGGACCATTTACCGATTTCAACCGCCAGTTTCAGGTTCTGGTAGATGTCCGGGGTGATGTTCTTGATCATTTCGTTAAAAGAGGACATTGGGTCTCCGTCTCTTTAATGCATGTTCTGAATTAGGCGGCCAGTTTACGGCGGTTATACAAACCGCCCAACAAACCGGTGAAGCATCCGATGAGTAACCCGCTGACGTGGGCCGCGTTGGCGATTTCGCCGAAGCCGATCATCGAGACCAGCCCGGACAGGCACAGCAGCAGCCACACCAGCATCATCACCAGCACGCCTCGAGGCAGACGATAGGCGGGGTTCGGCGCCAGTAACTGGAAGATCCAGCAATGCCCGAGCAAGCCGTAGAGCACCCCGGACAGCCCGCCAAACAGGCTCGGGCCGCTGAAAAAATACTGGATGTAGTTGGAGACGAGGCTGAACAGCAGGGTCAGGCCGATCAGATTGATGCTGCCCTGGCGCGACTCGATGCGCCGTCCCAATTCCCAGTACCACATGCCATTCATGGCCAGGTGGAGAATGCCAAAGTGGATCAGCATCGGCGTCACCAGCCGCCACCACTGCCCCGCCGCGAGGCTGTCAGCCAGCGGTACGAAGTGGATGTATTCGCCGACGATGCGGAAATCGAGGAACGTCAGCCAGCGCATCGTATTGAGGTTGTCGCCGAGCATCGTCAGCGCACCGACGATCAAACTCAGGATCAGCACCAGCGCCGTGGCTTTCGCATAGCGCACCTGCTCGACGAAACCCGGTCGATTGCGGGTCTGCGCCAGCGGAATATCCAGTTGCTGATCGGGGTCGCCCGCCGGGAAACGTTCATAAAGCGCAAGGACGTCGTCACTGATGTTCTGCGGCACCCACAACACTTGCTCACCGGACTCTTCGCTGACCCGATGTGGCACCTGCATGCGTTGCAGCAATTTGACGAACCCGCTCAGATCCACCGCCAGGGGCAGTCGCAAAACTGCTACCGAACTCATTGCAGCATCTCTTTCATTGCAAAACCTCAGGCCGCTCGACATCGACCCAGACGAATTTATGCGGGTCGAGCCGCGTTTCCTGGTCCAGGCGATAAGCGACCAGTTTGCCGTAGAGCACGGCGCTGTAATCCAGGCACGCCAGGTTGGAGCGGATCGGCGCCGGTTTGCCGCTGCGCCAGTAATGACCGACGAACAGCAGTGGCTCGTCGCTGCCGTAGCGCAGCAACATGTTTTTCTCGGTGGACGACAGCGGCTTACGGGCCACCGGGTCCGGCAAGGCGTCAGGCTGGAAGACGATATCGCCGTAGGTTTGCGGGTCGTCTTCCCAGAACTTGGTGCGGAAGAACGACCGCACCAGGCCATCGCCGCTGGTCATGGTCAGGCCATCAGGCAAGCGCATGTCGGTGCCGCGCAGCAGACGGTCGAACACGGTACAGGCAAACGAGCCCGGCTCCGCCGAAGCCTGGAGGAAGTGTTCGTCTATGCAGCCGTCAGGAAACAATGCGCGCAGCGGTTCGATCAGGCCGGCATCCCAACAGGCATGCACCACCCGGAAACGCCCGGCATCGACAAACAGCGGCAGCTCGTAGAACCACTGCTGGAAGTCATGCCAGTCGCCTGGATGCTGTTCAAATTGAGTCAGGGTTTCATGCAACAGACGAGCGTGGCGCGGCGTGTGTTCGCGCACAAATTGCTTGCCACTGCCGGGCAGCGCCGGAGTCACCCAGCCCAGCGCGTTGAACTCGTGGTTACCCATGATGCACAGCGCCTGACCGGCTTCGACCATGTCGTGGACAATGTGCAGCGCCTCGCGAATCCGCGGGCCACGGTCGATGATGTCGCCGACGAACACCGCCATGCGCGAAGCATGGCGCCAGACGCCACCTTGTTTGTGATAACCGAGCCGGTCGAGCAAATGCTCAAGGGTCATTGCGCAACCGTGCACGTCACCGATCAGGTCGTAGCTACGCGCGGGATCGAGCATCAGTCGCCTCCACCACCCAACTTGCTGCCCCAGCCGAGCTTGGTCCGACAGACTTCGTAGTAGTTGTGGTCGAGCGGATGGATCAACCGCAGCTTCTGGGCTTTCTTGCTGACGGTGATGGTGTCGCCGGGCGCACAGGTAAAGTGGTTCTGCCCGTCACACGAGACTTGCGGGTAAATCTGCATATCCTTGGACACGACGATTTTCAGCTCACTGTTGCCATCGACCACAATTGGCCGGCCCGATAAGGTATGGGGGTACATCGGCACGATTACAATGGCGTCGAGCTTGGGGTGCATGATCGGCCCGCCGGCGGACAACGCATAGGCGGTCGAACCGGTCGGGGTGGCGACGATCAGGCCATCGGCCTTCTGGCTGCAAACGAACTGGCCGTCGATGTACAGCTCGAACTCGATCATCCGCGTGGATTTACCGGGGTGCAGGACCACGTCGTTCAGCGCATCGCCCTGGCCAATGGCCTCGGCATGGCGACGGACTTCAGCCTGCAACAGGAAGCGGTTTTCCACCAGATAGTGGCCGTCGAGCACCTCGGCGACCTTGATTTCCAGCTCGTCAGGGCGGATATCGGTCAGGAAGCCCAGGCTGCCACGGTTGATGCCGAGCACTGGAATATTGTGTTTGGCCAGCGCACGGGCGGCGCCGAGCAGGCTGCCGTCACCGCCGACCACAATCACCATGTCACAGACTTCGCCGAGCATCTTGCGCGACGAGGTTTGCAGGCCGTGGCCCGGCAGGACTTCGGCGATGGTGTCTTCGAGGATCACGTGCAGGTGACGATCGAGCAGAAACCGTTTCAGTCGGCGGACGGTATCCAGCACCTGGGAACTGCCCAGGCGACCGATGATGCCGATATTGCGAAATTGCTCCATGGGGCTCCTGCTGGGAATCTGTGCGGCGACGAAAAACACGATTATGGGCGAAAGCCGCTGATAGACAAAATCCTTTCAGCCTCAAGGGTGCGCTCGTGTTTCGGGCTATGCTCGCAAGATGATCCTATTTCCAGACTTGCTCCCGTTACCCCACCAGTTGCGCCACCCCGAAGTGCGCGACCTGGCGTGGGTCATCCTCGCGCCGCCGATGCTCGCCGACACACCGTGGCCGCAGCGTCACCCACTGGCCGGCAGCGACTGGGTACAGGCTCCGGAGCGTCTGGAACAATGGCTGCGCCGGCTGGATCAGGACAGCTACGGCTTGCTGCATTGGCTGGCCCAGGCCCGCACCCGCCGTCTTGGCTTGTACTACGAGCGTCTCTGGCAATTTGCCGTGGAGCATGCACCCGGCATCGAACTGATCGCCGCCAACCTGCCGATCCGCCGCGAAGGCCACACACTGGGCGAACTGGATATGCTGCTGCGTGACCGCGACGGCGTGCATCACCTGGAGCTGGCGATCAAGCTGTATCTCGGCCCGCAATCCGGTGATGGAGACGACACTGCGCAATGGCTCGGCCCTGGCTGCCACGATCGACTAGACCGCAAACTGGCGCATTTGAGCCAGCATCAACTGCCGATATCCGCACGCCCCGAAAGCCGCGAAGTGCTGGCAGCGCTGGACATTCGCGAGTTCAGTGCGCACCTGTGGCTGGGCGGTTATTTGCTTTATCCATGGCCGGGGCAAGCGGCGGCGCCAAGCGGTGCGCATCCACAACACCTGCGCGGTCGCTGGTTGCATCAAAAGGATTGGTCTGACTTTGTCGAGCAGAGCCCGCCGGGGCGCTGGCAACCCCTTCCCCGCCACGCCTGGCTGGCACCGGCGCATTACACGGTGGAACACACCTGGAACGCCGGGCAACTGAGCGCGTGGCTGAGTGACCTCGACCCGTTGGCACCGGCGCAATTGCTGGTGCGCTTGACGGAAAATACCAGAGGCGACTGGGAAGAAGCCGAGCGACTGTTTCTGGTCTCGGATTTTTGGCCGAATGTGCCGGGGCAAGGTTGAGCACCGTTGTCTGGACTACCGCTATCGCGAGCAGGCTCGCTCCCACATTTGAAATGCGTTCCCCTGTGGGAGCCCGCTCGCGATAAGGCCGACGCGGTTTAAAGAGACAACCGCAAAGCCAGCGCCGCCAACGTCACCAACAACACTGGCATCGTCAACACGATCCCGACCTTGAAGTAATACCCCCAGCCGATCTGAATGTTTTTGCGCTCCAGCACATGCAACCACAGCAACGTCGCCAGACTGCCGATCGGCGTGATTTTCGGTCCCAGGTCACTGCCGATAACGTTGGCGTAGATCATCGCTTCCTTGACCACACCGGTCGCCTGGCTGGCATCGATGGACAGCAGCCCGATCAGCACCGTCGGCATATTGTTCATGATCGACGACAGAAATGCGGTCAACACCCCCGTGCCCAGCGCCGCACCCCATATCCCGTATTCGGCAAAACCATTGAGCCAGCTTGCCAGGTAGCCGGTGAGCCCTGCGTTGCGCAGGCCATAGACCACCAGATACATGCCCAGCGAGAAAATCACGATGTGCCACGGCGCTTCTTTTATCACCTTGCGCGTGGAAATCTTGTGGCCGCGGGCGGCGATCGCCAGCAGCAAGGCCGCGCACACCGCCGAAATCGCACTGATAGGAATGCCCAGCGGCTCGAGCGCGAAACAGCCGAGCAACAGGATCACCAGCACCGCCCAACCGGCGTAAAACGTCGCCTTGTCGTGGATTGCCGACGCCGGATGCTCCAGCCGCTCAGGGTCATAGTTTTCAGGGATATCGCGGCGGAAAAACCACATCAATACCGCCAGAGTAGCCGCGACACTGACCAGATTGACCGGGATCATCACCGCTGCATAACGGTTAAAGCCGATGTTGAAGAAGTCTGCGGAAACGATGTTCACCAGGTTCGACACCACCAGCGGCAGGCTGGCCGTGTCGGCGATGAAGCCGGCGCCCATGACGAACGCCAGGGTCGCCGCCGGGGAAAAACGCAATGCCAACAGCATCGAGATCACAATGGGCGTGAGGATCAGCGCCGCACCGTCATTGGCGAACAATGCCGACACCAGCGCCCCGAGCAGCACCATGTAGGCAAACAACTTGCGTCCGCTGCCTTTGCCCCAACGGGCCACGTGCAGCGCCGCCCAGGCAAAAAATCCGGCCTCGTCCAACAACAGGCTGATGATGATCAGGGCAACAAACGTGCCGGTGGCGTTCCAGATGATTTGCCACACCAGTGGAATGTCGCTCAGGTGCACCACGCCAAAAATCAAGGCCAGTACCGCGCCAAGTACCGCGCTCCAACCAACGCCGAGCCCCTTGGGCTGCCAGATGACCAAGGTGATGGTCAGCAGAAAAATCAGTGACGCTACGAGCATGCGTGGCGGCCTTCAAAGAATGGAGAAATTATCAGCAGCAACGGACCGGCGGGTCCGCCATCGCGTGCGATCAGCAACGCCGCGCGAGTGCGGAGCCGGACATGAAGAACACGCCTCTGAACAAACGAGGCGTGAATATATGGAATTTCGAATATGCAGTAAAGCAGCATTTCGCAGCGGCCAAGGGGCTTGCGATCAAGCCCCCGCCTCTCAGATTCAGTCAGGCCTTCTTATGCTGCTCGACCCATTGTCCATATGCATTGATAAAGCTTTGCAGGAACGGCTTGACCGATTCCGACAACTTGCCCGCCTCATCGAACGCCGAACCGGCGCCGCCCAGGTAAGCCTCGGGCTGCTGCATCAACGGTACATTGAGAAAAACCATGGATTGACGCAGGTGATGGTTGGCGCCGAAACCGCCAATCGCGCCCGGCGAAACACTGATCACCGCGCCCGGTTTGCCACTCCAGGCGCTCTTGCCGTAAGGGCGCGAGCCGACATCGATGGCGTTTTTCATCGGCGCCGGCACAGAACGGTTGTATTCCGGAGTGACGAACAACACCGCGTCGGATGAGCTCACTTGTTGTCGGAAAGTGCTGTAGGCTGCCGGCGGTGAATCACCATCGATATCTTCGTTGTAGAGCGGCAGATCGCCGATTTCGACGACAGTGAGCTTGAGATTGGCCGGCGCCAGATCGGCCAGGGCGAGCGCAATCTTGCGGTTGATCGATGCTTTGCGCAGGCTGCCGACAACAACGGCGACGTTATAGACATTGCTCATGGAAGACTCTCGATTGTCCGTTGGGGAAGCCTGTAGTTATAGATGATCGGACGACGGTTCAGCCAGTAAACGCAGGTATATCTGCGTCCTGATTATTTTTTTTGAGCAGCAAAACTTACCAGGCTCGATGGCGGTCTACCAAGCCGTAAATCAAGCGTTTTATCTCCAGAGGTTCTAAGCAGATGGCAGCAGTACTCGTCGGTCAGTTCCATGCAAGAGACGCGGAAGGCCGCATTTATTCGGTGCACGAGTTCCAGGAGTCCAACCCGTCGGCAGACGGTTCCGGGCCTGCAACCACGTACAAACTGGCCATTGGCGATCGCGTCAACAAGGTCGATGACAATGAATTCATGCTGGTGCAAACGGGCGTCACCATCACCCGTGAGCCGGTCACCAGCGTCGCGTCATAACTCGATGTTATGAGCAGAAGTCATATGCGCGGACTTGGGTTAGGATTCAGCTACTGACTCCTTCACCTGCTGAACATGGACTTCACGCATGCGCTTACGCCATATCGAAGTGATCCAGGCGCTCCTGCAGACCGGTCACCTGGGCACCGCCGCTGAATGGCTGCAGTTGCCGGTGGCCGAGGTCGAAGGTATTTTGCGCGACGCCGAGGGTCAGTTGGGCTTCATGCTGTTCTTGAGCGTGCGCGGGCGCTTGCAGGCTACCCGCGAGGCGCGGGAACTGCAGACCGAAATCGCTCATATCTACGAAGCGCTGGAACCGGTGCAACGCCTGGCCAATAGCCTCAAACAATACCTGGCACCGCCTTTGCGCATCATCTGCACCCCACCCCTTGCCCAGCAATTGCTGCCACACAGCATTGCGGCCCTGCGTCGACGCCTGCCTGATGCACCCTGCTCTCTCCTGACACAGCCCACCCGCGACATCGTCAGAAGCCTGTTGCTGCGCGAAAGCGATCTGGGCCTGAGCCTGCACGATCCCGATCGCGCCGAAATTGATTGCCAGGTGATTGCTCAAGGCAAACTGCAACTGCTCGCCCCCCATGGCTGGCTGCAACCAAAGCAGAAGTACATTTCATTGCAGGACCTGGCCGGGCAAGCGATGGTCGGCCTCGAAGGCCATGACCCGCTGAGCCCGGCACTGGAAAACAAGCTGCATGGTTTGCGTCCGGCGCCGGTGATCCAGACCCGCGTGCAGACCCATCAGATGATGCGCAGCATGGTCGAGGCCGGTGAAGGCCTGGCCATCGTCGACCCTTTCACCGCTCTCGGCGCCAAATCCGTCGGGCTCGATGTGTGCCCGCTGTCCCCCGCCGTGCCGATCTGCCTCTACGCGTTGACCTTGAAGAACGGTGAGCCATCACCCGCCGTCCAGACCTTATTGGCCATCATTACGGAACAAGCCGCGGCGATGCTGGCGAACTGATCGGGTTTTCCAGCGGGTTATCGAACAATCGATACCAGAAGAGCGCGACCTCAGCGGTATTGGGGTCGATGCCGCGATAGCGCAGATGGTCGATCCCGCCGATCACATAGCCGCAGCGCTCGTACAAGCGACAGGCACCGAGATTGTTGTTCTGCGTTTCGAGCATGATGCCCGGCAATTTCTTCTTGCGACTCCAGAACTGCGCCACGTCCAGCAGCGCCTTGGCCACACCATGACGCCGCGCCGGGGCGTGCACCGCCAACTCGTCGATATGGGCAAAGCCGTTCCAATTGGTGCTGATCACCAGGTGACCCACCGGTTCGTCGTCGAGAAACGCCATGAAAATTGCGCTGTCCGGTGCGTCGCGAAAACTGCTGAACTCTTCGGGATCAATGCCGTAGCATTTGCGATAGGGCGTGATCGGCGTGACCCGCCATTGCTCCACCGGAAGCCCTATTTCAGGCGCTCCGTAAGCCGCGACTTCAAAACTGAAGTCGCTGCCCCAGATGTAGGCGGCAAAACCTTCGTCGGCAACACGTACCGACAGCCCTGGATGATTCGGATTCATGACCGGTTGCATACTGGGAAAGGTCCTCATTCCTTGATGCAATCGACGGTGTAGTGCCGCCCATTGCCCACGTCTTCATGTTGCAATCCGTGCACATCGGCGACGAACCCCGGGAAATTGCTGTCGAACGCACGAGCAAACGCCAGGTAGTCAATGATCGAGCGGGTCGTGTCGGTAAACCGCTCACCGGGCATGATCAACGGAATGCCCGGTGGATATGGCACCAGCATCACGGCAGCGATACGCCCGTCCAGGGCATCGATCGAGACCGCTTCGACTTCGCCACGCACCAGATGATCATAGGCGTCAGCCGGCTTCATGGCGATTTCCGGCATGACCGTATACATGCGCTTGAGGTGCTTGGCCGTGGCATTGCTGCGATAACAGGCATGCAACTGATCGCACAAATCACGCAGCCCCATGCCCTGGTATCGCGAGACATGCTCCTGTGCCACGCATGGCAGGCAACTGGCCAGACTGACGTTGGCGTCATAGCTGCGCTTGAACTCCAGCAACTCGGTGAGCAGCGTGCTCCACTTGCCCTTGGTGATGCCCATGGAGAACAGGACCAGGAACGAATACAGCCCGGTCTTCTCAACCACCAGCCCACGCTCCCAAAGGAATTTGCTGACCACCGCTGCAGGAATGCCACGCTCACTAAGCGCGCCACCGGCCGTCAACCCCGGCATCACCAGAGTGACCTTGATCGGATCGAGCAATACGTAATCGTCCGTTACACCGCCAAAGCCGTGCCAGTCAGCGTCCGGCTGCAGCAACCAGTCTTCGGTGACCACACGATTGATGCCTTCGGCCGAAGGCGGCTGCCAGATGGAAAACCACCAGTCATCCGCTGCGATGTGTTGACGCAAATTGGCCAGTGCGCGGCGAAAGCTCAGGGCCTCATCGAACATTTCCTGCAACAGCGAACGCCCGGCGGGTCCCTCCATCATCGCCGAGGCGACATCCAGCGAAGCAATGATGCCGTACTGCGGCGAGGTCGAGATGTGCATCATGAACGCTTCGTTGAAACGGTCACGGTCCAGCTGCCGCGCACCGCCGTCCTGCACATGGATCATCGATGCCTGGCTGAAGGCTGCCAGCAGTTTATGGGTGGAATGGGTGGTGAACACCAGCGGGCTGGCTTTACCACGAGAAGTGCCCATGCCATAGCGCCCGCTGAAAAATTCATGAAACGCCGCGTAGGCGTACCAGGCCTCGTCGAAGTGCAACACCTCGACGCTGCTGCCCAGTTGCTGCTTGATCAGCTCGGCGTTGTAGCAGAGGCCGTCGTACGTCGAATTGGTGACAACCGCCAGCTTGACCTTGGGCCCCCGGCCCTTGGTCAACGGGTTGGCGTCGATCTTGGCCTGAATCGCCTCGGGACTGAATTCGCTCAGGGGGATCGGGCCGATAATGCCCAACTCATTACGCTCCGGGCACAGGTACAGCGGGATGGCTCCGGTCATGATGATCGAATGCAGCACCGACTTGTGGCAGTTGCGGTCCACCAGCACCAGGTCATCGCGGGCGACCATCGAATGCCAGACGATCTTGTTGGCCGTGGACGTGCCATTGATGACGAAGAACGTGTGATCAGCACCAAAATTGCGCGCCGCCCGTGCCTCGGCTTCCGCCAGAGGCCCCGTGTGATCAAGCAGCGAACCCAGCTCTGGCACCGACACCGATAAATCCGAGCGCAGGGTGTTTTCCCCGAAAAACTGGTGGAATGCCTGCCCCACCGGACTCTTGTGATAGGCCACGCCACCCCCGTGACCGGGGGTGTGCCAGGAATAGTTGGAGTCGGCGGTGTGTTGCACCAAGGCTTTGAAGAACGGTGGCAGCAAACCATCCAGATATTTGCGTGCGGCCCGCGCCACTTGCCTTGCGAGGAACGGCACGGTGTCTTCAAACAGATAGAGAATGCCGCGCAACTGATTCAATTCGGCCATCGCGTCGGCGGGCGCATTTTCCAGGGTCACTTGCTCGCCGAGGGCGAAGATCGGCAAATCCGGCGCACGCACCCGCGCCAATCCGATCAACTCGGCCATGTTCTGTAACAAATGAGAGTGGGCGCTGGCGTCTTCCGCCGCGATCAACATGCACGAAAGGCCGTGATGGGTAGAAGCCACCAGACGCCCTTCGGTGTAATCCATCGCCGAGACGATACTGAATCCTTCTTGCTCCAGCTCCCGGGCGATACCCCGCACACGGTCGCCGGCAACGGTGTCAGCCTTGATGTCGCGATGGACGATCAGAACCGGAAATTTCAAATCTTTATACATGGGACTCAGTGTCCTGAGGCGGCAGACCAGAGCCTGCCAATCACTTCAGGGTAGAGGGTTGGAGCGGATGTGGCGAGTGGGATGCCCCAAAACGGGTCATCGGTGTATTGAACAAGTAAAAGATCGAGAAGTTACGCCTGAGCTTCCGCCTCGGCCAACTGCAACCACAGCGCCGGAGCGCCAGCGGATTTGCTGATGATTTCCAGGCGCGTCACGTGCTGCGCCAGGTCATCTTCACTCGCGCGAATGATCCGGGTCGGGGTGCGGCCAGCCGGCAGGCGACGGATTTCCGTGGCGGAGTTGTCCGCGCCCTCACCGGAACCATTGCCGTCGGAAGCATTACCGGCCAGGGACAGGCTGGTCTGGCCGCCGGTCATGGTCAGGTAAACGTCGGCGAGAATCTCGGAGTCGAGCAAGGCGCCGTGGAGTTCGCGGCCAGAGTTGTCGACGCCATAGCGTTTGCACAACGCGTCGAGGCTGTTGCGCTGCCCCGGGTGACGTTCCCGGGCCATCATCAGCGTATCGAGAATCGAGCAGTGCTGCGTGATGTCAGCACGTTCGTGTTGACCCATCAGGGCGAATTCGTTGTTGATGAAGCCAACGTCGAACGCCGCGTTATGGATGATCAGCTGCGCGCCCTTGATGAACTCGAAGAACTCCTCGGCCACTTCGGCGAAACGCGGTTTACCTACCAGAAATTCGTTGGTGATGCCGTGGACGCCGATGGCGCCTTCGTCACTTTCGCGGTCCGGTTGCAGGTAAACGTGAAAATGCCGACCGGTCAGGCGCCGACCGATCAACTCGACACAACCGATTTCGATAATCCGGTGGCCGTCGGTCACCGGCATGCCGGTGGTTTCGGTGTCGAGTACTACCATCCTGTTAGCTGTATTTGTGTAAACCGTCATCGCCTAACCACCTTTAAACACGCGCCGGATCTTACCACATCGCACGAAAGCGATCTCAATTACCAATGATCAGGTGTAAACAGCCATACACCTTCCACTCAAGTGCGCCAATTTGTAAATGCGCCTTTTTTGGCGGAGCACTGCAAGCAGATAGCGATTTTCGCCGCCAGAAATGATCGTTGAGCTTCATTAGAAGCTGAACACGATTCATTAAAAGTTGAAACACCCTCTTGACCTCTGACCTGGTGCGGAAGTGCTCCGCTCGGTCGGTAACGGGACGCTTTTAAAATTGGTTTTGCCTAGACTTCAATGTATGAGGGCCAAATAGAAAATAGGCCAGTCCTCCGGAATCCGTATCTGCAAGCTCGTCCGCCTTCCACCTAAACGGCCAAACGGAGTGCAGGTCAAAACGTCGCCTAATCGGTTGGCAATGAGAGCATTACTGTCGAACTTGAAACCAGCATCAGTCAATCAGCTTGATTAACGTCTCACTGTGGTTTTTGAGGGTCGTTTTAACCCTATGTAACAGCCCTCGTGGACATTCATATTGACCTTGAGCAAATCGCGAAGCTACTAATCGGAGATCCGCTGCTACGTGCCAGAGCATCGTCACACCAAAGGCGGTGTCCCGCTCCTGGATCCAGTTCTTTTCATCCAGCATGTTCCTAAATGACTTCTGACGCTCCAATGCTTCTTGAAAGGCTTGCAGGTCCATTGGCCATTGGTCAATTTCACCTAACTGACCGTGAAGATAGAGCGCATGCAAATGCCGGTAGAGTTCTGAGTAACACGCGCAGTACGGCTTCGTCAGGCACACGAGTTTTACATAATAGGAAAAGTTTTTGCGCAGCCATAGCCGGTGCAACAGGTATCGCAGATCGCGCGTGCGTAGCAGCGCAACAAGGTAAGCCAGCCGTGTCCAATCGGGGCAACCGCACAGGGCCTCCATCATCTTTTCGCTGAAGGGAAAAAGCGGAGCGTCGTTCATGCGCACGCGGTGAATGAATATTTCCGCCGCATCGGATGGGATGTCCTCCCAAACAAGTACCGTCCAAAGTGGATTGTCCCGGACGTCCTTCAATACCGGAAATTCACTTACTAATTCAGCACACCAATGATCTCGTGGCCATGCCCCCGCTAATAGACTGAACCATTTGGAATTGGGCTTCCTGCGGCCTACACAGGAAGGACGCCGCGACTGCCACCAACGATCACACCAGCGGGCAAAATCGGTTGGCGATTCGTATCCTGCTATGAAGAATAAGGTATAGCCAAAAACTATCGCCCGGAATCTGTGAATAGCTTTAGTAGAATCTCTCATCGCACTCCCCCTGTCGCCCCAAAGAAAAACTGAAAAGCACGACTTACCAAAAAATGGTCGGCGGTTGCAGGAGCTGAGTGCAACACGGTTATTGAATTGAAGCCGGA